>CASEXH010000007.1 GCA_949291945.1 uncultured Bacillota bacterium | reverse complement strand
CTTGAAATTTTCTTTTTTCAAGAATTTTTGAAGTTCTTGAGAGCACCGCTCTCGCCGACAGCTATGTTAGAATACCACAGTGTTTTCTCTTTGTCAACAAGTTTTTTGAATTTGTTAAAAATTATATATTTTATATTTAATTTAGAATATTCTGATAATTATAATCGCTTAACTGCAGAATTTTTATCAACTTAAAAGCTGTTTCTCTGGCTGCTTTAATGAGAAGGCTGTCCTTCTCATGGCGTATAAGCCTCCTGAGTTCGGACAGCCTGTCTTTATGATAGGATAAGAGGAACTATTTTTCCTCTTTTTACATCTATCAGGCCCTTATCTGTCAGCTTTAAAGCCGGACTTACCGGAAGTCCCAGGGTTGCGAAAGACATGATAGGATTATAATGGACATACCCCAGATTCTCCATACTCTGCCGTACAGCCTTCAGGCTCTGCGCAGTCTCTTTTAATGGTTTTTCTGAGAGCAGACCTGCCACAGGGAGGGCCAGCTCTGCAAGGATTTTTCCTTTATCTACTGTAAGGAAACCACCCTGGAGTTCCTGGAGTCTGCAGACCGCCAGAAGCATATCTTCCGGAGAATCCCCTGCAACAAGAAGATTGTGGTGATCATGACAGTAGGTAGTTGCCACTGTCCCATGTTTCATACAGTTCCCGGTCACAAATCCATAGCCGATATTTCCGTTTTTTCCATGACGTTCTATCGCCATAGCCAGCAGACAGCCGCTGCCCTGCCAGGCAAGTTTCCCGTTTTTTACTGCCATAGGCATCAGCTTCTCCCTGGTCTGGGTCCGGTCTCCTGATACTTCCATGGCACGAACCATAACAGAAGTGGCCCCAACCGGCGCCGGAATCTCAAAATTTTTCTCTGACAAAGGCGGCAGGATCACACTATTATAAAAATCCTCAGGGAATCTATGGGCTGTCCGTGAGACAGATCCTTTCCTTCCGAAAAAAATCAATGCTCCGTTCTTAAAAACGTACTCCGGCTGAAAATGGGCCGGATCCCGAAGCAGTTGAAAATCTGCTATAAGCCCCGGAGCAATTGCGCCCCGGTCATATAAATGCATACGGCGGCTGGGCGTATAGGTAGCACAATAAATTGCCTGCTCCAGAGGAAAGCCTTTTTTCACTGCATTCTCCGCTACCGCATTAAG
The DNA here is from genome assembly GCA_949291945.1 of uncultured Bacillota bacterium. Taxonomy (GTDB): domain Bacteria; phylum Bacillota; class Clostridia; order Lachnospirales; family Lachnospiraceae; genus Blautia. The sequence goes on along the minus strand of CASEXH010000007.1, from coordinate 111,801 downwards.
GTGGCCGGTCTCATAAAGCGTATCTGCCATTGTATCGTCTGTAACAAAACTTACATATTCAAAGAGATTATTCTCTCGAATATAAGCAATGATTTCCTCACGGAGCATTTTCTCCTGAAGTTCAAAGAACATACCGTTTTCAATCCGCTGACGTACCTCTTCCAAAGTGTGCTCTGTATGATCCCCATTAATCCCCAGATAAAGAAACTTCGCCAGATCCAGCCCTGTTAGAGAGGGACAATGTCCCTCGATCACATAACCTGGCTTTTCTGTGCGCAGGTAGTCCAGAAAACGGGTAATTTCCAGCTCATTTTCTTTTATAATCTGCCGGTAGTTCATAATCTCGCCTACACATACCACATCCTTTTCCTCCAGCAGATGCTTCATGGCCTGGAAGTCGATCACTCCGCCGGTAGTCTCCAGCTCCCGGCTGGTGGATGGAACACTGCTGGGTATCCCATAATAAATATCAATGGGAGTATCTTCGGCAGCTGCAATCATCTCTAGTATTCCCCGCATACCCTTTACATTAGCAATCTCATGGGGTTCTGAAACTATCGTAGTCACGCCGCATCCTGCCAGGAAGTTACCAAATGGTCCCGGAGTCATCATCGAGCTTTCAATATGCATATGTATGTCAATAAATCCAGGTATCATATACATGCCCCGGGCATCCAGGACTTCCTCTGCCTGGAAGTCCTGGGATTTTTCCCGGTCGATGTAATAAAACTTTCCCTGCAGGACAGATACATCTGCCGGGACAAATTTTTTCAGGTATGTATTAAACACCTGGGCATTCTTAATGAGAAGAGAAACCTTTTCCATTTTCATAAGGATCCTTTCCTAAATAAGTGTGTAAAAATACAGAAGACAGACTGCTACCATGATATACATCACTGGAGACAGTTCTTTGACCTTTCCGGCAGCGATCTTCATAATGAAGTAGGCCGGAATTGCGGCACAGATACCATTTGCAATATTATTGGCGAAAATTGTAAATGCAATGCAGATAAAGGCCGGAACTGCTTCTGTCAGATCTTCATAATGGATCTTGCTCATGCTGCTCAGCATATTAATGCCGATAAAGATAAGGATGGGGCCTGTAGCCGCAGAGGGAATGATCAGAGCAAGAGGAGAAAGAAAAAGCGACAGTGCAAAAAAGATACTGGTAAAGATCACTGTAAGGCCCGTTTTTCCTCCAGCTTCCACACCTGCAGAGGATTCCAGATAGGTAGTCATACTGGGCATGCCAAAGAGCGCCCCGAAGCTGGTAGCAATGGCATCTACTTTAAAGCACTTATCAATCCCCGGAAGATTGCCGTCTTCATCCAGATATCCGGCTTTGGCTCCTACGCCAAGCACTGTACCGAAAGTAGAAAAAAAGTCTGGTATAAATAAGGCAATAAGGAACGGAATATAGGCAAAATCCAATGCCCCGATAAAATCAATATTCATAAATTGGCTGCCAATGCCTGCCGGAAGGGAAAACGGCGAAGAAGGCAGTTCTGTAACTCCGAAAGGAATTCCGATCACTGTGGTAATTAGAATAGCAAGGATCATGCCTCCAGGAACATTTCTCGTCCGGATCACCAGAAGAATGATAAAGCCGATAACAGCCACGATAACAGATGGGGAAGCCAGATCCCCGAAAGCCAGGTTGTTCTTGTCGGCATCTGCCACAATCAGTCCGCAGTTCTTAGCTCCCAGAAGAGCAATAAAGAGTCCTATGCCGGCACTGACAGCCTGCTTTAAGCTCACCGGGATCGTCCGTACCACTGCTTCCCGCAGCCCCAGGAAAGAAATAAGGATAAAAAGAACTCCGCTCCAGAATATGACCCCGGCAGCTACAGGCGCACTGATACCCTCATTAGAAATCATAGAAGCCACAATACCAACACTTCCAAGTCCCGGAGCAAGAGCGAAAGGACGGTTGGTATAAAAAGCCATAGCACAGGTAGTAAGAATGATCAGAAGGATCATAGCCGTGAACATTACGTTCCGATCCAATCCTGCATTTCCCAGGAGACTGGGAACCGTTGCCAGTACATAAGCCATAGTTACAAAAGTAGTAAGTCCTGCCAGCAGCTCTGTTTTTACATTTGTGCCGTAGGAAGACAGCTGAAATTGTTTTTCAAGCCATTTTTTCATTAGTAGTACACTCCTTCTTCTTTATATTGTCAGGACAAAGCAGGAAAACCCCTTTGACCCTAAACTTCTTCTATTGTAAAATAGGAGAAAGAAATGTGTCCAATTCATATTTTTCAGAAAAATTATGCCGAAATGGAATAAAGGAGGGAAAGGCCAAATGAATTTTCAGGAATTGAATTATGCGTTGAGTATTGCCAGATACCAGAATCTTACAAAAGCCGCAGAAGAGTTGTATATCTCTCAGCCCACTCTGAGTAAATGTCTGCAGAAGCTGGAACGGGAAATGGGCGGCAAGCTTTTTAGCCGCAGCGGAAATACCTACGTCCCGACTTATCTGGGACGCAGATATCTGGAATACGCCAGAAAGGTGCTGGCGCTGAATCAGGATTGGGAACGGGAGCTCAAAGATATGAATGCCTGTATGGATGGAGAATTGAATATCGCTTTTCCTCTGATGCGCAGTTCCTGTATGGTACCTTCTATTATGAAGGTGTTTCATAAAAAATATCCCGGTGTCCGGGTAAATTTTATGGAGGAGGCCCATGCCATTCAGGAGAAGCTTCTTTTAAATGATGAACTGGATTTTGGAATCTTCAACGAGACAAGGCCTCACCCCAAACTTTCTTATGAAACACTGCTTAGGGAAGAGATACTCCTGGTAATGCCTCCGGATCACCCTATGGCGGGCCGGGGTATGAAAAGATCTGAAATGAAGCATCTCTGGATGGACCTGAGACTTCTGGAAAAAGAAGAATTTATCCTTCATTTTCCTGATCAGACCACTGGTCAGCTTGCTCTGGAGCTTTTTGAAACCTGGGGTATAAAACCTCAAGTCTCTGTCCGCACCAGAAATACAGAAACCAGCGTCCGGCTTTGCATGGAAGGTATGGGATTATGTTTTGTGCCGGAAACTTATATTAAAAATATGCACTTTGACACCCCTCCCACCTGTTTTTCCGTGGGAGAGAAGGGCGTCTTCAGCACCCTCACCATTGCCAGCAGAAAAGGCGCCTATCTTCCCTCCTACGCCCAGGACTTTATCAAAATTGCCCAGGAACAGCTATAAAACCTGGTTTCCGCACTGTCTCTCCCTGAAAAATTCTATTCTGGAAAGAGTATCCCCTCCCCAGTGGATTTTGATTTTGGCTTTCTGAACTTTATCACTGTCAAACCCTTCTTCGGTATTGCTGTTAGGGAAGATAAAATTCTCTCCGCTGGATGTTACGGTAAGTCGAATCCTATGGCCTTCCCGGAAGGTGTTGGAAATTTTAGTCGTTCGGATTCTTATAGGATAAATTTTTCCCTCTTCCATATACTGGGGATGTTCAAAGCCATTTCTGTATTTGGCTCCCAGGACTCCATCCGCCAGTTTCACAGATCTTCCCTGCTCGTCCACATCGGTGATCCTCACGAAGAAATCTGTGTCCGGACAGTCGCAGGATACATAAAGCAGCACGGACAGTTCTCCGGTTATGGTCACAGGGCTGGACAGTTTCTCTGTAGTAAAGGAAAGGATATCCTCCCGCTTTTCCTCCTTGGTATAATCCTCCGGTACTTCCAGTTCATTTTCCGACATATCCACCAGATGTACTGCAGGATTCTCCGGATCGTAGGTGTATTCCTCTGCGCCCTTTTCCTCACCAAAGGCAGCCGTCAGCCTTCCCTTGCCGCAGCTCTCTCTGTCTCCTTTTGCAGGAGCTTGTCCCCCTGCCAGATACAGCTTCTCTGATACCGTATTTTCGGGAGGCCAGTTCTCAGCACTTTTCCAGCAGTCTTCTCCCAGAGTGTAATATTCCACAGCCGGAGTCTTCTCAATACCATTTTCCGCACCTTTTAAGAAGTGTTCCAGCCACATCATGCAAAGCATATCCACATCATATCGAAGGGCGTCTTCACCCATATAGATATTGTGAATATCGTAATCTGCATTGCCGCTGTGCTTCCACGGCCCCAGAACTGCCTTCCAGGTTCCCTTTGGCCAGGTTTTCACAAGCTCCAGAGCCTCTGTGGTTCCCATGCCGTTGTCATCAAACCAGCCGGAAAGGATCAGAGCCGGCACCGGATTGCCCTGATACCGGGCCTTCCAGTTATTCTTCTTCCAGAATTGGTCCATATCCCTGTGCTCCAGCCATTTTGTGAGGAAGTCCACCTCATGGCCTAAAGCGATTTTGGGAATGTCCTTCAGAGGACGGATTTTCAGGATCTCGTCCCAGTTCTCCTGAGCCATAAGCTCTGGCCGCATCTGACGCTCTGACATGGCAAATCCCCAGGCCAGCATGCCCGAATTAAAGCAGCCGCCTCTCCTGGGAATGTCCACAAAAGCACTGCCGGCGCAGACACTGCTCAGCATAGCTTTCAGATGAGGATTTCCGCTGGCTGCTGCCGCCCACTGCACATAGCCCAGGTAGGAGCCTCCTGTCATGCTCACCTGTCCGTCGCTCCAGGGCTGAGCAGCAATCCAGTTCAAAGTGTCATCTCCATCCTCCACTTCAAAATGCTGGGGCAGCCATTCTCCTGTACTGTCCTCCCGTCCTCTGGTGTCCTGGATCACCACAGCATAGCCTCTTTGGACAAAGCGCCAGTAGACCTCTGTGCCCTTGGACTTTCCATAGGGAGTCCTTACCAGGACAGCAGGGCATTTTTCCTGGATTCCCAGGGGCAGGTACACATCTGTAGCCAGCCTTTCCCCGTCTCTGGTAGTCACATAAAAGGTTTTGGGCTGTGACACCGGCCATACCGGGCCAGGCTGGAATTCATCACATTCCGGATTCTGCCGGGGATATACCTTTTTCCACTCCCTCAGCACCGTCTTTTCCTCCCAGCCTTTTTTCACCAGCACTCCTACTGTATCTCGGGCGCTCATAAGCACTGCATAGATTCCTTCCCTGTCAAAGAAAAGGTCCTTGGGGAACTTCCGGTGCCGCTGGAAATAGCTCTCCCCCCCTGCGGAAGGTAAACGCTTCCCCTTTACCCGTCACAAAACCCGCCGGAGCTTTTCTTATATTTTCTTCATACTCACTTTTTTCCTCAAAGAACTCCCGCAGATCCCTGCTGCACAGCTTCTGGAAAAAGAGACTTTCTTCCTGAGTAAAGGGCTTCTCCTGCCCCCATTTTCCTGTATATACGTCTAAAAGAGAAACGGTCTTTGTTTCTTGTTCTTCATAAATCTTTCCATATAAAATACCGGAAAGATAAAAATTCCACTGTGTTTTCATATTTTATGCCTCCGTGATCATACGGATCAGATACGCAACTGCGATTCCCACATAGTTTCCACAGACGCCGCCGATAACGCCCATGAGCATCCCCACGCTTACCAGGCTTTTCCACCTTGCTCCTGACGCTACCAGGGAGGAAGTGGTGCCGTCAGCGATAGCTCCCACGATTCCCAGAAGCACATACTCATATCGGATCTTTAAAAGTCTGGTAATGAGTACATGCAGGAGCAGACTTCCTGCAATAACGCAGAGGCAGAACAGGGTAATCTCTACGCTATAAAGCAGATTGGCGTTACCTTGTCCAATCTCTTCCTGAACTTCATGCCTGTTGTCACTATTCTGGCAGCTCTGGTGCTGTATCACACAGTACCTTCCGCAAAACAGGTGATCGGAGGAATTTTGATCATTGCTTCGGTGTTTATGCTTAGCAGAGATCAGAAGAACATTGAGGAATGTTAGATAAGACAAAATATCCCTGTATCAGTCATGCTGAAAAAATTCAGCCTGAACTCACACAGGGATATTTTTCTATTTCAATTCCGACTATTCTTTCCCTTCTGTTCCATAACCCCAAGCTGCACCAGAGCCGGAAAAGGCGAGGGATCCTCCGTCTTCTTCAGATCGTGGATCCTGCGCAGTATCCGGTGCGCATTGCCTCCAGAATTTTGCCTGCCTTCCGGCAGTCGCCTACAAAGATCACCTCTTCTGCAAGATCATTCCATTTTTCATACTGTGGAAGGGTTCCTCTCATACCGGTAGCGTACAGAACCGTGTCCGCCTCTAAAAAACGTTCCTGCCCGTCTTTATCCGTGATCTTTACGCCATTATCTTCTACAGACTGCACTTTTGCAGAGCAGTAAGAATGTACGGCTCCTTCCATTTTTCCCAGCAAATGACGCCAATGGATATAGGGAGCATCTTTTGCCAGGCCGTCTTTCATCTCTACCACAGATACGTCGTGGCCTTTCCATGCCAGTTCCAGACTTTCTTCACAGCCTGCCAGACCGCCTCCGATCATAACCACTTTCTTTCCAATAGAAATATGTTTCTTATAGATATCTGTCACATGATGCACTATGGCCTTATCCAGCCCCGGGATAGGAGGGGACACAGGTTCTGCACCGCAGGCAATAATCAGAGTATCCGGTTTTTCTTCTGCGATCAGTTCATCAGTAACCTCCGTGTTCAGGCGAAGCTCCAGATTGGGAGTTCTCTGTACATTGATTACCATAGATCTCAGAAATTTTACAATATCTGCTTTAAAAGAAATCTGTTTTGCATAGTCCAGGCTCCCTGCCAGATGGTCGTCCTTCTCACACAGGATCACATGATGTCCCCGCCGGGCAGCTGTGATGGCTGCTTCCATTCCCCCTGGACCGCCTCCTGCCACCAGAACCTTTTTGGCATACGGCACCGGTTCTTCTTTACGGGTATTTTCGTATTCTCTTCCCCAGGTGGGATTTACGCTGCAGCGGAGTACTCCTGAAGAAAAAGGCACATGGGGAATAAATCCAGCGCTTATACATGTTTCACAGCGAATACATTTTGTGATCTCCTCTGGCTTTCCAGCCTTTGCCTTTCTTGGCCAGCTGGGATCTGCGATAAACTGACGGCCTACCACAACAAAATCTGCTTTTCCCTCTGCCAGGGCATTCTCCATGAAATCCGGATCGTTAATACCCCCTACCACAGAAACCAGAGACTTCTTGACTACAGCTTTGATCCTGGCCGCATTTTCCACATTACATCCTCTCGGATAGAAAACCGTAGGAAACATTCTTGCGGAACTGCTGGTATCATGGAAAGTAGCGGCGGATACATGGATAATATCCACCTTGCCATCCAGAAGTTTTGCAAACTCTACAGTTTCGTCAATGGTAATGCCCCCCTCTGTTTCCTCATCTGCACTGAGTCTGAATTCCAGCAGCAGGTTTGGACATTTTTGACGGATACGATCTACGATCATCAATGGGAAACGGGCTTTGTTTTCAATAGACCCGCCGTACTTATCCGTCCTGTGGTTGTTCAGATCTGACAGAAACTGGCTGATCAGCCATCCGTGGCCTCCATGGATATTTACCATGTCACATCCGGCAAATTCTGCCATATATGCAGCCTGAGCATAGGCGTCTGCGATCATATCCATCATATTTTCGTCCATTTCAATAACCTTGTCTCCATACAGGTTTGCCTCCATAGGGCTGGGACCGATCACATATCCCCCTTCTGCCAGAAACGCTCCTTTTGCCCGGCAGCCGGAATGGGTCAGCTCGATGGATGCCAGAGCTCCCCACCTATGTACCGTATCCACTGTCTGTATCAGAGATGGCAAAAGAGTTTCATCATCCAGATGCGGCATCGTAGGATGAGCGTGATCTGTCAGACTGTGGACGCCTGCCTCACCCAGAGTAACGATTCCGGCGCCGCCCTTAGCAATAGAATTATACATTTCATATGCTTCTCTGGTATAAAAGGGCACATCGCCGCTGGGTGACATTGGTGCAGACTCAATGCGGTTTTTAATATATATATTTCTTACATGGATTGGCTGAAACAAATGTGGATATCTTGGCATAATAACCTCCTTGTTGTCAAATATTTTATTTAAAATCACTTTTTACGTTCTTTTTCCTATGCTTTTATATCCATATTAGCAGTTTGGTAGCTGAAATGTTATTCTGTATCTTGATATCTCTTTTTAAAATAATGATGCTCCATCCTTATTTTTGCTTCTGAATTCTCCGGGAGACATGCCACAGAAACGCTTAAAGCAGGTGCAAAAATAGCTGTAACTGTTCATTCCCACCTTGTAGGCGATCTGTTCTGTAGGCATGTCCGTGCCGATCAGCAATTCTTTGCTGTGGCTGATCCGGCAGTTTGTGAGATACTGTACAAAAGTCATGCCAAATTCCTCTTTAAATACCCTGGTAAAGTGCCCCTCGCTGAGGCCAACCAGTTTTGCCAGATTCTCCAACCGAATATTTTCCATATAATGTATTTCTATATACTCGCTTACCGGAATACGAAAAAGGTATTCTGTCCCTGCGTTTGTCTCTTCCAGCATTTTCGTAAATCCGCCAAAAAAGTCCATAAAATATTTTCTGGCATCTGCTATAAATCCGCAGGAAAGTACTTGTGCCATTATAGTATTGCTGTATTCTTTCATCCGCTTTTCGGCGATCCCGCAGCGGATACCATAATCGGAAATCTGTTGCAGCAGGCGGATCAGTTCCATTTTTGCCAGATCAGGATTTACCTGTCCCTCCAAAAGAGCCTGCATCATAGACTGCAGCAAAATCTCCGTCCGCTGACGGTTTCCCCTTGAAAAAGCCGCCATAAATTCCGGATAAAACCCTCCAAGATCCATCTCTTTTTCCGGCAAGGGCACTTCTACATCTTCCAGAAAAATGCTGAACTCTTTTCCGGAAAAATAACTTTTATTCAGGGCCTGATCCATCTTTGGCTGCATCTGGGAATACTGCCATATACGGCTGCAGCGGCGACTGATACAGATAGAAACTGTGTAGTCGCTATGGCTGCGTATTTCTTCCTTGAACCGTTCCGTAATCCCGGACAGATAAGCATGTATATCCTTTTTTTCTTCTTCCTCGCAACATAAAAAGCATATGATCTTATCAATACCCACAAGATTTGCCATAAACCCTTTTAGTTCAAGTTTTCCCATACATTCCCGCAGTAAATTAATGAGTACAGTCTTCTGGTAAAATTCCTGAGTGATCTGCATCTTGCTGCTGTAATTGTAATAATCGTCCACCTGGATCAGCAAAAAACGATTGGGAAGACGGGTAAGACCTACTGTGGCAAGAGCTTCTTCTATTTTTTCCGGACGGATATTATTATAAATCAAACTGTAGGATAATTCACAGGCCAGCACATTATGCATAGTAATATAGTCCTTCCAATAGTCCAGGTCTGCATAATGAGGAAAATCCCTTTTATCCCTTTCCATAAGACCATTTTTCTCCCCTTTCACTGCTGTATTAGTAATATTCTATCAAATTACTCAATATCACACAATATATTAATTTTTTATAATAATAAATCAAAATTATGAAATTACTTTCTTACTTTAGCATAGTATAATTCAATCAAACTTTTTTCTATGCTGAAATTTTAAACAGACCATGTTTTTGTAGATACATGGCGGAAAGGAGAACTCTTTTATGAATCAAGCAATCATTCCCACAATCGTAGTTGTACTGGTAATTTATTTTGCAGCTATGGTTTTCATCGGCTGGATGGGAAGAAGTAAGGCCAGCAACTTTGAGGGCTACTTAAGTATGGGACGTACAGGAGGCGTTCTCCTCCTGATGGGCGGCGCCATCGGCGGGCAGATCGGAAACGGCTTCGTGGTAGGCGGTGCGGCAGAAGGTGCCGCATCCGGCCTTGCCGGTTCTGCTTACGGCATTGCCTGTGCCCTGTCTCTTATCCTTGTGGCACTTTTCCTGAACGATTTTATATATAACAATGGTTATATGTCTATGGCAGACTATACACGGCAGCGTTATCACAGTGAAGTTCCAGGCACCATCTATGACCTGAGTACTGCAATTTCCTCTATTGGACTGATTGCAGGACAGATCATGGCCGGCAAAGCTCTGTTTGAAGCTCTGGGACTGCCGGGCACAGTAGGGGCTATTGCCATTGCTGTGGTAGTCTTGCTCTACTCTCAGCTTTCCGGACTGTGGGGCGCTTTTGCCACCTCAGTTGTTCAGACTGGCGTAATTATTGTAGGACTTGTAGCTACTACTATTGTCCTTATCAGCAGAGGTGCTATCGGCGAAATGAATACTGCGATCCAGGCCGGTGAGCTGGCAGGTTCTTCTCTGGATATGAGCGGACTTTCCGCTTCCGGATTCGCCGCTATGATGCTTCCCCTGCTGTTCGGTATGGTAACAGATCAACCTACATATCAGCGTATTAACTCCGCCAAGAGTGCCGGAACTTCCAAGATTGCCTGTTATCTTTCCTGCATTATTATGATACCTCTTGCCTTGATGCCGGCTTTTATCGGATCCTTCGGTGCATATAAATACAACGCCAGCGGAAACAGTGCTTTCTTTGACGTAATCTTAAATGAACTTCCTGCCATTGTCTGTGCCTTGATCATCGCTGCTGTACTTGCTGCAGTTATGTCAACCATTGACTGCGGGCTAATCACTATGTCTACAGTTTTGACTAGAGATATCTGGCAGGGCGCTCTGCACAAGAACCCTTCAGAAAAACAGTTAAAGAAAATTACTCTGGTAATCAACATCCTGTTCATGGGTTCCTCTACAATTCTGGCCCTTTCCTCCGGCAGCATCCTGGGACTGTTAAATTCTGTTTACTCTTTCCTTGCAGCAGCCTGTTTCGTTCCCTTCGTGGGAGGCATTGTCTGGAAGAAAGCAGATGCCAAAAGTGCTATCGCAGCTTCCGTTGTGGGCGTATTGACTGTACTGATCAGTTGGATTCCCGGTGTGACATTCCCTCTGGGGAATATTATCCCTTCCGGTCTGTTCCCGATTATTCCTTCAGCTATGGCATTTATCCTGATTGGTCTGTTTACGGGCAGCAGCAATAGGACCGCTGAGCGGAATTAAAATACCCTGTCATCTCATCTATTAAATTTAGTGAAGACGAAAGAAAAGCCCAGGCGTAATGCCTGAGCTTTTCTTTTATTATTCTTATCTATTACTGAGCTAACTTAACCGGGTTAACCTTTACGCTTGGTCCCATAGTGGAAGCCAGGGATACGCTCTTTAAGAACACACCCTTTAATGCGCTTGGTCTAGCCTTGATGATAGCTCCCATAAGCGTCTGGAAGTTGTCCGCTAACTGCTCCTCTGTGAAAGAAGCTTTTCCGATTGGCACGTGAATGATGTTTGTTTTGTCAAGACGATACTCAATCTTACCAGCTTTGATATCCTGAACGGCTTTTGTCACGTCCATGGTTACTGTACCGGCTTTGGGGTTTGGCATTAAGCCTTTAGGTCCGAGAACACGTCCCAAACGACCAACAACACCCATCATATCCGGAGTTGCAACTACTACGTCAAAATCCAGCCATCCTTCGTTCTGGATCTTCGGGATCAGTTCTTCTGCTCCTACGTAGTCAGCGCCTGCTGCCTGTGCCTCATCTGCCTTAGCATTCTTAGCGAATACCAGTACACGTACAGTCTTACCTGTTCCGTGAGGAAGTACAACGGCACCACGGATCTGCTGCTCTGCGTGACGTCCGTCACAGCCTGTTCTGATATGAGCTTCGATGGTCTCGTCGAATTTTGCTACAGCTGTTTTCTTTACTAAAGAAATGGCCTCTTCCGGGTCATATAAATTTCCACGATTTACTGCTTTCGCAGCTTCTGTGTATTTCTTTCCGCGTTTCATATAAAATAACCTCCTAGTGGTAATTGCGGGAATGTCCCTCCCACGTTTGTTGATAAATTACTCTTCTACAGTAATACCCATACTTCTTGCAGTACCGGCGATCATGCTCATAGCTGCCTCTAAGGATGCTGCATTTAAGTCTGGCATCTTCATCTCTGCGATTTCCTGGATCTTAGCTTTGGAAATTGTAGCGACTTTGTTTTTATTTGGAACGCCTGAACCTGATTTAATGTTGCAAGCTTTCTTTAATAAAACTGCAGCCGGCGGAGTTTTTGTGATGAAGCTGAAGCTTCTGTCCGCATATACTGTAATAACAACCGGGATGATCAGGTCACCCTTGTCTGCTGTTCTTGCGTTGAATTCCTTTGTAAACTGTACGATGTTTACACCGTGCTGTCCTAATGCAGGACCAACTGGTGGAGCTGGTGTAGCCTTTCCAGCAGGAATCTGTAATTTAATATAACCTGTAACTTTCTTTGCCATTTTCGGCACCTCCTATAATGTGGTAATTGCGGGGATGTCCCTCCCACGAGCCATGTGACATTATGGCCCTTTCTCACTGTTGCTTTTTTGTCTTATGAAAGACTCTTAACTTCTGCGAAACTTATCTCTACCGGCGTTTCGCGGCCGAACAGCTCAACATTGATCGTCACGATCTGCTTTGCTTCATTGATACTCTGAACAACACCCACAGTATCCTTCCACACGCCTCCTGTGACAACAACACTGTCGCCCACTCCAAAGTCTACTTCCACATCTCTTACAGTAGCGATGCCCAGAGCATCGATCTCCTGCTCGGTAAGGGGAACTGCCTTGGAACCCGGACCAACAAAGCCTGTGACGCCTCTGGTATTTCTTACGACATACCAGGTGTCATCGTTCATCACCATATGGATCAGAACGTATCCCGGGAACATCTTTCTCTGAACTTGCTTTTTCTCGCCGTTCTTCAGTTCCACTACGTCTTCCATGGGTACACGAACTTCTAAGATCTGGTCCTCCAGGTGTCTGTTTTCAATTGTCTTGTCAATGTTGGCTTTTACCTTGTTCTCATACCCGGAATAGGTGTGAACAACATACCAATTTGCTTCTGACATTTTACTCACCTTGTCCTTACTTAATTATCAGGTTCAGCAGCTGCAGTACTCCGCTGTCGATAACAGCAATGATGACACCTAAAACTGCAGTGATACATACAACTGCAATGGTCTGCTTAACCAGTGTCGGCTTATCAGGCCAGACGATCTTCTTAAATTCAGCCTGAAGTCCCTGTATCCATTGGCTGGCTTTTGAAGATTTCTGCTTCTTTTCTGCCTTCATATATTTCACCCTCTTAAACCTGATTACTTGGTTTCTTTGTGCAATGTATGAGTTCTGCAGAATTTACAGTACTTCTTTGTCTCCAAACGTTCTGGATGATTCTTTTTTTCCTTTGTCATGTTGTAGTTACGCTGTTTGCATTCCGTACATGCCAATGTGATCTTTACGCGCACGACTTCTCCACCTCCATGTGTCTTTTATCGCCGGCAGCTCACGTTACTGCCGTCTACGCAACATCTTGCTACTGCGACAAAGATCTTTTCCTTATTATAAACTTCAGTTTTCACTGTAAATTTAGGCACAAAAAAAAGACCTACTTCCAGTGTCGCTACACAAGCGTATCATAGAAGCAGGTCTTTGTCAAGTTTTTTCTACAACGAGGTTATTCTTTGCTCATTCTTTTCATCTCCGCACGGTTCTTTTCCAGATGAAATAAATTTATTCGTTATAGTATAAAGCCCATCCTATCCCGAATTTATCAACTACAAGTCCCAGTATTGCTGCCCAAGGATATGGACCTTCCGTATGATAACTTTGGGCTTCTTTGCCTATTTCATTGTAAGCTTCCCAAAAATCTTCTTTCTTATCATAACGGACCTCACAGCATAGAACTCCCTGAAATCCAGTACCCATACTTTTTCCTGGGCCGATCAAAATCTCTTGTCCATAAATTTCCATCATAATATGAATATCATCGTTATCCGGCGGTGTACTTTCCAATATTTTTTTTGCTTTAAAAGCTCTTTGATACAATTCAAAAGCCTCAATCCGCTCTTTATTCGATGAGCCAATACTAAAGGACATGGTAAATTTAGGATATGCTCCCATATCTGTTTCTCCTGTATACAATAAATTTTCTGGTTTATACATATTTATACTTCACCACTTTTTTTCTGTTCCCGGACAGTGATTTTTCTCCACCGCTGCCCGGTACTCCACAAAACAGCCACATATACGGCACATCCCATTTATAAGATTATCGCATTCTTTGCAAAAAGCCAGGCGTCTTTGATACTCCTGGCTTTCTGTTTTTATCTCCTCATCCAAGCCCTGGATATACTGTCTCATGTTCCTCAGAAAGTCTTCTTCTGCGATGTCTTCCAGAAGACATTTTTTACAAAATCTTTTGGGCTGATCCATGGTCTATTTCACACCTGAAGCGCTGTCGGAAAGCGCCCCCTTCCCGGATATCTTATTTTGAAAAATAAAATTTCTGAAATCTGCGTATCCTCCCGTCTTATTCCCATAGCAAAAGATACCGATTCTGTAGCCGATAAATAAATCCAGAGTATATTTCATCTGAAGCTGTGTTCCGATCGTCTCCCAGTTTTCTCCATCATACGACCAGTAGAAAGCTGCCCTATCCTTAAGTTCGCAATAATCGAAATCAATTCTAATAAAACACTGACCGGACTTTATAGGAACAGAAATTTCTACCGTTTCTCCCTGCCCCAGTTTTCCCTTGACTACTTCTACCGCAAAAGCGCCTTTCTCCTGTGCTCTTATTCCCACAGACCCATAAGTTCCCTGAAACGCCGTAAGGCCGGCAAACTCCTGAGGCTTCATACCTGAAGCGTCTATTTCTATCGTAAAAGAAGAATATGGACTCTCTGTTTTTTGAGTCAGTGTTCCACGAGCTTCCATAAGATTTGCTGCCGGAACTTTGGAAAACAGTCTCAGGTATCCGGTTCTTTTCGTGAGGGACCAGCCGCCGGGTACAGGATTATGGTTCCATTCCCACTGAGGCTTTAAACAATCTTTCTCATAGGAAAAGCTATCGCTGATAATAAGGGGTTCTGCCTTATACTCTTCAAAAAACGTTTCAAAACTTCGGGGGATCTTTCCTCCCGGCGCCAGCACCGGCCAGTTCTCCTCCCATGTAACAGGCATCAGATATGGAATCCTTCCTACTGCTCCATGATCCTGGAACAGCATGGCATACCACTCTCCCTCTTTTGTATCAATAAGAGTTCCCTGAGCGATTCCATTGTTGAAGAATCCCATATCATCATCAACCAGCACTTTACACTCATAATCCCCTAAAAGCTCGGCAGAACGATAACAGATCACCCGTCTCCTCTTCCTGCCGACAGTCGGCCAGTCAATAAAGAAAAAATAATGGAAATTATCCTTTGCAATCCAGCGGCAGCCTTCACATCTCAATCCTATCCCCTCTTTTGGGGTAGAAAACAAAAGACGCTGTACGCCTCCGCGCTTTATTCCCGACAGATCACTCTCCAGTTCCACAATTCTTATTTCCCCATTGCCGTAAACCAGATAAATATGTCCGTCCTCAAAGACAAAGGACATATCATGATAAATACCATCTAGGGTTATACGTTCCCAGCCTGTTTTTTCTATATCATCTGTGCTGTATATATATGTTTTCTGCAGATCATTACATGCAAAACAGGCGTAGAATTTACCTTCATAGTATTTCAGGCTGGTGGCCCACTGTCCCTGCCCATAGGCATTTTTTCCCTCTTCCAGCCTATAACCGGGATTATCTTCGATGACGTTAAAGATATAAGAAGTAATTTCCCAGTGTACCAAATCCCCGGATCTTAAAACAGGCGCTCCCGGTGTCACAAACATAGTTGTAGACACCATATAGTACATATCATTTACACGTATAATATCAATATCCGGCATATCGATCTCCATGATCGGATTTGTTACTCTCATCTTATACTTCCTTTCTTATCTTTTTTACTTTACAGATAAATGCAGGACACTGCAGGCCGGAATGGTAAAGGCCAGGCCTTTATCTGTGATCTTCACGTCTGTAAATTCTTTTGTACGGACAGTTTCCGGTTCCTCAAAGGTATTCATGGCATGCATTTCTTCTGTAAGGATCTCACCCTTTACTTCAGAAATATTCTTTTCCAGAATCGTAGTATCAATCTCATAGTCCTCTGTAAGAGAAAGGTTGGTAACTGTAATATGCAGAACGCCATTTTCGTCTACAGAAACAGACTCGGTAAGATTTGGCACCTGATATTCTTCTTCCACACCTATAGTCTCTGTATCTATATGGCTGTCCACCAGCATAGCGTCCTGATGGTATTTGTACATATTAAATACATGATAGGTAGGAGTCTTGATCATCTTTTCTCCTTCTGTAAGGATTACAGACTGAAGTACATTGACGATCTGAGCGATATTGGCCATCCGTACACGGTCGCTGTGTTTGTTAAAGATATTCAGGTTAATACCAGCCACCAGAGCGTCTCTCATAGTGTTCTGCTGATAAAGGAATCCTGGATTGGTTCCCGGCTCTACGGTGAACCAGGTTCCCCACTCGTCAACGATCAGGCCGATTTCTTTTTTGGGATCATACTTGTCCATGATGGCTCCATGACGGCGGATCAGCTCTTCCATATAGAGAGTCTTGCTCAGGGTCTTATACCATACCTTATCATCAAAGTCTGTAGCGCTTCCCTTGATCTCCCAGCCTTCTGGATGGGTATAATAATGAAGAGAAAGACCATCCATAAATCCATGCTGGAAAGGCTGGCTATGGCGGAAGCAGGTCGACATAACTCCTTCTGTCCACTCATAATCATCTACGTTTGGGCCGCAGGCAATCTTGTAGATTTTCTTATCTGCCTTATAGTCTCTCACATAAGTCTGGTATCTCCGGTACTCGTTGGCATAAAATTCCGGCGTCATGTTTCCACCGCATCCCCAGTTCTCATTGCCTACCCCAAAGAAAGCCACATCCCAGGAGTCTTCATGACCGTTTTCTTTTCTCCAGTCTGCCATGGGGGATACTCCGTCAAAGGTCATATATTCTACCCATTCTGACATTTCCTGTACAGTTCCGCTGCCTACGTTTCCATTTACATAGGCCTCGCATCCCAACTGACGGCACAGTTCAAAGAACTCATGGGTACCAAAGCTGTTGTCTTCTACAACACCGCCCCAGTGGGTATTGATGATCTTCTTTCTGTTTTCTTTTGGGCCTACTCCGTCTTTCCAGTGGTACTCATCAGCGAAGCAGCCTCCCGGCCAGCGAAGTACAGGGATCTTCATTTCCTTTAAAGCTTCCACTACGTCAGTACGCATACCGTTTACATTAGGGATCGGAGAGTCTTCTCCTACATACATTCCCTCATAGATACATCTTCCCAGGTGCTCGGAAAAATGTCCGTAGATTTCCTTGTGGATCTTGCTTTTCTTTACATTTGGATTGATCACAAATTTTGTCATATATTTTCTCCTCTTTCATAAGACAATCCAAAATGACTGCCCATATAATATTCCGTATTTCTGTCTATCTACTTATTTTCCCAGACGAATCACGTTCCAGGAAGCTTTCTTCAGAACGCTTGTGGCAATACCGCCATCCAGTTTTGTTCTGTCGTCAGCATTTACAGGGTAAACCTTCTGCTCAGTCAGGCTGTTCACTGCCTTCAGGTCTTCGTTCTCCATAACAATGTGTTCTAATACTCTGTATCCTTCAAAGCTTCTCACATCTGTTGTCAGCTCTACATCTTCCTCCAGATTACGGTTTACAGCAAAGATGGTCACTTCATCTTTTTCTTCGTTGTATACAGCGATAGATTCTACGTCTGTGATCTCATCATGTTTTGCTGTAGCATGCTTTGTTCCGGAAACTACCGGCTGAAGAGCAATACCTCTTCCGTATTTGGAAGCATGCATAAACGGATAGAAGATAGTCTGCTTCCATGCGCCCCCTGCAGCATCCGTCATAATAGGAGCAATAACATTTACCAGCTGTGCCAGGCAGGCCATCTTTACACGGTCTGCATGTTTCAACAGAGTGATCAGCATAAGTCCTACCAGAAGCGCATCCTCAAAGTTATAGATATCTTCCAGCATGGGCGGAGCTACCTGCCATGGATGATTCTCTGTGATGTCATCGTCAGCAGCATTAGAATGGAACCATACATTCCACTCGTCAAAACTTAAGTTCATAGTCTTTTTGCTGCGTTTTTTCGCTTTTACATAATCGCAGGTTGCGATAATGGTACGGATAAAGTCGTCCATATCATCAGACTGAGCCAGGTAGTCGTTGCTGTCGTCGTCTCTGTTTCCATAGTACTGATGCATGGAAATGTAATCTACATAATCATAGGTATGAGACAGTGTAACTGCTTCCCAATCCGGGAAAGTAGGCATATCTCTGTTGGAGCTTCCGCAGGAAACAAGTTCGATCGTAGGATCGATGAGACGCATAGCCTTTGCAGTTTCCTCTGCCAGACGTCCGTACTCTTCCATAGTCTTATGGCCGATCTGCCATGGACCGTCCATCTCATTTCCCAGACACCATACTTTAATGTTGTGAGGGTCTTTTACACCGTGTTTAATACGCAGGTCGCTGTATTTTGTTCCTGATGGGTGGTTGCAGTATTCCAGCAGGTTGCAGGCATCGGAGATTCCTCTGGTTCCCAGGTTTACAGCCATCATTACCTGAGAATTTACCTGTTTTGCCCATTTAGAAAATTCATTTAAACCGATCTCATTTTTCTCCAGGCTTCTCCAGGCCAGCTCCAGTCTGTGAGGTCTCTCTTCCACTGGTCCAACAGAATCTTCCCAGTAGAAATTGGATACAAAGTTTCCTCCCGGATAACGGATGATGGGCACATTCAGCTCTTTAACCAGCTGTACTACATCCTGACGGAATCCGTCGGCATCTGCTGCAGGATGTCCCGGCTGATAGATACCCTCATATACGGCCCTTCCCAGATGTTCGATAAAGGAGCCATAGATTCTCTCGTCAATTTTGGAGATCTGGAACTCTTTATCCAGAACCATTTTTGCTCTTCTGCTCATGTGTGTTTCCTCCTTATATATTTTTATATTTTTCTTAATTATTTTACTTTTGTCTATATTATATTGAGATAATGCCTGTGTGTCAACAGAGGTTTTGTAAAATTTTTATCCATATTTAGTTCTAAGTAAAATACTTTTGTTGCCTAAGTCCGAATTTTCACTTATAATAATACCAAAGTTTAACTCTTATTCTATCTATAACACACCGTAACAAAGGAGTCCGCCTATGCTGCATATTAAAAAAATTGAAGATGGTATAGACCTTTATAAAGCCCTGGGATCTGATCTCCGCATCCAGATCATTAAGCTGCTGCTGGAAAAGGGCGAAATGAATATGAATGAGATCGCCGGAAGTCTGGGGATCACCAACGGAGCTCTTACCAGCCATATAAAAAAGCTGGAAGAATGTGGACTGGTCAGCGTCCTCTCCGAACATGAAGGCCACGGCAACCAAAAGCTCTGCCGGGTCCACACAGACAGGATCCTCATTGATGTTATGCCTCAGATTCCGGAAGAAAACAAAAATCTTTACTCTGTGGATATTCCCGTGGGCCAGTACACCGATTATCAGGTGTCTCCCACCTGCGGCATCGCTTCCCGGAAAAGCCTCATCGGAGAAGTGGACGACCCCAGATATTTTGCCCATCCCCAGCGGACCCATGCTGGAATCCTCTGGTTCTCCAAGGGATATGTAGAATATCTTATCCCAAACTTTCTCCCGCCCCACTGTCAGGTAGAGCAGCTCATCCTCTCTGTGGAAATAGCCTCAGAAGCTCCCGGAACCAACAATGACTGGCCCTCAGACATTGCTTTTTTCCTCAATGAAATTCCCATCGGCACCTGGACCAGTCCTGGAGATTTCGGAGATGTTCACGGCCTTTTTACGCCCAGCTGGTGGCTTCCCTTCTGGAATCAGTACGGGCTTCTGAAGACTCTGATCGTCAATAAAAACGGCACCTTTATAGACGGCCTGAAGATTTCTGATGTAACCATTGATCAGTTCTCTCTGGATCACAAAAGCCCTCTGAAATTTAAGTTTATGGTGTCTGACAATGCAGTTCACACAGGAGGCCTCACCTTATTCGGCAAAGGCTTTGGGAACTACAACCAGGACATTCAAGTGCTTATCTCCTACATTCCTGTATCATCGGTCTGATCTTTCATATTCTGGCAGCCGGACCCCTTCTCAGGAGTCCAGCCGCCGTTCTATCCTCTATTCTTTTAAGTATTTTACTCCCCAGACAGACTGATTATTTTCTCCTGCCGCAGTGAAGCACAGAACCGGATTTCCCGCTTCGTCTTCCATATCCACCAGCACTCCTTCATATTCTCCCTCGTCTGTGGAAAGGGTAATATATGGAGAATTTTCTTCCGTGACAAACTCTCCGATATTCTTACCAGAAGAATCCTTTATCTTTCCTCCAGCTGTAAGCTGGATCTCCTCTGCCTCATGTACTTCCGCCGAGATATCCGTCCCGTGGTTAACATAATAGTATGTTCCTGCAATCTCTTTGCTGCTGTTTCCTTCTTCCCGAAGCTCTTCACCCTGGGTGGCGAAAGGAGCCGCAACAAGCCATCCGTCTTTGTTTCTGAATATCTGATGAACTCTTGGCTCATGCATTTCTCCCATATCGCTGAACCTCTGGTGGTATACGATATAGAGTTTTCCGTCATCATCAACAAAAGCAGAATTATGTCCCGGTGCCATATAGGAATATGGAAGGCTTGGGAAAGTATAATTTCCCATCATTTTAAGCCCGTACTGGCTGTGATCTTCCACTCCTAAGGAGAACGTCTCCCCGCTGTAATCCACATAGGGGCCATCTGGTTTTTCCGAACGGTATAATCTGATCTGGTATCCTCCGTCAGCTGTCAGACTTCCATATGATACAAACAAGTAATAATATCCGCTGGTTTCATCATACAAAATGTATGGGCCTTCACAGGATAAATGCATTCCGCCTATGAGGTGCTTTCCGTAATAGCTGTCCACCTCATTCTCTTCATCTTCTTCCGGGAAAATGGGATATCCCGTTTCCTGGTCAAGTTCCAGTATAAAGATTCCTCCGGACCAGGAGCCATATACCATCCACATTCTTCCGTCTTCATCGTAGAAAACAGAAGGATCCAGAGCGTTGGGCCACTGCAGATTATTATAATCTCCTGACATCATATACTTACGCATATCAAAATTTTCATCGCCGAAAATCTGCTGTTTATTCTTTGTATCTGCTGTTCTGAACCCAGAATGCAGTATCGTATCCTGGAAAGTATAGGGTCCTTCCGGATTGTCAGCCGTAGCGAAACATATAGAGGATCTTTTATAGGTAGACGTGGTGCAAAAATACATCATGTATTTGCCCATTTTTTCATTGTATATCACATCCGGCGCCCAAACCGAATAGCCTCCTTCTTCATTCTTCCCTACAAATTCAAAAGCTTTCCTTGGCTCATCAAAAAGATTGTCAAAAAGTTCATTGTTTTGGGATACTCCTGAAGCAAAAGATTTCCACTCTCTCAGGTTTTCTGACTTGGCTGCTTCCATATGAGACCCGAAAATATAATAGGTTCCGTTTTCTTTGAATACAGATGGATCGTGGACAGATGCTCCGGCAGAAAAACTTCCTTTCTTTTCTTCAATTTCTTCTAAAGAAAGCTCATCATTTCCTCCGCATCCTGCCAGGCACAAAATGGCAGCCCCCACAAGCATAAAAATCTTTATTTTTTTCATATAGCCCTCCATAAAAACAGGGACCGCCGTACACAATGCACATTATGCACAGCAGTCCCCATATTTGTTTTTCAGCCTTTTACCGCTCCAGTTACCATACCATCAATAAAGTATCTCTGGAAGCAAAGGAATACTACCAGGATAGGAATGATACCAAACATGGATCCGGCGATCAGCACGTCATAGTTATTGCCGTAAGGTGTCAGCAAAGTATTCAAACCGATCGGCAATGTAAACTTATCTGCATCACGATATACCATCATCGGCCAGAGCAGGTTGTTCCAGGAACCCATCGTAGACAGAATAGCCATAGAAGCAAATGCCGGTTTTGTGATAGGGAGAATGATTTTTACACAAATACCGTATTCTGTACAACCATCGATCCGCCCTGCATCCAGCAGGTCTTTGGGCAGACCTATCATATACTGCCGGAAGAAGAATATGGTAGAAGCACCGCACAGACCGGGAAGGATTACACCGGCTGTAGTGTTCATCAGGTTTAAGTCCATCATTTCCTGATATAATGGCAGCATAAGGATTTCAAAAGGAACCATCATAGTTGCGATAACCAGGAAAAGGATCACGTTCTGAAGTTTGAACTTATACATGGAGATTCCATATGCCACAAAGTAGCAGATCGCCAATGTAAGCACAACTGTAAGGATTGTCAGCACAAGACTGTTTTTATACCACATAAAGTATTTTCTGGAGTCTGCATTTCCGGAAAACAGGTAAATATAGTTATCCAGAGACATCGTGGAGAAGTCCAGATTCAGAGACAATCCCCGGCGGATCAGTTCAGAACCCGGGCGGAAGGATGCCAGCAAGCCCGCAAATACCGGGAAAACAACCAACGCACATAAGACTACAAAAAATCCTGTTGCGATCACGGAAAGGATCCTGTTTTTCGCTGTCATTCCCATTTTTTCTTTTTCTTTGGAAGATGCTGTATTTGCCATATCAACTCTCCTCCTTCTTAAATGTACCGTTCAGTACCAGCTGTACTACATTGATCAGTAATGCGATAGCAAGAAGCACAAGACCGACAGCCGATGCATAGCCCATCTGGTTTCTCTCAATACCACGTTTATACAGATATCCTACAATGGTAAGACCGATATTCTTCGGCGATGTATTTCCTCCCCATAACATATAGGATTCCAGGAACATTGCCAATCCGGCATATACGCTGATCGTCAGCACATAAATTGTTGTAGGCTTTAAAAGAGGTATGGTCACATACCAGAATTTTTTCCAGCTGTTGGCGCCGTCAATATCTGCCGCTTCATAGAGGGACGCATCAATACCTTTCAGCCCTGACATAAAATACAGCATATTAACGCCTGTCCATCTCCAGCAGCAAAGCAGAATCAGCGCAAACATAGCCGTGGTCCCGTTTTTCAGCCATGGAATTGCGTCACTACCAAAAAACTGGAGGATCTGGTTCATCTGTCCTGTAGGCATTTCTGCAAACATCAGACGGAACAAGGTACCTGAAATAACCACTGAGGTAAGGGCAGGCATATACAGAACCGCTTTCCATACACCCTTTGCTTTTACCAGATTGCTGTCCATAAGTACTGCAAACAGCATCGGGAAAGGGATCAAAAGAACTAATGAAAGTATCATATATGTAAAACTGTTCTTAATTGCCATATGAAAGGCCGTATCTCTCAAAAGCTTCGTATAATTTTCCAGGCCGATCCATTCAATCTGCCCTGGCAGGATAGACTGGAAACTCATTTTCACCGTACTGAACAACGGGTAGACCCAAAAAATGCAGAAACTGAGTATAAACGGGAGTACGAACACATAAGGGGCCGCTTTCTGAGAGAATAAAAATTTCTTTAACTTCACGATCTCACACTCCTTCTATAAAGAAATTGCCCAGGTTTTTATCCCCAGGCAATTTCGTTCAAATCACTGAAGACACTTCTTCACTTCAAGTTAGCCCTGGTCAATGTCAACCATATCCTGGCATTCCTGAAGAGCTTCGTCAACATCCATTCCATCTTCAAAGATACTGTTAAATGTAGTTACATTTAAATAATCACTTAAAATAAAGGTATTCTCATTAACAGTAATAGCGCCGATCTCATCTTCGATTTCATTTAATACATCAAATGGGTTTGTTCTGAAGTATGCAATGTACTGATTTGATGCATCCTGTGTAACAGCTGTATCTTTCCAGATAGATGTGTTGCAGACATCAAATCCTAAATCCTGCCAGATACCTAAGCAGCCGTCATAAGAGCATTTTGCATATGCGATGAAATCTGCTGCCAGTTCAGGATCTTCAGACTGCTGTGTAACAACTGTACCAGTTCCGCCGATACCTACAGAACGAGGCTGTCCCTCTTCAAATACAGGGCAGGGAGCGATGGCCCATTTTCCGGTTTCATCTGGCATATCAGATACGAAACGGCTCATGTACCATAAAGCTTTCGGGAAGGAAGCAAACTGCTGATCCATAATAGCCTGTTTTCCTTCTTCTGTATCTACCTGGCCTGCCGGACAGATCATGGCAAGGTCGTTGTCCAGCCATTCTTTCTGTAATTTCAGCATTTCTGCCATACCGTCTGTGACAACAGCTTTTCCATCTTCGTCTACCTGGTCTTCGCCATGCTCAGCCATAGACAGCCACATCCAGTCTGTACCGCCTGTATCGATCTCAGTCATCTTCACTTCGCCGTTTGTAGCTTCTTTCAGCTGTTCAGCTGCTGCGGTATAATCATCCCATGTCTTGATATTTCTGTAGTCGATACCATACTGGGAAAGAAGCTCGTCGTTGTAATACATTACAGTAGCACCAACGTGTGTAGGAGCTCCGTAGTAATTTCCGTCTTTGCTGTAGATGTCCAGACGGGACTGTACAAGATCCGCTGTGTATGGAGCCAGTGCATCATTCAAAGCATACAGCTGAACTTCACCCTGAAGGAAGTTAGGGAACTGACCTCTCTCAATATCACATAAATCCGGTGCACCTTCTCCTGTCTGCAGGGACATCATCAGTTTGTTGTGCATATCAGCAAAAGGATATGTTGTAAATGTGATCTGAATCTGTCTGTCAGGATTCTGCTCGTTCCATTTTTCCAGCATCTTTGCATAGAAGTCATTGTGCTGACTTACAAAGGACCACATTTCCATCTTTGTACCGGAGTCCGGTCCTACTGTTGTTACGTCTTCGGGTTCTGCTTCTCCTTCTTCCCCCTCAGCAGCTTCCTCTGTAGAACCGCTGCCGGAATCATCACTGGATCCGCCGCCACCGCAGCCTGCCAACATGGTTCCTGTCATTGCCGCACATAATAATGCAGCTAACACTTTCTTTTTCATAGATAGTGCCCTCCTTTAAATTATTTTTTTATCAAATCAGAAGTCTCCGCTTCTGTATGATACGGTTTAAAAAAGTTCTTTGATCCAGACGGCCATCTCTCCCGTCTCTCTGTTTCCCCAGTTGCAATAGGGGACTGCTTTTAACACCACATCTTCCAGCTGGATTTCCTGTTCTTTATATAATTCATCCTCATTCCAGCCTTCATTGGAAATCCGCTTGCCTTTAGCGGTTACTGTTACCACCCCGCCTAAGAGTTCATCTTCGTAGGCTTCGGTCAGCTCTGCTTTTGTATCTATATATAAAGAGGAAAGGTTTCTCCCGTTGTCTGCCTCTTCCAGGCAATATACCAGAGGCCCTCTTATAATGGCCACTCTGCCTTCATCAGCCCTTACTTCTGGGTTGGCGTGAATAAATCTCGCTTCCATGTTGCAGGAAACCGTAATTATTTCCTCTGCCTTCATATCCTCAAGGATCAAATACCCTTTCTCTATTCTGGGGCTGCTGATTTCATTTCCATTTCTGGAAACCAGAAATCTCCGGGAATATCCTGGAATCCTCAAGGCCAGTTTTCCGCCGGAATCTTGTTGGGATTTTACATAAATCTTTACGTTTCCGTTTTTCAGAAAATCACTGTCTATGGTCAGTTTACAGGGAACTCCATTTATCTGGGTCTCTGCTTCATTGGAAACATACAGGTTTATAAAAATGGATTCTTCGTCTTCTCCATATATATACTGTCCCAGAGAAGCCAGTGTCCTTGCAATATTCGGAGGACAGCAAGCCACTCCGAACCATTTCTGGCGTACTGGTTTCACATGTTCCATAGAGGTACGTTTCAGACAGTTATCCGGCCACACTTCCAATGGATTCACGTAAAAGAAACCTTTTCCATCCATGGCAATTCCTGCCAGAACAGTATTGTACAGAGCTTTCTCTACGATATCTGCATATTTTGCATCTCTGGTGATCTGTCCCATCCGTTTGCCGAACATTGCAAGCCCGATAGATGCACAGGACTCTGCATAGTTTCTGTCATTGGGAAGATCATAGTCTGCAGTAAATCTCTCTAACAGTCCTGAGGAACCAATGCCTCCTGTTATATACATCCTCTTTGTAACCATGTTTTTCCAGAGGGTTTCGCAGGCCTTCAGAAGAGATTCATCCTGGTATTCATAAGCCAGGTCTGCCATAGCACTGTAAAGGTACACAGCTCTTACCGCATGTCCTTCTGCAGTTTTCTGTTCTCTGACGGGCTTGTGGGATTGGGAGTACTCCGGTTCATATCCGGTAAACTCAGGAAATATCTGCTGATATCTCTCACCTTTTTCTTCCTGGAAGAAATAATTTTCCCCCACGCCTCTGGCATCCACAAAAAATTTGGCAGTTTCCAGATAGTTCTTCTTTCCTGTCACCCGGTAAAGCTTTACCAGGGCCAGTTCAATCTCCGGATGTCCCGGATACCCATGGCATTTACCGTCTTCCGGGCCGAATCTCTCGCTGATCAGATCTGCAAATCTCATCACAATATCCAGGAACTTTCTTTTCCCTGTAGCCTGATAGTAAGCTACTGCAGCCTCGATCATATGTCCTGCGGTATAAAGTTCATGGCCTTCTCTCAGGTTTGTCCATCGTCTTTCCGGCTCTTTGATGGTAAAATATGTATTCAGATAGCCGTCAGATCCCTGGGCCTTTCCGATCAGGTCAATGGTCTCATCTGCAAGCTTTTCCAGTTCTTCGTCTCGTCCCTGGGAGTCCAGCACATATGCTACTGCTTCCAGCCATTTAGCTACATCTGTATCCTGGAATACTGCCCCGTAAAATTCTCCGTTTTTCTCCCCTGCGGCGATACGGAAATTTTCAATGCAATGGCTTGGCTCTGCGTCCGGCACATTATCATTCAGCGTATCCCACTGGTAGGGAATGATCACATCTTTCACCAGGTTTCTGTATTTATTCCAGAATCCATCGGTAATGGCTATGTTTTTCAGAGAAATATCTGCAAGCCTGTCTTTTCCCATCCTTCACTGCGCTCCTTCAACTGTGTTCAAAACCGCCAACTTGTCTGTTTTTTCAATTAATCGTTTAATCGAAAATGCTCCATTTTTACTTATTTTTCCATATATCTGTTCCTTTTATTTTTGTAATATGTAGCACTTTCCACCTTAATAATCCGTTGTTTTGTGCAAGTTTCCCTCGGTTTTCTTATTTATACCATACCCCCCCCCCATAAATAAAACGCATATATGTACGTATATATTTCTGCATCTCATTTTATCTCGTTTTTTCTATGTTTTTCTCTTGTTTTTTAACTTTTTATTTTTTTACACAACTTATTGATAATTTAAATCGTTTAAGTATATATAAATTGCACAAATTTTTCCCTTTGATTTCTTCTCGTTTCCTTGATTTCTTGTACTTTTATTTGTGCAAAACATCAAAAAAAGAGCCCCTTGGCTCTCTTTGCAAAGAAGAGATTTTCGGGCTCTTTTTTCTTACTTGTACCATATTTTTCAACTTGTACCATCGTATTTTTCAGGCTCTGTCCATTCCCACGGACTGGCGGATCAGCTGATTACAGGGAACCTGGTAGACCAGTTCTCTGGTTCCTGTCTTTATTTTCCCCGTTAAAAGCTCCATCATCACCTCTGCTGCCCGGTAACCAATGTCATGAAGAGGAAGCTCTACAGTCGTAAGGGGAGGTTTATAATAACTGGAAAGTTCCCGGTTGTCGTATCCTACCACGGAAAGTTCCTGAGGAATTTTTATTCCCAGCTCATCTGCCCGGTCATATACACCTCCGGCCATCAGGTCATTCATACAGAAGACTGCTGTCACATTCTGCTTCAGCAGTTTTTCCACCCACTGATAACCGGACTCTCTTGTCCAGTCGCCATAACATACCAGCTCGGGATCGTAGATAAGCTGATTATCCCTCAATGCCTTCTGATACCCCAAAAGTCTGTCCTGCGCATGGATACTGTCTGGTTTTCCGCTGATCACACCGATCTTCCTGTGCCCTTTTTCTATCAGATATCCGATCAGTTCATAGGCGCCCTTCTGATCGTCTACCACAATAGACGGGATCTTTCTGCTCTCTGTGTAGCCGTAAGCCATCACTGCAGGAATCGACAGGTTTTCCGGTATGCAGTGCATCACCCTTTCATGGGCAGTCACATAAATGATCCCTTCCGTCTGCATCGCCACAAACTTCTTGATCTCCTGTTTTACCATATTATAGTAGTCATCCCGATGATAGTACCTGTCATTGTATTTCTTAAACAGTCTCAAATTTGTCAGAAATATCTTGTAGTCCACTTTCTCGCAGTATTCTGTAATCCCGTCAATAATATCCGGAATACTGAAAATGGTCATATCTTCCGCAATAACTCCGATGTTTCTGGTATTTCTGGTCTTCAGGCTCTTAGCAACATAGCTGGGCATGTATTCCATCTTTTCCGCTGTTTTCAGCACCAGCTCTCTGGTGGCTTCACTGGCTCCCGGCTTCCCATTCAGTATATTGGAAACTGTGGCAACCGATACGCCGCATTTTTTTGCAATTTCTTTAATTGTGGCCATTCTTCTCTTCCGTTTCCTTTCTATTGATTTGTGAAGCCTGTAAATATTACTTGTCTATATTAAACCCCGACTTGTATGCACTTGTCAACCTCTTTCTTTCATGCTAGGATAAAGGAACTCTTATTTTCCATATATCGCTGAAAGGAGACAACATGAACAAAATGCATACCCTCCCTCAGGAGGATATCCTATGCAAAAAAGGGCAAACCCGGGCATTTCTGCGCCCCTATACCAAGAACTGGGACAATCCGGAATCCGACAGTCTTCATCTGGAATACAGCTACAACGGCAAAAACTGGTATGCTCTAAACGGGAATAACGGAATCTGGTTTCCGGACTATGGCTCTAAGCAGCTTACAAGTCCTTCGGTTTATCAGCTGAAAAACGGGAGCTATCTCATCACTGCCGGAGATGCCAAAGATCCTTACCATATGTATTTTACAGAGACGAAAGATTTTTGTTCCTTTACCGGATCCGGCTATACCGGCGCAGACTGGGATTTCAAAAAAGAAAAAGGCATTTCAGGCTTTCCGGATCAGGAAAACCGCCTGGAAATTCCCGTCTCTCTTTTGGAAGATCTGTTTCCCGTATATGGAAAACCGGAGCCTGTCCTCCTGACGAAAACAGAAGCTGTTTCACTTAAGACAGAAGTCGGGAAGCCGCCTGCCCTTCCCCTAAAAATTTCAGTGGAATATTCTAATGGGGGAACCGAAAAGCTTTCTGTAGAATGGGATACGATACCGGAAGATATGCTGCAAAAT
Organism: uncultured Bacillota bacterium; assembly: GCA_949291945.1. Classification (GTDB taxonomy): domain Bacteria; phylum Bacillota; class Clostridia; order Lachnospirales; family Lachnospiraceae; genus Blautia. The sequence goes on along the minus strand of CASEXH010000007.1, from coordinate 82,524 downwards.
CCGGGTACATATACAGTTGAAGGAAAGCTTCATCAGACATTATTTAAAAAACCTCTGATCTACCATCGTGCAGATCCTTATATCTACAAGCATACAGATGGAAAATATTATTTCACTGCCTCCTATACAGACATGGATCACAACCTGGAGGGAAAATATCAATACCTCTATATTGTTCTCCGGCGGGCGGACACTTTAGAAGGACTTGCAGACGGTTCCAACGCTTACGAAGAGAAAGTCATATATGAAAGAAAGCCAATCAACAACGGAACTATGAGCCCCCATATCTGGGCTCCGGAAATCCACTATATCCGTGGAAACTGGTATGTTTACTATACCACTACCATTTCCGATGAATCTCCCTGGAGGATCCGTCCCCACTGCCTCGAGTGCAAAGATCAGGATCCCCTGGCCGGAAAATGGGAGGAGAAGGGCCCTCTTGTATCCACTGTAGCAGGAGATATTGCCTTTACGGATTTCTCTCTGGATCATACTTATTTCAATCACAAAGGAAAAGACTATATCCTCTGGGCGCAGAAGACCAACAATATTTCTGATATTTTCATTGCTCAGCTTTCCAATCCCTGGACTCTGTGCACTCCCGCTGTCCGGCTGACTCATCCGGAATACAACTGGGAACTCCACGGCTTTCCTGTCGATGAAGGCCCAGGCGTGATCAAACATGGCAGGAAAATATTTATCACCTTCTCTGCCAGCGGTACGGACGCCATGTACTGTGTAGGACTTTTATACGCAGATGAGGACGCAGATCTGTTAAGCGCCTCTTCCTGGACAAAGCTGCCTTATCCGGTATTCCAGAGCAGTAAAGAAACCGGCCAGTACGGCCTTGGCCACAACAGCTTTACCAAATCTGACGATGATTCCGAAGATCTGATCATTTATCACGGAAGACAGGAAGAGCGGTATCTTGTGGAAGAGGACTACCAGCCTCTTTATGACGCAGGCCGGAATGCTTCTGTGGGAAAAATTTACTGGAATAAAGACGGCATGCCGGATTTCTCTGTGCCTGCAATGGGAATTGTTCACAGGGAAGAAGAACTGAAGGTGAAGGCTGAGATTATTGTAGAATAGCCCCAGGAAAATCCCCGGCTGATGTAGGCAAAATTTTTACATCAGCCGGGGGTTTTGGGAGGCTTTTATTCACAAAATTTCATTAATTCCGGATATCGCCGAAGTTTTTCCTGCCCCATTCTTCCCTGTAAGAAGCAGATGCTGTCTTTTTATTCTTATTCAGTTTAATTTTTATAGGTATTTTTCCAGCAGGTTTTCCACCGCCCCATAATACCCCTCCGGATCCTTGTCCTGGCATTGAGCATGCCCCGCCCCTTCCACAATGAGCAGTTCTTTGGGACAGGCCGCCGCCTGGTAAAGTTTTTCGGACATCTCCACAGAGATCATTTCGTCCTGATCCCCATGTATAAAAAGTGTAGGGGTACTGCTTTTTTTCACTGCTTCTAAAGCAGAGGCATCTTTCAGATCATAGCCTCCTCTGAGCTGGAGCATAAGATTCGCCGTATCCAGAATGGGAAAAGCAGGAAGATGGAACCACTGGACAATCTTCTCCTGGAACATGGTGTAGGCGTCTGTATATGCGCAGTCTGAAACCACTGCCTTTACATTTTCCGGAAGATCGTCTCTTCCGGTCATCATCAGAGCGCAGGCAGCGCCCATAGACTGTCCGTGGATGACAATCTCCGCCTCCGGATCCTGGTCCAGAATATAGTTGATCCACAGCATATTGTCCTCACTGTCTGTCAAGCCCATTCCGATAAAATCTCCCTCACTCTCTCCCTGACACCGCATATCCGGAGCGATCACATGGTATCCTCTCTGATTATACCACATGGCAAAGGGGTACATAGCCTCCTTCCAGCCTGTATAGCCATGAAGGAGAAGAACCCACTTATGGCTGTCTTCTTCTGCGTAGACTTCCTGTGCAACCAGCTTATAACCGTCTTCTGTCTTCTTTGTCAGCTTCTGTCCGTGGGCGTTCCGGGCCCACTCCTGAGTATCCTCCCAGGATTTCTCATACTGCTGCTGTATATCATCTGTATGTACCAGGGCATCCACACTTTCCTGAGTGATCCTGGAAAATGCCTCCAGCCGTTCCATAAAAGAAGGCACCAGGGCCGCACTTACCAGGATATTGGCAAGACCTATGTACAGAAGGAACAGCACCACTAAAACCACAAGGAAAATTCTCTTAAGTTTCTTTCTTTTCTTCATTTTCTCCGTCCTGTCATTTTATGTCTTTTTACACTTTAACACAAAAAAGCATCTTTCTATACCGAAGATAGCTGGTAATTTCTTTGGACATTAAAAATGCCTCCCCAGTGGCTGAAAGCTGATACCACATCATACTTTAACAGCTCACCGGGGAGGCTTAATATTACTGCAATATTTTCCAGTAGCCTTTTCTGTCCGAACCTATACGTTTAACAACGCCTTTTTCTTTTAAGCTTTTCAATCGGGTAGCTACAGTTTTTCTGCTAATCTTCAATTTATCAGCCAATTGGGGCATTGTATAGCCCGGATCTTCCAGCAATAGCCCTAAAAGTTCCTGTTCTTTTTCAGTCACTTTTTCAGTCACCTTTTCAGTCACTTTTCTGGCGGTAGGATCAACAATTCTGTCCTCCGGAGCAGTAAATTTGATCATAATATCTCCGGGATAAATCGTGTATTCCGGTTGAGGCACCCCATCTTTTTCACAAGCAGAACACATTTTTTCAATTCCCCGGCCCCAGCTTTCAATAAAGCCTGCCAGATAAAACACATGCGCAATATTAGGATTGTATGGACTTGAAGCATGCTTTTTCATCAAATTTTCCAGTGTCCATTTTTCCGGATCTTGGCTGAAAAGCAACATAGCTGCATTGGTCAGATAAGAACCATTCTTCAGATGTAGCTTTTCCAAAAGAACCTCTTTAGGTTCTTCCAGCACATCCTGATCTATCCGTCCTTTTCTTGCTGCCCATTGTTTAAAGTGTTCAACAACTGTATCGTCTACATTCTCCATAGAAAATGCTGGAAATGGAAGATTATCCCATGTAACGCCTCGTTTTCTCATCAGAAATGCTTCCAGTGCGGGTCCGGACAGTATCTGGCGTGTACTGCCGCTACGATAGTAATACACACCTTTGCAGGAAATACCAATGGGGTAAGAAGGTACATCAATTTCAATATACTCTTTACCTTCATCCACATGCAGATTAACGCCTACAATGATTCCCATTGTATCTCTGATTTTATTAGGAATGTCTTCCAACAGCTTATGTGCATTTAGTAAGCCAATAACTTTTCCATGATCATCACAGCCAATATAAATCTTTCCTCCCTGCGCATTGGCAAAACCACAAATCCACCCCAGATATTCATCTTTCCATTTAGCTTTCCATTCCACATTTTGATTTTCCGGCATTACAATTGCTCAACTCCTTTTCTTTCTGAAGGTACGCACCAGCACGCCTGCTTACCACAAACAACGAAGCCTTCTCCATTGGTGTTCTACATCTGCAAAAGTTTTTAACTTGGATTTGATTATAGCATTTCCTATTTTTACAGTAAATTGCTATTTTCACGAAATATTATTCTTCTCTTCCCACTGGAAAAGCTGCCGCAAATCTCTCAAGATGCGACAGCTTTTCTCAGGTTTTCTTTAATTTTTAATGACCTTTCATCTTACTGTAAATGCCAGATATCCTCGTTGTACTGTTTAATGGTTCTGTCTGAGGAAAAGAATCCGGCTTTCGCAATATTGACCAGAGCTTTCTTCTGCCATGCTTTCTGGTCTTCATAGTCTGCGTAGATCTTTTCTTTGGTCTCAATATACTCCCTGGTATCCAGAAGGGTCATGAACCAGTCTTTGCCTACCAGCTCTTTGTGAAGCCTTGTAAGACTTTCCTTATCTCCGATAGCCAGCAGCTCATCTCCAATGATAAAATCTACCAGCTTGTGGATCAGTTTATCTTTCTTATAAATATCTTTTGAACAGTAAGCTTCTTCTGCGTACAGGTCGATCACTTCCTGAGGGCGTTTTCCGAAGATATAGATGTTTTCATCCCCAACCAGGTCACGGATCTCTACGTTGGCTCCATCCTCTGTTCCCAGAGTCAGGGCGCCGTTGAGCATGAACTTCATATTTCCTGTTCCGGAAGCCTCTTTGGAAGCCAGAGAAATCTGCTCGGAAATATCTGCTGCTGGAATTACCTTGGCAGCTTTAGAGACATTGTAATTCTCGATCATCAGCACACGGAAATATGGTTTCACCTCCGGATCATTCTCGATCAGGTCGTGGAGGCAGAGGATCAGGTGGATGATATCCTTTGCGATCACATAAGCCGGCGCAGCCTTAGCGCCGAAAATCATGGTAATAGGCGTTTTCGGTTTATTTCCGGCCTTAATATCCAGGTATTTATAAATTGCATACAGAGCGTTCATCTGCTGACGTTTGTACTCATGGAGACGTTTTACCTGAACATCAAAGATAGAATTTTCATCCAGTTCCATATCCTGGGTTTCTTTCATGAACTTCTTAAACTCCAGTTTTTTCTCCACTTTGATCTGAGCCAGTTTCTCCAGTACTTTTTCGTCATCCTTATATGCCAGCAGCTTTTCCAGCTCATCTGCATTCTTCTTGAATCCCGGTCCGATGAGGGACTCAATATAGGCAGACAGTTCCCTGTTGCAGTGAAGGAGCCACCGGCGGAAAGTAATGCCATTGGTCTTATTGTTGAACTTCTCCGGATAGATCTTATAGAAGTTGTTCAGCTCTGTATTCTTCAGAATCTCTGTGTGAAGGGCAGCCACGCCGTTCACAGAGAATCCGTAGTGGATATCCATGTGAGCCATGTGGACTCTCTCGTCTTCATCAATGATATATACAGACTCATCGGTATATTTCTCTCTCACTCTCTCATCCAGTTCTTTGATAATAGGGAGAAGATGAGGAACCACTTCTTCCAGATAGTCCATGGGCCATTTTTCCAGAGCTTCTGCCAGGATGGTGTGGTTTGTATAAGCGCAGGTCTTGCTCACAACTTTTACAGCCTCATCCATGGTAAATCCTTTTCCAGTAAGAAGACGGATCAGTTCCGGGATGACCATAGATGGGTGGGTGTCGTTGATCTGGATCACCACATGCTCATTCAGTTTATGGAGATCATAGCCTTTATCCTCACACTCTTTCAGGATCAGCTGGGCGCCGCAGCTTACCATAAAATACTGCTGGTAGATACGTAGCTTCCGTCCATCATCATCCGAGTCATCCGGGTAAAGGAACAGGGTAAGGTTTTTCTGGATCTTCTTTTTGTCAAAGTCAATGCTGTCCTCCGGTACAAGGCTTTCATCAATGGTGTCTACATCAAAAAGATGAAGGCGGTTGCAGCCGGACTCGTAGCCGGGAACGTCAATGTCATATAAAACAGATTTCAGTGTAAAATCTTTAAACGGCACCTGGAAGGTTTCAGGCTGACGCATCAGCCAGCTTTCCTGGCTAATCCAGGGATTCTTTACTTCTTTCTGCTTATGGTCTTCGAACATCTGCCGGAACAGGCCGAAGTGATAGTTCAGTCCGATACCGTCTCCCGGAAGTCCCAGTGTAGCGATAGAATCCAGGAAGCAGGCTGCCAGACGGCCTAGACCTCCGTTTCCAAGGGAAGGCTCCAGCTCCAGTTCTTCGATCTCGCACAGTTTCTGTCCGTGTTTTTCCAGGACCTTTTCCACTTCCTCATACAGTCCCAGGTTGATCAGATTATTGGACAGCAGTTTTCCGATAAGGAATTCTGCAGAAATATAATAGAGTTTCTTATTTCCCTGATTCTGGGGAAGTTTCTGTGTCTCTTCCTTTGTCAGGATCATCAGAACCTGGAAAAGTTCTTCCTGGCTGCAGGTATCCAGATTTTTTCCGAATTTTTCATTTAACAGTGTCTGTAATCTTTCTTCCATGATATTTTCCTCCTGAAAATTTTCCTGCGGTTTCAAAACCGCATTTCTATTAGGGGTTACATGTTCTTTCTTTTTGCTGTGGATTCTCTTATCAAAAGCTGGCCTTCATAGATCAGCTTCCCGGGCTTTTCTTTTCCCTTGATCATATTGAAAAGCAGTCCAGCAGAAGCCTTTGCGATCTGTTCTACCGGCTGACGGATGGTGGTAATGCTTGGAATATAATAAGCTCCCATATCCATACCATCAAATCCTGCCACGGAGCAGTCCCCGGGAATATCTATCCCTGATTCTTTCAGAGCCCTGCAGGCCCCTATTGCCAGAGTATCTGAAGTGGCATATAAGGCAGTAAAACTTTCTCCTTTTTCCAGAAGTTTCTTTGCCAGCCGGTAACCTGTGGCAAATGAATACCGGTCTTCACTGGCATCCATGTATGCCACCAGCTCCTCTCTGAAAGGAATCCCTCTATCAGAAAGAGCTTTCTGATATCCCATAAGCCTCAGCTTTCCGATACTTTCATCTTCTCTGGGGGCTGTAAGAAGAGCAATCTTCTCATGACCCAGTCCCAGGAGATATTCGGTCATCTTCCGGCTCTCCTGAAAGTCATCTACAGATACCGTTCCGAAGCTCTGTTCCTGATCTCCATATGTACAGATGGTACTGAGGACACAGGGAATCCCTAACTGCTCTATTTTTTCTTTTGGATGGGAGAAATTCCCTCCCAGAAAGATCATTCCCCTGGGCTTTTTCTCCTTTGCCACATACAGAGCCACATCCAGTTCATTGTCCTGTTCCTCCACATGCTGGAGGATACAACTGTATCCTTTTTTCTCACATTCTCTCTCCAGGCCGCTTACCAGCTCTCCGAAAAAAGTATTTCCCAGGCCTTTTACCAGTACGGCAATCGCTTTGGCCTCTGACCGTTTCAGGTTCCTGGCGCTGTTGTTGGGAATATAGTTGGACTCTGCGATCACCCGCAGGATCTTGTCCTTGGTTTCCTGATTAATATCCGGGTGATTATTCATGGCTCTGGAGACAGTGCTCACCCCTACTCCGCATTTTTTTGCAATATCTTTAATGGTCATTCCTGCCATTTTACATCCCGCCTTTTTGCGACTCCCCGGGGAGTCTTTCCTGTCTGCTGAAAGCTCCGGCTTACAGCCTGCCGTAGAGCTTTGTCATGTCATACATTTTTCCTGTAACTTCGTGCGTGATCTGTCCTTTTAGAAGTCTCCACTTCCAGTTAGTGCCCAGTGTGGAAGGCCGGTTGATCCTTGCCTCTCCTCCCAGGCAGAGAAATTCCTGTATAGGTGTGACAGCCAGATCTGCCACAGAAGCCATAGCCAGACGGATAAAATCCCAGGGCATATCTTCTTTCCTGGTGTACCGGTTATTCAGATACCTCTCTGCCAGAAGTCTGTCCTCGGGAGCCATCTCATCCAGCCAGCCCAGAATGGTATTGTTATCGTGGGTCCCTGTATATACCACACAGTTATGTTCGTAATTATGAGGAAGATAATCGCTTTCCTCTCTGGAGTCAAAAGCAAACTGCAGCACCTTCATTCCCGGATATCCGGTGTCCTTTACCAGCTGTCTCACGCTGTCTGTAAGGTAGCCAAGGTCCTCTGCGATGATGGGAGTCTCCCCCATAACTTCCTTCACGGCTTTAAAGAGTTTCAGGCCGGGGCCTTTTCTCCACTTTCCAAACTCTGCTGTCTTGTCTCCGTATGGAATAGCATAATATTCGTCAAATCCCCGGAAATGATCTACCCGGACCACGTCATACAGCTTATAGCAGTATTCCAGTCTCCTGATCCACCAGGCAAATCCTGTCTTTTCGTGGTATTCCCAGTCATAAAGTGGATTTCCCCAAAGCTGGCCCGTAGCTGCGAAAGCGTCGGGAGGACAACCTGCCACAGCCGTAGGCGTACACTCCTCATCAAACTGGAAAAGCTCCGGATTGGCCCAGGCATCAGCGCTGTCAAAAGCTACATATATGGGAATATCTCCAATAATGCGTATTCCCTGATCATTGGCATATTTTTTCAGTTTGCTCCACTGTTTTGTGAACTCATACTGCTGAAAACGGATAAACTGGATCTCTTCTTCCAGTTCTTTTTTCTTCTCTTCCATAGCCAGAGGTACTCTTCGTTTCAAGTCTGCCGGCCATTGGCTCCAGCTGATACCTCCAAGACTGTTCTTAATGGCCATGTAAAGAGCGTAATCTTCCAGCCATTCCTTATTTTTCTCTATAAATTCTGTAAACTCTCCATCAGGAACAAACCGTTCAAAAGCCTTCCTAAGGATCTTAAATCTGGAAAAATAAATCTTCTCATAATCAATAAATTCTGCATTATCCCCAAAGTCACAGGTATTGCATTCTTCTCTGGTGAGCAGTTCCTCTTGGATCAGTGTCTCCAGATCGATAAAATATGGATTACCTGCAAAAGTAGAAAAAGACTGATAGGGAGAATCCCCATATCCTGTAGGTCCCAGAGGAAGAATCTGCCAGATCTTCTGACCCCCTGCTTTTAACTGATCCACAAATTCGTAGGCTTCCTTGGAGAAACAGCCGATTCCATAATCAGACGGAAGGCTGGCTATTGGAAGCAGTACACCGCTTTCTCTCATGATTGATCTCCTTTTTACATTAGGCTGACCCGATGGTATATGTAAGCATCCTCACACAAATAGGTCCGCCGGTTTCTGGTAACGGTATCGGTAACGTTTCCGACACTTTCTATGGTTAATCTACCACAGGTTTCGAAAAGATGCAAGTAGGTAATGTTTAACAAATTTTATGCTGGAAATTTAGTGGATATGACTGAATGGGGGATATCATCTCCCGCCATTTCTTCTGTTAACAATGGCCAGCAGCCGAAAAAGCTGGGTAAGTGACACAGCCAGGGCTGCCACGTAGGTAAGAGCTGCTGCAGTAAGCACTTTCTTTGCTCCATATAGTTCTTCTCCTGTTAAGATATGTGTGCTTTCCAGGGCACGAAGAGCCCGTCTGCTGGCATCAAATTCTACCGGGAGAGTGATCATCTGAAATAAGGTAGAAAGTCCGAAGCACAGTACTCCAAGATAAGCCAGATTTCCCAGTCCCCCTCCTTCTCCTGCAAAGAGCAGGCCTATGAGGATCAGGGGAATGGCCAGACGGGAACCGATGTTGGTCACTGGTATAATGGCATTTCGTATCTTAATGGGAAGATAGCCCTGGGCATACTGAATGGCATGTCCGGCCTCATGGGCCGCCACACCGATAGCTGCTATGGAAGTCCGGTCGCAGACGCTGCCGGAAAGCCGTATGATATTGGTTCTCGGGTCATAATGGTCTGTAAGGCTTCCTCCGATTTTTTCTATTTTAATCTGGTACACGCCAAAGGCATCCAATACCTTTCTGGCCGCCTGGCTTCCTGAAAGGCCCAGATGAGAAAGCTGGGCGGAATATTTCTGAAATGTAGTGCTTACTTTGGTGCTGGCCCATATAGCAAAAATCACTGCTGGCAGCACCCAGAGAATGTAATAGTAGTCGAAGAACATAGCAGGATTCCTTTCCGATATAGAATAGTAATAGTATGTTCTCCTAAAGACCTTGTCATTCTAAGATTCAAAAAATTTTCCGCCGTAATGAAAGTTTCTATAAAACAAAAGTTCACAGAATTTTCACTTGCCTTCTTCGATATACGTGTTATAATACTGGTGTAACAAGGAAATGACCTTGACAACACCGATTTGTGAAATGCCAGGATTGCGGCAACGTGAGGCACAAAGCAATCCCCAGCATCAGAAGATGCAAAAAAGGCTGTCAGGCAATCAGATTTTTGGAGGAAAAGATAAATGAATACTTTAAAAGCTGAAAAAAGAGACATGGCCATCAAAGCAAAAAGATTAAGACGTGAGGGATATGTTACCGGTAATGTATTCGGTAAAGAAATTGAAGGTTCTATCCCTATTAAGATTGAAAAATCCGCAGTAGACCGTCTGATGAAGACCAGCGGCAGAGGAAGCCAGGTCATGCTGGATGTAGACGGACAGGCTATGGATGTATTGATTAAAGAGATTAACTTCAATCCATTGAAAGGACAGATAGACGAGATTGATTTCCAGGCTCTGGTAAAAGGTGAGAAAGTAAATTCTGTAGCTGAAATTGTTCTGGTAAATTATGAGAAGGTTATGAGCGGAGTGCTCCAGCTCCTTCTGGAAGAAATTTCCTACAGAGCCCTTCCCGACAACCTGGTAGAAAGGGTTTCCGTTGATGTAGGCGATCTGAAGGTCGGTGAATCCATTAAAGTGGGCGATCTGGATATTGCCAAGAATGAAAACATTGATCTGCTTACAGATCCGGAAGCTATTATAGTAACCGTATCCGAGTCCCGTAATGATATACCGGAAGAAGATACTGAAGAAGCAGATTCTGCTGACGCCTGAAAAGGCAGCAACAAAAGCACAGAAAAGCGTTTGACACATTAAATATATTTTTTTGATACCATTGCACACCTTAAATCCTCCCGGGAATTTTTGAATAAGTTCAAAGATTCTGGGAGGATTTTTGTAATCATTATAAACTTTGCCATTCTATTCCTTCTGCTTCCAAGTCTTGATCTCTTCCAGCCGTTCTTTCACTTTTTCCTCTTCTCCCTGAGTGGTTGGCTGATAGTAGACTCTGTCTTTCAGGCTGTCTGGCATACACTGCATATGGGTCAGCTTCTCTTCTGTATTGTGGGCATATTCGTAACCCTTCCCGTAGTCCAGTTCCTTCATCAGCTTTGTAGGAGCATTCCGCAGGACCAGGGGAACCGGCTCTGCTTTCCTGTTCTTCACATCCGCCTTACTGGCTTCACAGGCTCTGTACAGGGCATTAGATTTCGGCGCCATAGACAGATACACCACTGCATGGGTCAGGTGGACGTCGCACTCCGGCATGCCCAGGAAATGACAGGCCTGGTAGACAGACACTGCCAGAGGAAGGGCGTGGCTGTCTGCCATTCCAACATCCTCACTGGCAAAACGGATCAGTCTCCTTGCTATATAAAGAGGATCTTCTCCTCCCTCCAGCATCCGGCACATCCAGTAAACCGCCGCATCCGGATCGCTGTTCCTCATGGATTTATGTAAGGCAGAGATCAGATTATAATGCTCCTCCCCGGTTTTATCATAGAGAAGGGACCTTCGGCTGACGCACTGTTCCAGGCCCTGGTCTGTGACCAGGATCCCCTCAGGGCTAATCTCTCCGTTGAGTACCGCCATCTCCAGGGTATTCAGCGCTGTTCTGGCGTCTCCGTTGGCAAACTCCGCTATAGCGGTAAGCTGCTCCCCGGTGATCTTCACATGCTGGTTTCCAAATCCTTTTGGACTTTCCAGAGCATGGTTTAAAAGCTTCAGCAAATCCTTTACCTCCAGGGCTTTCAGCACAAAGACTTTGCACCTGGAAAGGAGAGCGGAATTTACCTCAAAAGAAGGATTCTCTGTAGTAGCTCCGATGAGAATAATACTCCCCTTCTCCACAAAAGGCAGAAACGCATCCTGCTGGGCTTTGTTAAATCGGTGGATCTCGTCTATGAAAAGTACGGTCCGCCGTCCCATTCGCCTGGCAAGCTCCGCCTGGTTCATGACCTCCCGGATCTCCTTAATACCGCTGGTAACTGCACTAAAATTAATAAACTGGGCCTTAGTTCTCCCTGCGATAATGCTGGCCAGAGTAGTCTTCCCCACTCCCGGAGGCCCCCAGAAGATCATGGAAGAAATCTGATCTTTTTCAATCAGCTGCCTGAGAATCTTCCCTTTCCCCAGCAGGTGCTCCTGGCCTGCAAAATCTTCCAGGGAATCCGGCCGCAGCCTGGTGGCAAGGGGAGCAGACTGTCCTCGGTTGTCAAATAGTGACATTTGTTCCATTTCATACACCTCACTTTTCCCTCTGCAAGTCAAATGAGCATGCAGCCATGTCCCCTTGGCTCGCCACTCACAGAAATAAGATTTTCCTTCCTGGCAGCAGGGGAATTCTGTCTTTTATTATAACAGTTTTTCCTCCTTCTACAACTGACGGCCCGCCTTTTTCTGTGATATCTGCCGGAATCATTCCAGGCCTCTCTTTATTTTTTATTCAAAAACCGGATTGAACCGAAAGAGCGAAAGAATTATAATGGGGAATAGTCTAAAGGAGGAAGATATTCATGGAAGAACCAAAGACGCAGACTTCTCCTGCTGCAAAAAATACTTTTCTGGAATGTGAACGTGGCATTGTTTTCATTCTGATGATGCTGACTGCCGGATACTTCGGAGCCTTTACTTATTCTATACGAGGAGGCGTATTCTGCAACGCACAGACAGGAAACTTTGTCCTCCTGGCCATGGCTCTGGGAAACGGCCAGTGGTTCCACGCTCTGTATTTTGTCATTCCCATTACCGCCTACTGTGTGGGGACCATGCTCTCAGAGGTCCTGCCCGGCTATGTAAAGAAAAGCCATCTGATCCGGTGGGATACCCTGCTGATCGTCATAGAGATCTTTGTGGTGATCTTTCTTGGCTTTCTTCCGGAAAGCGCACCGGTCCAGATCACCCAGGTGCTGATCAACTTCATCTGCTCCATGCAGTACAATACCTTCCGCCAGGCGGAAGGTATTCCAATGGCCACCACCTTCTGTACCAACCACATCCGGCAGGTGGGTATCGCTATTACAAAATCTATACGTCATCCACAAGAACGGCCTTCCCATCTGCGGAGGCTGCGGACTCACACCTTCATGCTGGTTTCCTTTGTCCTGGGAGGCGTAGCTTCTACTTTTCTCTGCCGCTTTTTCCTGGGAAAAGCCATCTGGTTCTCTCTTATACCCCTTGGTTTTGTCCTGGCAGACCTTCTCTATGCAGATCTGGTAAAAGAAAAAGGGCGGCTGGATCAGATACCCAGGGGGCATTAGAAAGCCGGTCTACAAAGATGTCCTGTCACATTTTCCGCAGTCAGCACAGCCGTTGCAGGTCAGGCGGCTGGCGCATTCCCGGCACTGATTGTACAGAAGCTTTACCCATTCATAATGACAGGGGCGGGAACCGTCATAATTTTCCCCTCCGCAGAGCACCTGTTCGATCTGTCCCTTTGGCAGATATTTGCCGATATCCACAGGGCCTATCAGGGGAGCGGTCATGATCCCTTTATGTTTAAAAGGCAGTTCAAAGAGGATAGGAATCCTCTCGTCCGCCCTTCTCTGGTTCTTGGTTCTCACAGGTCACATTAAAGAAGACATTTTCCCATCCCTCTCCCCAGTCATAGGGCAGACAAGAAGCCACTCTCTGGGGCCGTTTGGTCAGCAAGAAAAACTTTACATCTTTTCTCTGACGCATCACTGCCCATGCTTCCTCCCGCCATGGGTCTGCTTCTTCCAGAAAGAAATCCGAAGTCATGCACACCCGGATCATCTCTCCGCTTTTTATCTTATACTGTCCCTGACGGTCCTTGGAGAGGGGATAGCGGAAGCCGCTTTTTGTCTTGTATATGCGCCTTCCGTCCTGATCCCGCATCCTGTCAAGGAAATACATATAACAATTCTCACAGCCCTCTGAACACTTTCTGCATCCGTGCCAGGGATTCCAGATATCATGCATGGTCTCTACCTTCTTTTTGTTAACCTGTCAGTCTTGATTCCTTTTCCATATTTGATCCCAGTAGTACTCCCACCAGTTGGCATAGGCTTTTTTCTTGGTACTGTTTCCATTGCTGTTATTATTTCCTCTGTTTGTTTTCGGTGTCTGTATAGGTCTATGAGCTGTGCATGTTTCCTGAGGCATATTATCCTGATCAAAATATTCATACACACGGCTGCATCCGGTTCCTGCTAAAAGCCCGGAATTTGCACAGACAGCCGTCCTTTTTACTGTAGAAGGCTGTTCAAACTCTTTATCTGGGAGAGATTCATGAATACGGTTCATAACATTTTTCCAAATTGTACGGTGAAAAGTTCTCTGGGACTCCGGCAATTCCTGTGAATCATCATATCCTGCCCAGATGGCAGCTGTATAATAGGGTGTATAACCAACAAAGGTCAGATCACGATAGTCATTTGCCGTTCCTGTCTTTCCCGCTACATGCATATTGTCTAACTGAAAACCAGTACCGGTGCCTTCAGAAACCACATCTTCCATAGCGCTGGTAAGAAGATATGCTGTACTCTCTTTAAATACATTCTGTCCCTCAGCCTCATTTTTCAGGATCACATTTCCATCCTGGTCTGTAACTTCTGTGTACATTACCGGTTCATTGTAAGTTCCCCCGTTAGCAATAGCAGCATAAGCAGCCGTCAGCTCCATATTGCTCACTCCGTTGGTAATTCCTCCTAAAGCCAGGGGCTGTATTGCATCTGTTTCTGCATTCAGCGATGAAAATCCCAGCTTCTGAAGATATTCAAATCCCTTTGCAGGAGTAATATCAGTAAGAACCTTTACAGCCGGTATATTATAAGAACTTCGGATTGCCTGACGAACTGATACAGATCCGTGATATCGGTTATCTGCATTACGGAGGGGAGTACCGTCCTCATATGTATAGGCTTCATCCTGAATATGTGTAGCTAGAGTAATATTCCCGTCATTCAATGCCGGTCCATAAGCAGACAATATCTTAAATACCGAACCGGGCTGCCGGTAGGTATCTGCTGCCCTGTTCAAAGTCAGACTTGCCGTTTTCTCACCCCGGCCTCCTATGATTCCTCTTACATATCCGGTGCTTTGCTCTATGACAGTCATAGCAGCCTGGGGCTGAGCTACAAAATAAGTTCTTTCATCTGCAATTTTATCTCCGTCCTTTACAACAGCTGCTTTATATTCATCTATGTAACCCTGGGCCTGTTCCTGAGATTCATATATTTCCGAAAAGCTTCCATCCTTTTCCCTAAAATATTTTTCCAAAGTTTCCTGATCATAATTAACTTGGCTTCCGTCTTCCTGGTCCACTGTCAACGTCCAATCCAGTTCAAAATAAGTACCTTCAGGATAGTTTTCTTCATTTTCAAATTCTGACTCCATAATTTCCTGAATCTCTGTATCCTGAGTACTATATATTCGAAGACCTCCACTATATATCATATTAGCTGCCTGTGACTCAGTATATCCTTTTTCCTCTACCAGATCTTGTTGAACCTGATTGATCAGTTCATCTATAAAATATGAATAAGCGTCTGCTTTACCCTGAGCCTCACTACTGTCAATGATTCTGGCATAGACATCATCTTTTAATGCATCTTCCAGTTCCTCCTGAGTAATCCAGCCCTGATCCCTCATATAGTTTAATACAGTCTCTCTGCGTTCAGCATTCTCCTCTGGATTTTGTCTGGGGTTCCACCTGGTAGGATTCTGAGGGATTGCTGCCAGTACTGCACATTCGGACAGGGTCAGATCCCGGCTGTCTTTTCCAAAATATATCTGTGCCGCTGTCTGTATCCCATAAGCTCCTGACCCAAAGTTTACAGTATTTAAATACTCTTCTAAAATAACACTTTTTGCGTCCAGCCCCTGGTCTGTAAAATATTGTTCAAGTTCTACAGCAAGCTGCTGTTCTTGGATTTTACGTTGTACCGACTGCAGAAAATTTTCGCTGGTCCAATCTGTAAATACATTATTCTTAATCAACTGCTGGGTAATCGTACTGGCTCCTTCCGTCTGTTGAAATCCAGATGTTACCGTTGTCATTGCTGCTCTCAGCATTCCCCGAAAATCAATTCCATGATGTTCATAAAACCTGGAATCCTCAATTGCTACAATAGCATGCTGCATATCTTCCGGTATATCTTCAATGGACACATAAATCCTGTTACTTTGTGCTTCATTAATCTGCTGTATCTGTTTTCCATCCATATCATAGACAAATGTAGCGTATTTTGTAGGCTTACTGTTTACTTCTGAAACATCAGGCGCAGACGAAACAATTCCCTGATAGCACCCTACTCCCAGACAGATGGTAATAAATCCGGCTGCCAGGAAACTCGAAAATACGCATCTTATAATCAGAACTGCTTTTTTTCTTTTCTGGCGACCGGCTCTCCTTGGGAATTTCTTTAGTTTTCTGATAATATTTTCCTCTCCATAATGTTTCTTTAACTCCATTTGTATCTCCTTTTAAATTGCCGCTGCCTCTTGTAGTAATAATAACAGTATTAGTATTATATCATAAAGTTATAAATTAAACGAATCATCCTATTCCCTTAAGTAATTGTTCTCAATATTAACCCAGCTTATATTCTGATGCAAGCATTTTCTCATTAATAATATAGAATCAATTCCTACTCTGTAAGACGGAAAAAGGAGGTGCAGCAACAACTATACCAGATAAGGACAAATGACACAGATGGAAATTCTTTCCTTTTTAAAGATCCGATAAAACATTTTAATACTTTCTGATCAACCAGAAGTAACTCACTGCAAGAAGCAGTGCTGCGCCGCTCCAGGCGCTGATCTCTGCATAAAAAATCCCGGTCTGGCCGATGAAAAGAGGCAGCACCATGGCTGCGCCTACCCGCATGAAAAATTCCACGATCCCGCTGGCCATGGGAATGACTGTATTGCCCAGCCCCTGGATTGCTGAGCGGAATACATACAACAGATACAGTACCACCAGAAATACTGCCATAAGAAACAGGTAGTGATAAGCGATATCCAGCACCTGCTCAGCCTCCCGGGGATCTCCCGATACAAACAGGGAAAGGATGGCTCTTCCTCCGATGATCATAACCAGGCCGATAACCAGGGCAGTGAAAACTGCCATGACCCCTCCGCTTTTTACACCGGCTTTGATCCTGGGTATATTTCCTGCTCCCAGGTTCTGGCCCACGTAAGTAGTGATCGCATATCCGTAGGAAATCGCCGCCAGTTCCAGTACTCCGTAAAGTTTATTGGCCGCAGTAAATCCGGCCACAAAAAGAAAACCATATCCATTTACCACATACTGTACCACCAGGCCGCCTACAGATATGATGATATTCTGAAAAGCCAGAGGTGCTCCAAGCCCGGCCAGCTGTGCAAAAAGCCCCGTTTCCATCTGGAAGTCTTCTCTGGAAATCCTTACCGCCTCGATCTTTCTTAAGACCATAAAACAATACAGGGCAGAAAATCCCTGGGCGATCACCGTAGCTCCTGCGGCTCCGGCCACTCCCCAGCCAAATCCGGCCACAAAAAGAAGATCCAGTCCTACGTTGATCACCGCTGCAACGATCATGGCGATCAGCGGAGAACGTCCGTTTCCCAGTGCCCGCAGGATAGAGGCAAAAGTATTATAGGCTGCGATCACCGGAATCCCGCAGAATATAATCCTGATATAAGTCACAGACATGTCCATAACATCTGAAGGGGTATTAAGAAAGGTCAGCAACGGGACGGCTCCCACCTGACTGACCGCCAGTACAGCTACAGCGATCACCGCCATTAAGGTATAACTGCCGGCCACTGTCCGCCTCAGCTCTTTTGCCTTACCTGCTCCATAATTCTGGGATGTCAGTATAGAAAATCCCTGGGCGCCGCCTGAAACAATCCCCTGGACCATCCAGATGATCCAGTCGGCAGCTCCCACTGCAGCCAGAGCCTTTACCCCTACGATCTGGCCTACCACCATAGCATCTACCATAGTATAAAACTGCTGAAAAACATTCCCTGCCATCAGGGGCAGGGCAAAAAACAAGATCAGTTTTCCCGGAGAACCGGAAGTCATATTTTTAACATTGCCGGACATACATAGATCCTTTCACATCATCTTTATCTTTTGCTAGTTATCTGATTCTGCAAAATTCCCTCTATACAGATCGGAAATATTTGCCTTTTCCTAAACTGCAATTCTTATAACGCTATTATATCCAATGTATTTCCGAAAAACAATGATGTTTACAAAAACAGGAGCCGTCGCATGAAGCTCGGGAATATATCAATATTCCTGACATATGTTCCATGCAACAGCTCCCGAATCATATCAGTTATGCTGTCATTTTTATATTTTCAGATACCTGCGGATATCTTATTCTACATCTTTCAGTGCATCTAAATTTTCTTCTCCTGTCCGAACCTTTACTACCTGCTGTACATTATATACGAATATCTTTCCGTCTCCCACATGACCGGTGTAAAGAGTCTTCTTGGCAGTCTCAATGACTTTGCTCACTGGAATATTTCCCACGACAACTTCCACTTTAACTTTAGGAAGCACTGTGGCATCCACTTCTACACCTCTGTATTTTTCTCCGGCGCCTTTCTGGATGCCGCATCCCATAACCTGGGTAACGGTCATACCTGTTACTCCCAGTTCATTTAATGCGTTCTTCAGCCGTTCATATCTGGAAAGCCGCACAATGATCACAACTTTATGCATACCTGTATCCAGATCCACCGGCCCGGCCACAGGAACAGCGGCATCTTTCTGCGCTTTGGAAGCTTTTTCGTATTCGCCCGCTCCAAGATCCGTATTCTCATTTTCCATCATAATACCGCCGTTGGCATCCATAATACTGAATCCGGCATAGGCAGAAGCCAGTCCGTGCTCTTTCGCATCCAGTCCTTCAATTTCTTCTTCTTCGGTGACTCTCAGTCCGATTGTCATATCGATCAGTTTAAACACAATGATCATAGTTACTGCTGTCCAGGCCAATACCGTGATCACTCCCAACAGCTGGATTCCCAGCTGCTTAAAGCCGCCGCCGTAGAAAAGACCGTTGATCATAGATTCCGGCGCTGTGTCTGTAGCAAAAAGCCCTACTGCCAGGGTTCCCCAGATACCGTTCAGACAGTGAACCGCAACAGCGCCTACCGGGTCATCTACATGAACTACATTATCACAGAACCATACGCCGAAGACAACCAGCACGCCGGCTACTGCCCCGATAATAATGGCTCCTGTGGTATCTGTCACATCACAGGGAGCTGTAATAGCCACCAGACCTGCCAGAGAGGCATTGAGGCACATAGAAACATCCGGCTTTCCATATCTGATCCAGGTAAAGATCATGCATACAACTGTTGCAACTGCCGGCGAAATAGTCGTTGACATAAATATAGAGGCAAGCTGGGGGCCTGTAGTAGCCGCCGCACCGTTAAATCCATACCAGCCAAACCACAGGATAAAACACCCCAGAGCTCCGATCACCAGATTGTGTCCGGGAAAAGCATTTACCTTTATGACCTTTCCATTTTTATCCCTCGTAAATTTTCCGATTCTTGCGCCTACCATAGCGGCTCCGATAAAAGCAGTCAGACCGCCTACCATATGGATAGCACATGAACCGGCAAAATCATGGAAGCCCAGAGAAGAGAGCCATCCGCCGCCCCAGATCCAGTGTGCTTCTATAGGATAGATCACTGCGGAGATCACTCCGGAATATATACAGTAAGCTAAAAATTTAGTTCTCTCTGCCATAGAGCCAGATACGATCGTGGCCGCCGTAGCACAGAACACCAGGTTAAAAACAAAATTGGACCAGTCAAAATTGGCATAATCCGTAAAAATCCCCAGGGTAGGGAGCCCCAGGAACCCTCCCAGCGCATCCTCCCCAAGGAGCAGTCCGCAGCCTAAAACAATAAACACGCAGGTTCCGATACAAAAATCCATAAGGTTTTTCATAATAATATTTCCTGCGTTTTTCGCTCTGGTAAAACCTGTCTCCACCATGGCGAAGCCTGCCTGCATAAAGAATACAAAAGCAGCTCCGATGAGAAACCAGATGCCAAATACCTCCGTACCTACACTTTCATTGATTGCAGATAAAATTTCCTCTGTCATAAAGTATCCTCCTCTCCTCCCTATATACCCGGTGCTGTCGCATTAGTCATAGTCTCAATTTTGATTAATGCGGCAGCACCTTTTATTCTTTCACAACCTGCGGTAATCGGATAGGGAAGAGTCCTTCCCTATCCGCTGCGATACTACAGGCAGCTCCTGGCAAAGCCTGTCTCTGTCCGTTGCTTATGAATAGTAAAAGAAAAGCGCTCCGGAAAGCTCCGAAGCGCCTTTGCTTTTATGCGTTGAAGTGTAACTCAGATTTTTTTGTCTGTCAAAGATATTTTGACAGAAATTTTATTTTTATGCAATTTATGCATTTTATTAAGAAAACCCCGGAAATTTTATCTGTTTTAGAGAATTTAAATTCCGGCAGCATCCGTCTTTAAAAACTATTCTGCTGCTCTGACAGGATACTGATCTCTCCTGCTCTCAGCCACTCCCTGCTGCCATCCTCATACTCTACCAGCAGCCGGCAGTTTTCATCAATATCCAAAGCTCTGGCTTTCCTGGCCCCCGCAGAATTCAGAACCTGAATCCCCTTTCCCAGTACCAGGCTACGGTTCCGGTATTCTCTGGCATATCCGGCATTTTCCCAGTCTGTATAAAAATGCATAAAACCGTTCAGGAATTCTCCTGCCAGCCGGTTTTTCCCATCACTTTTTTTCTCCCGGAAAACTGTTCCAGCTGTTCCTTCCAGTTCCCGGGGAAATCCGTCCCGGGGTGGATAGACGTTGAGCCCCATCCCCAGGATCACATACTCCAGAGTGCCTTTTTCCAGACTGACAGCGCCTTCTGTAAGAATACCACTGACTTTTTTTCCTTCGATGTAGATATCATTGACCCATTTAATCTGTGTCTTTTTTTGGGAAACCTTCTCTATGGCCTGACAGGCGGCCACCGCCGCCATGGTGGTGAATTTTACAGCCTTGGCAGGAGAGCAGTTTTCCGGATTAAGAAGAAGGCTCATATAAATCCCCGTATCGGCAGGGGAATAAAAACTCCGGCCAGTCCTTCCTCTCCCTCCGGTCTGCTCCCCGGCAATAACCGTAAGACCTTCCTTGTACCCCTCCAGGGCCTTCCCCCGCAGGTAATCATTGGTAGATTCTGTTGACGTCAGTATTTCCAGCTTGATCGGCCCGCAGACAGGTTCCAGATACTTTCTCACTCCCTGGGCAGACAAAATATCTGTATCTGTGGAAAGGCAGTATCCCCTGTTTGGGATCGCATCAATCTCATAGCCGTCTTTCCGCAGGCTGTTCACTGCCTTCCATATGGCGGTCCTGGAAACAGAGAGCCTTGCGGCCAGCTCCTCCCCGGAAAAATAATTGCCTTTATTCTCCTCAAAAAAAGTCAGAAGCTTTTCCCTGGTTCTCATTCTCTCTCCCCCATTATAATAATCTTCCGGCCTGGCGGCCTACTTGTTCATGACGGTTAGCGTCTCTAAAGCATAGGCCCATCGGACTGCAAGCAGTCCATGGGCCTATGCTTTGAGACTGGTTCTACGGTCTATGAAAGCCCTCAGGATTACTCCGTGCTGCCCACTCCCGTAATCCTGAACCTTCATTCACAATCCGGCCTGGCGGCCTACTTGTTCATGACGGTTAGCGTCTCTAAAGCTTAGTCCCATCGGACTGCAAGCAGTCCATGGGCCTATGCTTTGAGACTGGGCTTTCATAGCAAATTTACTCCTATCATTACCAGGCCCAGGATTACCAGGACGGCTCCGGTCACACGGTTTAGGGTGATGGGCTCTGCTTTGTTTGCGAACCGGGCTGCAATTTCGGCCCAGATCAGGGTGAAGATGATACAGAGTACCAGGCATCCTATATCCGGCAGTCCACCAATAGCGAAATGACTCACAGCTCCGGTAAACGCTGTAAAGGTCATGATAAAAACGCTGGTCCCCACAGCGGTTTTCAGTTCATAGCCCAGAACAGAGGTCAGGATCAGCAGCATCATCATTCCCCCTCCTGCTCCTACAAATCCGCAGATGAAACCGATAACAATACCGCAGACAACCGACTGGATCATCCGGACCCTTTTGCTTACTCCATTCATAATCTCTTTAGTGGTCATAACAGGCTTGGCAATAAATTTCACGCCCAGAAGAAATGTCATGATCACGGAAAAGCTCCCCATAGTGCTGTCCGGCATAAGACTTGCCAGCCAGCTTCCCACCATGGTCATAATTAGGACAGCGGCCATCATGATCAGGCCGTTGCGGATATCCAGATTTTTATTCTTTCCATAAGTGTAAGCACTGGCGGCACTGGCCAAAACATCGCTGGCAAGGGCAATGCCTACCGCCTGATAAGCCGGCATACCCAAAAAAGTGATCAGCATGGGACTGATCACAGCGGCAGCGCTCATCCCTGCAAAGCCGGTGCCCAGTCCAGCTCCCATTCCTGCAATAAAGCAAACAATGATCTCTAGCACAATTCTCATCCCTTTATCATAAATGATCTGCAGATTTCCCCGGATCTGCAGATCACGGGTCCTCAGCTGATAAACGGGACTGCCGTATCATTTATACGACAGCCCCGTAAAATATTATAACATAAAGCACTGGGTCAGGGAAACACTTATATTTATTTCTCCTGATTCTGCTCTGTTTCTATATAATCTTCCACATTGTCAAGGGTAACTTTTGCATAGGGAAGATAGATATATTTTTCCTTTTCAAACTCTATATCTGACATTCCTCTGCCGGTAACCAGCGCTTTTGCCAGCTTTACAATGGCCTGCGCTTGACCTTCCTTGTCATTATACACGGTTCCTGCCATCTTCTGTTCTTTAATGGCTTCCAGCCCTTCCCTGGTCCCGTCGATGCCGAAGAATACGGGAAGGGCCGATTCTGTCCGGTTCAGTTTCTTATAAGCATCAAGAGCCCCAAGGGCCATAGCGTCATTATTAGCCAGAACCAGTTCGATCTGATTCTGATGCTGGCTGATCATCTGGAGCATACGATTTTCCGCCTGAGCCCGGTTCCAGTTTGCAATGCCATAACTGAGCTTTTCAAGCTCTATTCCCTGGTCTCTCAGCGTCTCCACAGCGTTTTCCGTCCGGATGATGGCATCCTGATGTCCCGGCTCTCCTTCCAGGACCACATACTGAATCTTTCCGTCCTTATTCCGGTCGATCTGTGGATTCTCCTTAATGGCCTCTGCCGCCAGTTCTCCCTGCATGATTCCCGACTGTTTAGCATCTGCGCCTACGTAATACAATTTTTCCCACTGAAGCATATCCTCTGCTACAGGCTCCCGGTTAAAGAAAATGATGGGCACCTCATTTTCTCTGGCAAGGTCTATAATCTCTGAAGGATCCGCCCGGTCCACCAGATTGATACAGAGGATATCGCAGCCTGCATTGATAAGCTCCTCTACCTGATCGTTCTGAATCTTCTGGGAACCTGCGCCGTCCCGGACAGTTACCGTTGCCTGAAAAGTATGATCTTCCAACAGGCCCAGTTCTTCTTCTACACAGTCCAGCAGCTCACTTATAAATATATCGTCCTGATCATAACAGGCTACTCCGATCTGAGCCCGGACAGTCTCTAATCGTTCCTCTTCCGCACAGGAAACCAGCCCCTGAAGACTTACGCAGAAGGCCAGCCCTGCCGCTAAAACCTTTTTATTTTTCATCTCATACCTCTTTTTACTGACTCATGGTAAAGAGCAGCTCCTGATTCTCCTCTGTGAAAAGGGTATCTCTGCGGATCACCGTGTAAGCAGTCTGCCGGTCCTCCATCTTTCGGAAGGAATGCCCCAGCTTCCGGGAGATTTCATCCAGCCCCTGATACCCTACGTTAAATTCATCCGGCACTACCAGACACTGGGTTCTCCCGGTATCCAGATAGTAAACTGCCTCTGTAGAGTTTCCGATCCCATAGACAATGGCTCCGTGGAGATCATTTGACGCAGAATACTCTCCCGCCGCCGTTGTACTCCCATCATCCAGGGCAATGACAAAATCCACCTTCGGCAGAGACTCCAAAGAATTGGTCTCTTCCTCTCCAAAAACACCTTCTACATTCCAGCTCACCCGGGTTCCCATACCCTTCAGAGCCTCCTGGAATCCTGCACTTCGTTCCTGGACCGCCTGAGAATCCCCGGCACAGGAAACGATCCCCAGAGACTTTCCTCGGAGATTACCCGCACAGTCCCGGATCAGTTCTTCTGCCAGGGCCTGCCCCATAGCATAATTATCCGGCTGTGTCACCGGAAAAGTTTCCGCACCCTCCTTGGCAGCTGCAGATCCCACCAGCATCACCGGCACCTTTTTCATAATTTTTTTCAGCATCTCTTCTGTATCTGAGCCGGGGACCGGCTGAAGGATGATCCCGTCGGCCCCGTTATAGATTTCCTGTTCTATAAGCTCTTGCTCTTCTTCCAGGGTCATGGCTCCTTCTGTAGGCACCACAGAGACCTCCACCTGCCGGTCTTTCGCCGCCATCCTCAGGCCATAACGAAAGGCCGCCCACTGGTTGTCCTCGGAATTTTCAACGATCACAGAAACCTTGTAAGGTTCCTTTCCGTTTCTGTCCAAAAGCATGATCACTGCCAGGATCAAGACCAGAAACCCCAGGACTGCCTCCGTAAGGATAAATACTTTTTTACTGTTTTTCATCTTCCATACCTGCGTCTTCAATCTTCTTGATCACATCCTTACCGAACAGATAGCCCTTCTCCAGGATCTTTCTGTTCTCCTCTGTATAGGGCACTGCCGGAATAATGATAGATACAGCAGTTCCTTCATCAGGCTCGCTTTCTATTTTCAGCCCGTATTCTTTCCCAAAAAGCAGCTGGATCCGGTTGTTCACATTTACCAGACCTACGCCGGAGCCTCGCTTAGGCACCCTTGTATTGTCTGTAAGGACAAATGCCGCTTCTTCCCAGGACATGCCGATGCCATTGTCTGTTACAGTCAGAATCACCTTTCCGTCTTCCTTTCGTCCTGTGATCCGGATTTCTCCTCCTTCGTCCATGGCACTGACCCCATAGCTGATAGCATTTTCCAGGATAGGCTGAAGGACCAGCTTCACCGTACAGCAGGAACATACCTCTTCCTCCACATCAAATATAACGGAAAATGCATTCTTATACCGAACCTTCTGTATGTTCATATAACTCTGAGCATGCTGCAGTTCATCCTTGATACTGATCACTGTTCTCCCTTTGGAGAGGCTGATCCGGAAAAACTTTGCCAGCTGGGTGATCATAAAGGCAGCCTCATCATTTTTCTCTCCCTCTACCATCCAGGTAATGGATTCCAGAGTATTATATAAAAAGTGAGGGTTGATCTGGCTTTGGAGAGCATCCAGTTCGCTTTTTCTCCGCTCATTCTGCTCCAGGACAATTTTCTTCATAAGGTCATCGATCTGTTCGTAGGACTTTTGTATGGAATATCCCAGATGGCGGATCTCCTGAGAGCCGCCGATATAGATCTGCGGTTCTTCCCCCGCTTCATAACCCTTCACAGAATCATTCAGTTTCAGAAGGGGACTGGATATCCACACAGAGACCATTCTGTTTACAAAGGCAAGCATCATAGCCATAAGCAGTATCAGCATCATGATAAAGTACCGGATATTCAGCATCCCATGGGTAAAAGTAGAATAGGGGATCACCCCTACCAGCTTCCAGCCTGTATAACTGACCGTATTCACCAGAACCTTCCTGTGTTCCCCGTGAAAGTTTTCATCATAGATCCCTTCTTTATAATTTGCAGCAGCCTGGTTATTTTCTTCAAAAATCCCATCGCTGATCTGCACCTGCCTGGGATGATAGATGATCTCCCCATTGCTGTCGCAGAGATAGAAATACTGACCGCTGTTGGCCGTATTGATCTGGTCCATCATACGGGAAATACTGGAATAGTCCATATCTACCAGAAGGACTCCCGTCCGGGAATCTCCCCCTTCGGTAAGCTCCACCGCCCGGCTTAAAGTGATGACCCAATAATATCCCATGGTGCCGTCGTCAAACAGGTTCTGGATATGAGGAGTGGAAAAATGCATATTTTCCATTTCCTCCATAGCGTTCTGATACCAGCTCTGCTTTGTCACATTGGGATCTTCCTTCTGGGAAGCCACAGGCTCCGCCGCCATAAGGCTTCCGTAATTATTGTATATGGCAATGCTCCTCAAGTTGTCCCGGTTAGCCTCATAGAGGAGATTCATGCCTTTTTGGATCGAGCTTTCCTGGGTGGAAAAATCACTTTCTTTCACTACATTATAATACACTGCATCAGAAATCTGGCGCATGCTCACCAGATAATCCTCCAGATTTTCTCCGGTTTGCTCCATAAGCTTTCTGGTAGTCTCTACGATCTCATCACGGGATACGTTAGAAAAACGTATATACAGCACTGTCCCCAGGATCAGCATGATGAACACCGAGATCACAGAAAAGGAAAACATAAGTGTTGTTTGCATTCCCCTGGGTTTTAGTCTGTTCAAATATTTCAAAAACTTATTTCTCACTTGTTCCATGCTCCGTCCTGTACTTTGAGGGAGATACGCCGAATCTCCGCTTAAAAACATAGCTGAAGTAATTCGGATCTGTATATCCTACACTTCTGCCGATAATATAACTTTTTTCACTGGTCTCGATAAGAAGCCTTGCAGCCTGATCCATTCGGTAATCTGTCAGATATCCGGTAAAGGATTTCCCCGTTTCTTTCTTAAAGGCAGTGGAAAAGTAAGAGTTAGATACTCCCAGAACCTGACAGATACTGTCCAGAGAAAGATTCTCATCGCTGTAATTATTCCGTACATACTCTTCTGCCTTGGAGACGAAGGACTGGGTAGATCTGCTCCTGGCCAGGATCAGATCCTCCCGGAAGAACAGGCTGATGTTCGTCAGCCATCTGTGTAGTTCCTCCGGTTCCATATCCAGAAGCCGCACATAAAGCTCCCTCATATCTTTGGAAAGAAATTCCTCTGCAATATGATTATTTCCTGCAAACCTGTACAAAGTACCCAGCAGCTCCATAATGTCCATATGGTGCTGCTGCAGGGATTTTTCCGGAAAAGACATCCGGGTCAGATATTTCCCGGCCTCCTCCCTGACTTCCTCCTCAGACCCCAGACGAATCATCTTAAAAAGCTTCGACAGTTCTCCCTCGTTGTCCCTCTGAGGCTGCCGTGTCTCCTGAGGTGCGATCTCCATAATATTGATGGCCCTGGAAGCTCCGTAAAGGACCCTGTAGGATACTGCCTCTCTGGCTCCCCGATAAGACTGGGCCAGCTCTGCGATATCCCTGCAGACCTGGCCGACTCCCACAGTAACCACTGCCCCCAGGATCCTGTGGACATACTTGCAGAACCGGTCACATTCATCCGTAAGCTCTGAGATCTCGTTTTCATTTCTCAGCTGGCAGAGCATGACTGTATTTCCAAGGTAAGAAAAGCTTTTGCTCCGCCATCTCTCTTCCAATTTCTCCCGGGCCTGCTTCTGTACAGAAGTTGCCAGAAGCTGCGGCTGCATATTGTCCGGCAGCTGAGTAGAAGAAGTATGGACCACAAGGCAGCAGTGCCGGGGTCCCTCAAAAGAAATCTGATAATCGGAAAGAAATTTCCGGATCTCCTTCTGATCCAGTTGACCTTCTATCAGGGCAGAATAAAAATCCGCCTGGAGAAGAGGCAGAGACTCCATATAGTGCTTTTCCAGAGTAGCCACATTTCTCTTTTCACTGATTTCCTGATCCAGCTTGATCTTTACCTGGGTAAGCACTTTGGTCAGCTCTATGGAATTCACCGGTTTCAGTATGTACTCCTCCACTTCCAGATGGACCGCCTCTTTTGCGTATTCAAATTCATCATAGCCGGTAAAGAGCAGGATCTTGGTAGCCGGAAACTCTGTCTTAATCCTGCCGGAAAGTTCCATACCGTCCATATAGGGCATTTTAATATCCGTCATTACCACATCCGGCTGAAACTCCTCCACCATTTCCAGAGCTTTCACCCCGTTATTGGCATAGCCGATGACGGAAAATCCAAGCCCTTCCCAATTGATCTTTTTCATGATAACCTGTATGACCTCTTCCTCGTCATCTACCAGAAGAACTGTATATATATCCATATTTTCTCTCCAAATCCAAAATTAGCTAGCGATTTTAGTATTATAACAAAAATTCGGCTGGTTGTCAGTACCGCTCGTGCAAGCACGGCGGCTGCTTGCACGGCTTATCTAATCGTTTCGGCTCCGCCTCACGATTACTGCGATAATCGCACAGCTCGCTGCTTCGCTGCTCGCTGTACTTGCCCGGCAAATATCCGCTCGTGCAAGCACGGCGGCTGCTTGCCGGGCTTATCGCACAAAGAAGCTGCCGCCAAGATCTCCTGGGATCTTTATGCGCCAGCCCCTTTGAGCAGGAATATAATTATTTTTTCTGAACGTATTTCAGACAGTCAAGGGTTACTGCTACAAGAATGATAATGCCTGAGAATACGAACTGGAGGTTTGTGTCAATACCCAGAATGGTCAGGGAATAGGTCAGTGCAGTAAAGATCAGCACACCTACAACCACTCCGGAGATTTTACCGATACCACCGGTAAAGGATACACCGCCTACTACGCAGGCTGCGATAGCGTCTGTCTCCCAGCCCTGTCCATAAGCTGCAGAACCGGAACCGACCATACGGATACATTCCAGCCAGGAACCGAATCCATAAAGGATACCTGCCAGGATAAATGCTCCTACGGTTACTGCGAATACAGAAATACCGGAAACAGAAGCCGCTTCAGGGTTTCCTCCTACTGCATACAGATTTTTTCCGAATGTAGTTTTATTCCAGATAAACCAAACGATAGCGATAGCTGCCACAGCCCAGATGATAATGGTAGGGAATCCATTGATCTTGGGGATTACCATATTCGGGATCGTAGGTTCAATAGCACCGAAGGATACACCTTTTGTAGCGTATGTAACAATACCGAAGATCATCAGCATGTTTGCCATAGTTGAAATAAACGGGTGCATCTTGAATTTTGCAGTGAAGAAACCTGCAATAGTCGTAAATATCGTGCACAGAAGAATACACATGATCAGAGCAAAGATCATTCTTACTACGATCGGCAGTCCTGTAAAATCAAAAATATGTCCGAATACACCGCCGGTATTGATCCCCTGGTGCATAATAATAGTTGCCGTGGTCATGCCCATACCGACCATACGTCCGATTGACAGGTCTGTACCAGCAAGGAGGATCAGGCCTGCAACACCCAGCGCCAGGAACATTCTCGGTGAAGCCTGCTGAAGAATGTTCAGCACGTTATTATAGGTCAGAAGAGGAGAACCTTTCACCATAGGCGTGATGATACACAGCATAATAAATACCAGGATAATCGCAATATACAATCCGTTCCGCAGAAGGAACTGTCTGCGGTTAAAAGTATATTTATAGTTCTCCCATTTCTGGGCTCTTGATTCCATAAATGTAAACTTAGACATACGGAGCATGTCGATCAGATGATATCTGTGGTTGAATGCTCCATGTCTTCTGTCTTTTATAGTCTGGTAATCCTTTTCCAGCTCCATCTTTGCGTCAAACCGACGGTTTTTATATACATAATTTTCGTCTTTTATTTCCTGATGAGCGGAAAGCTTTGAAACGATTTCCTGGTGTTCTTTCGCCAGTTCTGCAATTTTCCTGTTGTATTTTTCTTTTGCTTTTATTTTTTCCTGGGCACAGCTTTCTTTCACCGGCTGGAAATATTCTTTGTCAAAGTGGTCGTTTAAGTAACTTACACCCTGAGAAATCAGTTTTGATACTTCATCTTTATTTTTTGCCTCCACAGCTTTTGCTTTTTCCAGCTGTCTGCGGAGTTCTACCAGACGGTTTTCCTTTTCCCCTTTAGAAAGAGAACGGTCTCTTTTTACACCATCTATCGTATTCTGGAGAGCTACCACCTGATCTGTTCCATCTTTTCTCAGGCCATCGATCTGCTCCTGAATCTTACCAATATAATCATCAATGGGCTGACGCAGCTTCGTTTCCTGTTCAGCCGTCAGAATCTTATCATTAGCCATATCTTTTCATCTCCCTTTTTTATCCTGCGAGGTCCTTGATTCCTTTTTCATATATCCATGAAATTTTCCAGCCTCTGCCTCTCATTATTACAGGTATTTTGCGCTGAGCCTTAAAAGCTCCTCCTGATCTGTCTCCTTTGTATTCACAATGCCGGAAAGATGTCCGTTTGACATAACACCGATACGATTTGTGATACCCAGGATCTCTGGCATTTCTGAGGAAACCACGATAATGGTCTTCCCCTGTTTTGCCATGTTGATGATCAGCTCATAGATCTCATATTTGGCACCTACGTCTATACCTCTGGTAGGCTCGTCCATCATAAAGACCTGAGGCTGGCGCTCCAGCCATTTTCCAAAGATCACCTTCTGCTGATTTCCGCCGGAAAGACTGGTGATCATATCTTCCGGTCCCATGCATTTGGTATGCATAACCTTAATCTCTTTAGCTGTAGCCTTTGTCATTTTGGAGTCTGAAAGGGCAATTCCCGATTTATAATGATTCAGGTTTGCGATAGTCGTATTAAAAGTCAGATCTCCTTTCAGGAAAAGTCCATTAGCCTTTCTCTCTTCCGTGATCATGGCAAAACCATGATCCATGGCCTCTTTTGCGCTTCCGAAATTCATCAGTTTATTGTTGAAGTATACCCGGCCTGCTGCCCTTGTCCGGACACCGAAGATGGTCTCCAAAAGCTCAGTACGTCCGGCTCCCACCAGACCATAAAGTCCGAAAATTTCACCTTCCCGCACATCAAAGGTAATATCCTGGAGATGAGGTTCGAACTTTGTAGACAAATGCTGGACGGAAAGGATCACGTCCTTAGGCTGGTTGTCCACAGGGGGGAACCGGTTCTCCAGAGAGCGGCCAACCATGGCAGCGATCAGTTCGTTCATGTTGGTGTCTTCTGCCCGCTTGGTCATAACCAGATTACCGTCACGCAGTACGGAAATATCATCACATATCTCGAAAATCTCGTCCATTTTATGGGAAATATAGATCAGTGCGATTCCCTGTTCCTTCAGCATGCGCATCATTTCAAAAAGTTTATCTACTTCCTGTACTGTAAGGGAAGAGGTAGGCTCATCCAGTACAATAACCTTGGAATTATAAGAAATTGCTTTAGCGATCTCACACATCTGCCTCTGGGATACAGACATGTTCCGCATAGGCTGAGTCAGGTTTACCGTCATCCCCAGCTTTCTGAACAGTTCAGAGGCCTCTTTTTTCATTCTGCCCTCGTCCACGATTCCCAGAGAGTTTACTGGGTAGCGGCCAAGAAACAGATTATCTACTACATTTCTTTCCAGACACTGGTTCAGCTCCTGATGAACCATAGCAATGCCGTTTTCAAGGGCATCTTTCGGTCCGGAAAAGCTTACTTCCTTACCGTCGAGAAAAATATTGCCTTCATCCTTCTGATAAGTACCGAAAAGGCACTTCATCATAGTGGATTTTCCGGCGCCGTTCTCACCCATAAGACCCATAACCGTTCCCCGGCGCACATTCAGATTGATGTGGTCCAGAACCCGGTTCCGGCCAAAGGATTTGCTCATCCCCCGTATCGATAAGACAATGTCATCTTTCTTATCTGCCATTCTTTTCACTCCTGTACTATTTATTATTCGATGAAAGCCTGCTGTGCCCTGAGAGCAGGTTTTCATTGTAAAAAGAAGCCGAAGCTGCCGCAGCCGTATTCTGCGGCAGCCCCGGCCGGGTCCCCTTGCTTTACTGGCTCAGTAAAGCTGTATAGGAAGCTGCGTTATCTGTCTTAACCATGTTGATAGCAAATGCATCATACTGGCCTGGATTTCCCAGACGGTTTGTGATATTGGATTCTGTCTGTCCGTCACCACCGATATAGTCAATGTCCAGATTCATCAGATCATCATAATTCTGAAGCAGAGGCTGATAAGTGGAGCTCAGGAAGTTATCAGATGCGTTGTAGATGTCCAGCCATACTTTCTTAGTTGGATGTGAGCTTTCATCTAACTGATTGGATACAGGCTCATAAACCTTTGTAGAATCTGTAAAGTCCTGATAGTTTTCAGCTGTAACTGCAACGTTTAATGCATAGTAGGAACGTTCTTCTTCGTTATATACATATACATCGTCAGAAAGTACATTTCCAGCCTCGTCTGCTGTTCCGATACCTGTGTCTACATCTACGCCGTCAAGAGCATTTCTCAGAACACGAAGTGTCAGGTAAGCCTGTACGTCTGCATGCTGGCTGATTGTTCCGCCATAGCCTTCAGCGATGGCTGCCACTGCATCGTTGTTTGCATCGTAACCGAAGGTGGGTACTTCATTGTCTTTTGACCATGCATTGAACATGGACATTCCCATACCATCATTGTTAGATACTACTACGTCAATCTGATCACCGAAAGAAGAGGACCAGGTTCCGATAGCATTACCTGCTGTAGCAGCATCCCATGTAGCTCCTGCAGAGTTCTTCATTTCCTGAGAAGCCAGCTCACGAACTGTATAAGTCTTTCCGTTTACTTCAATGCTGCCGTCTTGTACAGCAGAAGCTGAGCCGTCTGTATTTGTTCCGATAGGTTCACTGTCGATACTTCCGTCTTTTTCAACTCCTGTTCCCAGAGCTTTACGAACGCCTCTTGTACGGGCGATTGAGTCATTATGTCCGATATCGCCGATAGCCAGAACGTATCCGATCACACCGTCACCATTGCGGTCAATGGTATCAATATTTGCTTCAATATAATCTTTAACCATGGTTCCCTGAAGTTCAGCACCCTGGTTCGCATCAAATCCTACATAATATGTATCCTCATTGAAGCTCAGAGCAGCCATATCCAGTTCTCCTGTGGAACTGTTAGATGGCTGACGGTTAAACCATACCAGTGGTTTGTCCTTGTTTGCTACAGTTCCGGAGTCTGAGGAACCGGAGCTGCTGGATTCTGTAGATGTGTCTGTTCCCCCTGATGAGGAGCCTCCCTCAGAGCCGCAGGCTACTGCTGAAAGCCCGAACAGAACTGCCATTGTCAGTACAACGATTCTTTTTTTCATATGCGTTTTCTCCCTTCCGTTTCACACTTTATGTGTGCCCTTTGTTTATATTGCCAGTATAAGGAAAATTCCAGAAAGAAAACATAGAATATTTTTCTGTGTACATTGAAATTTTTAAGATTCTTTACTGCATTTTCACCAAATCTTTTTCTATATTTCATGCAAAAAGGAAGTACAGACTATAATTTATAGCTTACAGTCTGCACTTCCTCTAAAAAGTATTGTGCAAAAATCACACCTTTATCTGGGCGAAAACCAGCCCCTGTCTTATGTTTTCTGTTCTTCAATTATTGGAAATAGTATCGTCAGCCGGTAAAGATCTCCCAGATCTTCTTCCACACATCTACCGCCCATTGCGTGGGTCATATTCTTCATGCTCTGCATGCCGATGCCTCTGCTCTCCACTTCTTCCTTTGGAGACCGGACATGATTCTCAAAAGAAAAACCAGCCATATGACCTTCTCTGACGGAAGAAATCACTACAGGCAGAGCAGGGTCTGCATACTTTACCAGATTGGAAGTAATGTTATCCATGATCCGAAGGAGATATTCTGTAGAAATCCGGATTTTTGCCTCCATCCATTCCACCTGAAACCGTACCTGGAATCCCTTTTGGTTCAGATAACTGCAGGTTTCAGAAAACAAGTCATAAAACAGCACCTCATAAAGTTCCGGCTCTTCCATTACGGTTTTCTTTTCTCCTGTGATCAGGGAATATTCAAAAAGATGATCTGTCAGCTGTTTCATGCGCCGGGCCTTCTGATCAATCCTTTCAATATATTCTCTCTGCTGTTTCAGGTCTTTGTAGGTCCCCTTTTTCAGGATCTCCGTGTATAAGATGATGGAAGTAACCGGCGTCCGCAGGTCATGGGACATTTCAGTGATGATCCGCTGATTTTCCTGGACCATTTTTCCCTCCTGCTCAATAAGTCCTGCAAAAGATTTCCGCATATTGTCCAGGCCGCTGGCCAGAGCGGCCAGTTCGTCTTTTCCTTTTATGGTGATCGGATAATCCAGGCTTCCCCCTTCCAGGATTTCAATCTCATCCCGAAGCTGAAGGATATAGGCCATTTTTCTCCGGATCCCATAGAGGACCAGCACAAGGAACAGGCCGAAGCACAGCAGCAGTTCCCCTGCCAGCGCATAATTATAGTACTGATAAGCATAACCTCCGATCATATAGACCTCTCCTGTGCCATCAGAAAAATTCACGGAAGAATGATAATCCTGCTCATAATCCCGGGCTGCAATTTCTTCCTCCCATATCTCCTCATCAGGGTATGCAGAGTCAAAGACCAGAATGTTATCCTTATAGATCTGGACATACAGAATGTTCTGCTTTTTCACCCACTGGCTCAGGGCTTCTCCATCTTTCATACTCAGCCCCTGCCTATCCACATATTTCTGCAGCTTTTGGGCATACTTTCTGTTCTGTCCCTCCACATACTGAGGATTTTCAAAACAACTGCTGATCAGGTAGCTTACAGCATAGTCCAGTCCTGCAAAAACCGCCACAGATATAACAGCCGAAAGGATTAGCTGGCGCAGAAGCTGAAAATAGATAGAATTCTTTTTACTCATAATCTGTATCAAACTTATAACCCTTTCCCCATACGGTTTTTATGTATTTTGGTTCTTTCGGATCCTCCTCTATCTTCACCCGCAGCTTTCGGATATGTACCATAATGGTGCTGTTGCAGGAATAAAAATAAGGTTCTTCCCACACACTTTCATACAGGTTCTGGGCAGAAAAAATCTTCCCGGGGTATTCCATCATCAGCAGCAGGATCCGGTATTCCAGTTCTGACAGATCTGTCTCTTTTCCCCGGACAAAGACTTGGTTAAACTTCTGATGGACTTTCAGTCCCCGGCTCTCCAGCCAGGAATCCTTTTTTTCATCCTCAGGTTTTACCCGTCCCATATAAATGTTGTAGCGACGGAGAAGGGCCTTTACTCTTCCCAAAAGTTCCGCATAAGAAAATGGTTTGGGCAGATAGTCGTCTCCTCCGGCCATCAGGCCGATGAGCTTATCTGACTCCTGGGCCTTTGCTGTAAGAAACAGCACCGGCACATTTGAGACCTTCCGGATCTCTTCGCAGGTACGCAGACCGGAAATCCCCGGCATCATAATGTCCAGGATTACCAGATCTGTCTCCTGATCCAGCAGCTCCAGTCCCTGCCTGCCGTTTTCTGCTTCCTGCACCCTGTAGTTCTCACTTTCCAGAAGAATCCGGACTCCCTCCCTGATGTCCTTATCATCTTCAATGATCAGTACTTTTTCTTTACTCATACACCGGTAAACTCCTTTCCCTTCTGTTGTCTACTTCTTCCCCTGTTATCTTATCATCTTTTTTCATTGCTTCCAATTTTTCTTTCGCTCTTTCTTCGTATTTTTTCCCCAGCTCATTCCAGGAAGCATAGGCCTCATCCTCTCTTCTGTCAGGGAGATCGAAGTTCTCATGAAGATAAGTTCCGATAAAATCTGTTACTTTCCAGGCGCCGGACAGATTCAGGTGGTCCCCTTTGTCCAGACTGTCCCTTTCCCAGTCTATTCCCAGCTCTTCCTCTTTCAGGTTCAGGTCTTCGTACTTCAGCCCTTTCTGCCGGACATATTCTTCCAGGGTATTATGTTTTTTATAATTATAATTGGCCGGAGAAGGTGTGCTGATCAGTACCAGTTCTGCCTGGTTTTTCACACAGAGCATCCGGATCTTTTCCAGATAATCCTCTACAGTACTGCTGATTTTTTCTTTCTGACTGGTCTCTTTCATATATGCCCCGCCCCGGTAAGGGTCCGTTACTTCCCGGAACTGGAATCCTTTATAGTTCTCCTCAGGATATTGTTTATCTGTAAGCACGGATTTCCAGATGTCATGATGGGTAAATATAGGGAAGTAATAGCTTCCCATAGCGGCCAGGGTCATAGTCAGTCCGCTGTTTCCCCTCTGGGGCCGAAAGATCACATTGGTTTCTAAAAGAACCAGCCGGGGTTTCTGATTCTCAAAAGCTGTTTTCAGCATATAATAGCTTTCCTGGATATTCTGTCCGGACTGCCCTCCTACGAAAGCGGCAATGCCATGTTTATTCCACATCTGCATAGGTGAAAAAGCCGTGTAGCTGAGGCTGTCCCCAAGAATCAGCACATCTATGGTGTCTTTCGGTTCTTTCCTGAGCAGAAGGGCGCTTTTATTCCGGTAATGCACCCACTCCTCATGGTCAGCTGCCGTCTGGCAAACTTTCCAGGACACGCCGCCCAAAAGCAAAGCAAGGATCAGAAAGAAGAGAAACACTCTCCCCCTTTTTCTTAAATTGTTTTTAAAATCCTGCATAGATTAAATCCACCTGCTGATAGCCGATCCCATAGGCTCCGAAGATAAGAACGGACAGGATCAGTCCGTAATATACCGCCCACCGAAAAGGAGTTTTCATGTCCTGAAGTCCTTTTCCATTCAGCAGATTCCTTTCTTTTATGATACCTGCAGCTGACACAAGGAGGATCCCCGCAAAGATCACCATGTAGTCCCCTTTATCCAGTCCGAAACCGAGAAAGGTTCCGTCCCACAGGGTGTCCAGACGGAAGTCTTTGAAAATACTGAAAAACATAGTCATCCCTGCCTTCAGTCCGTTGGCACGGAAAAAAAGCTCTCCCACAAAAATGATCACCCATGTCTTCAGGATCCGGGGGATCTTCCAGTACAATGCATTCTGGTTGATGCCGAAAGCCCGTATCATCTGGTCACGGGCCGGTTCCAGAGCGCTGCCTGCCAGCAGTATGACAAAATAATACATGCCATAAAAAATATAGTTCCAGCTTGCCCCATGCCACAGACCATTGCAGAGCCACACAGGGAACAGGCACAGCGCTGTGGCGCCAAGACGGGTAAAATATTTTCCCAGATGTTTTTTTCCAAACCGGTTCCATTTTTTAACCATTCGGGATACCGACAGAGGATAAAACACATAGGTCTTCAGCCATGTGCCCAGGGTAATATGCCACCGGCGCCAGAATTGCGCCGCATTTTCTGATGCGAAGGGACGGCAGAAATTTTCCGGAAGCGTTACTCCGAAAAGCCGTCCGCTTCCTATAACGATATCCATACAGCCGGAAAATTCCATATATAACTGAAGGGTATATGCGATAGCCGCAAAGGCCACGATACTCCCGTTATAGTCCTGATAATGTTCAAAAACCGCCGTTACCAGCACATAAAGCCGGTCGGCAATGATCATCTTTTTGAAAAGCCCCCACAGAATACGTGCGCACCCTGCAGACAGATTTTCTCCCCGAAGGTCTTCGCCCTTCCACAGAGCCTCTCCTGTCTGTCCGTACATACTGATAGGACCTTCCATGATCTGAGGAAAAAATCCGAGAAACAGAGCCAGCTTTCCCAGATGTCTCTGAGGACGGATCTTTTCCCAATAAACGTCCGCCATATAACTGATGGCCTGAAGGGTATAAAAAGAGATTCCTACAGGGAGAAGGAGGGTTTTCACCTGGAAAATGCCTCTCTGCCCTGCATGCTCCAGAATCAGGTTTGCGTTCTGAGCAAAAAAATTATAATATTTCAGACAGGCCAATGCGCCGAGAAGTGTACAGACCCCCAGTGCCAGCACCAGTCTTTCTTTTTTTCTGTATTGTGTTCTGACAGCTTTTTCTCTGCCTTTTTCCAGCTTTTTTTCCTTTTCCCCTTTCTCTTTGCAGTTGGTTTTTAAAAGGTCCAGCCACAGACCGATGTAATGAGTAAAAAAAGTTGTCCCGATAAGATACAGCACCAGCTTTCCGCTTATGGTCCAGAAAAAGAAATAGCCTGCAAAAAGCAGCAGGATCCATCTCCTTTTCCTGGGTGTCAGCTGATAAGCCAGCAGTACAGCCGGCAGAAATAAAAACAGATATACGGGATTATGATATGACATTTTTATTTCTCCTGCAGTCTCTGGATCATTTCGTAAATCGCCTCTACGGAATTAAAGTTTTCCGGAACCATTTCTCCCGCCTCGATTTCAACCATAAAGCTGTCTTCCAACTCAGAAACCAGAGAAATCACCCCGAAAGAGTCCAACAGCCGGCGGTCAATCAGTCCCTGTTCCTTTTCCCATTCAATGCTGTCATCTATGTCCCTTAAAATCTCAATTATTTTCTCCATTGTTATCCTCACTTTCCATATTCCATATATAAGTCTGCTGTTCCCTGCGTATCTGCTTCCAGCCTTTTTCCCTGCTGTAGGATACCGCTCCCGGCAGTTCATGGCTCAGGAACAGGGCCATACCTTCCATATGGGAATAGGCGCCTGCATTTTCAAAAGCAAGAACGCTGCCTTTTTTCAATCCTCTCAGCGGTATGTTCTGTATCAGAAGATCATGGACCGTACACAAAGAGCCGTATACATTCCATTCTTTTTCTCTTCCTCCGGCTTTCTCCAGCACCTGGATCCTGGGCTGATACATCCCTCTGATCTGTCCGTCATAGTGGAGCTGA
The DNA here is from genome assembly GCA_949291945.1 of uncultured Bacillota bacterium. Taxonomy (GTDB): domain Bacteria; phylum Bacillota; class Clostridia; order Lachnospirales; family Lachnospiraceae; genus Blautia. The sequence continues at coordinate 44,280 of CASEXH010000007.1, read as the reverse complement.
TGGATCCCGCCGTCGACGATGCAGATATTTTTCTCATGGTTTTTCTTAACATCTTCTACACGGGTAAGGTAAGTTCCGCAGGAAGCTGCGAAGGCTCTTCCCATCTCCAGCGTTACTCTGCCTTTCCAGCTCATATTTTTTATAGCCTGGGAGAGAGTTTCCAGATCCTCCCGGGTCTGGTCTTCCTGGCCCTGAAAATAAGGCACAGAAAGTCCCGGTCCATATTCCAGCTCTTTTGTGTAGAATCCCAGATCTTCCTCTAGCTCATGAAGGAAACCATCCAAAAATTTCAGTTCTTTCTCCATCTTCCAGGCTTTTTTCAATGTCCCGGAAAAATAATGGATCCCCCGTATCTTTACATACGGCCAGGCATCTCTGGTACGGATAATGCTGCGTATTTTCTTTTCATCCATTCCAAACTGGCTGCCGCTGGCAAGCCTCAGGTAAAAAGAAACCGGTTTTTTGTTCTTTTCTCCCCACTCTGCCATAGCAAAAAACTGTCCGGGTGATTCCACATTGCAGCAGCATTGTCCCCGGCTGTAATCCAGGATCTGCCATATTTCTTCCTTTTTCTTCAGTACGCCGGAGATAAAAAGCTTTTCCGCAGGTATATCTTTTTCACGGCAGATATAAAACTCGCCCATAGAGCAGACCTCAATCCGGTCTGTAAGTTCCGCCATCTGTTTTACCAGAAAAGGGTTGGCCTTCATGGCGTAGCACAGTCCGATCTCTTCGCCCAGGATCCTGCGGAAATTCCTTACCTGTTCTGCCGCCCGGTCTGTGTCAAATATGTACAGGGGTGTGCCGTATTTTTCTGCTCCCTGGACAAGCAGCTCCTTTTTTGTCATCTTTCGTCCTCCAGTCTCCTCTGTAATTCTTTCCGGTCTGTTTTTCCGTTTTTTGTAAGAGGCATAGTTTCTGTGTGAAATATCTTCCTGGGCACCATATAAACAGGGAGCCGCTTTTTCAACTCTATCCGGGCTTCTCTAGGTGTTGTTTTTCCCATATAGTAAGCCGCCAGGCAGGTTTTCTTCTGATTTGTTACGCAGCAGCTTTTTTCAATTCCCGGTATCTGGTCCAGAATTCTTTCGATTTCCTCCAGTTCGATCCTGTGTCCGTTAAATTTAATCTGAAAATCCTTTCTCCCTGAGAAGTAAAGTTCCCCGTCCTTTCCCAGAAAGCCCAGATCACCGGTCCTATAGTACCGCTCTGTTTTCCCTTCAGGAGAGATCCTTTCCCGGAAGCTCTTCCCGGTCTCTTCCGGATTACGATAGTATCCAAGGGAAAGAGACTCTCCCGACACACAGATCTCACCAGTCTGCTCCGGCCCCCGGATCTCCCGGCCTTCTTCTGTCAGCAGAAAGACCTTTCTTCCCGGGAATGCTTTACCTATAGGAAGTTTCTCTTCCTCCCCGCAGATTTTCTTCACCGGAAAATATGTGCAGTTGCAGGTAATCTCCGTAGGTCCGTAGAGATTTACAAACTCTGCCTTGGGCAGCGCCTGCTGCCAAAGAGCCAGCTGCCCTCCCGGCATGACTTCGCCGCTGAACATGACCTTTCTCACATCAGATGGGATCCGGTATTTCAATCCGCCCAGGGCAGAGATCATTGTCAGCGCAGATACCGCCCAGATCAGTACGGTGGTCTTTTTTTCACATAAATAATCTAAAAGAGCTGCCGGAACAGAAAACATCTGCCTTGGTATCAGCACCAAAGCTGCTCCTGTCATTACAGCAGAATAAATATCCTTTACGGATACGTCAAAGTCAAAAGGCGCCTGATTCCCGATCCGGTCCTCTTCATTGATTCCAAAAATCTCCGTAAAATGGGTGATAAAATCGATCACCGCCTTATGACTGACCACAATTCCTTTCGGAGTTCCTGTAGAACCGGAAGTAAAAATCCCATAAAGAATATCTGTACTGCTTCCGGCTTTTCGCCGCTGTTCAAGAAGCCCTTCATCTCGTTCTTCCCTGGCCGCTTCATGGAGCAGGCAATAGTCTCCCTCATAACCTGCCTGTCTGATCAAAGGGATTTCCTCCGGGTGGATCAGGACCAGCTTCGGCTGAAGGACCCGGAAGATTTCCCGAAGCCGTTCAGCGGGAAGTCCCGGATCTGCATTGACATAGAATCCTCCTCCATAAACAGCCCCGAACATAGCAGCCAGCCCAAGAGGGCTTTTCGGCGCCAGGATCATTACCGGATCTCCCAAGACGATCCTTTTCCCTGCAGCAGTACCGATCCTCTTAGACAGATCTTCCAGTTCACCCCAGGTAAGAGAGCCCTTTGGGTCTTCCACGGCTGTCCGCCAGGGGTATTTTTCTGCAGTCAGCTCTAAGTACTCCAGTATATTTTTCATCTCTTTGTATATCCTTTCCTCTCAGAAAAGAGGCCGTGCAGTTCTTCTTTTCCTACTTTTGAACTACTCCAGCCTCCTGCTTCTGTTAAATACCTGTTTTCTTATTTCTTACATGGAAGTGTTTTTCTTGGAGCTCTTCCCTGCTGTGTTGTTCTGTACTTTGCTCTTACTGGATTTCTGTGTTTTTTTGCTGCTTCCTTTCTTTTTTGTGTTTTTATTTGATTTAGCAGTATTTTTGCTTTTCTTCGTTCCGGATGCTTTCTTTCCGGTTTTGTTATCCTCTGCCTTTTTCTCAGTTTTCTCTTCTGTTTTTTCTTTTGTGTTCTCTTTTGTATTCTGCTGCTCCTGATTCTGTTTGTTTTCCGCTTCTTTTTCTGCTTCTTTAGCCTCCTTTGCCTTATCCTCCTGCAGATTCTGTTTCTTCTGCTCTTTCTCGTCTTTTGACTGGGAAGATTCTACTTTGCTCTTTGGCTGGGCTTCCTCCGCTCCTTTGCTCTTTCCGCCTGTGCAGGCGATCATTCCCAATGCCATGACTCCGGCCACGCAAAATATCATACCTTGTTTCAGAATTCCTTTTCCTGTTTTTCTAGCTGCCATTTCTTTTAGCTCCTTTTCTCGTGTATTTCAAAGATGTTTTCTTTGATGGAACTTATTGTGACAGGAAATTCTAAATAGATCCTGAATGAAACCTTAACAATTCTAAAGGCTTGATTTCATAAATATGGAATATAATAGGAAACTCTAGAAATTGGAGCTGTTGCATTAAATAGTTTTGATTAATGCAACAGCTCCAGAACAAAAAATTCAAAGAAGTGTGTAAATAAGTGATAGAAAAAGTCTAAAATTTATTCTTAATACCTTAAGTATATTCAGCAGCTTTCCATCTCCGAAAGTGCCTCTTCATCTGCTACCAGGATAACATTGGGATGGAGCTGGAGGATAGAAGCAGGAATCTGAGGGGTGATCGGCCCCTGAAATGCTTCTTTTAAGATTTTTGCCTTTCCTTTTCCATTAGCAACCATAAGTATCTGCTTTGCAGCCATGATATTCTGGATGCCCATAGTATAAGCCTGAGTAGGAACCTGCTCACGGCTTTCAAAGAATCTGGCATTTGCCTCAATGGTGGATTCTGCCAGATCTACGCAGTGGGGCTCTTTTGGAAAATGATCTGCAGGCTCATTAAAGCCGATATGGCCGTCATGTCCGATGCCCAGAAGCTGAAGGTCCTGCTGCCCTGCCTGATGGAGGATCTGATTATACGCTTCACAGGCCTTCTGGCTGTCCGCCTCTCTGCCGTCAGGAAGAAAGGTTTTTTCGGGACGGATATTTACATGGGAAAAAAGGTTTTCTCTCATGTAATAGGCATAGCTCTGGGGATCTTCTCTATCCAGTCCTTTGTATTCGTCCAGATTGACGGTAGTAACCTTGGAAAAATCCAGGTCTCCTTCCTCATAGTGGCGGACCAGCTCTTTGTAGATTCCTACCGGACTAGAGCCTGTAGCAAGTCCCAGCACACAGTCAGGCTTCTCTGTCATAACAGAAAAAATAATGTTTGCTGCTTTTCTGCTTACCTCATCGTAATCTCTGGCTTTGATAATTCTCATTTTTCTTTATCTCCTTTTAAAATAATTTATCCATAACAGCTTTTGAGGCGTTTTCTCTGTATTTTCTGCTGGTCTCATAGTTTCTCCTCCGATATTCCTGGTAAAGGAGATCTATGAGGTACATCTGTCCGATCTTTGCAGATACAGATCCTCCCTCCATTGGTCCTTCATTGGCCCCGGATTGAAGGACCACATCGCAGTAAGCGCTGAGGGGAGATTTCTGGAATCGGGTGATACAGCCGATCCCTGCTCCCGCCCGCCGGGCGATCTTTGCTGTGTAAATATTATCTTTGGTGGCCCCGGAGTAGGAAAGAAACACCAGAAAGTCTTCCTCTGTCATAGAGGCTGCTGTAACCGCCTGCATATGGGGGTCTGCTATACTGTATGCTTTTCCTGATATACTCATGAACTTATTTCCTGCTTCCTGAGCGATCAGCTGGCTGTCGCTGATGCCAAAGAAAAAAATCCTCCGGGCTTTCTCCATTCTCTCCAGAAACCCCTCAAAACTTTCCTGGTTTAAAAGCCGGTAAGTTTCTTCCAGAGCCTCTACATGCTTCTGAAGAAGCCTTTCCGCAGATTCCTTCAGAGTTTTTTCCAGGCTCTGATTGTCTTCCCTGGGTGCCCATTCCTCGTCCTGTTCACTCATTCCCAGAGAAAGCTGCATCTTAAATTCCTGATATCCCTGAAGGTTCATGGTCCTGCAGAACCGGTACACACTGGTCTCTCCTACCTGGCAGGCATCTGCCAGATCAGTGATCGACATAAACAGTACCTGCCGTGGGTTCTGAAGAACATAGTCCGCCACCTTTTTTTCCACCTTTGTAAGAGAATGATAGGTTTCCTCAATATTCTGCATAAAATGGTTCTGCTCCATGTTCTCGCCTCCTGCTGTTGTGTTCTGATGCTAGGGTAACATAGTCGGAAATTTTTTTCAATATTTTTCATAATAAAAATTTCTTTTATTTTCAGCTTTTCTCCTTTCTTGCCTTTTATCATGGTATATTCTATACTATTTTCAATCCCATTGAAGAATTTATGATTCACATATTTCCATCTTTAGTTTACATAACTATATGATATTTAATAATTCGAAAGGAGTGATTCTATTGTCCAGATTTATAAAAATCCGTGGTGCCAAAGTCCATAATCTGAAAAATATAAATGTAGATGTCCCCCTGAATCAGATTGTGGGAATCGCCGGGGTTTCCGGTTCCGGGAAATCTTCCCTGGCTCTGGGCGTCCTCTATGCAGAAGGCTCCCGCCGTTACCTGGAATCCCTTTCCACCTATACCCGGCGGAGGATGACCCAGGCCTCCAAAGCACAGGTAGATGAAGTTCTTTACGTTCCTGCTGCCCTGGCCCTGAGGCAAAGGCCAGGGGTACCCGGGATCCGCAGCACCTTCGGCACCGGTACGGAACTGTTGAACAGTCTTCGGCTTATGTTCTCCAGACTTGCCAGCCACCGCTGTCCTAATGGCCATTACCATCCGCCTACCCTGGCGGTAGCTGCTGAGCAGGAGCTGGTCTGCCCGGTATGCGGGGAGCATTTCTATGGTCCTTCTGCTGAGGAACTGGCCTTTAACAGTCAGGGTGCCTGCCGGACCTGCGGGGGGACGGGCATTGTGCAGAAGGTAGACCGCACTTCTCTTGTGCCTGATGAATCCCTGACCATAGACCAGGGGGCCGTTGCTCCCTGGAATTCTCTCATGTGGTCTCTGATGACCGATGTCTGCCGGGCCATGGGTGTACGGACGGATATTCCCTTCCGGGAATTGACCGAAGAAGAAAAGGCCATTGTCTATGACGGCCCTGCAGAAAAAAAGCATATCCTCTACCGTCCAAAGAACTCTGAACAGACTACAGAGCTGGATTTTACTTATTTTAATGCTGTCTATACAGTGGAAAACGCCCTGGCAAAGGTAAAAGACGAAAAGGGAATGAAACGGGTGGAAAAATTTCTGAAACAGGATATCTGTCCCGACTGCGGCGGCACACGGCTGTCCGAAGCCGCAAGAGCGCCCAGGCTCCGGGATATCTCCCTGGATCAGGCCTGTGAAATGACCCTTGCGGAGCTTATCCGGTGGGTGGCAGAGGTACCCGGCTCTCTGCCGGAAGAAATGAGGCCTATGGCAGAAAGTATCTGTCAGTCTTTTCAGGATACAGCAAAACGGCTGATGGATCTGGGCCTTGGCTATCTTACCCTTGACCGGGCTTCTTCTACTCTATCCACCGGAGAGCGGCAGCGCATGCAGCTTGCCCGGGCTGTGCGGAACCGGACTACCGGTGTCCTGTATGTGCTGGACGAGCCTTCTATCGGACTTCACCCTTCCAATATTGAGGGGCTCACCGGTGTTATGGAAGATCTGGTCGCAGACGGAAATTCTGTGGTCCTGGTAGATCATGACACCCAGGTGCTTTCCAAAGCCCAATGGATCATTGAGATGGGACCCCAGGCCGGTTCCCGGGGAGGCCAGGTCATCACCCAGGGAACTGTCCGGGACCTTTCCCAGGATCCGGCTTCAAAAATCGGTCCCTTCCTCTCCGGGACAGCTATATCGGTGAGGGACCGGACAAAAGCAGAAGATCTTTTTGCTCTGGGCAGGATCCATCTTTCCACCTCGGCCATCCATACAGTAAAGCCCCTGGAAGTAGACATTCCAAAAGGCAGACTTACCCTGGTCACAGGAGTCTCCGGTTCCGGAAAGACCACCCTGGTACTGGAAAGCCTGGTCCCCGGCCTGGAATCCCTGGCAAAAAAGAAGAAGCTGCCGGACCATGTGTGTTCTGTAGAAGCCCCGGATATAAAGCAGGTGAAACTGATCGACGCTACACCTATTGGTATTAACGTCCGCTCCACGGTAGCCACCTATGCCAACATCCATGACGAACTGCGGAAAACTTTTGCAAAAACTCCCACAGCCAAAGAGAAAGGCTGGAAGGCAGGGGCTTTCTCCTATAACACCGGAGCTCTCCGCTGCCCGGTCTGCGACGGCACCGGGGTAATCAGCCTGGACGTGCAATTTCTTCCTGATGTGGAGATTCCCTGTCCCCAATGCCGAGGCTCCAGATACTCCAAAGAAGCCGGGCTAATCCGGTATATAAATAAAGCCGGGGCCTCCTATTCCCTGCCTCAGCTCATGTCCATGGACGTTTCCCAGGCCCTGGAAGCCTGTAAAGATCTGAAATCCGTCCATCAGCGTCTTCAGATCCTTCAGGATCTGGGCCTTGGCTATCTGACTCTGGGAGAAGAGACTCCCAGTCTTTCCGGAGGGGAAGCCCAGCGGCTGAAGCTGGCCAGCGAAATGGGAAAGCCTCAGGCTGACTCGGTTTTCATTTTCGACGAGCCTACCATCGGCCTTCACCCTCTGGATGTCCAAACACTTCTGGGCGTGTTCCAGACGCTGATCAGCCAGGGAGCTACTGTTATTGTTATCGAACATGATCTGGATGTGATAAGAAATGCCGATTATATCATAGACATGGGACCTGGGGGCGGTCTGGAAGGAGGCCGGATTGTGGCAGCAGGTACTTTAGAGGATATAAAAAAATGCTCCCAAAGCCGGACCGGGAGCTTTCTGTAAAAATGTATAGTCACCTGCAAAATCTGCGGCCATACAAAATCCCCTGGCATAGGCTGCCAGGGGGGGAATATGGTTATATTTTATCTTACTCCTGAGCATTAAAATCAATCTGCAAAGACAGATAGTTCTTAGCTGCATCTTCCAGAGACATATTGTAATATCTGGTGTTCTTATCCAGCTTTCCGATCTCTGCCATCTCCTCATCTGTCAATGTAAAGTCGAAGATGTTAAAGTTGTCCTTAATATGGTCTGCATTTTTAGAGCCCGGAATGATCACATTGCCAGCCTGTACATGCCATCTGAGAACAATCTGGGCATTGGTCTTTCCGTATTTTTCTGCAAGTTTGGTAAATACTTCTTCACCCACAAGAGATTTGTCTCCGTGCCCAAGAGGATACCAGGCCATCAGCACCATCTCATATTTTGCCAGATAAGCTTTCAGTTCTGTCTGAGGATAATAAGGATGAGCCTCTACCTGTACCATCTGAGGCTTGATCTCGCAGTGATCGATCACATCCTGGATCCGCTCCTGCGGGAAATTAGAAAGACCCAGGGCCTTTACCTTTCCGGCCTTATAGGCTTCTTCCATTGCCTTATATCCTGCCAGATAATTTCCTACCGGCTGATGGAGGATCAGAAGATCCACATAATCCGTATCCAGTCTCTTCAGCGTATCCTCAATGGCTTTTGCTCCGTCTTCATATTCTGTAGGCCACAGCTTTGTCACAAGGAAGATGTCCTCTCTCTTCACACCGCTTTTCTTAATGCCTCTTCCCACACCTTTTTCATTCATGTAGGCATTGGCTGTATCTACCAGACGGTATCCGGCTTTCAGTGCCTGATAAACGGATTCTTCTGCCTCTGCAGGCTGAAGAAGAAAGGTTCCGATTCCTTCCATTGGCATTTTCAATCCATTATTCAAAACTGCATATTCCATGATCCATACCTCCTGCTTTTTTTATCTGCCTTTATTATAGACTGCCGGAATGGATTACAGAAGATTCCTTTTGTTTGTGTGTCCATACCTGAAGGTTTGGAGTCATTCATCCCTCCACAAGAGGCTCCGGCCTTTGGCAGACAGAAGAAATGTCCCCAAAAGCTCCGGTGGTCCCGCCTTCCAGCATGGCATTGAGTACCTCGTGAACATGGTAGGCCATTTCCCCGGAAGCACGAAGGGCCGTGCCGTTCAGAATAGTATCCGCCATATCCCAGGGACCGATTCCTCTGGAATTGTCATTGTAAGGATTTACCGTTTTCAGTACCTGAACCTCCGGCCGGTCTTTAAGGCCGTCTCCCTTTGGCAGAAATCTTACCTCACCGCCGAATTGATTCGGGTCTGTGAGAAACAGGATTCCCTTTGTTCCGAAGATTCCAAAATAGGCCTGGTCTTCCATCACTGAATCAGAATCTATATGAAAGGTTCCTGTTACGCCGTTTTTAAACTGAAGAACTGCGTTTACCTGGCTTTCATTAGGCGTTTTGTCCGGATAGGGATATCCCACAGCACCTCCCACACGGGCCACCGGTCCCAGGAGACTTACCAGAGCTGTGACATAATATACCCCATAATCACAGACAATCCCTCCTCCCGGCTGTTTCAGAAAGCTGAACATATCCAGCAGGATCTCATTGCAGCGGTTGGCAGACACGGCAAAAGAATGGATTTCTCCCAGAAGGCCTCTGTCTATGGCCTGTCTTGCCGTCTGAAGGGCCGATCCCAGAAAAGTGTCCGGTGCAGAACCGAGATAAAGCCCTTTGTCATGGGCCAGCCGGACAAGCTCTGCAGATTTTCTAAGATCATCGGTCAGCGTCTTTTCCGTATAAACATGTTTTCCATGTTCCAAAGCCCCTTTGATCACACTATAATGGGCATGGGCCGGAGTGAGATTGACGATCATCTCGATTTCCGGATCTTCCAGCATCTCCTCTAAAGGAACTGCCAGGATCCCATATTCCCGGGCTTTTTTCTCAGCGCTTTCCATATGCGCCGAGGAAATAGATTTCACAGACAGATTGTCGAATCTCTGTGTCATATTTTTCAGATAAATGCCGCTGATGGCCCCTGCTCCCACAACACCAGTCACTACTTTTTTCTGTTCCATAGTCCCGTCCTCCTTATCTGGGTTTTAGACAATATCTGCTATTATAGTACCATAAACAGATGAGACCGTCAGCCTGCTGTTTTCTGCTGTGTATTCTTTTTCATGGTCCCAAGCGTCTTTTTAAACTGGATGGAAAACAGAACCGCCGTAAAGGTCACAGCCAGCAAGTCTGCAATAGGTTCTGCCATATAAACGGCTATAGTCTGATCCCCACGGAGGATCTGAGGCATGATATAGATCAGCGGGATCAAAAGGACAAATTTTCTCATAACTGCCACAACAATAGATTCTTTTGCTTTTCCCAGGGCATTAAAAGTCATCTGGCATGCCATCTGGATTCCAAACAATAATGCGGATCCCATATAAATCCGGAGAGCCGTCCTTGTGTATTCCATCAGCTGGGTGTCAGATGTAAACATTGCGGCAAATCCTCCCGGCAATGCCATGACCAGTATCCACAGGATTATGGAATATCCAAGGCTGACCTTCAGCAAAAGTTTAAAAGCCCCCTTAACCCTCTCCCTGTCTCCGGCGCCATAGCAGTAACTGATGATGGGCTGGGCTCCCTGCCCCAGTCCCTGAAGGGGAAGCATAGCAAACTGCATAACACTTGTAAGGATAGTCATAGCTCCTACTGCAATATCTCCTCCGTATTTCTGGAGAGAGCTGTTAAAGCATACAGAAATTACACTCTCACTGGCCTGCATGATAAAAGTGGCAACTCCCAGTGCCAGGCAAGGCATGATAATCTTGGGAACAAGCCTGAGATTTTTTCTCCGGATTCTCAAAAAGGTCTTTTTCCCGCACAGGAAACTGACCACCCAGATGCAGGAAAGGGCCTGTGAAATGATCGTGGCCAGAGCGGCTCCCCGCACATCCATGTTAAAACCAAAGATAAAGATGGGATCCAGGATGATATTGGTCACTGCGCCGATGAGAACAGAGAGCATACCTGTTTTGGCAAATCCCTGAGCAGTGATAAAGGCATTCATTCCCAGGGTGATCTCTACAAAGATGGTTCCCAGGGCATAGATGTTCATATAATTAACACCATATTCAATAGTATTTTCGCTGGCTCCGAAAGCCATGAGAAAGTCCCGGTTCCAGATCAGCAGTACAATCGTCAGCACAACAGAAATAAGAATCTGCAGTGCAAAGCAGTTCCCCAGGGTTTTCTCCGCCGATTCTTTATCCTGCTTTCCCATAAAAATGGAGGCTCTGGGTGCTCCTCCATATCCTACCAGGGCAGCAAAAGCTGAAACAATCATGATCAGGGGCATACATACCCCTACTCCCGTCAGCGCTGTAGCTCCAATATCCGGTATATGTCCAATATAAATTCTGTCCACGATGTTATACAGCATATTGATCAGCTGGGCCGCCACCGTGGGAAGGGCCAGTTTCAGAAGTAGTTGTCCTAATGGTTCTGTCCGCAGGAACTCTTTATCTTCATTCATTTCCGTGGTCTGTCCTCTGTGACTCATGATTTATCTCTTCCTTCCATTGCATTTTTCGTATTTTTAAAAAGTCTTTTGAAGAAGCGGTTATAAGTTTCCAGCTCTTCTTTTGTAAATCCTTCCAGTATGGCCTCCAGAAACTCTTCTCTCACTTCGTCAATACTCTCTGTAACCGGTCCAGCCTGGGATTGCAGCTTCAGATGAATCCGCCTCCGGTCTTCGGTATCCGGGATCCGTTCCAGCAGCGATTTCTGTATCAGCGCTTCTACCCCTTTGGATACAGCTCCTTTGGAAAGCATCCTCAATTCCACAATATCGGCCGCTGTGTCTTTTTCCGGGTTATTTTGCAGAAAACTGATGATATCTGCTTCCACTAAGGTAAGATCGTGTTCCGTACAGACCCTTTTCAGCATCTTATCGTACAGACGAAACAGGCTCCGCAGCCCAATAAACAATTCTGTACTCCTTTTCATCGTCCTCTCCCTTTCTTTAAGATCAATAAACAGATTCTCCTATGTCTAAAATAGTTTCTGGGGAAACTGTTTCTAAAGAAACATTTTATCACATTATATGGATCCGTCAAGGATTGAAAGGAAATTTATTGCAGACAGTTCATGACTGCACGGATCAGCATAGAAATAATACTTATATTGGTTCCAATAGTCTGTTTTTTATCTATTCTCAACGACCAACAGACATGCTCCTGCCTGTCCACCGGTCAAATTATTTCATCATTACAAATTCTTCACAATACTCAAATTTTTCTTTCCAAGTGCTTTCAAAAGTTTTGCATTTTCTTCTTTCAGTTTCTCATTCTCGCTTTTCAGCCGATAATTCTGTTTCTTTAACTCATCGATTTGTTTATTCATTGCCAGATCCATGATCTGACGCCGGGGATCAAGTATTCCAGTCTGCTGTTCCTGCAGCATCTCCCTGATCACTGCTCTGGCTCTACTGATTTTCTCTTCACTGGTTTTCCTGTTAATTTCAAGCATTCTATCGTATTTGCTCATACTCAGCCCCATCCATCCAGATTTGCATAAATGATATCTGACATCATATACCGTATTGTTCTTGTTTCATCCGCCATCACCTGATTATTCATTTTTCTATAATGGTTTACGGCATGCAGCCTGTTGTGACCACGCAGTCTTGCCAGCGTCCGGTCATCCAGATGTAGTTCTATCAGTTTTACTCCATAATAGTAGCGAAACATATTGGAATTAAATATGAAATACCACCTTTATCGACCCGTAGATTCTCTCTGTATCATAGCGGAACTTTGTGTCACATGGGCATTTGCATCTTCTTTCAGACACACATCCAGTATGATGTCCACGATTGGGTTACACTTTGTCCGGATGGCCTTCTGTTACAGATCCTGCTGTATAAAATCTTCTCATCATACTCTTTCTTCTGCACATAGAAAAAGAACGTATCCGCTTTCCGATACGTCCCCACTTTTCTGCGATTCTTATTCTATCGTGTAACTTATATTTCACAGATTACTTTATTCAATTGTTTTTACAGAATATCGATTCTATCTGTTTTGAATATGTTTCATTTCCTTTTTCTGTTTCTCCCGATCTTTGGAAAGTTTCAAAGCCAGGCTGCGGACTCTGTCAAAAGATTCCAGTTCGCTTCTCAACAAAACATAGACCATTTCTGAAAGATCTTCTCTTTTATCATATCTTCTGAATACTTCTCCGTACTTTCCAGTCGGCTGGATCGAGACAGGCAGCAACCCGTTATTGATCAGTTGCTGATTAATGATCATCCTCCCGGTTCTTCCGTTTCCATCTGCAAAAGGATGGATCCGTTCAAACCGGACATGATTGGCTGCAATTTTTTCAAAAATCTCTTTCACTGTCACCGCTTCTATATTTATTTCTCTGATCCAGCTTTTCATAAGCCCCGGAATATCCTGCGGATCTGGCGGATAGTATACAGCTCCCGACAGATTTCCGATATAAATTGTGGTATCTCTATACTCTCCCTGCATATGTCTGATATAGCCATTCGCCTTCTGGATCCACTCTTCATCAATGACTGCTTTCGCAAAGGGAAGCAGCATTTTCTGAATTGCATAGTGCGCATTTTTTGCGTCTGTATATTCTGAATAAGTATGGTTCGATCTTACTTCATCGTAATCGATCACTGCAATTGTTTCTTCCAGCGACAGTGTATTCCCCTCGATTGCATTTGTACTCTAGGAAAATCTCTTAGCAAAATCTTCGACAAACGGCTGACTGATCAACGGATTTTCCATAAGCTTAAAAATTTCCTCTTTTTGTGTTTCAATCTGTAAGATTCTATTTTTGTTGTCAAATAATGGCATGGTATCTGCCTCCTAATATATAATAAAATGAGCGGTTTCTGCTTTTCTGATATTACCCTGCCCACAAAAGAAGCAGCCTTTGTCCTGTGCATTCTTGGCTTCTTTTTCCACATAGTATATCATAGAATCATAGCAATATCTATCAGAATATCAGCATAGTTATTGTTCCTCATTTATTCTAATCTTCTTTATCAAACTCCATGACAACCTTTTTATTCAATCGATACTCAATTGGATCCTTTTCCATCTTATAAAGATTGATTTTATTGGCAGAGCAATAGTCTATCACCTCTTGTTCAAATTCTGGTTTTGCCGCACACCCTAAAATAATTGAAATTGGATATTCCACACACAATCCGTAATGATTATTTGCATAATGTGCCCATATCAGCAAAGGGTCTTCCGACTCACTAAGGCAAGACACACCTGTCGTATTTTTTTATCCATCAAATTTAGTTTGTAGCATCTTTAACTGTCGTTTCATTGTTGTCCGAAAATCTTTCCATATTTTACTACCGGGGCGTATTCCCCTCTTATCTGGAAATAATTTTAACGCTTCATTAAAAACCTTTTGCTCATCAATAGCACTATTGCAGTCAAACACATCGTTAAAATTACATGGTGCTGAATACCACATTTTATTATTCCTAATGCTATTCAAATGCAATTGAGAATCAGAATAGTACTCATACAATGAGGCCGGAGCATAGCATTGATAATAATATCCTATTTCTCCATAGGCATGTTTTCTTTCCCTCAAATCGCCTGCCATCGCAATAACAAGCTCTGAGCGTAATGCAATTTTCCATTTCCTGTGGATACCGAATCTTTACTCCGTATGGCGTCAGATCATCACACATTTCAAGATATTTTTCATCCACTTCTGTGTATTCCTGCAGCATTTCTGCTAATAGACCGAGATCATGTGTCTTCTTAATCGTAACGCCTTTGGAAATCAAAACACCTTTCAGGAGCTTTTTTATAGCCTGCTGGCAATGGTAACAAATAATCTCCAACGGTTTCGGGTACATATGCTCATATAATGTTTCGCCGTAAGGAAATCCATCTCGGCAAACTCCATCCACTCTTTTAAAATTTTTTCATTTTTCATATAACAGCACGCCCTCCTGCTTTACAACCTTTTCAAGGGTGTTTCCCTTCGCCCTTTCATCAAAAGACGATTCATAACCCACAACAATATCCACCGGTCGTTTACGAACTCTGCGGAGGGATTTATACGCTTTCTGAGACAGTTCTATTTTGTTCCCGGCATCATCAGGAACAACCACATAAAAATCATAATCACTGTCCTCATTATAGGTATCTTTAGCAAAGGAACCGAACAGATAGATCCGTTTCGGCATGATAGTCATACAGATTCTGTCTTTAATTGCATTGATCTCATTGTTGATCATCTTGTTCACATCCTTTCAAACAAACTCGCCTGAAATTCTACATTTTAGTCACATATAGTATACCACAGAAGTTTCTGCTTATCTATCTGAAAGAATATCTTGGTGATGTCTTGCGGCATCATTCTCATTACAAAACAAAAAGCATGACTCCCATGAATCATGCCTTTTATGCTTTGATATTATCTTACAGTCCCAGTCCATTCACCCATTCCTGAACATCCGCTTCATCCGCTCCTGACCGGAATCTCATCCCTTCCTGCCAGTCTCCGGTTCCAGCCATGTCTGCCAGAAGCTGTCCGCTCTCGCCCATACCAGAGGAAGCAGAGGTTGCAAAGGGGATCACCGTCTTTCCGGTGAAGTCATTGTTCTCTACAAAGCTGTCTACCGGCCATGCCGCTTCTCCCCACCAGATAGGATACCCGATAAATACTGTGTCGTAGGAATCCCAGTTATCTACAGTTGTAGAAGTAAGCTCCACATTCCGCAGGCTTTCGTCTTCATGCTCTCTGGATACCCGGCTGTTCTCGTCGCTGTAATTCAGGTCCTCGTCTGTATAAGGCTCCACCGGTTCCAGTTCAAAAAGATCTCCGCCGGTAATGTCTGCAATGATATTTGCCACGTTTTGTGTATTTCCTGTAGCAGAATAGTAAACCACCAGCACATTTCCATCTGCTGTCCCTGAAGCCTCTGTTTCCTGTCCTTCCTCTCCGGCTGCTTCCTCAATGTCTTCCCCTGCAGCTTCCTGGGTATCGCTCTGGTCTGTTTCCTCAGAAGCTTCTTCCTGAGTATCTGCCTGAGCGGTATCTTCTGAAGCGCTCTCCTGACTGCTGCTTCCTGAACTGCATCCTGCCAGAAGACTGACTGCCGATACGCCGATCAAAAATATAGATAATAATTTCTTTGCTTTCATGATGATCATATCTCCTTTTCTAAGAATCCTGTTTATCTGTTTCTATCCTGAGTATATCCGAGAGAATCCGTTTTGAGAATTCTCTATTTGTTGTTCCGTGCCAACCTTTAGGTAATCACTTCGTCTTTCTCCCCGGTCTTTTTACAGTAAGCCCTTTCCAAAGGTAATATCCGATAAAAACGAATACTCCCATAGCTGCCATATAATCCAGAATAAAAAACACCACTGGCTCTTCAAAGTCGAAGAACACATACTGTACCTGCATCAGAAGATAGCTTAAGATATCTCTTTTCACAAAGGCATAAAGACCATATACCGCTATGGCGATCCCTGCCAGCCGCAGAATCCAGGTTCTGGCAGAGGAGGATTTAGGAAACACTTTCCGTGCCATTCCCATCATCATTCCCCAATGAATCCCCAGATGGAGAGACATCAGCATAAATCCCCAGTAAGCACAGGTCATATGGATCACCCTGGCAGGGGAGCTGAGTCCGCTGATATCCAGGAAGGCAAACACATGTCTGGACAGGATAATGCCGCTGATCATGGATCCTAAAATACAGATCAGCACCAGGACTGCCAGAAGGGTCTGGAGGATCCGGTGAGGTGTATATCTGCCCTTTGTCAGATTTCCTGTCCATTTCCTGTTCAGGATATGATGAAGGATAAACAGCAGGAGCATTCCTGCCCCGATCCATTCATGAACCGCCTCTCCTATCAGCTCATAAGGCATGAGAAAGAGAAGGGCAAGGGTCATTAAAATATCAACCGCTATTTTTGCTTTTTGCTTTCCGTTCATAAGTCAGGCTCCTTTTTCTCTTTTTATCATGAAAAGGTGATCACATGGAGCTCCATGTTTGCAAAGCTGTCGTTTAATGTAAAGCTGTCACGGACCCCCTCGGTGATCCAGATCTGGCCGTCCCCTGTGATCATCAGCATATCAAAGTCCCGGTGGTTCCTCCAGTACTCTTCAGCCTGGTCAGGACCCTTTACGAACATAGCCGTAGAAAGGGCGTCTCCCACCTTTCCTTCCTCTGCGATTATGGTCACCGAGGCCAGTCCTGTATCTGCCGGATATCCGGTGGAAGGATCTATGATATGGCCGTATACCTGACCGTCATCGCCTACAAAATATCTTTCGTAATCCCCGGAAGTAACCACTGCCCGGTCAGAGACGGAAAGCACGCCTACCTGGCCTTCTCCGAAAGGGTTCCGGATCCCCAGCCGCCAGTCCGTGCCATCCGGCCGGGAACCTATGGCCTGTATGGTGCCCCCTATGTCCAGAAGAGCTGACGTGATCCCCTGGTCTTTGAGGATCTCTGCCGCCAGATCCCCGGCATATCCTTTTCCCACAGCGCCCAAATCCAGTTCCACTCCTGCCGGAAGCCGGATCTGATTTCCATTCAGAACCACCTGCTCATATCCTACATTTTTCAGAAGAGCAGCGATCTCTTCCCTGGAGGGAATCCTGTTTTCATCTGTAGTAAATCCCCAGGCAGTCATAATAGGATAAATGGTAGGGTCCAGAGCCCCACCTGTCTGCCGGGCCATTTCCAGAGTAAAGTCCAGGATCCGGGCGGTGTCCTGGCTGAGAGTTACAGGCTCTCCCTGGCTGTGATTTATTTTGTAAATCTCGCTGTTCTCATCTGTCACCGACCATTCCCCTTCCAGTTTATGGATCTCCTCTTCCGCCGCCTGGAGAGCCTTATCTGCCTCCGCCCCATATGCAGCAAAGGTCATGTAGGTATCCATGGCAAAAAACTCCCGTTTCCGGGCCTGATCAGCCTCCGTATCCGCCTGCCCTGAAGATCCGCTTCCGAAACCGCAGGAAGACAGGCAGAGACAGCATAAGATAAGCAGAATTTTATATATATGTCTTTTCAGCATTTAATATTCCTATCTATTTAACGTCCGATCAATATCCTATCTCATCCAGCCAGTCTGCAATATCTCCAGCCGCATCGGGAACGTCCCGTTCATTAACAGTAAATCCGTCTTCAATCACCGTTGCGTCCGGCTCCAGCTCCTCAATAGTACTGATGGTGTTGGAAAAACGGCTTCCGTTGTGGGAGTTAAATGGAATAATGGTCTTTCCTGAAAGATCATACTCATCAAAAAAGCTGTAAAGGGGCATAGGAAGATCTGCCCACCAGTTAGGATAACCAATAAAGATGGTATCATAGTTATCCAGGTTCTCAATATGGGTACTCAGTGTAGGCCGGGCATCCTCATCCTGCTCTTGGGCAGCATAGTCGATCAGATCTCCTCCGTCAGCAGGATAAACTTCCTCTGTCTGGATGGAAAACAGATCTCCTCCTGTTTCCGCCTGGATCATTTCTGCCAGAGCCTCCATTCTTCCCTTGGCCTCTCCATCTACTTCCGAATAACTGGCGGAAGCCTCTGCATCTACACCGCTGTTCTCTGCCGCTGTAAAATAGGCGATCAGAATGTTGCTTCCTCCTGTACTCTGGCTCTCTGAGGTACTTTCAGAACTATCAGAGCTGTCTGCGGATCCTTCCTCTGAAGTTTCCCCGGCAGCCTCTTCGGAGCCGCCTGCTGCTTCTGTGTCCTGAGAACCGCTGTCTGCACTCTCTTCTGTCTGAGCTGCAGTCTCTTCCTGTTCCTGGGTGTCGCCCCCGGAAGCGCCGCAGCCTGCCAGTGATGCTGCCAGAACTGCAGCAAGGAAAATTGCCGGATATTTTTTCTTATATGCCATAGTCGTAACCTCTCTTTCACAAAGTCTGTATTCTATTTCACTTTACGGCTTTATTATAAAAGAGTATCCTTTTAAAAAGAATACTCCATTAGTTTCTCAGTATTAACCTTTCGGTATATCCCCTCTGATACTTTACAGTATGAGGTTCACCATAAGGCCTGCGGCCATGGAAAACCCCATCACATAGATCAGATAGATCAAAAAATGCCGGATTCCCAGCACGATTTTTAAGGCTCCCAGATTTGTGATCTTTGTGGCCGGTCCGGTGATCATAAAGGATGCCGCTGCGCCCATGCTCATGCCCGAAGCCAGCCACTGCTGCAGAAGGGGAATGGTCCCTCCCCCGCAGGCATAAAGGGGCACGCCGATAGTAGCGGCCAAAAGAAGGCCGAATCCCTCATTCTCTCCAAAAAGACTGGCAAAAGCATCTGCCGGCACATATCTCTGAAACAATGCGGAAAGAAGAACGCCTATGAGGAAATAGGGCCCCGTAGCTCTTACATTTCTCCCCAGGTTTTTCAGAAAGCGGAGGAAAAGATTGGGATCCGTGTCACGGCCCGGGCCCGGCTCAAACCCGTCGAAACGGAAAAATTCCTTCTTTCCCCAGAGAAAATGTACCAGCAGGCCTGCCAGGATCCCGCAGAGAATGCAGGTGATCAGCCGGACGGCCAGGGCCTGGCCCCCCAGGGCCGTGCTGTAAAGCATTAACTGAGGGTTCAGCAAAATGCTGCTCATCATAAAGGCTGCCAGCCAGTCGTCCCGCATTCCCTGCCGGGAAAAAGAGGCAGCAATGGGAATGGTCCCATACATGCACAGGGGAGATAAGGTTCCCAGCAGACTTGCAGGGATCACTCCCCAGATTCCCATCTTTTTATCTTTCAGACCTCCAAAGAGACTGTGGATGGCATTTTTGGCAAATACAGAGATAAAAGAGCCGATGACCATGCCTGCCACCCAGTAGACGAAGATCTGCCGCAGCTGCACCATGAAATAATAGCTGATATAGATAAATTCTCTTTCTATGATTTCTAACATATGCTTTTTCTCCTGTCCCGGTACAGCTTTTCACAAGTCATTCGTTGAATTATGGTCGTATCAGTACACTAATCTCCTATAATTATCCGGGAATCCCTAATCAATAGATACCAGATCATAGCTCCGGTTTCCCAGACCGATCTCTTCTCCATGCTGGAGGACATGCTCGGCGTTTCGGGATTCCATCCTCTCCACCAGAGAAGCCCCGTCTTCTGCCTCATAGATCAGATCCACGCTGGCCTGGTCAATGGCTACCGGATCTGTGGAAGCCAGGATACCGATATCGTGCATATCCGGCTCTGCAGGACTTGAGTCGCAGTCGCAGTCCACAGACAGACGGTTCAGCACATTGATATACAGGATATTTCCATTCAGGCTGTCCTGAACAGACTTTCCAGCCTCCGCCATACACTCCAGGAACGGATCCTGGGCCCCTCCCCAGGGGCTGGTATGACTGGCTCCGTCTGTGTGGATCAGACATTTCCCTTCCTGAGAAGCCATTCCGATAGAAATGTTTTTAATAGCGCCGCCGAATCCGGCAATGGCATGCCCCTTAAAATGGGACAGCACAAGGAATCCGTCATACTCGGGGAAATGAGCCCCTACCAGATTTTCTGTCATCCGAGTGCCTCCCTCCACAGGAATGCTCACAGATCCGTCTTCATCCATGATCACAAAATCCGCAATATCTGTATATCCATGGTCTGCAGCCACCTGATAGTGCATCTGGGTCTCTGTCCGGGAGCCTTCGTAGGCCGTATTGCACTCTACAATGGTGCCGTTCACATGCTGGACCAGATCTTTAATCAGATCCGGATCCAGATAGTTGCTCCCCGGTTCACCTGTAGACAGCTTCACTGCCGTGTTTTCTCCCGTAAGTTCCACTCCCAGAGCCTGATAAGCATTCATCAGTCCCTCAGGAGTGATATCTGTAGTCATATAAACAGTGGATACATTTTCTTCATCGGAAGGCTGGTTCCCCGCCAGATGAGACTGATGTCCCTCCGTATTTTCCACGGGTCCCATAGTGGTGCTCAGCATAGGCCACATCCGGTACAGATAGTAGCCTATAATGCAGGCTGCGATCACAATTACCAGCACCACAGCCCCTGCAATTTTCTTTTTCATTCAGGCTCCTTTCTCTGGATCATACATTTCTTACAAGTCCTGCCAGGTTCTCCACTACCGCCGGATCCCGGTGGTTAAAGAAACAGCTGGCTCCTGTATCCAGCCCGGCGATCTTGTCCATATCCTCCTGATCCAGCTGGAAATCGAATACGTTAAAGTTCTGTTCCATACGTTCTTTTTTCACACTCTTTGGAATACATACGATCCCTCTCTGAAGCAGCCAGCGGAGAACTACCTGGGCAATGCTCTTTCCGTATTTATCTCCGATCTTCTGAAGGGTCTCATTCTGGAACAGATCATTTTTTCCCTCGGCAAAAGGCGCCCAGCCTTCCATGACAACACCTTTGGACTGCATGTATTCCTGAGACTCCTTCTGCTGGAAGAAAACGTTTGCTTCCACCTGGTTCACTGCAGGAGCCACTTCGTTAAAGGCGATCAGATCAGCCAGACGGTCGGGATAGAAGCTGCACACGCCGATGGCCCGTACTTTTCCTTCTTTATACAGTTCTTCCATAGCTCTCCATGCGCCGTAATAGTCGTTCAGAGGCTGATGGATCAGGTACAGATCCAGATAGTCCAGTCCCAGTTTATCCAGAGATTTCTGGAAAGCAGCCTTGGCTCCTTCATAGCTGGTATCAGAGATCCACAGTTTTGTAGTGATAAACAATTCTTCCCTGGGGACTCCGCATTTCTTAATGGCCCGGCCTACGGCCTCTTCATTTCCATAGGAAGCCGCTGTATCGATGAGCCGGTAGCCTACGGAAATAGCGTCCAGGACTGCCTGTTCACACTGTGTCGGATCCTTGATCTGAAAAACTCCGAATCCAAGCTGAGGCATTTTTACTCCATTATTTAAAGTTACATATTCCATAAAGCATCTTCCTTTCTTTTATTTTGCTTTCTTTTGTTACCTTATTTCATCTTCACCTTTCTAAGCCCTGAGCCCAGGAACTGATCTCCGCCTGGGCGTCTGCCACATCATTTCTGGAAATACTCAGTCCTTCCTCACTGACCTCTGCATCCGGCTGAAGCTCTGCGATAGTATCCACTGTATCGGAAAAGCCGCTGCCTCCATGGGCAGTAAAAGGAATGATGGTCTTCCCGGAAAAGTCATATCCCTCCAGAAATGTATAAAGAGGCATAGGCATATCTCCCCACCAGTTGGGATATCCCAGCAAAATCGTATCATACTGATCCGGATTTTCTATCTGGGTGGAAAGCTCCGGCCTGGCTTCTTCATCCTGTTCCTAGGCCGCCTGGTCTACCAAAGGGTCATGGTCCAGAGAATATTCTTCCACAGTCTCGATCCGAAACAGGTCTCCGCCGATAGTCTGCTGGATCACATCTGCCATATACTCCAGATTTCCCATGACCTGACCGTCTCTTACAACAATGCTGGCGCCTGCATTGGCATCGATCCCTTCTGTATCCACATCCTCAGGCACAGAAAAATAGACGATGAGGACATTAGAGCTTTCAGACTGGCCTTCCTGGGCTGTTCCTGTATCGGAAGAAGCTGTATCTCCCGTATCTTCTGGGGCCTCCTGGGCATTTGCGCCGTCTGTCTCCTCCTGAGTATTGCTGCTGTCTGCTGCCTGCCCGGAAGAATTATCCTGGCTGCATCCGGCCACTGTCAGGGCAAAAATCGTTGTTATCATCCATGCTGCGGTTCTTTTTCTCATACCTCACTGTCCTTTCTCCTCATGGGAATACCTTTTCTTTATTGATAATTATAAAAAAAACGAGTCTCTGACAGAAGACTCGTTTAGTTTACCAGTAGGAACCTTTAGGTACATACTGCTGTATTTTTTGTATTTGCATTCTAAGTCAGCACCTCGGTCGTAGCCTCTTTATGCCGCTCCCGCAGCCATCTGTATACAGTGAACCGGAAGAGACTGTAGAATACAGAAGCCAGGGGTATGAAGATCACCATTCCCACTACTCCCATAAGGTTTCCGCTAATGGTCACACAGGCCAGCACCCGGATGGAAGGCAGTCCCACAGAATTTCCCTTTAATTGCGATTCCTCCATATTCACATATCCGTCTGAAATTTTTCCGGTCAGCCCTGTTTTGCAGCTTTTTCCGTCTTTCTCTCCTCCCACAGTTTCTCAGATACAGGCTTCCAGTTTTCTGCATATCTGTCGCATTTTGCACACAGATGTTCTACGGCCTCCGGCTATGCATCCCTGGACATACTCTGCGTCGTTCTGGAAGTCCATGGCAAACAGAGGTTTTGTAGCCCGGTAATGACGGATACGGCGCTAGGTCTCTGTCCTCTGTTTCGGAGTAGGCATCAGTTCCGGTGAAGCATCATTTCCAACAGGCATATAGTGGAAATACCAGAAATGTCAAAAAAACTGACTCTTTTGTGGTTTTGTAAAGATAAATTTAATAAATTGTAAGTATCTTTCCCCGCCTGTATATGCTATCCTATAATTAGTGTTCTGCACGGTGTTTTTGGAAACTATATGATAAGAAAAGGGTTTGGAATATTATGGATCATACAATCACAGAGCTTTTATGGCTGCTCCTGGTCTATTCTTTTCTGGGATGGATCATTGAGACAGTAGTAGGTACTGTAAAAAAACGTACATTTATAAACAGAGGATTCTCCACAGGACCTTTCTGCCTGGTCTACGGAATCGCTGCGGTCCTTATGACACTGACCACCGGGGATCTGCTGGAGGATACCTTTTTTCTCTTTATTGGCTGCGGGATCCTGGCTACCATGGTGGAATGGCTCACCGGAAAACTGCTGGAACGGCTGAACAGCCATAAGTGGTGGGATTATTCTGGAAAGAAATGGAATTTTGATGGGTATATCTGTCTCCAGTACAGCGTTCTGTGGGCTGTACTGGGCTTGTTTTGTATGCGGTATGGGAACCGACTCTTGCTTACGGTGTACCGTCTGATACCAAAGCCTTTCTCTCAGATCCTGGTATGGATATTGGGGATTATCGCCTTTCTGGACATTCTCCTTTCTCTGGCGGCGGTCCTTCACATCAAAAGAGAAATCCCCGGGGCAGACCGTGTAAGACATGAGATTTCCCTTTTTACCTACAGATTCGGTTCTTCCATCGTAGGACATGTAGAACGGCGTATGACAAAGGCCTATCCTGTGATTCTGGAAAAAACGGAAGAAATCCGCAGAGAAGGAAAATTCGCCGAAGGCTGCGGTTTCTACAAACTGTTCTGGCTGTTTTTCATTGCCTGTATCCTGGGGGATTTTGTAGAAACCATTTTCTGCCGGATCACTGCCGGAGTCTGGATGAGCAGAAGCAGTCTGGTCTGGGGGCCTTTCAGTATTGTATGGGGATTTGCCATTGTTTTTGCCACCGTGCTCCTGTATAAAGATAAAGAAAAGCCAGACCGGCATCTCTTTTTCGTAGGTACCTTTCTTGGCGGCGCCTATGAATATGTGTGCAGCGTGCTTTCCGAACTTGTTTTCGGAAAGGTATTCTGGGACTACAGCCATATCCCCTTTAATCTGGACGGAAGGGTCAACCTTCTGTACTGCTTTTTCTGGGGCATTGCCGCAGTAGTCTGGATCAGATGGTTCTATCCGCCTCTGTCTGCTTTCATAGAAAAAATCCCCAAAATCTGGGGATATGTTCTTACCTGGGTTCTGGCAGTATTTATGGCCGCCAATATGTTGGTCTCTGTTGCTGCTCTGGTCCGTTATGACCAGAGAGAAGGCGAGCCTGCCGCCCAAAGCGGCTGGGAAAAGATCATCGACCAGCATTTTGACGATGAGCGTATGGCGAAGATCTATCCCAATGCCAAATCAACAACCCCGCTGCAGGAATAAGTTCTTTAAGCTTCAAAAAGTTTCACCAGAGCCGGCACCATCTCTTTGATGACCATATGGGATGTGTTGATACACATATCAAAGTTCAGTTTATCTCCCCACTTATGGCCGGTATAGAATTCGTAGTATTTCGCCCGTTTTTTGTCGATGCCAAGGATATGCTGCTTTAGATCCTTATCGGTCATCTGCTCCTCCCGGGAGGCTTTTTCCCGACACCTTTTTATCTTGCTTTTCATATCTGCATAGACAAAGATCCGGAAAGGCTTCTGGTCCCTCAGGATATAATCTCCGCATCGTCCTACGATGACGCAGTCTGATTTCATGGCCATTTCCCGGATGATCCTGGATTGCTCCTGGTAGATGGTCATGGTCAGGTCAAAAACAGGGCTGGCTGTAGGATAAAAACTCCGCCCGATATGAATGGGAAAAGAGAAGTGGGGCTGATGTTCCACCACAGACTGGACATACTGCTCCGACATCTCTGTTCTTCTGGCGATCTCGCTGATAATCTCCTGGTCATAATAGGCAAAGCCCAGCTTTTCTGACAGCCGTCTGCCAAGTTCACGGCCTCCGCTTCCAAATTCACGGCCAATGGTAATAATTCTGTTCATTCTTATCCCTTCCTTTCTGTATTCAATTGTTTCGTATATTTTACCATTTCACTGATAACAAAAACAGCCACCGCTAATTCTGTTATCGGCATTGCGAACCAGATAGTGTTTCCCCCCAATACTGCCGGCAGAAGGTAGATCAAAATGCCGCTGATCACCAGCCCTCTGGCTACAGAGGCAATAAATGCGATTTTCGGCTTCATCAGAGCCTGGAAATAATAGGTAGAAAACACGTTCAGCGGCAGGAGCAGGAAAGAAATCCCGTAACACCGGATAATGGTTAGCGCAATGGCCAGCACCTCTTCGGTAGGCGCCATGAACAGGCGGATAAAGGCATTAGGGATCAGCATGCCAAGGGCCGTCCACAGGATACTGAAAAAGGCAACGGTCCCCAGAGCATATTTCAGGGTCTCACGGATCCTGTTCCCCAGTCCGGCGCCGTAATTGGTAGAGATGATAGGCTGGGAGGCCTGTCCCACGCTGTAAGCACAACATTGAACGAAAGTGCTGATATTCACGATCACTCCATAAACTGCCAGGGCGTTTGTCCCCAGATAGATCATAATCTGCCGGTTAAATAAAATGGTCAGGATCCCCATGGCCACATCTATAAAAAATGTAGAGAATCCGGTGACTGTGATCTCTTTTAATTTTCTCAGAAGTCCTTCCGGTTTTACCAGCCGGAGGGTATTTTTCTTCATAAAGAAATGGGACAGCATAGCCAGAAAACTGATAGCAGATCCGATGGCCGTAGCCAGTCCCGCTCCATAGGCGCCCATATCACAGGTAAATACAAAGAAATAATCCCCGAAAATATTGAAAATACCTCCGGCCAGAACCCCTCCTGTAGCCAGGGCAGGGTTCTTGTCATTCCTTAAATAAGCCGCCAGCATCTGGTTAAACAGGAAAAAGGGGATGGCAAATTTAATAGGCGCCACGTACTCCCTCGCCAGAGTCAGCGTATTATCCTGCGCTCCGAAGAAAACCAGAAGCTGTTTATCAAATAGGATGATCAGCAGCCAGACGATTCCGGCCAGTATAACAGAGCCGATCACCGAAGCGGTAAAATACTGATTCGACTTCCGGATGTCTCCGTCTGCCTTTCCTCTGATCGTGCTGAAAAGAACAGAGCCTCCGATTCCCATCAGAAGCCCCAGGCTGTAGATGATATTCCACACCGGTGCCACTACCGCCAGAGCCGCCGAGCCTTCCGGCCCGTGATACTGGCCTACCATAGCCATATCCACAATGGAATAGATCGAGGTGATCAGCGCACTTCCAAAAGCCGCAGACAAGTACTTAAAATACAGGGTTTTAATCTTGCCGTTTAAAAAATCCATTTTCTTTTCCTCCAATCTCCGCCCCGTTCTTTCCGCTCCTCTTTTGACAGATGCTTCTGCTGGTTCAATCCAAACATCAGATTCTGCTCCACGGTCATATGAGGAAACAGGGCGTAAGACTGAAAGACAATACCGAAGTTTCTTTTGGAAGGAGGCAGTTGGGTACAGTCCTTTCCATCAATAAATACCTGTCCCATATCCGGAGTCTCCAGCCCTGCAATGATCCGCAGAAGGGTGGTCTTTCCGCAGCCTGAGGGTCCCAGGATACTGACCAGCTCCCCTTTTTCTATATCCACATTTACATTATTCAGAGCAGTCTGTGTATCGAATTTTTTCACGATATTTTTCACAGATAAAAATGCCATCTTTCAATCCCCTTCCTATGATTCTGCTTCCGATTTGCTGTCGTATTTCTCCATCCACTCATTTAAGATATTCTTGCGATTCTCTGCAGCCCAGGAAAAGTCATTATCAATCAGCTGGTCCAGAGGGTTGCTGTCATAGCCTTCATAGGTGCCTGTATTCTCTACGGTGACAATGGGGTAATTCACCCGGTACAGGTCCATAGCCTCGTCAGAAATAGCCCAGTCCAGGAAAGTATAAGCTGCCGGATTAATCTCCTCTTTTTTCATCAGGGCATTGGCCTCCAGGTCCCATCCGGAGCCTTCCTCAGGAAAGATCACTTCCACCGGAGCGCCTTTGTCTCTCTGGCTGATTCCTGCATATCCAAAGCTGATTCCTACTGCGCATTCTCCGGAAGCCGCCATCTTGGCCGGTTTGGAACCGGAATGTACATACTGGGCAATATTTTCATGAAGCTGATCCAGGTAATCCCAGCCTGCTTCTGAATCCTTTCCCTTTAGCTGGAGGATGGCAGATACAGTTAAAAATCCCGTTCCTGAAGAGTTTGGATTGGACATAACGATCTGGCCTTTCAGTCTGGGATCCAGCAGGTCCTCGTAAGATTTGATCTCCTCCGGCTCCATACCAAGCTTCTTCAGTTCTTCTGTATTTACCACAAAGGCGGTTTCCCATGCGTCGATTCCCACCCAGGTAGGCACTTCTTTATCAGATTTAAACTGAGGCAGGATCCGGTCACAGCCTTCCGGCTCATAGGGTTCCAGAGCTCCCATATCGTCCAATACCATCATAGAGGAAGCTGCTGTGCCCCATACCAGATCTGCCTGAGGGTTGTCCTTCTCCGCTATCAGCTTTGCTGTAATGATTCCCGTAGATTCCCGGACTACGTTTACCGTAATGTCCGGATATATTTCATTAAACTTTGCCAGATAATCTGACACCAGCTCGTCTTCCAGTGCTGTATACACTGTGATCTCACCGGAATCCGCCTTCTGGGCGCTTCCGCCTTCAGAGGTTTCTGTGCCAGCCTCCTGGGAACCTGCAGTCTCTGCTGTGGTCTCGCCGCTCTGGCTGCTTCCTCCCCCAGAACAGCCTGCAAAAGCAGCTGCCGTCAAAGCTCCGATCAGGGCAATACAGATTTTTTTCTTCATAACACACTCTCCTTTTCATCTTTTACTTTTCATGTTTCATTCTTCAGATTTCTGATCCGGCAGTTTCCTTTCCAGAATTTTCTCCGGAAGTTCCCGCCTTGTTCCTTGCACCTTGGATTATAGGTGTCTGCTGTAAAAACAAAAATCACAGGGAAGTTAAGATTCCTCAAAGAATCCTCTTCTCTGTGATTTTCGCCTTGTAGTTTTTCTACCCGTCTTTTAAAACCGGCTGTCTCTTTCATAGACCAGGTCCTGTATGTTTTTCCAACTATTATTCAGCTTCTCTGCATAATAGTCGTAATTCTTCAGGAAAACCCCCAGATACAGCATATCCACCAGGGAGATCTGGGCGCTTCTGGAAAAAATAGCATTGCCGTACATATACTGGGTATTTTCTGTGCATAAAATAATATCTGCATACTTGTTGATCAGGGCCTGCTGATAATTGGTGATAGCAATGGTCATAGCCCCCGATTCTTTTGCACAGCGCAGGGCGTCCACTGTATGCCGGGACTGGCCGGTATGGGAAATCCCCATGGCCACATCCTGCTCTGTCAGGTTCTTGGCATTAACCTTCTGCATATAGCCGTCTTTGTTAAAATATACCTGCTTTCCGATATAAGTCATTTTCGTAGCAAAATCCTCAGCTGTGCAGGAGGAATTTTCTACTGCATACACGGAAATGTTCTCTGCCTTTTCCAGGGCATTTACCGCCCGGACAAATTCATAGGAAGACAAAGCCTTTAAGACCTCCTCCAGGTGGCGGATATTGGTCATGATCACTTTTGCCGGGATATCCACGATCCGGTCTTCCTTCTGCACCGGATAATTCAGGATTTCCGCCGGATCCGGCTCTTCCTTTTTTCTGGCATATTCCTCCAGGACCTTATTCTTCAGCTCCCGATAGCCTTTAAGTCCCAGGGCCCTTGCAAACCGGATCACCGTAGGCTGGCTGACTCCCGCTGCCTGGGCGAACTCCTCAATAGTCCAATCCAGGATCCTCTTATCTTCATTCAGAATAATATCCGCTGCCTTCTGTTCCGAAGGCCGGAATTCTCTGTATCTGCTCCGCACTTCAAAAATAAAACTCTTATATTCCATTTCCGATCTCTTCCTTCGTAGTTTCTCTACATTTCCCTGGTTTCCCTTTTGATTTTTTCCATACAGATATTTTTCATTTTTACAAAAAAAGATATGGAAAAATATCTTTTCTCCATTCCCCCGGAATGTTGAAAGACATTTTACCATATCTTTATTTAAATCCTATAAATACTGGGTAAAATCTACATAAAATGCAGAAAAACTACGAAGAAGGACTTTTATCCCAGGAGCTTTCTCACCATCTCCCCGTCAAAAGCCACTGACTTCACATGGTCTACTTCTATCTGGTACAGGGCGTTCGCCGCAATATGCTCCGCCGCCTGCTCCAGGTCACGGATGCCGCTGGTGTTCTTATGCAGCTCGATCACTGCCTCCAGTCCCTCCGGGGTCAGGGTACACTCCTTCTCCTCCATGCCGATCCGCTTCAGTACCTTTGGAAGAGCATATTTTGAGAAGATCACCTTTTTCTCCTCTGCCGTATAATCCGGGATCTCAATCACTGCAAACCTGGACATAAGAGGGGCGCTGATCTGATCCTTATCATTAGCTGTGGCAATAGGATAAACTCCCGATGTAGGGATCATACACTCCATATAGTTGTCTGTAAATCCCAGATTATCCAGAAGAGTCAGAAGCACGTCCGCTGGGTTGCCGTTGCCTTTTCCTGAGGCTGCCTTGTCCAGCTCATTGATAATAAAGACCAGATTGGACTCTCCTGCCATGGAAAAAGCCTCCATAATAATTCCTGGCTTTGCGTTAGCATAAATCCTAGAGCTTCCTGTAAGCTGTTCCGGGTCATTGATAGAGCTCATATCCAGAGTAGTCCAGGGAAGTTTTAAAATACGGGCCACCGCATAGGCAATCTGAGATTTTCCTGTTCCTGCCGGGCCAATAAGTAAAAGACCGTAGGCCGGCAGGGTGTGGGTACGGTTGATCTGAATAATGGTCTCAATGATCCTCTGTTTTACAGATTCCATGCCGTAAAGCTCTTCATCCAGGATCCGCCGGGCCTCTGCCGGGTCAATAGCCTCAAAGTAATTTCCCTTCCACTGAATATTCATCATAATAGAAAGAGCTCTCTGGGCATGACGCCGCTCCTCTGGCGACACCTCATTGGACTTGGCAACAGCCAGATTTCTTCTGGCCCAAAGACGGATATTGTCCGGCAGAGTCCTTCCTGCACAGTTCATAAAATCCGTAATACTCTGAATACTGGTCAGTTTCATGCTGTCCCCTGTTTCTTCTTCGTCTTCATCCGGGATTTCCTGAGATGGAGCGTCACTGGCCAGCAGCCGCTCGATCATAAACTGAAGGAATCCATCCTCTGCGGAGAGCTTTGCCCCTCCCCCGAAGGCTGTCTCCCGTATCTTGTATACTGCATACTTGCCTTCTTTAACGGCCCCCGAAAGCCGTACATGAATATGGTTTTCTCCCAGCCATTTCAGAAGACTGACAAAACGGGCATCTATTTCCAGGATATCCTCGCTGACAGTCCCTTCCTCTCCTTTAAACTCAAAGGCTGTCCGCCGGATGGGATTGGTAAAGATGCCGTTGGAATGATGGACAAGTTTCCCCGCCTTGTTGTCCAGGACCAGGATAGGATGCTCCGGAGAACTTTCCGGGCTGCTGGTATAAAAGACTTTATAGGTACATTCAGGAACCTTTTGGTCCTCCGGTGAGTTATTAAAATCAAAAACTGGCATAGTGTACTCCTTTTACAATGAAATATCCATATTTCGTTCAGTGTACCATAAAATCTATCATGAAACAATCCGGCAGCGTCCGTTTGCATACCCCTTTTTAAATCATACCGTCCCTCAGAACATCATAATCCCGCAGGACCTTTTCGATTACTGTCCCTTTAATAAAATGCAGCACCGGCTTCTTCAATCCGTTAAGAGGTCCAGGAAGCCGGATCTCCAGAGGGGATTTTCCGTCCATCAGGCATATGCTGCTTTTTAGAAGTTCTCGTATATCATAGACACTTCCCCAAACCTCCGGTACGCCTCTGTCAATACCCAGAAGCCCGTAGACAGCCTCCATAGCTGTACGGACAGAATATTCTGTGGTAAATACCGTATCTCTCGGCGTATCTGCAAACTGGCCGAGAAAAGCAAAGTTTGTACAGCCTTCCGGAATCACCTCTGGCCGGTCTCCCTTAGTCCTTGGCATAAAAAAGGCTGTGATATAGGGCATCATCGTAGGAACACATACCGCACTGTTTTCTGCCAGATCCGGGATCTGGTCGGCAGGAACTCCTAAGTGATAAAGCCATTCCTGGGTGATTTCTTTTCCTGTGCAGGCTTTCATCGGTTTTTTCACATAGTTCCCCGGAACATCGGTAAAAAGTCCATAGACCCAGACGCAGACTTTCCCCGGATCCTGATCTTTAAACTGCCCCTGCCGGTTAATCGTCCAGCTCAGCAGCCAGTTGGAATCCACACAGCTTACAATTCCTCCGGTCACCACTTTTCCTGTCTGAGGATCTCTCTTACATATATTCGTGATATAAGGAAGGATCCGGTCATCCAGGGTGGTAATCGTCGCAGATTCCCAGTTGGTCTTTCCAATATCTGAACAGAACTTCTCAGGCCGTCCAAATGCCGGATCCTGTCTGGCAATATTTTTCCACAAATTCCAGCAGCCGCTGGTACGTACTTGCGCATCTCCGTTAGGCGCATGATCCTGGTCCCCATAAATCGTACCTTCCGTACAGCTTCCATTGGTTACAAAAACAAGATCCTTTTCTGTAAGAAGAATTCCCTTTTCCACTCCTTTGACCCTGCATTCAATAGCTGTGGCCCTTTTCTTCCCCTCTTTGATCTCGAAAACCACATTGGTCACTTCTGTATGGAACTGGAAATCCACACCAGCCTGCTCCAGGTATCTCTGCATAGGCAGGATCAGAGATTCATACTGGTTGTAACGTGTAAATTTCAGAGCACTGAAGTCCGGCAGCCCTGCAATATGGTGGATAAATCTCTGAAAATACAGCTTCATTTCCAGGGCGCTGTGCCAGTTCTCAAAGGCAAACATAGTCCTCCAGTACAGCCAGAAAGTTGAGTCAAATACTTCCTCGTCAAATACGTCCTCAATAGTCTTATCATACAGGTCCTCATCTTTTATCAGAAACAGCTTCATGATCTCCATACAGCCCTTCTGGCTTAAGTTAAATCTTCCATCTGTATGTGCATCTTTTCCCCGGTCTTTAGTTGCACGGCACAGGGAATAATTGGGATCGTGTTTATTCAGCCGGTAGAATTCATCCAGCACAGAAAGTTCCGGATCTTCCAGAGAAGGGATGCTGCGGAAAAGATCCCAGAGGCATTCAAAATGATCCTCCATTTCTCGCCCGCCCCGCATGATATAGCCCCTGGAAGGGTCGAAAATTCCGTCGCAGGCTCCTCCTGCAATATCCATGGCTTCCAAAATATGGATCTGTTCTCCCGGCATCTGTCCGTCCCGAACCAGGAAGCAGGCCGCTGCCAGAGCCGCCAGTCCGCTTCCTACAATATAGGCATTCTTTTCCTCCACGCCTTCCGGCTTCTCCGGCCTGGCAAAAGCTTCATAATTTCCGCTGCTGTAATAGATTCCTTTCCGGTTTTTCTCATGTTTTCCAAGTTCTGTATTCCTGTATCCTGCTCCTGGTTCAGTGCCGGGTCTGCCCTTTTCTTTTTTCTCCTTCTTTTTCCCTGCTTCCGGTCCTTCAGATCCTTTTACCTTTCGTACCAGATAAGCTGCTCCTGCGCCTGCCGCTGCTGCGGAGACAATCCCGATTGCTGCAGATTTTTTTGCCATAGATTATACCGCCTTTCTAAATTCAGATATCCGCTGATGCAGATTTTGCTGTGTTTTCATATGTTTTTCTATGGACTTATCCTACGTCAATCCAGCATACATTTCCATTTACAGAATAAAGGAAATGCTCAGTTTTTTATCATTTCCGGTATTTTGTAAAATTATCAATGGAATGGGCGATAGTTCCATGAAGGATAATACAGACCGCATCCACAGTCTCCCTGTAATCTTCTTTCATTCCCTTCTGTATCCAATCCAGCATGATCCCCACAAAACTATATTTATAAAAATCTGCAATAAACCGCTTTTCTTCTTCCGTCACAGACTTTTCTTGCGCCTGTTCTTCCACAACGCCTAAAATCAGATCCGAAGTCAGCCCGAAAAGGAATTTCTCGATCTTTTCTCTATCCAGGGCACGGAAGGCATTCAATACAAAAGGCCGGTTCTCATATACAGCTTCAAAGATCTGCAGCAGTCCCTGCTGCCAGGTCGTATAGGTTTTCTTACCCTCCAATGCTTTGGCGGCATCCTCCACACAGGCCCACTCCACCAAATCATAAATGTCTTTAAAATGGTAATAGAATGCCATGCGGCTGATCCCGCAGTCCTCTGTAAGATCCCGGATCGTAATCTTATCCAGAGGTTTTGTGAGCATCATTTTTTTCAATGAGGATTCTAAGGCATATTTTGTAATATTTGACATTTTCAAACTCCTGCTTTCTTCGTCTTCAGTCCTTTTGGAAGCTATATCTATATCTTACCATATTCCAAGAGTTATACCAGAATTATCGTAGATTTATCCTTTAAAGAAATTGCAAACTTCTGTCAATTATGATAGAGTGATGGCATTAGCCCTCTTGGCATTTTGCCCAGGGGAGTTACAAAAAACAGGAGCTTATGACAATGAAAAAGATGAAACTTTTCAGTGACAAAGAATTTTATTCCAAGCTGTGGAATCTTGCTCTGCCCATTGCTCTTCAGAATCTGATGCTGGCCCTGGTGGCGGCGGCAGATGCCCTTATGCTTGGACGGGTAGACCAGAACACCATGTCTGCCGTTTCCCTGGCCACCCAGATCCAGTTCATTCAGAACATGGTCCTTGGTTCCATCGTTTCCGGCATCGTAGTGTTAGGAGCTCAATACTGGGGAAAAGGCGACAAAAAGACTATCAACGACTTATTCTGTATGGGCCTGAGACTGGCCGGGATTGTCAGCCTGCTATTTTTCATTGGCTGCGTCTTCTTTCCCAGATATCTGATGCTGATCTTCACCGACGAAGAAGTGCTGATCCAGATCGGTATCCGTTATCTGCAGATCGCCGGCTGGTCCTATCTCCTCACAGGGATCTCCCAGTGTTATCTGGCCATCATGAAGGTTACGGAACATGCCGCCCAGGCTGCCAGAGTGAGTACCGGCGCTGTACTGAGCAATATTATCCTCAATGCTATCTTTATCTACGGGCTATTTGGCTTTCCGGCAATGAACGAAGAAGGGGCCGCCCTGGCTACACTGATCTCCAGGATCCTGGAACTGGGCTGGGTAGTGATCTGCTCTTACCGGAAAGATTACATACATCCCCGGTGGAAACGGCTGTTTCACAGGGAAGGCTGGCTGGAAAAGGATTTCTTCCGATACTCCCTTCCCATTCTGGGTGCTTCCCTGGCCTGGGGCATTGGCTTTACTTCCTATTCTGCATTTATGGGACATCTGGGAACAGACGCCACAGCAGCAAACTCTGTAGCCGCAGTGGTACGGGATCTGGTATGCTGCCTGTGCAACGGACTTGCCAGCGGAGGCGGCATCCTGGTTGGAAATGAGCTGGGAGCCGGAGAACTGAAAAAAGGAAAACTCTACGGTGACCGGCTTGTAAAACTGGCCTTTCTCACAGGAGGCCTCTCCACAGCGGTCATGCTTGTGCTGACTCCGGTGATCATGAGTTTTGTAAAACTGACTCCCGGCGCCCAGAAATATCTTCTGGGAATGATGCTGATCATGGCCTTCTATATGATCGGACGGGCGGTAAATACCATTATCATCAACGGAATCTTTGCCGCAGGAGGGGATACTATGTTTGATATGTATAGCCTGGCCATAACTATGTGGTGTATTGCCGTTCCCCTGGCCGCCGCAGGCACCTTTCTGTTTCACTGGCCGGTGCTGGTGGTATACGCCTGCACCTGTCTGGACGAGGTAGGCAAGATCCCTTGGGTGCTGCATCATTACCGGAAAAATAAATGGGTGCGGGATCTGACCAGATAGGGCACAGGCAGAGAGCTTGTCTGAATTTGGTTTTATAATACAAAAAGAGGTGCTGCAAATATGCGGCACCTCAAAATATTTAAATTTATATTTTTCTTTATCCATACCTTTCGTATGATTTCAGGGTCATTCCTCTGTATATGGCCCCTGTTTTTCTTTCCCTTTTATTCCAAATTGCTCCAAAAGTTCTTCCCTGAATGTCCTGTCCTCAAGACAACGTTTTAAATCCTCATATCTTCCCTGATTCATTAATACACTTACCAGTTCCATGGTCCGCTCTTCAGGCTCTTCGCCTTCCAGACGTCCGGTTTTCAGGCCTTCATTCTTACCAGCTTCATGGCCCTCTTTCCTGCCAGCTTCCCGCTCATCTTTGCGCATTTCTTCCAGCATCATATACTGCGCCTCCATTCCCCGGTCACACTTGAGCCTCTGAACCTGACGATCAACAGGCGCTTCATAACTACCTCTCTTTTCTGTCTCCAGTGGCTCTCCTGGATTTTTGATATGTTTCAGAAAATCCGCCAGTTCTTTTGGAACCTCTGCCTCATTCTCGCCATAGGTGCTCAGGAAAATTGGGAACAAAAACACCGTCAGATAGCAGTTCAAATTTGAGAGCGCCAGCATGTAGAGAAAAGTGAGGTAATCAGCTAATATCCAAGGTTGGTAAGCCAATCTTCCATTTCCGTTTCGGCACCCTGTACCTGTTCGCCATTTACTGCCAGGCCTTCCAAAACCGTTGCGTCCGGCTCAAGCTCAGCAATATCCTCGTATGTCCCACTGCCTCTTGAACCTAAGTGCGTATTAAACGGGAGGATCGTCTTTCCACTGAAGTTATAGGTGTCAAAAAATGTCTGCATTACCATCGGCATCTGATAATGCCAGATCGGATACCCCACAAAGATCACATCATATTCTTCGGGATTTGCATCAAGCGTAAACTCCGGGCGCACATTGTCGTCCGCTTCCTGTTCGGCTCTTTCTGCTGTACCTGAACTGTCTTCGGTTGTTTCCGGTATACTGTCCTGCCTGGGAATTTCCTGCTCTGGCTTTTCTCCGGAGCCACAGGCTGTAAGCATCAACGCCATTGCCGCAGCAAGCATCTGTATTGATATTTTCTTCATAGCTGGTCTCCTGCCAATATTTTTAATATACCAGTGCGGTGAATGTGAATTGAATCAGTTTCCATTCTTCTCCCTGTTTATGGAAAACCTCCGTTGTAGCAAAATGATGGGTGGTAGGCTTTCCGTCAAGAAGCAGGCCATAATCCACATCGCTGATCACAATTGCCGTATCACCAAAGTCTTTCACTTCCTGCTGCCTAAGTACAACTTCTGTAGGCTGGAAAACTTTCTCTGCAAATGCGTTCATTTCCTTATCCGGATCACAATTTCCTCCGATATGCACAAAATAGCAGGCGGGATCACAGACAGAGCGCATCATTTCCACGTCCGCAGCCTCCAGTCCTTTCCAGAATTTCTTTGATAAATCTAATACTTGTTCCATTTTTGACTCCTCCTTCTTATTTCAGGCTTGCAAGCCACTTTACAACCGCTTTTTCCGGTCCGTTTTCTGCATCGCTCATTTCCACCGGCAGCCCTTCCAGTACCGTTGCCTTCGGCGCCAGTTTGCGTATGGTCTGATATGTGCCGCCATCCCCGGAACCCATATGGGATATCCGATATAAATCCGGTCATATTCTTCGATAGGAAGTTTTTCTTTGATCGCAGGACGGGCATCGGTATCATGCTCTTTCTGAGCCACACCCAAGAGTGCGGAATAATGATCTCTGTTTCCGTCATACGGAATCTCAGGAATAATCTCCCGAATATCGGCGCCTGTTTGCTTTGCTATTTCTTCCGCAACAATTTTAGCCGTGCCGTATACAGAAAAATACAGTACCAGTTCGTTTGTCATATCATATCTCCTCGCTAATAAGTATTAATCATGAATCCTGTAATTCTTCAACAACATCTCCGCCACTCCAGGAGTCTCCGGATCATGATGACCTTTTCCGGTATCCAGTCCATGCAGGGTTTCCATCTCATCGGAGGTTAGTTCAAAATCGAAAATATTCAGATTTCCCGCAATTCGATCAGGATGTGTAGACTTTGGAAGAACGATCAGCCCGTCTTGTATCTCAAACCGGAGAATGATCTGACCTGCATTTTTGCCGTATTTTTCCGCCAGCTCTGTGATTACGGGATGATTCAGCAGCATATGATCTCCATGTCCAAGAGGCTGATACGCTTCAATCTTTACATCATCTTTAGCCAGCAGTTCCCGCAGAGCTTTCTGCTGGAAGAACGGATGGCATTCCACCTGATTTACAGCCGGCATGGTTTGAAACTGCGGCACCCACTGGTTCCAGATATTAGGCGTCATATTGCTGACACCGATAGAACGGATCCTGCCTTCTTCTTTCGCTTCTTCCAAAGCTTTCCACGCTCCGGCCACATCTCCATAGGGCTGATGAAGCAGGTAGAGGTCCACATAATCCATGCCCAGTTTTTCAAGGGAAACAGCAAGACCTTCCTTCGCCGCCTCGTAACCATAATCCTGAAGCCAAAGTTTGCTGGTGACGCAGATTTCCTCTCGGGAAATTCCGCTGTCCTTCACCGCCCGTCCTACATCTGCCTCATTAAAGTAGGCGGCTGCCGTGTCGATGTGCCGGTATCCTGCCTCAAGAGCGGCTCTTACTGCTTCATAAGTTTCCTGACCTTCCGGGATTTGAAACACTCCAAATCCAACTACAGGGATCTGATTACCATCATTTAATTTCATAGTCTTCATATTGTTTTCCTCCTTTTGTTTCATTCTATCGTTGTCTCCTCGCCAAAAAATCCTGTAAAGCATAGTAAATATACCGTTCGCAGGCGTCGATATCATGTCTGCCGCCCTCGATGATGGCATAGTGAAGATTCTCTGGCGTAATTCCTCCGGCACCGTTCCGATATACTCTGTCTGTTCCTGTTCCATATTCTCTGCCAGAGATTCCTGTTCCTCTGTCTCAGCATTTTCTTCCGTACCATCTTCTGTTATCTGAGAGGTATGCTCCGTCTCCTGTGTCCGGCTCGACTGATCACACCCTGCATTTTCCACTTCAAATTTCTATATGCTCATCGAACCTCCCGGATATGAGGATTGGTGTATTGCCCATGTCCAATGGTTTCCTCGGTATAGGCGATTGCGTTCTTCGGACATTTATGAACACAGCCAAGGCACAGCAGACACTGATCCTGTATCCACACCGGTTTCCTTTGCGGCAATCCGAGCGCATACCTCTTTCAGATCTTAAATCACCCTCCTTGTCTGTGTTCACAGACATTTCCTGCATTTTGACTATGCGATTGTTTAATCATGGCTGGAATAGCACATACCATGATCTTTGCCGGTTATTACTCCGGGCGTTGGTTTCCCCACTGGTTATTTGCCTCCACAATCTCACAGAGACTGATATTCTCGTTTTGATATCTGGCATGGGGATTTTTTTCCGGCATCTTCAAACGGATCGCCATCATCGGGCAGGAATGGATGCAGGCCATACAGCTGATACAGCCCTCACTATTCCAGACACTCTTTTGCCCCTCCAGATGAAAACATTTTTTCGGGCAGACCTTTGCGCAGATCCCGCAGCCAACACATTCTTCTGTAATCTCGTAAAGATCATGGCCTGCGCCGGAGCCCATCTGGGCAATACGGGCCAGAAATGCCTTATGCACATTCCGATCATCCTCTGTGACCGGGGAAATATAGACCTTCTTTTGGGAAATGTCCGCCTGGATATGACGGATCTGTTCCTCCACTTTTTTGTCCATCCCTTTCTGCTCTTCCATATCAAACCCCGGCAGAAAATTGTCTGCCATCAGGATCACATTGATATAGGCAGGGTGAATCCCCAGACTTTCCGCATATTCCTTTGCCAGCTCTGCCGCACCGCCGTGCCGGTTGCCATAGGTGAGCAGAATATAGAAGTAGTCCGTCTCAAACCGGGAAACCTTCAAAAAATCCTTGACCAGTTGCGGCATCTCATGACCAAATACCGGACACACGATACCGATTTTATCTGCAGTATAAATTTTTTTCTGATCATGGATTGCCTGCGCAATACTGATTCTGTTGTCATCCATCTGCTTGGCCGTATACAGACTGTTTCCCGTTGCAGTAAAATAGAATACCATTTCATCTTTCACATCCTTTCATTTTGATCTTTTACCTGCGGATTGAAAATCCCACAGCTGTTTGCTATAATCAGATTTGATATTCAGAGTGTGTGTTTTCTCATCGATCTGAGTAAAGCGGTCATTCGCATTCCGCTTTGCTATATGCGCATAAACGCAGGTCGCTGTGCGGCTTATCTACGTTTAAATTATAGATATTTCAAGGGAAAAGTACACTGTCAATAACGAATACTACTATCAGTTTTATTTATACTTGGGAGTTGAATGATATGATTGAACTTTACGAATTGCGCCAATTTACGGCATTTGCAAAGGCCGGAACTCTTCTGGAAGCTGCGGAAATCCTGCACCTCTCTCAGCCGGCATTAAGCAGAAATATGAAAAAGTTAGAGGAAGAAATGGGGATTTCACTGTTTATCCGCAGAAAGAACCGGCTCGAATTAAATGATAATGGAAAATACGTGTTGGCACTCGCCAGAGAATTGCTTGCAAATGCAGATTCCTTCATCGAAAAAGCGCAGGCCTACGACCGAAAAAACCGAACTATTTCTTTCGGCATCTGCTCACAGGCGCCGAGCTGGTTAGTTTCACCGCTGCTTGGAAGTCTATATCCAAGCAAGATGCTCCAGACGGAAATTGCCGAAGAAAAACTGCTTTTATCCGGTCTCGACAACGGAACCTATCAGCTGATCGCTCTTTCTCACAAACCGGAAGGCGAACAATACTTTTCAAAAGTATGCGGTAAAGAATCTCTGATGTTTGCCTTACCAAAAGGTCATCGGTTTATCCGGCGAAAAAGCCTTTCCTTTGCGGAAATGAACGGGGAAAATATGATTTTAATGAACGATATAGGCTTTTGGAATTTTGTCCCAGCGGAGAAAATGCCTGACTCACGCTTCTTAACCCAAAGTGATCGTTTTAGCTTCAACGAACTGGTACGCTCTTCTTCTTTACCATCTTTTACCACAGATCTGGCCAAAAAATATCTGGATGCAGAAAACCTCCGTGTTGAAGTACCTGTCTCTGACCCGGAAGCAAGTGTAACCTACTATCTTATATGCTTAAAAGATTCCCTTAAGGAATTTCGTGGGTTGTTTTCTGCGTTTTGATACATACGCTGCAACAACCCTAGATCAATTTTCACTTTAAATCACCTGATTTTCTAACACCGATGTAAAAAAAGGACCTTGAAAGAGGCTACTCTCTCAAGGTCCAAACTCAAAATAATACGATTTTTTCCTCTGCAGATTTTTCTGCACTTAATAATGTAAAAGTATATTTCTAGTACAGCTTTGCTCCCGCCGGAATCCTGTCATCCACCATCAGCAGATTCAGTCCTTCCCGTCCGTCATACTCATGTACAGCACTGATCAGCATACCGCAGGAATCAATACCCATCATCTTTCTCGGCGGCAGGTTGACGATAGCGATACATGTCTTTCCTACCAGCTCTTCCGGCTCGTAATACTCATGAATGCCGCTTAAGATTACTCTGTCGTTTTCTGTGCCGTCATCTAAGACGAATTTAAGGAGTTTCTTGGACTTTGGTACAGCTTCGCATTCTTTCACCTTTACAGCACGGAAGTCAGACTTGCTGAATGTATCAAAGTCTACCATCTCCTCAAAGAGTGGCTCGATCTTCACTTTGGAAAGATCTAAAGGTTCCTGTTCCACTGCCGGCATCTCTTCTACCTGCTTTGTGAGAACCTGCTCTGCCTGGTTCATAGCAGCGTCCAGAGAAGCTGCCTTTCCGGCCTGAGCTGCATTGTTGGCTTCATTCTTTGCTGCGCCCTGGGATTTCATGGTGGGGAAATATTTCAAAATCACCTCGTGATAACTTATTTCCCGCCGTGTGAACTCATTGTAGCGTATTTCAGGAATTCATAACCCTATACAATTCTTCATGTTCTTTTTCATTTTGTTGTCAATTTGCTGTAATACCAAAGCAGTGCTGTCAAACTCAAATTCATGAGCCCTTCTTAAAAGATATCTAAATTAGCTGCTAAATTCTCGAATGATTCCCGCTTTTTCTCCTCTGTTGCTTCTGCGTAAATGTCCATCGTGGTTTCTATGTTCTTATGTCCCATGATGGCCTGGATAACTTTCAGGTTCGTTTCATGTTCGCAAAGTCTTGTGCAGAATGTATGTCTCAGATGATGGCAGGAGAAATCGGGAAGAATGATTGGTTCTCTTCTCTCTTTCTTGGCTCTGACCACCTCATCGGCATTATACTGATTTAATATACGCTTGATCGTATGATTGACAGTTTGTGGGTTAGGCACACCGCCAAAGCGGTTACAGAAAATAAATCCTGTCATCCCATCTATCTCTGTCTCATTAAATCCATTTTCTTCCTGTTCTTCATAGAGCATCTCAAAAGCGTCTTTAACGATATCAAGCATAGGGATTGTTCTGATTCCAGCTTCTGTCTTAGGCAGCGATACTCGAAGCATACATTTTTTACTGACTCTGGTCTGATAATATACCAAGCTATGATTAATACTGATCACCCTATTTTCAAAGTCAAGATCCTGCCAGCGTAACCCGAGAGCCTCCCCAATACGGCAGCCGGTTCCAAGTAAAATCGTAAACATAGGCCACCAGTGAAAATAGATCGGATGGTTTGCGATATATTCCATAAATACTCTCTGCTGCTGTACTGTTAATGCATGCCGCACACCTCTGTTTTTCCCAGACTCACGGCTGATTTCCTTCATCACTCCATCTGTCGGGTTTTTACGGATGATCTCATCTCTTACCGCCAATTGAAATGTAGGATGAAGGAGACAATGGATGGAATCCAATGTTCCCAAAGATATCTCTTTCTGATTCAGAAGATAATAGTAAAACTGCAGGACATCGGAATATTTTATTTCCGCAATTCTTTTTCTTCCAAATGTATCCCTTATATAATGGTCATACGTGTACTCATATGCACTTCTGGTAGATTCCCGAAGATTATATTTTGCCGACATATACCGATCAAACGTATCATTCAGACTTGCCTTCCCAGCGACATATAAGTCAAGACCATCAAGCTGATCTTTCATAAGCTTTGCTTCTTTTTCCCTCAGCTCCGCCAAGTCCATTGCGTATATATATTTGCGTCGTCCAAGCGGATCTCTGTAAGTATACATATACCGCTTATCTGACTGTCTCTGCACCTCTCCTTTTCTTAACGACCTTCCTCGCAGGTCTTTTCTTGTCTTTGCCATGATGCATTCCTCCTCTCATAATGAAAGAAGGACTCTTCTCTTAATCCTGCCTGGAAATAAAAGTTTCCACCCCACGTAAAACAACATCGGTGGTAGTCATTTTATGTTTTTCGGCGTATGCCAACAGCTGTGCATATAACTGGTCAGACACACGTATGCTTAGAACTTTCTTTTTTGTATTTGGTAATTTCGGTCTTCCCATTTTAGCCATAGCTGCTTTCATACCTCCTATACTGCATATTGTACTTTTTGTATGACAGTATGTCAACAGGCAATATCTTTTCTGAGTCCTTCTTTGAAGCTGATCAATACTCTCTAAATGTTTCAAGATATTTTTCAAAAATCTCGCAATTAACGAGAGCGACTTTGTCAATCTTGTATACCGCTTTTGCTTCTTTAGCCAGAGCCTGAAATTTTGTCAGTCCCAGACTATATTTTTCTGCACCTTCCTGATATCTGACAAATTTCTTCTGATACTTCTTTGTCGCTTCTACATCTTTTCTTGCATACCCCATATAAAAGGCCCCTTTCCATAGATTAGATAGGGAAAAATATTGTTCCCTTCACTTCTCCATAAGAAAGAGGCTTATTTCACAAGATCTAAAATTAATTTTTTAATTCATTTTGAAATGTTATTCCTTATGTAGGCACATACAGCTTCGCAGACTACCGTCCATTTTATATCGCCCACATAGAAATTATCATTCTTATATAGATCCCACAGATTCAATAATCCTTCATCTGCTGATATTTCGTTCACGATTTTTTCTATTTGCTCCGAACCAAATATAGTTTTTCGTTTCCTACATGTTGCGGTAAATGCTTCTGCCAGCACTGCCTTATCAATCCTGACCTTATTGCAGACTACAATCTCATACACATCATAATAATCTCGCATCCGTGTTGTTGTAATTCCCCGCGCCAGAATGGTCTGGATCTTTTCTGCGAGAAGAGTTTCTGGAGTGTAAGTCATCAGTTCGATGCTCCTGTCTTCAAACATGAGACGATAACTGTAACGGATTGCTGAAGGTGTAATGACATCATCCGTAGAGAGATCTATCTTAATCCTCTGTTTTAAACGGTCAAGTCTGGCTTCCAGCACCAGCCGGACTCCCGGATATTCAAAGTCAGCCATGATTTCTGCTGCTTTTACAACCTCAAAGCTGATACCGTCTTCTACATGGATACGAATAATCTCGTTTACAATTCGTACAGCATCCTCTTCATTGAGGGGCAGTGCCTTGAGCATCGAATCAATATCCATAGTTGCTCTTGTATCAATCCCAACTAACGAAGCGACAAGCATACCGCCTTTTAATATAAAATTATTCCGATAAGGGGATATCGAAACTCTTTCCAGAAAGCGCTCCATAATAAAATTACGGATCAGCATTTGTGCGGTCTGATTATCACCATGAGAAATATTTCTCACTTTATCTTTTAACTGTTTTGATGTATGGATCATGCCAGCACCT
The DNA here is from genome assembly GCA_949291945.1 of uncultured Bacillota bacterium. Taxonomy (GTDB): domain Bacteria; phylum Bacillota; class Clostridia; order Lachnospirales; family Lachnospiraceae; genus Blautia. The sequence continues at coordinate 337 of CASEXH010000007.1, read as the reverse complement.
CCACATATTTCATAACCTCGTCACGTATCCCCAACTTTTCTGCATAGCGAACCAGAACCTGTAACCTTCTGCTTGAGTCTGTCATATATTCTTTCATTGCAGTCTGAAACATCTGCACATCCATCTTTTTCCGATTAATTACCGCATCACAAATGGCCCGTTCCTTATCATAGACTACAATCTGATTTCCATATCCAGATTCAGCGACAGTTTCTCCCAATTCATACAAATCTTCCTTTAGCGATCTTACCTGAATTTTCTTTTTTCTCAAATGAACTGCATTATACCCCTGAGGAACAGTCACTTCAATTCTGCCGTATTCCCGATCTGTAAGCCC
>CASEXH010000006.1 GCA_949291945.1 uncultured Bacillota bacterium | reverse complement strand
TCGCAGAGCAGATTGAATAGCTGGGTGTATAGGATGGAAACGATGAAATTGAATGTATCATCGGTGTCAGAAATGATGACAAAGAGTGCGGTTTTCCGGGTGCCAATAGACTCCAGATCCATCTCGTCATAGGCGGTGAGATCACGCAGCTCCTGAATATCAAATGGAGCCAGACGTGCACCGCAGGAAATCAGGATGGATTTTGCTGTTTTTCCTGCCGCCAGCTTGTATTTTTTATACTGCCGGACGGCAAAGTGTGTCGGATCTTTTTCTTCCAATTCGTCGAAGAGGAGATCCACAGCGTTCTTGAAGTTTTCATCATCTTCCCGTGTCTCGCTTGCATTTATGAAATCCAGCAGAGTGGAAAAATTCTGTTCTTCCTCCGGAGCTTCATACCAGATATAACCGATCAGAGCGCAGTATAGAAGGCGTTCCGATTTGACCCAGAAATCTTCGGTTGCTTTTTCCCCTTCGCCCTTGGTATTCGCAATGATCGTGTTCACCAGTTTCAGGATATCACGTTCCGAGCGTATATAGGCGAAAGGATTGTAGTGCATGGATTTTGTAAAATTGATGGTGTTCAGTGTTTTGACAACATAGCCGCCGTCAATGAGCATCTGACCGCATTCGACGATCAGGGTTCCTTTTGGATCGGTGACTACGTAAGAAGAGTGCATCTGCATGAGTGACGGCTTAATGAAGAATCTGGTCTTTCCAGAACCGGAGCCGCCGATGACGATAATATTTTTGTTCCGGGCATATTTGGGAATTTTGGGACGGCTTTCCATTGTCAGCCGTTCTGTCTGTGTCAAAGGAATGTTCTGGAAAAAATCAGGATGGATGAATGGCTTGATATCATTGGCATTTCCCCATCTGGCAGAACCGTATTCCATGCCGGGGCGATACTTCTTTGCGTTCTTCCGGCGATACAGAATGACCAGGAAGAAGCAGACCGCAAAGCCCGCTCCGAACAGAATATCGTAAGGATGCAGGCTGGGAAGCGGATTTTTAAATGCCATATTAAAGTTCGACATACCATTAATGAACTTGTATAGTGGCTGATCTCCGGGACTGGCACGATAGAGCCATGCCATCCGGTTGCCGAACCAGGCAATTAACAGATAGGGAAGGAGCCGGATCAGATACTTTTTCAGGTCGCCGGTACTGATCGCAGGGCTGTTTGATTTTCCCTTATTTCCGACTTTAGGCAGAAGCCTTTTCTTCGCCATTTTCATCGGGAATGCTCCTGATGTTTATGCTTCGCTCTCTGCTGATTGATGGCGTCCTTGACAACCTGCATAGCTTTGGCGAGTTTCTGGCAGACAGACGGACGGGCTTTCTTTTTAGCGGTCCGGTTCGTGTATTCTTTGAAAGCCGCAGTCATTACGTCCACATCTTTCGCTTTGAAAAAGACGTAATATACCGGCGGTGAAACGCTCCTGTCTTTTTTCAGGGCATAATCAATATCATATTTCCGTGCCACCCGGTCAAAGGAACCGATATTTTTATTTGTGACCTGGATATTCGCCAGCTTATCTCTCTGTTTTGTCAGATCTTTGAGTGTCTGTTTCCCTTGCGGAATTTTCTCCTTTTTGCCGGCAACGGATTTTGCGTGTTCCTTCTCCAGCATGTGTACAACTTTGACCAGTGCTTTTTTCAGAATCTCAGCACTGATCCTTCCGCCCTTAATGCTGACGGAAATAGTTCTGTCATTGACATAATCTTGCATGAATGATCAACCTCCTATCTTGTGGGATTTTTGTCAACTTAACAGAGACGGCCGTACTGCAGGGAGGGAATGCGTACGTTTTTTTCATGGCAGGGAAACTTACAGTCTCCTTGCCAATGCCGGATTATCGCTCTGCACCCAGTTTTGGTAATAGGCAGAAATGGTGCTGGGTGCATTGTAAAGGGTTGTGAGCAGATAGCTTTTGATGTTGCGGATTTTGTTCGTGTTCTGTGACAGGCAGGTCATCACATACTCAATATGGTCGCTTCTCAGCTTTAAGAGCCTGGATTTGACCACACTCTGCGGGACATCCTGACCACTGATGCGGATCATAGGCGCAGAGCTGCAGATAGCTTCCACCATGATGTCTACAATGCCACGGATCGTGTCTGTGTCCATTTCATAACGCTGGATCAGATAATCAAATTCGATATTCTCTTTTACCAGCTCCCGATAGGATTCAAACTCATTGCTGAGCTTTTGAGCGCCGATTGATTGGAGAAAGCGCTGGTCATCCATATCAATCGCATCCTCCATCGTATCCTGATAAACAGGCCGGGAAGCTGGCTTCCCCTGCAGGGTGTCGTCCCCGTGATTGATGGAAGGATAGTTTTTTTGATCCATATTTTCTCTGTCTGTTTTTCCTGGACTCTTTCTTTTATTACTGTCCGGGTTTTGCGTACACGAAGTTTCTGTGTACGGATATCCTGTGTCCGGACTTACCGTATACGGGTTTTCCGTACACGGGTAACCTGTATACGATAAATCAGTATACGGAGGGCTGGCACACGGTTCCTGTCCGGCGGCAGAAGCGGAAGAGTCAGCCGGCAGGGGCCTGCCGGAGTTCCCAGACTGCTTGTCTGCCATAGCGGATAAGGTGTCAGCTGCCCCATGTAAGGCATGGAAACCCTCGGATGCTGGTTCATTTAACGGGTCACCGCCAGGATCGGATTCGCCGTCCTGAAGGCGCTCAGAACCGTCAGAATTGCCCGCAGCGGTATCTTTAGGGGATTTCCTATCACAGCCGCCGGTAAGCTCTTTTTGGGGCGTTTCATAGATGATGTATTCAATTTCACCGAACTTGCCGCCTGTATTCGGCTGATGACGGCGCATGTATCCCCATTGCTCTAATTCTTTGAGCGTACTGGAAATGCTGGTAACGCCTTCTTTGCAGATCGCAGCAAGTCCCCGGACATTATAGTGCCACTCGTCAGGCAGGGAGAGCATGATCGACAGCAGTCCTTTGGCTTTCAAAGACAGGTTCTTATCCCGCAGATGGTAATTGCTCATGATCGTATAGCCTTTACGCTTCTCTACTCTGATAACTGCCATGATGGGTTCCTCCTTTATGATGAAAAAGTCATCGGAAATGCGGTCATGCAGCACTCCGATGACTTCGGGTTATAAACTATACTTTTCTATCAGACCTCATTTTGCAGAATCTCCTTCATGAGCTGTGCTCCTAAATAAAATCCTCGTGCGAAATGACTGTAATTTTCTGATGAAGCTAAAGCGGCTCGAGCATTGACAAGATCTTCGTAAGATTCATGAAGCTCTGAAGGAAGAGAAGAAGTGAATATGTCCTCCACTTCACGGACTTCCTCCAATTCTTTTTTATAATCTTTGCTTTCATAGGGATTGAACTGCTCAGCGGCATATATTTCCCCATCGAAGAGCTGCTCCACAAGCGATTTACCTTTGTGCATAAAAATCCTCCTTTACTGCTTTAAGCGTATGGAATTCATTTGTCTCCATGCCCATCCTCTGATTGAAAATACAGTTCTAGGGCTTTGGTGACTATGGTGCAGATTTCATCCTCTGCTTTACTTTCAAAATACCGGTGGTAGACTGATTTTGGAATTTTCATGCTTTTGTATGTCTTTTTGCGAGACTTTTCCCGATCAAGATTTAATAACAGAGACTGCAAACCTTCTTCAGTCAAGCTGGATGCCTTACTTTTCTGATGGAGCATATGGATTCCGGCGAGATCAGGCTTGATGCTGTATGTCTGCAGAAAACGATCCAGCCATTGCTGTTCTACCTCACTCAGGTAAGAAATCTCGACACAGACTGTCTGCTGGATTTTCTTATTGTCCAACCTTTCTTTAAAAGCCGGAATGAGTTTGTTAATCCGTAACAGTCTGGCAATGGTGGAAGAAGAAAGTCCATATTCATCTGCCAAGGACTTTCGGCTGTTTTTATTGATATTCTTGACATCAGCTTCACGACCCTCCAGTTTGAGCAATTCTCGTTCGATGTCAGTTCTCTTCCCCTGATTGGAAATTCTTCCGTAGTGGGCGGCGATGACAGCAGCACGTTCAGAGAGGAGCATTTCTGTAAAACCACGCTGCAGGAGATTTGTCTCAACCACATAGAGCCATGCTTCTTCCTCTGTCAATCCCTCTTTGATGATCGCTGGAATTGTTTCCTTTCCGGCAATCTGGGAAGCATTCATACGGTTGTGACCGGCAAGCATTTCATATTGGCGGTCAGCGATTTTATGTACGATAGTCGGAGTGAGTACACCGTTTTCCCGGATACTTTCTACCATGTCATTCAGTCTGTCTCCCTCGTAAAGCCGGAACAGGTGGTCATGGTAGGGAACAATCTGCGATATTGGCAGATCCACAATAACATTCTCTGGAGTATGTACCACATCAAAAGAGGTAGGAATGAGGTCAATCGGGTCATGGACGATAGGGCGTACAGGAGAACCTTTTTTCATTAACTCTCAACCTCCTTTTGCAGTTCTGCTTTTGCGACGATACGAAGTTTACCCTGTTCAAGTAGTTCCTGCGCAAATGCCTGGTATGCAGTTGCAGCGGGAGAAGAGGGGCAATACTCAATCACACTTTTTGAAAAATAGACAGATTCGCCTACTTTTACGGTCATAGGGATTGTGGACTGAAACACATGGAGGATGGAACCATATTCCTGCCGGATCTGATTGGAAATCATCTGGCAAAGCGTGGTACGTTTCTCGCACATGGTCAAAAGGACACCAGCAATCTCGATATTCGGATTGAAGCGGCGTCGAACTTTGGCGATGGTTGCCATAAGCCGTTCCAGTCCCATTGCAGAGAGATACTGGGGATTGACTGGAATTACGACCAGATCAGCAGCAACCAGCGCATTGATGTTCAGATTATCCAACTTCGGACCGGTGTCCACGAGGATATAATCGTACAGAGGGCGGAGAGGAGTGAGGATATCAGCTAAGAACCGTTCACTGCCCATTTCAAGCCGCATGGTTTCCGAGACGGCGGACAAGTAGGTGCTTGCAGCGATTAGGTCAATACTGCCGCAGTGCTGGATATAACTTTCCGATTCGGGAAGGTCATCATCGTGAAGTTCAGCTTCCAGAAGCTGTGCAATCCCCACGGGCAAATCGTTCGGCTGCTCGATGCCGAGACAGCAGGTCAGATTCGACTGATAGTCCATGTCAACCGCAAGAACCTTTTTACCGGTCTGGCTAAGAGCTACGGCCAGATTATGGGTGGTTACGGTTTTTGCAACGCCACCTTTCTGAGCGCAGCAGACAATGATCTGTGCTGAATGTTTCATTGATTTACGCCTCCCTCTGTTGTATAATTTTTACAATGAGTTTCGTGATGCACAGGGCGAGGCACCCCAGCCCTGCTACTATTTTCCATGTGAGTACGAACACGCCAATGATGCCGCCGACTAAGACGTTGAACACGATTATTCCAACGGTTCCTCCAAGGTCATAACCTTTAGGGATGAACCAGATGAACATCCGATGTATTCCGAAAGGAATTCCGATCAGAAGGAGCATCAGAATGTAATCAGGTTTTCCACCAGCCGGAAGGTACAGGGGCTGACAGAAGAACATCACTGCTGTGATAACTGCCGCTGGTGCAACAAGATAATGAAGCAATTTCTTTGCCATAGATTTCTGCCGCCCCTGTGTGGGGCGATGGCACCTCCTTCCCTTGCATACATTAGGCTGGATAAAATCAAGTCGTGTTAGTTTCCAATTGTGGGTTAGAAAAAACAGGAGGCTCACCGAAGCGAGTCTCCTTTGTCACAACATCCTTTAACGAATTTTAACTCAATAAAGAAATCAGGGACAAACCAGCCCGCTCAAACCCGCTTAAAACGGTGAGTTTCTTGATTTGTCCCTATTATACCGCACACGTATAGGAAAATTTATTTAAAACATTTTCAGCATACGGAAACCATTTCGCCAGTTTCATTTAAAGAGAAAATATATGCGGAATTAAAGAGTATGTTTTTTAGAGTTTTAGATATGACGGATATATTAAAAGCACAAAAGGGGCAGTGCAGTACAAATTCGGATACAGGAAAGATTGTATTTGTAAAAGATAAAATAAAATACATAGGAGTGAGATACGGCCAGCAGTATAAGAATGACTTAAAAGAAAATATCTACGACAATATAGATATGAGGGATTTCCTGGCTAATATCCGAAACAAAGGCGAAAAACCAGATGTAATCATTACAGATCCGCCATATGGATATAATACAGATGAACAGGATGATCAGCTCTTTGAATTATACAGAGATTTGGCTATCGAGTGTACGAAGACGATCGGCCATGGAGGACAAGTAATCATATGTTTAGCGGAACAAATGCACTTGGGGAAAAGGCTTCCTGCCTTTATAAAAAAGGAAACGGTAATGGATATGTTTCTAGATGCCGCAAAACAAAATGATTTGTACGTTGTCAATTGTGATGAAGAGATATACGATATGGATCAGCTCTATCGCTTCCCATTTTTTTGGGAGGCAAAAAAGGCATTAAAGAGACAGGTAATTAGACTGCAATTTTTTGAGAAAGCTAAAATGATAAGTTGCTGCAATCCTGAGCGATGCGGGGATTGAATAGCTTTTGTTCACGAATAAGAATAGCTGACAGTCTCCATTCCATTAAACAATCCTGGGATATTCACATTTTCGTAGGATCTATGGCATGCCTGAGTATATTGAAGGAGTGAAAACAATTATGTATAAGGAATATAGGCAGGAAGAACATTGGAATGTTCATTATAAAAAAAGAAGATATGCCGTACTGACTTATGACGGATGGCTCGATAAATATTTGCCAAAACTGCCAACTGCTGGGAAAATACTTGATCTCGGCTGTGGTTCAGGCATCGACACAGAGATGTTATTAAAAAATGGATTTTCTATATGCTCTGCAGATTTTTCCGAGGAAGCCCTTCATATAATGAAGAAACGTGTTCCACAGGCCTTGCCCTTAAAAATGGACATGACAGAGAAGTTTCCGTTCCAGGATGATACGTTTGACGCTGTTGTGGCTGATCTATCCTTACATTATTTTGAATGGGCTTTAACCAAACAAATTGTGGGAGAAATAGAACGTGTTTTAAAGAAGTATGGGCTAATTTTGGCACGTTTTAACTCAGATAAGGATCATGGATATGGAACTGATAATGGCAAGATTATTGAGCCTGGACTTAGACTTGTGGATGGAAGAACCAAACGTTTTTTTTCGAAGAAAAATCTTGATGATCTTTTCAAAACTTGGGAAGTTTTTCATATACAGGAAAATATTACAGAGCGCTATTCAAGGCAAAAAGTGTACTGGGAATTTGCGGCATATAATAAAAAAGGAGAATGAATTGAAGAAAGCTGTGAATATTCTTGTGCGGGAGTACCGCTGTTCCGCCGCACAAGAATATTCATTTTTCACTCTAAGGAGCCATATCTGCCAGCTGCTCATCGGTCATATCTTTACTTGGGCGATGCTCCAGCAGAAATTTGCGATATTCGTAAATATGCAGGCCGTGCGCTTTTGCCATCTCAACCATTGTGTAGACTACCGCACTGGCATTTGCGCTCTCTACGGAATTGCTGAACAACCAGTTTTTCCGGCCTACTGTGAATGGACGAATTGCATTCTCACTGAGATTGTTGGTAAAGCTGTAGCGTCCGTCTTCCAGATAGGTCTTACCTCATCAACGGCTACAGTGATGGACAGTGACCGTTGATGAGTCAAGTTACACAAGCTGCAATCCCTTTTTCATTATTTCTCTTTAAACATCTCCGCAATATTCATAGGCGGTAGAATAATAGGAGAAAATTCAGGCTGAGTAGTTACCAGACTAATCTGACTTCTTAAATACGGAAACAATATGGCCGTTGTATTGTCCTGAATAATAGATTTAATTAAATCCGCATCTTGTTCAGTGTAGTCTGAAATAAATATTCCAACGATTTCTATATTCAGTTCCATTCTTCCATTTTTGTCTTTAATATTTGCTTCCAGCGCCACCCTGTATTTCTGAGGATTTTCCTCAGATTTCTTTATCTCCCTGTTAAACTGAATCGTATAATCTGTCTTCTGAAAGTCCTCTTCCCGGAAATATTCTATTTTGGAAAAAAACATATTTTCCAATTTTAAAGATGCCGGAACTCCGGATACATTTTTAATCTGTCCTGACATTTTTTCCTCCTATGCACATAGCGGAATAATCCTGCTCATTTGTATACGATTATTCTTGTTTGCCTCTATTCCTTTTAAAGTCATATTGCCTATCGATTCGTAGTCACAAGGAACAAATGAAACGCCAGCCTCTTCCAGTTCTTTGATAAATTCATCTGCATCCATTTCTCTGTAATGCTTCATAAAATTGTCAAATTCTTTTTCCATTCTTTCTACTATACTATTCATAATCTCACCTACTTCATTTCTTCTATCCAGCTGTCGTCTCTTAAACAAAATATTGTACAATTAGGGATATCTGAAACCGGGTATTCATTATACTGATACTTATTGAAATTTATATAAGCTTCTCTTATTACTGCCTGAAGTCCATAAACTCTGCAAAGCTCATTAATCACAAAACAATCCATTAGTTTTTTATTAGTATATGTTTTTTCTAGCGTTAGTCGCTTACTTTTTGCTTTGTCATAAGCAGTTCTATAAATTGCCTCTCTGTATTTATGGAATATCTTTTGAAATTCCCGCAGAGTTAAATTCAATATCTTCTCCTCGTCGACAATAATCTTAACCTGGAGAATCGCAATTTCATGTTTTGGAAATCTTTTTATGCACCCGGCCCATTGTTTTGCATTCCTCTTGGCGTCTTTTTCATTCTCTTCCAGAAAAAAATAAATCCCTGTGCCAGCCCAATCATCTTCTCTATTGCTATGGAGAAATCTTTTTTCTTTCATTATCCGTTTTTTATTTTCTCTGGAAGTTCCATGAAACAACCATTTATCACTGACATGTTTTTCCATTCCACTATCAAACCATTCTTATGGTATACCAGCCGCAGAGCGTCTAGTAACGCTGGCGGTAGTCAACTGAATATGAATATCCCTTGGCCGCCGCTTATAGTATATTATTTACAATAACTGTAAACTTATTATCTATTTCTTTATTATAACAGTTTCTTTTGTGATGTAAAGATGTCACAAAGAATTTTCCTTAATACTTCCTCCAAGTCATCCGATTCGCAATCCCCACATAAGACTGTATAATCTTCACTACCTTGCTGCTCATATTGGTATCTACATAATCGGATACAGGTATTCCGTTATGCCCGCCGGGAAAGATTCCAGATTTCCGACAGCTTTCTGGGCATTGATATCCGTCGCAGACAGACAACCATTCATGATTTTGGCCCAGTGCTCTGCACGGACCTGATGTGTGATTTTATCCATAGGGACAACTTCTTTAAAAAACTTGTAGTTTTCTGGGGCTATTATCTCATGGCTAGAGAAAACTAGCACGGTACTAGTGGTTTACCGTATACGTAACGTAAAATGTAAAACAGGTAAAAGATTAGAACAGAAGAAAACAGCGAATAACCAGAACATAGAAGACCTATAATAAACAAAAAATCAGACTGAAGATAGTATATTCATATCTGCAGAGAAAGGAGATTTATTTGGTAACAATATATGGCTATGTTCGGGTCAGCAGCCGTGATCAGAATGAGGACAGACAGCTTGCTGCATTACAGGAAATTGTTGGTACGGAGAAAAATATTTTTATTGACAAACAGTCGGGAAAAGACTTTGAACGCCCTCAATACAAGAAAATGGTACGAAAAATGCGGAAAGATGATCTGCTCTATATTAAGAGTATTGATCGATTGGGAAGAAATTATATAGAAATTCAGGAGCAGTGGAGAGTGCTCACGAAAGAAAAGGGAATAGATATCGTAGTCTTAGATATGCCTTTGTTAGACACTCGCAGAGGAAAAGATCTGATGGGGACTTTCTTAAGCGATATTGTGCTGCAGGTTCTATCTTTTGTGGCGGAAAATGAGAGAATTAATATTCACCAACGTCAGGCAGAAGGGATTGCAGCCGCAAAAGCCAGGGGCGTTCGATTTGGCAGACCTCAGATTGAACCTCCGGACCATTTTGAAAGCATTGTCCGGGCGTGGGAAAGAAAACAGATAACAGTTCATGAAGCAATCCGGCAATGTGGAATGAGTGAGTCTACATTTTATCGGAGGCTGCGGGAATACAGATCAGAGCACAAAAGTGCATAAAAAAATCAGCTGTCAAATGGTACACATTCTGATAGCTAATTTACGAAATATATTATAATCCCTTGTTTTATATAAAGCAAGTATTATTTCATTGTTTTTCTTAAAATTATTTAATTTGTTTCTCTGGAACGGGAAATAAAAGGCGTCTGTACATAGAAAAAGGAAGTACATGAAGGAATTCAAAATGTGTACTATTTGACATTATATGTATTTTGACAGAGAGATGTTCTGATAAATTGTGAGAAGAAGGTGTTATATGAAGAAATATAAAAAACCGGAATCCCACTTTGTTCGTAATCCTGGCGGACTGAGCGGTGAAGAAATTGCCAGGCTGTCAGAAGAAGAACTATCTGAATATCTTAGAAAAGACAGTTTTTTGCAGGATAAGAAAAAGTATCGTATCAAATCCGGCTATATTCTTAGAGAGATAGCCGGTGAATATGTGATTATTCCCGTTGATTCAGGCACTGAGATTTCTAATGCTGTAATGACGCCAAACCATACAGCGGCATTTCTGTGGAAGTCATTTGAACAGCCCAGTACTATTGAAGATGTTGTAGTAAAAGGAATGCGGGAATACGAAGTTACAGAGGATACGATCAGAAATTCAACGGAACATTTTGTGAAGGAATCTTTGAAGAGAAATATTTTAGAGGAGGTAGATTGAAATGAAAAAGATATGGGAAGAACCAAGAGTTCTAGTACAGGAATTTACGCCGAATGAATATGTTGCTGTATGCTGGGGCGTGTCCTGTTCGGTAGATGCTGCAAATACTTATGAGGCAAGTATTCACAATTCAGCTCAAGATCATCGTACTGAATATTGTGGAACAACAGGACATCAGTGGTTAACAGACAGAAACAATGATGGTACACCTGAAAGCATGTCAGAGATTGCTACTGATGGACTTGGGACACTGTCATGTACGATTTATACAGACGGTACATATAGGCAGCGAGGCAATATCAGCGAAGTAGAGGTTGGCGATTATATCTATTGGACAACCAGTGCAGGCTCTGGTTGGGATAGGCGTACATGGCATCATCAAGGGTGGGTAACAGCAACCACTCCCGGTCATCCGAACCGTTCATAATACATATTGTAATAATAAATACTGCGTGGGACGTGAAAGCTTATGCTTTCCCGTCCCATTTCTGCATAGAGAGAAACAGAATACTTTCACGAGCGGCACAGCGTCAGAATCCTGTGAATGGCAGTCTGGAACTTCTGCCGCTATGTAATATGAACTGTGATATGTGTTACATCCGGTTAAATAAAAAAGAAGTGGATGAACAAGGCGGATTACACAATGCAGATGCATGGATACAACTGGGAAAAGAAATGGCTCAGGCAGGTGTGCTTTTTTTACTGCTTACAGGCGGGGAACCTTTAATGTTTCCGGAATTTCAAAGACTGTACAAAGAATTAAAAAGTATGGGCATGATTTTGACAGTCAATACCAATGGAACGCTTCTGGACGAGGAATGGGCTGACTTCTTTGGCAAATATAAGCCTCGCCGCATCAACATTACATTATATGGTTCGGATGATACTGCCTATGAGAAGTTATGCCATTATCCAGGCGGCTTTTCCAGAACGGTCAGGGCAATTCGACTTTTAAGGGAACGTGGCGTGGATGTGAAGATCAATGGCAGTGTGACAAAAGATAACAGGGATGACATGGAGGCGATTTATCGTATCGGCCGTGAATTGGATGCCCCGGTACATATGGATACCTATATGCTGCCTGGACTCCACGAGAGGAATCTCTCTTTTGAGAAGCAGTCAGAAGATGCAGCAGCGGCGGATATTTATATGAGGCAAATGGAGACAGAACCGGAAGCTTTCTTATGGTATGCACAGAATATCCTTGCACAGATCGAACAGGAAAATATCACTTACCCGGATCAGATTACTTGTCTGGCTGGCAATTGCTCTTTTGCCATTAGCTGGAAGGGGGATATGCGTCCTTGCGTCACCTTTGATAAACCGGCGGTTTCTGTATTTGAAAAGAGCTTTGAGCCTGCATGGAAAGAGATTTCCCAGGAGGCAAAGAAGCTGAGGGTCAGTGAAATATGTGTCACATGTTCTCTGCGTCCGGCCTGTAAGACCTGTCCGGCAAGCGCTTATCTGGAGACAGGAAGCTGTGACGGCGTGCCGGAGTACCTGTGCAGATATACGAAAGAATTTGTCCGTTTATTGAGAGAAGCAGTGGAGCAGGAACAGGAGGCTGAAAGTAATGGATAAAGTATTTCAGATCGGTTCTTTCTGTTTCCGTGTGGTATGTGCGAATGAGATTCCCATACCGGAAAATTTTCTCCTGTTTGAAGTATCACAGGAAATGAACCCTGAATATACCTATCATTTGCTTGTAAAAGAGAAACTTGATTTACCAGATAAACAAATTATAGCCAGAAGGCCGGATTTAGTGGTGATAGAAAATGAGAACGGTGAAAGCCGGCTGATCGGAAGCCTGGGTGGGACATCATTTTATGCGTTCTATAGGGAAATGACGGATAGGGATGCAGTAATACAGCTTTCAATACAAAAGACAACCGATCTTTTATTTGATACGGTATTTACTTCTCTATTTGCTTTAGAGCGCCAGATGATGAAAAAGCAAAGTCTGATTCTACATTGTGCATATATAGAGTATAAAGGACAATCTATTTTGTTTTCAGCGCCTTCCGAAACAGGAAAATCTACACAGGCAGATCTCTGGAACCGATATAGAGGCAGTCGCACTGTGAATGGAGACAGAGCCTTGCTTCGGAAGATAGATAATCGATGGGCTGCCTGTGGTTGGCCGGTATGTGGATCATCAGAGATCTGTAATCTTGGAGAGACACCGATATATGCAATCATAATGCTGAAACAGGGAAAAAAGAACCATGTTGAACTGTTGACCCCATTTCAGGCTTTTATTTTATTGTATGAGCAGATAACAGTTAATCAATGGAATAAAACTTTTGTTCAACGTGCTGTTAGTATCTTGGAAGATTTAGTAGATCATGTTCCGGTTTACCAGCTGACATGCGATATATCAGAGGCAGCAGTTGAATGTTTGGAAGCAGCCTTATTTCCGGAACTTTGTAACGAAACAAGGGAGGAACAGTCCCATGAAGTATAAAGATCTTACAGGAAACCGTATAGGAAAACTGACTGTTATTGAACCTACGGAGCAGCGAGTGAGAAACGCAGTTGTATGGAAATGCCGTTGCGATTGCGGGAATGAAATATTAGTTGAAAGCAGGAGATTAAAACAAGGGGGAATATATAGCTGTGGCTGCGAGAAATCACCTTATGAAGGACTGAAAGATCTGACAGGACTCCAGTTTGGAAAGCTGACGGTTATCGGAAAGTCTGGGCATAAGGCGAAAGATGGGAATCCTTTGTGGCTTTGCAAATGTCAGTGTGGGAATATAATAGAAACTACAAAGAGAAGACTGATCACGGGGAATACCAGCAGCTGCGGCTGTGGGAGAAAACCCCCGTTAAAAGACTGGGTAGGAAAACGCTTTGGAATGCTTACAGTCTTATCTTATGTAAGGAAAGAAAAAGGATTTCATATATGGCATTGCCGATGCGACTGTGGCAATGAGGTGGATGTAAGACAGACCAATCTTCAAAATGGGTGGACCAGAAGCTGCGGCTGCCAGCGCAGTCCTCAGAAAAATTTGCATTATGAGAAGGGAACATGTGTGGAGATGCTGCAGACAGAGACTCTGTATAAGTCAAATACCAGCGGAGTACGAGGTGTTTATTATAATGCAAAACGCAGGAAATGGATTGCACAGATTATGTTCAGACAAAAATGCTATTATCTGGGAGGCTATGATCAGATAGAGGAGGCAGCCGAGGCCCGGGCGGAAGCGGAAGAGAAAATATTCGGAGACTTTTTGAAATGGTACCATAAGACACATCCGGAAAAAGAAAAATCTCCCTGCCGGAGATGACAAAAGAAGTACCCCTTGCAATTTTTTTTAGAAGTTATTATCATAAGCCCAGAGGGGAATATTGCAGCAAGGGGGCTGATTATGGAAAGCGAAAAAAAGCAGCGGAACAGGAAATGGATCTGGAAGATCCTGCTTTTGCTGGCGGTAATCCTTTTGATCTATGTTATTGCCAGCCTGTGGATATCTTACAATCTCCTTCTGGTACAGGATTACACAGTGACTCTGGGCCAGGGAGAGAAGGAGATCAAGGCAGTGGTGATCGGGGATCTTCATGACAATGAATTTGGAAAGGAAAATCAGGAGCTGGCGGAGAAAATTGCGGAAACTGAACCGGATCTGATCCTTATGGACGGGGATATGCTGAACGGGGACTCGGACTCTGCCAGTATACCGGTAGAACTGATTAAAAAACTGAAAGATGTGGCGCCTATTTATTACGCTCTGGGTAATCATGAGGAAAACTATATGAAGCAGGGCAATGAGGACCTGATCCAGGAACTGACCAATGCCGGCGCTGTGGTACTGGAGGAAGACTATGTGGATCTGGAAACCGGCGGCGTGGAGATCCGGCTGGGAGGTCTTTATGGATATGCCTTTGGAACAGATACCAAGACCGGATATAATGAAGCGGATGATGCGCCCAAGGAGGTCCGGGAGTTTCTGGAAGAGTTTCAGAATACGGACCGGCTGAAGATTATGATGTCCCACAGACCGGACAGTTTTATTTTCGGAGACGCCAGCAAGGTGTGGGATATAGATCTGGTGATCAGTGCCCATGATCATGGAGGACAGGTTGTCCTGCCTTTCCTGGGAGGTCTTTATGGCGGAGATCAGGGATGGTTTCCAAAATATGTTCATGGGCTGTACCAGAAGGACAATATGCAGATTTTTGTTACCAGCGGTCTGGGAACCAATAAAAAGGCGCTCCCAAGATTTAACAATCCGCCGGAGATCGCAGTTCTGCATATTATGGTGTAAAAAAGAGAAAATAACGGTGAGGGATCAGTCAAGATCCTGCCGGAGGAGGCGAAGTTTTCCTCCGGCCCAGGAGGAAAGAGATGCTATGAAGCTTGAGAAAGACTTTATCCTGAGAGAAATGGCAGGAGAATATGTCATCATCCCCACCGGAAAAAGAGCACTGCGCCAGGAAGGGCTCCTTACTGTAAACGAATCCGGGGCCAGACTGTGGAAGAAACTTGAGCAGGGAGCCGGATTTGATGAACTGGTTGAGGCGGTGCTGGAGCGGTATGATGTGTCAGAAGAAGCTGCAGTGAAGGAAATACAGGAATTTGTAGAAATTTTACTGCAGAATGGTATATTGATCATGGAGGAAGATGAGTATAGGAACAGAGATTATTATAGATAAAACAGGACCTGTGGAAGAACTTCTAAAGAGAAAGTCTGTGATCTGCCTGTGCGGGATGCCGGGCATAGGAAAGAAGACTATGGTGAGAACTCTCCTGAAGAATCACCCGGAAGCTGAGGGAAAAATATGTTCTGTGGAAGAACTGGAACCATCTGTGCCGGGGCAGGGGAAGACCTGCATCTGGTATCTGGTGCGGAAGCTGGAGAACAGAGCATATCCGGGACTTAGGGAGAAGCTCTGGGATTTTTTCCGGCGTATGCCTAAAGGGGATAAGGTGATTTTTGCCGCTGACGGGATGGTACCGGAAGCTTTGCTGGAATTTCTTTGGAATGGAGCCATGGAAATGGTTTATCCGGAAAGCTTCTGGTTTACCGAGGCGGAGACCTACCGTTACCTGAAGGCTGTGGGGAGTGTCCTGGACAGAGGCCAGACCTACCGGCTTACCAGAGGCTGGGCAGGCTGTATTGCTCTGATGGCCCGGATACAGAAGCAGCTGCCGGAAAAATGGACGCCCGAGGAGCTCTGCCAGCGGTATGAAATACGGAAATATGTGGAAGAGGGCGTTCTGGGTATTCTCTCACCGGAAGAAAAAGAACTTTTGATAGAGCGGTCCTCCTGTCCCAGACTGGAAAAAGAGCTGGCGGAGCTTTTGTGGGACAAGGAGGACGAGGAACGTGAGGAACAGCTACTTTCCAGCGGGATTATGAGTTATGTGTCCCAGGGCAGCTTTTGGAGAGTGCACCCTGTGATCCGTCGGGTCCTGGGGGGAAATCCCAAGGAGCAAGTCTGGCGAAAAGCTGTAAAGTGGTATGAGGACCATGGGTATATCAGCGAGGCCCTGGAATGCTGTCGAAATGGCCACAGTGAAACAGAGTATCAGGAATTGCTGGCGAGAAATTATGACAGGATTTCTTTTCTCCCGGGGCGGCTGAAACTGCCGGAGAAGGGTGAAGACAAACCGGAGCTGCTTTTTCTGAAATGGATGGAGATTTATTTCAGCCAGAAATGGACCGGAATGGATAAATATTACAGGAAGGTGCAGCAGCTTTGGCAGGAAGCGGAAAGATCCGGGAGAGACCTGGAGAGGTGGAGAGAGATTTATCTAAATATTTCCTATGTGAATCCTATGGTAGATACCAGAGACTGGATGGAGCTGGCAGAGAGGCTGTCAGGGCCGGATAAGCCTCTAAGACTATATTACATACTGGGGGAATCTTTTTCTTATCTCAGCGGGATCAGGGATCTGACTCCTCTGTTTACCGGCACCAGAGAAGAGATATGCCGCTGGGAATATATATGGAAGGAAAGGCTGGCTCCGGGGATGTATCTGGCCTACCGTCTTGCAAAGCTGGAATATGATTTTCAGACAGACAGAATACAGCTTCAGGAATTGGAGGCAGTTGTGCGTGAGATCGGCCCGGAGAGTCCCTGGCAGCTGCGCTTGGGAAAACTGTTTCTTCTCTACCTTTTTGCAGAAGGAGAAGAAGGAAAAAATAGGGTTCAGAGTATACTGGAAGCTGCAGTGGAAGATCTGAAAAAGGAAGAATCAGAAGTATGCAGGTATAACACCACGGCCCTTTACTATCTTTCCAAAGCAAAGTGGGGGGAAAAGGAAGATATGCTCCGGTGGCTGAGGGATACCGGAGGGGATATTGAAAACAAGTGGGGGAAAACCTGCTTCCATATGGCGGCGCAGGTAAAGATTCATCTATATCTGGAGAACTATGCCCAGGCAGATAAAACACTGAAAATATTACTGCCTTTTTTTCAGAGGAACCATATATGGAAGTACCGGGCAGAATCCCTTTTTCAAAAGGCGATTGTGGAAAAAGCCCAGGGAAGAGACGGAGAGGCCCTGAAATGGACGGCAGAGGCTGTTCAGGCAGCAGAGCCTTACCGGTATGTACGGATCTTTACCGGATATGGGCCGAAAGGCCGGGAACTGATGGAGGAGTATCTCAGGTTCCTGGAGAAGAGCCGCCAGGAACCTATCCGGATAAAGAAAAAGTACAGATATGGGAATGTAAGGAATATGCCCTATATGGACTGGCTGGATTATATACTCCGTAAGGCGAAAAAGAGCCAGAACCACTATCCGGGGAAAAAAAGAGAGGAGAAGGAGATTTATAAGGCGGAAAAGCTTACCCTTACAGAACAGATGGTCCTGGAATATCTGAGGCAGGGGCGAAGCAACGCAGAGATCAGCAGAGAAATGAATATCAAACTGCCCACTGTGAAAAGCCATATTTATAATGTATATAAAAAGCTGGGGGTCTCCACCAGGATACAGGCAGTGGAGAAGGGCAGAGAAAAAGGATTTTTATAAAAAATACAAGGAATATCTCATACTCAGGTATGAGGTGTTCCTTTTTTTTTCATGCTAAAATTTATTCAGACACCGGAAAAATTTTTAAAAAATGAGATATTTCCGGGCTGTATTTTTTTGCCATATGAGATGGAAAAATATGGAAATTACACATATAAAAGAACTCCCGGGAAAGATTTTAGCAGGAAAGAGAGATACATATATATGAACATGAATGTCAAAAAAAGATTACTGGAAGCGTTGAAATGCTTTTTGGAAGGCGAAAAGGTTCAGTGGGAATCGGGAATTTCAGGAGAAGAATGGGGCGAGCTTTTTGATCTGGCGATCCAGCATCAGATCCTTCCTATGGTATATGAGGCAGTCTATGCCTGCCCGGTCTTTGGGTCTATGCCGGATAATCAGAAGGATTACATAAAGCACAGAATGATCCAGCAGGTAATGGTCCAGGGAAGAAAAACAGCAGAATTCCTGGCTCTTTATTCCAGACTTCTGGAAAAGAGTCTTACCCCCATTGTAGTGAAAGGCATCATTTGCAGGGAAATGTACCGGGAGCCGGATTACAGAGCCTCAGGAGACGAAGATGTGCTGATCCCTCCAGAGCAGTTTACTCTCTGTGACCAGGTGTTCAGAGAAAATGCCATGGATTACCTGGAACCGGAGAAAGATCCGGAAAAGGAAGGGGAAGTTCCCTATTATAAGAAAGGAGGACTTCTTCACATAGAGCTCCATAAGGAACTGTTTCCCGCCCAGTCAGAAGCTTATGGAGAGCTGAATGAAATGTTCCGGGACGTTTTCCAGAGGAAGATCCAGACAGAGATCCAGGGGATCCCTGTGTATACCATGGGCCATACAGATCATCTCCTATATCTGATCCTTCATGCCTTTAAGCATTTCCTTCACAGCGGATTCGGTATCCGCCAGGTGTGCGATATTGTGATCTACGCTAATACATACGGATCAGAGATTGACTGGGAATACCTGTACCAGGCATGTCAGAAGATCCGGGGAGAGAACTTTACAGCAGCTCTTTTCCATATCGGAGAGAAATATCTGAACTTTGATAAAGAACAGGCCCATTATCCTGCCGTGTGGCAGGAGGAGGAGGCAGACGGGGAGGCTCTCCTGGACGACCTTCTCCAGGGAGGAGTCTTCGGAGACTCCAGCCTGAGTCGGAAACACAGCAGCAACATGACCCTTGCAGCGGTAACCGATGAGAAAAAAGGGAAAAAAGCAAAAGCATCCCTGGCCAGTTCACTGTTCCCGGATAAAGAATACATGGCAGGAAAGTATACCTATCTGGAAAAATATCCTTTCCTTCTCCCGGCTGCATGGGGAAGCAGGATCCTGAATTACATGAAAGAAACTAAGGGGACAAAAAATAATGATGCAAAAGAAAGCATTGCCATCGGAAATCAGCGGGTTGAACTGCTGAAAAAATATAAGATTATACGGTAGAGATTCAGCTGTCATAAGCTGAAAGTGTGAAAAAAATGTGAAAAATATGCAGGACGGCGAATAAAAACTTGACTTTTAGTGCAATAAAGAGCTAAACTAAAATATAGTAGTTAGTTGAGACATAAGATTACTGGGCTGTACAAGATTGTATGAATAGCAGGGGAGTGATGGGAATGAAAGAAGGAGAAAAATTAGCGGCAGAACAGAGAATCGATCATTCTTCCAGTGAAAAACTATACCAGATCAGTGAGGATTTTGTTTTGCGGCAGATTGGCGGCGAGTACGCTATTATTCCTATAGGAGAAACATCTTCCATCAGCAATGCAGTAATGTCTCCCAATGACTCGGCAGTATTCCTGTGGAAACAATTTATGGAGCCCAATTCAGAGGAAAAGGTGATTGCAAAAGTCCTGGAAGAATATGAGGCACCGGCAGAAAAAGTAAAGGACGATGTGCACCGCTTTATCCAGGAGTCACTGAGGAGACAGATTTTAAAGGAGGTAGATTGAAATGGAAAGAAAATGGGAAACACCAAGGGTTTTAGTGCAGGAATTTGAGCCAAATGAGTATGTGGCGGTATGCTGGGGCGTGGCTTGTATAACAGGCCAGGCAAATCAGACAGAACAAAACTTTTACCATGATCCAGTGCAATCAGGAGTAACGCATGATGCTGCTTATTGTGGTCAAACATCTCATCAGTGGCTTGTTGATAGCGACAATAATAATATAGCTGAGTCAATGGTAGAAATTAATACAAACGGGTTGGGAAATTTAACTTGTACAATTTATACAAATAGATATTATACAGAAGAGCGTGATATAAGTACCGTAAAATCAGGACAATATATATATTGGACGACATCTTCCGGCAATAGAACATGGCATCATCAGGGCTACGTATCTGACACTGTTCCCGGACATCCAAACCGTTCTTGATTAATGTCGAAATTTATATAATTATAAAAGCTAAAGGAGAACCGAAATTTTTTCGGTTCTTTTTTTGAAAATGGATTTTAGATAAAGCAAAGTCGTCTTATGAAGTGAAACGGAGAATTTTATGGAATATAAACAAAATATAACAACAGTAGAGCGAATGCTGCTGAGCCGGGCCGCCGCTAATGGACGGCCTTTGAATGGTAGTCTGGAGCTTCTTCCCTTGTGCAATATGAATTGTGATATGTGTTATATCAGACTGAGCCCTGAAGAAATGAAGAAAAGGGGAAGACTCCACACCGCAGATGAATGGATCCGTCTGGCAGAAGAGATGGAGAAGGCAGGAGTGCTGTTTTTGCTCCTTACAGGAGGAGAACCTCTGCTGTTTCAGGATTTCCGGCGGCTATATCAGGAACTGCGCAAGATGGGAATGATCCTGACGATTAATACAAACGGCACTCTCCTGGATGAGGACTGGGCAGATTTCTTCGGTAGATACAGGCCCCGGAGGATCAATATTACCCTGTACGGAAAGGACGATACAGCTTATGAAACCCTTTGCCATTATCCCGGGGGATTTGAAAAAGCCCTGAGGGCAATCCGATTTCTGAAGGAAAGGGAAGTAGACGTAAAGATCAACGGCAGTGTCACCAAAAATAACCGGCAGGATATGGAAGCCATTTACAGGATCGGCCAGGAACTGGATGTGCCGGTTCATATGGATACCTATATGCTGCCCGGGATTCATGAGAGGGAAAAGCCCTTTGAAGAACAGGCAAGGCTGGATCCGGAGGAAGCGGTGGCAGCAGAGCTGAAGGTCATGAGAACAGAACGGGATAAGGAATCTTTCTTGGCATATGTGAGAGAAATCAACAGACAGTTAAAAGAAGAAAAGAAAGTTTATCCGGACCGGATTTCCTGTATGGCAGGGAATTGTTCTTTTACCGTAAACTGGCAGGGCGAGATGCGGCCATGCGTTACCTTAGAAGAGCCTGGGGTTCCTGTGTTTGAAACAGGATTTGAGACTGCCTGGCAGGAAATAAGAACCAGATCCAAAGAATTTCAGATGAATCCAAAGTGCACAGAATGCAGACTTCGGCCAGTGTGCAAGACCTGTGTGGCCTGCGCTAAATTGGAAACCGGTGAATACGGAGGTTTGCCGGAATATCTTTGCAGGTATGCAAAAGAATATGGAAGATTGATAGAAGAGGAATGGGGGAAGATTTCTCCGGGAAATTAGAAGAAATAAAGCAATAATAAAGACAGAACAAAATCACGGGAGAGGATTTTGTTCCGTCTTTTCATGTACACTGAAATTAAAAATGAGAGATAAAAATGAAATATATGGGGAAGATATGGAAAATACAGAGAATTCTGTATATAGAGTTGAATTTCACTCCAATAGGTAGTAGAATATATACACACATAAGGAAAGCCTTATTGTAGCCTAAAAATAAAATAAATTTCTTGTTTACCTTTGTCTCAAATTTGGCACAGAATTGTGAAGAAACTGTGTCTCATTTTACTTGACAATGGTAAGAACTGTGTTATCATATATATGCATATACAGGAAATTTATTTGGAGGAGGAGTAGATTGGAGAGAGACAAACAGTCGTCCCAGCCCCTCTCTGACTCTGAACTTCAGAAACATCCCCTGAATCATGAGTCGGAGCCGGGTAAGAGAAGATTTAGAGCAAATCCGGATTTTATTCTCCGGGAGATTGCGGGAGAGGCCGTGCTCATACCTGTGGGAGAGGCGGGGATATTTGAAAACAGCTTGATTTCGTTAAATGATACTTGCAGTTTTTTGTGGAAGCTGTTTCAGACACCCAGGACAGCAGAGGATGTGATCGCCCAGGCGAAGGAAGAATATGAAGACCCCGAGGGCGAAATGGAACAAGGGATTTACAGCTTTATAGAAGATTATGTAAAATATGGCTTATTGAAGGAGGAATAAAAATGGAGAGAAGAGTTTGGACACATCCAGTAACTGAAGTGCAGAAATTTGAAGCAAATGAGTATGTAGCTGCATGTGGAGATAGCGGTACAACATATTTGTTTAAATGTGATGCGGGAGACGGAGAAAGCGGAAATGTTTATGTTGAGAGCAATGGAGTAGAAGGCCTTCAAACACGTGGAGAATGGGTTGGTGGCTGGGGTGGCCATTGGCAGGAGGCAGACAGATCATTAGGTGGATACCATGCGTGTGGCACTACTCATGAGGCAGATTCAGATAATGAATTTCTAAATGGATATTATGTTCCATACTGGTCAGACAATGTAACTAATGTTATTATCTGGCGTGGTCCTTATAATAACAATGTTCACTGTACAACCAACCTCAACCAGGATTCTTGGGAAACTGCAAAATCATAATACAGAACTACATAATCACTATAGACCGGACCTATCCTCCGGTCTATTTTCATGTTACCTAAAAGGAGGGTTTTTATGGAACCTATGGAAGGAGCAACCACTGTAGAGCGGATGCTTCTGGAACAGGCCAAACGTACCCGCACACCTGCCAATGGCAGTATTGAGCTTCTGCCTCTCTGCAATATGAATTGCGATATGTGCTATGTCCGTCTGAGCCGGGAAGAGATGGAGAAACAGGGACGGCTGAGAACTGCCGATGAATGGCTGGAGATCGGAAGACAGATGAAGGATGCAGGGGTGCTTTTCCTTCTTCTGACAGGCGGGGAGCCTTTTCTTTTTCCTGATTTTCGTAAGCTTTATCTGGGAATGCGGGAAATGGGGATGATCCTCACGATTAACACTAACGGTACCCTTGTCGATGAGGAATTGGCGGAATTTCTCGGGAAGTATAAGCCGAGAAGAGTGAATATTACTTTATATGGAACTAATGAAGAGACTTATAGAAATCTGTGCCATTATCCCGGCGGATTTGAGAAAACTATAAAAGGGATTCGCCTTCTGAAAGAACAAGGGGTAGATGTAAAGGTAGGGGGAAGCCTTGCTAAGGCAAATAGGGAGGATCTGGACCGGCTGCTGGATATTGGGGAAGAACTGGATATTCCTGTGCGGGTGGATACTTATATGATGCCTGCTGTACGGGAGAGGGAAAAGCCTTATAATCTTCAGGCCCGCCTGAACCCGGAGGATGCAGCCGTGGCCAGGATCCATGCCCTGAAGCGGGAGATGGGCCCGGAACTTTTTCCTCAGTATGTGGAGCAGTCTGTGATGAGAGCGGATCATCCAGAGCCTGCCCGGGAGAAGCCGGGACACATATCCTGTATGGCCGGTCAGTGCTCTTTTACCATTAACTGGCAGGGAGAGATGCGTCCCTGTGTGATCTTAAGCCAGCCGGCGGTTTCGGTTTTTCAGGTGGGATTTGAGGCTGCCTGGAAGTATATTGTAGAAGAGACAGACAAGATCCTGCTGAACTCCAAATGCAGTGTCTGCAGGGAGCGGCATCTCTGCCGGACCTGTGCGGCCAGCGCTCTCCTGGAGACCGGGAGCTATGAGGGAGTGCCGGATTATATGTGCCGGTATGCAGAGGAGTCTTTGAGGCTCTTAAGAGAAGAATGGGAGAAAATAAAGCATGGACAAGAAGTTTAAGATCGGTGATTTTCTGTTCCGCCTGGTCTGCTCTTCGGAGGTCCTTCCCCCTGAGAACTTTCTGAAGTTTGCCTGGGAGGAGGGAGCAGATCAGGAAGAGGTTGCGCCGGAATACACCTATTATATAGAAGTAACAGATCACCTTCCCAAGCCTGAGGGCAAGGTCCTGGCCAGGCGGCCGGATCTTCTGGTTTTTCAGGCTGAGGCGGGGGAGAGCCGTCTTATTGGAGTGAAGGGGACGGAAGGGTATTACGCCTGCTATCAGGAGGTGGCTTCTGACATGGCTCAGGTCCTTTTGGAAAGAGACCGGATACAGGGGCTGCATATTGACCCGGTGTTTACCTCTCTTCTTGCACTGGAGAGGCGGCTCATCGCCAGGGACAGTCTCATCCTCCACTGCGCCTACATGGTATATCAGGGGGAGGCCATTTTGTTTTCTGCTCCTTCTGAGACAGGGAAGACCACCCAGGCCAATCTGTGGGAGAAGTACCGGGGCAGCCGGACTGTGAACGGTGACCGGGCTCTCCTTGGGAAAAGGAATGGAAGGTGGACGGCCCAGGGGTGGCCGGTATGCGGCACTTCGGAGGTCTGCCACAATGAAGAATTTCCCATCCGGGCTGTGGTGATGCTCAGCCAGGCAAAGGAAAACCAGGCCCAGCAGCTTCCTCCCGGCAGGGCCTTTCCCCTGCTGTACAGTCAGATCACAGTAAATAAATGGAATATGAAGGATCATCTTCACGCCATTGACCTGATCCAGGAGCTGGCGGAAGGGGTTTCTGTGTTTCATCTGGGCTGTACCATATCAGAGGAAGCAGTGGACTGTCTGGAAAAAGCCTTGAAAAAACTGGATGGTTGACGTTTTGGAACCTGGGCTGTTATACTGTTGTACTAGAAGAAAGAGGCGGCAGAGTATAAGCCTGCAGCCCTGGATGGGAGAGGTTTCATGGACGAAGAAAATCAGAATCAAAATAAGAATCCGGCTTTTGAATCTCTGGATATCCTTATATCCAGATGGAGGGACGGGACCTTTGGTGAGATCATAGAGGACTGGAAGTGGATCTTCAGTTACAGCGCCAGGTATAAGGGAGCCATTGTGTTTTATGTGATCCTGGGTGTTTTCAGTACTTCTATGGGACTGGTCAGCAGTGTGGCCAGCAAATATCTTATTGATATTATTACAGGATTTGAGACCAGCAAGCTCTGGGTAATGATCGCTATTATGGTGGGCAGTACTGTATTCAGTCTGGCCTTCAGCAGTATTATCAGCAGGATCACGGCCAAGCTGAGCATTGACATTAACAATGATATCCAGGCGGATATTTTTGACAAGATCGTAGATGCGGACTGGCTGTCTCTGAATAAGTATTCCAACGGAGATATTCTCAACCGTTTCAACGGAGATATCGGGACCGTGAGCAGCAATGCCATCAGCTGGCTTCCCACTATTATTATTGCGGTTTACAATTTTATTGCTACTTTCTTTGTGATCCTTCATTATGACTGGATCATGGCGGTGATCGCTCTTGCCAGCGCTCCCTTCATGCTTCTTATGTCCAGGTTTATGATCAAGAAACAGAGGGACTACAGCAAGAAGGTCCGGGAGATGAGCTCGGAGCTGATGACCTTTGAGGTAGAGGCTATCTATAACTTTGATACCATTAAATCCTTTGGAGTGGCTCCCCATTACAGCAAGAAGATGCGGTGGTGGCAGTCCAAGTTCCGGGACATCAGCTTGAAGTACAACCTGTTTTCTATTAAGACCAATATTCTCATGTCCATTATGGGAACTCTGGTGCAGTTTGCGGCTTTCGGCTACTGTCTGTTCCGGCTGTGGACCGGGGATATTACATATGGAACTATGACCTTGTTCCTTCAGCAGAGGAGCAATCTTTCCTCGGCTTTCAGCAATGTGGTTTCCATCATTCCTTCTTTCCTGAACAGCTCTGTGTCCGCTCACCGGATCCGGGAGCTGGTGGAACTGCCCAGGGAAGTACATATTCCCGAGAGCGGGGAAATGGATAAGTATGCGGAAGAGGGATTTCAGGTCCGGATGGAGGATGTGAATTTTTCCTATGTCCAGGGAACCCGTGTGATCACAGATTCTGCTTTTGAGGCGAATCCGGGAGAAATCGTGGCCCTGGTGGGCCCTTCTGGTGAAGGAAAGACGACTATGATCCGGTTGATCCTGGGACTGGTGCGGCCGGAGAACGGAGAGGTGAAGCTGAGAGCTGCCAACGGTCGGGAGATTCCTATGAATGCAGAGACCAGACATCTTTTTGCTTATGTTCCCCAGGGAAATACTATTTTGTCAGGGACCATTGCGGAAAACATGCGGATGGTGAAGGAAGAGGCCACCGATGAGGAGATCATTGAAGCCCTGAAGGTGGCATGCGCCTGGGATTTTGTGGAGAAGCTGCCGGATACCATTAACAGCAGTGTAGGAGAGAGAGGCAGGGGCCTTTCTGAGGGCCAGGCCCAGCGTGTGGCCATTGCCAGGGCGGATGAGGCCACCTCTGCCCTGGATGTAACCACAGAGAGAACAGTGCTGAGGAATATCGTACAGCAGCATCCCAACAAGACCTGTATCGTCACTACTCACAGACCCAGTGTGCTGAATCTCTGCCAGAGAGTGTACCGGGTCATGGAGACAAAGGTGACGGAGCTCAGCGAGGAAGAATCCAGCCGTATGGCCATGGATTTCTAGGAGGGATCAGATGACCAGACTTGTGGATACCAGAGAATATGTATCGGCTCTTCGGGAGCTGACAGAAGAGGGACGGGAGGTCTCTCTTCTTATATCCGGCAGCAGTATGTCTCCTTTTTTAATACATGCCAGGGATTATATTTATTTCCGGAAGCCGGACCGGGAACTGCGCCGGGGTGACATGGTGTTTTTTCAAAGGGATTCGGGGCAGTTTGTCATGCACAGGATCCTGAAGGAGAAGAAAGATGGATTTTATATAGTGGGAGACGGCCAGACTCAGGTGGAGGGACCTGTAAGGAGAGAGCAGATCTTCGGCCTGGTGTTCTGTGTGCAAAGAAAGGGAAAAAAGATAAGGCCCGGGGATTTCTGGTGGGAATTTTTCGCTCACACCTGGCTGGATCTCCTTCCTCTGAGGCCATTTCTGGCAAAATGCTATGGAATACTGTCGGGGGCAGGGAAAAGAAGGCATAAGATTTCTGTCCCGAAATAGTGATTTTTATAGAAAGATATGCTATACTACTGGGGTATAATGCGATTTTAAGTACAAAGGGAGAAGTCATGAGAGATATACATACCCATATTTTGCCGGGGATTGATGACGGCTCCAGGGACCTGTATGATTCTATGGAGATGGCTGCTATGGCTGCAGACAGCGGAACTACAACGATCATAGCCACTCCTCACTGCAACATCCCGGGGGTGTATGACAATTATTTCGGAAAGGAATACGCAGAACTTTTCAGGAAGACTGCCCGGGAACTGGAACATAACCACATTCCGGTGAAGCTTTTGCCGGGGATGGAAGTTTATTCTACTTTTGAGCTTCCCCGCCTGCTGGCAGAGGGAAAGATCATTACTTTGAATAAGACCAGATATCTGCTGATGGAATTTGATTTTCAGGAGGATCCTGATTTTGCGGATATGATTCTGAAGAAAATGTGGGAGACAAAGGCGATTCCGGTGATCGCTCATGCAGAGCGGTATGAGTTTGTTCAGGATGATCCGGAGATCGTATACCGGTGGCAGGAAAAGGGATATGCTGTGCAGGTGAACAAAGGAAGCTTTATGGGACGATTTGGCAGAGATGCCCAGAATACTGCCTTTGAACTGCTGGATCATAATCTGATCACGGCGATAGCCAGCGACGCTCACAGTCCCTATCAAAGGACCCCTTGGATGCAGGATGTTTACCAGGCTCTTTTGGAGGACTATCCTCCGGACTATCTGGACGTCCTGTTTACAGCAAATCCCGGACGGATCTGCATGGGACAGGAAGTGATCCGGTTCCGCAGGATTGCTTTTGAGGATACATATCAGTTTTAAGGAGCAGGAAGAAGGATATGAGAAAATTAAGAATTGCGGTAATTATTATTTTTATTGTGACGGCAGGGCTTTTTGCCGCCTACCAGGTTGAGACCAGACTCAGGACTGACAATGAGCCCCCAACGATTACCAGTGAAAACGAAAGCATCTCTGTCAGTGTGGAAGCTGAGGAGTCAGAACTTTTCCAGGGACTGAAAGCAGAGGACAATGTAGACGGGGATATTACAGCTGATATCCGTATTGCCTCCATGTCCAATTTCACAGATACCGGAAAGAGAGACATTACATATGTAGTTTTTGACAGTTCCAATCATGGGGCTACTCTGACCAGAGAGCTGGTTTACACAGATTATACTCCTCCAAGGATAACATTGGCAGAACCCCTCAGATTTGATACGGATGTTACAGAAGAGTGGAGTATTTCACAATTTCTGCAGATGTTCAAAGCTACGGACTGTCTGGATGGAGATATTACCAGCCAGATGAGAATGAATATTGGTGGAAATGGTTATATAGACGGTGCAGGTACTTATCCTATTACCGTTCAGGTAAGCAACAGCGGAGGAGATGTTACATCTGTCTCTATGGAGATGACTATTGTAGATCCTCAGGATGATCAGGAAAGCGAAAAGTATTACCCTGTATTGTCTGAGTATATTGTTTATACAAAAGTCGGCCAGCCTCTTTCTTTAGGAGATTATGTAACAGGGATCCAGAGAGGCTCACAGGTCTACGAACTTAACGATCCAATATTATCTGAGGATCTGGCAGGCACTGCTGTTAACATTGCTGACGGGACAGATTACAATACACCGGGAACCTATACGGCAGAATTCAGTTATACTCCTCCGGAGGGCGTAACTGCCACAACAAAAATGACTGTAGTGGTGGAGGGATAAAAGATGAGTAAGGAAAACCAATCTATAGATCTACTGGAAAACAAAAAAATAGAGCCCTATATCCTGATCCATGACATACTTGTGAACTGGTGGGTGCTTCTGCTGGGAGCTCTGGCGGCTGCCATGCTGTCTTATATGGTAGTGAATATCCGCTATGTTCCCGCATATACCACATCGGCGACCTTTGCAGTGTCTTCAAGATCTTCTTCCAGCAGCTACGCCAACCTGAGTTCGGCGAATACTATGGCAACTACTCTTCAGAAGATCATTGAGAGCAACGCCATGCAGGGAATTCTCTGTGAGAACCTGGGCGTGGAAGAGGTAGAGGCGGATATAAATACCAGGGTAATAGAAAATACAAATCTTCTGGAACTGACTGTATCTGCAGCCTCTCCTAAAGAAGCCTTTGATATTATGAACGGCATTATAGACAATTACTCCAGCATTGCTTATTATTCCGTAGGAAATGCAGTCATGGATGTGCTCCAGGCACCCCAGATTCCTTTTTCACCTTCAAATCCCCTGAATGCCAGGGACACAGCGGAGCAAGCGTTTCTTATTGCGCTTTTGGGACTGGCTGCGTTAACTGCCCTTATTTCTATAATGAGAGATACTGTGAAAACAGAGCAGGAGATTGAGGAGAAGCTGGATGCCAGAAGCCTGGGAAGCATTTCTTTTGAAAGAAAGTATAAAGTGGCAAAAGATGTGCTGAAGGGCAAAAAGAATGCGGCACTTCTCATTACCAATCCTCTGGCCAGTTTTTCCTTTGTGGAGAATTATAAAAAGCTTGCTTCCAGAATTGAGTATAAAATGGAAGAGCATGAAAGCAAAATACTGGTAGTGACCAGTGTGTCAGAAAATGAAGGTAAATCTACAGTAGCTGCCAATCTGGCCATTAGTTTTGCTCAGAAGGGTAAAAAGGTTATATTGCTGGATGGAGACTTAAAGAGACCTTCCCAATTCCTGATCTTTAATCTCAAAATGGAAGACAAAAGTGAACTGGGAGAATTTCTGAAGAATAATACGGATCTGAAGAATGTGCTCAAGAAGATCCAGGATCCAGATATGCTGTTTATCGGCGGCCGGAATTGTTATTCTTCTTCCACAGAGATCCTTCAGGGAGCGCAGCTGTCCAGCCTGATGAACGCCTGCAGAAAGTATGCGGATTATGTGATCATAGATACGCCTCCTGCAGGTATTCTGGGAGATGCGGAAATCTTCGCCAGATATGCGGATGAGGTACTGCTGGTAGTCCGTCAGAATTATATCTTTTCAGCTGATATTAACGATACTCTGGACGGCTTCCGGGGAGAGGGCAGAAACGTTCTGGGCGTTGTCCTTAACGGAGTAAAGACTTTCAGCAACAGCACTTCTCTGGGAAGATATGGTTACGGAAAATACGGTAAATATGGAAAATATGGCAAATACGGCAACTACGCCAAGAAGCAGAGGAATTGATATGAGCGATAGAATTGAATCTACAGAAAAGGAAAGAATAGATGAAGCAGAAAAGATCGATCTGATCAGCCTTGCCGAAGATTTCATATATGGACTGAAAAAACTCTGGCTGCTGATTCTGGTGCTGATTCTGGGA
Organism: uncultured Bacillota bacterium; assembly: GCA_949291945.1. Lineage (GTDB taxonomy): Bacteria > Bacillota > Clostridia > Lachnospirales > Lachnospiraceae > Blautia. The sequence goes on along the minus strand of CASEXH010000006.1, from coordinate 224,119 downwards.
GGGGCAGTGATCTCCTACTTCAGGACTACATATACCTATACTCCTCAGTACGAAGCTTCCGCTACTATGTCTGTAACAGCTCCGGGAGGCGTTTATAGTGGTACGGCAACCCAGATGGCCAATGTATTCCCATATATTCTCACCAGCGGGGTTCTGGAGGAAGTTGTAGCCCAGGAAATGGGACTGGATTCTGTACCGGGCAACATTACAGCTTCAGCTGAAGACGGAACCAATCTTCTTACAATAGCTGTAACTTCGAATGATCCTCAGATGGCTTATGATATTCTCCATACGGTAATCGACTGTTATCCGGAAGTGGCAGAGTATGTTGTGGGAAGCACCAGCCTTACGATCCTGGATGAAACGGGAGTACCTTCGGATACTCAGAAGGCGGTAGTCGTAAGAGGATCCTATAGAAGAGGCGCTGTAGCAGGGGCTGCCGCAGGATTGGTCATACTCTGTCTCTATGTGCTGCTGAAGAAAACAGTAAAGTCTAAAGAAAAGCTGAGAAATCAGATCAATCTTCCCGATATGGGAAGTCTGCCCTATATTAAGCACAAAAAGAGGAAGAAAAAACCAGAGCAGAACAAAGTGTCTCTCATAAATACCAGAACACCTGCTTCCTATCAGGAGGCTATGAGGAGACTGCGGATCCGGGTGCTTCGGGACGTGGAGGAGAACCATACAAAAACCATTATGGTTACAAGTTCTATTCCAGGTGAAGGAAAGACCACGGTAGCAGTGAATCTGGCAGTATCCCTTGCCAGACAGGGGAAGAAAGTGGTATTGGTAGACTGTGACCTGAGGAATCCTTCAGTAGGTGAATTCCTGGGCATTAAAGAAGATAAGGGTATAGATTCCGTGCTTCATGCCAAGGCGGCTGTCACTGATGTGCTGAAGGAAATGGAGGTAAAAGATGGAAAGCTGACTTTGCTTCTGGGAGAACCGGAAGAGAGGACAGATATTTCTCTCCTGGGAAGCAGGCGGATGCGGGAGATGATCGCAGAGCTGAAAAGTATGGCGGACGTTGTGATCCTGGATACGGCTCCGGCTCAGCTGCTGGCGGATGCCTCCCTTATGGCCCGGTTCGTTGATGCCGCCCTTTACGTGATCCGCTATGACTACACCAAGATGTATAAGATCCGGGAAGGCATTCAGTCACTGGCTATGAGTAAGATCAAGATGCTGGGTTATGTGTTTAACTGTGACAGAAATTCCGGTGATGGAAAATATGGCTATGGATATGGTTACGGATATCGCCACTATGGCAGCTATGGACATTACGGAAGATATAGAGACACCGGAAAACGTGATAAGAAAGAAGAACTTTCCGGCCGTGTGATCAAGGATTAGGGGGCCGTTATAATGAGAAGATCCGGAAGAAAGAAGAAAAAGAACAGGCTGAAAATTATTGTCGGAATATTTATTTTTCTGATCCTGGCAGCTATAGGTTTGCTGGCTTTTATCGCACATCAGATTACCGGAAACGGAGTAGAGATCGTGGATCAGAAAGATGTGGATCCTACTGCCGATGAGGTTTTGATCGGAAAAGAAGTGCAGCAGGACGATCAGGTGTTTAATGTGCTTCTGGTAGGTACAGATTCCAGGGATCCGGATGCAGATATGGGAAGATCTGACAGTATGATGCTGCTGTCCTTCAACCAGAGGGAAGGAAAGGCCACAGCGGTTTCTTTCCTGAGAGACTGTCTGGTGGACATTGATGGTCACGGAAAGAGCAGGCTGGGACATACATATGCCTATGGCGGCGTAGGACTTACCATCAATACCTTAAACAAAGTATTTGGTCTGGATATTCAGAAGTATATTACTATTAATTTCGATAATCTTGTAAATGTTATTGATGAGCTGGGAGGCATAGAAGTAACGCTTACAGAGGAAGAGGCGGAATATTACCGAAGCAATGGAATGCCGGATATTCAGGCGGGGAAAGTTACCCTTACAGGATCTCAGGCCCTGGTACATGCCCGGAACCGTTCTCTTGACAGTGATTTTGGCCGTACACGGAGGCAGAGAGATGTTATGTACGGCGTATACCAGAAAGTTCTGGAAAAGCGGGATCCGGCAACACTTATGTCTCTGATCAACTATTGTGTGACACAGGTAAATACCAATATGAGTGTGGGAGAGATCTATGAGACGGCCACCGCTGTTCTGGCTGTCGATAATCTGCAGGCACAGCAGGCAGTGGTGCCTATGGACGGATCCTACAGTTCTATAAACTATGAAGGCATGGCGGTGCTGGATATAGACGTAGAGGCGAATAGCCAGCATATACATGAATTGCTGTATTAATATGGAAAAGGTGTTCCAAAGGTCTTAGAGACCTGGGGAACACCTTTTTTATGTATGCCCGGCTATAAGTCGCTATCAGCAATGGTATGGGTGAAGGCGGCGGTGCGGCAAAGCTCTTCTAAAACCTGAATGTATTTCTGAAAGCGATGTTTGTAAAAAGCAAGATCATTGGAAGGAAAATAAATCGTTTTTATCTCGGGCTGCCAGATGGAAATACAGCCGCAGAATAAACCGGCCAGAATGGCGGCTCCCTGGCTGACAGCTTCGGACTGGCCCAGAACCTCTACGGTTTTCCCAGTAATATCTGCTTTCAGCTGCATAAATACAGCCTCGGCGGATAATCTTCCCACTGCATTGAAACGGCGCAGAGAGGTGCCTCTCTTATGAAAAAGCTCTCCTGGAAAAAAAGAGGAGAAATGCTGAATAAAGCAGCAGAAAATTTACAGCAAAGGAAGATGGAGTTTGCGGAACTTCTGGTAAAAGAGGCCGGAAAGACTATAACGGATGCAGTGAAAGAAACGGAAAGAGCTGTAAATACACTGAAAGAGTCGGCCATTGCGGCAGCTGGGATACAAGGCTGTACGGTACCTTTGGAAAATTCCGAAGACATGGGGAGACTGGGCTATTATCAGAGAGTCCCGGTAGGAATTGTACTGGCTATAACACCGTTTAATTTTCCGCTGAATCTGGCATGTCATAAGATAGGACCGGCCTTGGCGGCGGGAAATGCAGTTATACTGAAACCTGCCAGTAAAACGCCTTTATCAAGTATCCTGCTGGGACAAATAGTAATACAAGCAGGTTTTCCGCCAGAAGCAATTTCTGTAGTCTGTGGTGATGGAGGAGAAATAGGGAATCTTTTGGCTGCAGATCCAAGAGTGAGAAAGGTGTCTTTTACAGGCTCCTACGAAACAGGGAAAAATATATGTATGGCGGCAGGAGTAAAGAAGATAACCATGGAGCTGGGGTCTACAGGTGCTGTGATCGTTACTCCTCATACAGACATTAAGAAAGCAGCAGCTAAGATCTGCAAAGCAGGATTTGCTAATGGAGGGCAGGTATGTATTTCTGTTCAGCGTGTCTATGTGCATACCAGTATTCAGGAAGAACTTATCACTGAGATGAAAAAGTGCGCAGAGCAGATAAACAGCGGAAATCCAATGCTTCCAGAGACAGAACTGGGTCCTATGATCACGAAGAAAGCTCTGAAAAAGGCTATGGAGCGGATTGAGCAGTCATTGCAGACAGGAGGTTCCTGTGTTATTGGAAATCAAAATGATGGAAATATTCTGCTGCCTACGATTTTGCGAGATGTACCGGAAAGCGCTCCGGTGATACAGGAAGAAATGTTTGCCCCGGTGATTACTGTTAATGGATATAATACTTTATCAGAAGCAATTTCTTGTGTGAACGGTACAAACTTCGGGCTTCAGGCAGGAGTGTTTACAGACAGACTTGAAGAGGCAATGGTATGTATCGATAACATTGAATGTGGAAGCGTTATCATTAATGATACCTGCAACTTTCGGGAAGACCAGATGCCTTATGGCGGTGTAAAATGCAGTGGCATCGGAAAAGAAGGACCTAAGTATGCTGTTGAAGAGATGACAGAAATAAAGATGATCATATTAAACAGAAAAGTGTGAGGATCATGAGAGAATATAAGATTGGAGTAATACCGGGAGACGGGATAGGACCGGAGGTTATTAAAGAAGGAATTAAAGTCCTGGAAAAAATCAGCGAGATAGACAGAGAAATCTGTTTTAGATTTGAAACTTTTCCATGGGGAAGCGAATACTATCTTCAATATGGAAGAATGATGCCGGATGATGGACTGGAAACCTTAAAACATTTTGATGCGATTTATCTGGGAGCGGTTGGAGACCCGAGAGTAAGAGATGATATTACTTTGAGGGGGCTGCTGCTGAAAATACGACAGGGATTTGATCAGTATGTGAACCTTCGCCCTGTAAAACTTCTGGAAGGAATTCCTTCTCCACTTAGAGATCCTCGTAAGGTGGATATGCTGATCGTCAGGGAAAACAGTGAAGGAGAATATGCCGGCTGCGGAGAGAGACTGTTTCCGGGAAAAGAAAACGAAGTTGTGCTGCAGACAGGAGTTTTTTCAAAAAAAGGTACGGAGAGGATTATTCGATATGCCTTTGAAAAAGCCAGAAAAACAGGAGCAGGTGTAACCAGTCTGAGCAAAGGAAACGCTCTGAATTATTCTATGGTATTCTGGGATGAAATATTTGAACAAGTAAGCAGGGATTTTCCAGATGTTCCTGCAAAGACGATCCTGATTGATGCGGCATGTATGATGGCTGTTATGAGACCGGAAGAATTTCAGGTGGTGGTGACTTCTAATTTATTCGGGGATATTTTTTCAGATATTGGGGCGGCAATAGGCGGAGGGATGGGAATGGCAGCAGGCGCCAACATTAATCCTGAAAGAAAATATCCTTCCATGTTTGAACCGGTCCATGGTTCGGCACCGGACATCGCAGGAACGGGGAAAGCAAATCCTGTTGCGGCTATATGGGCAGCCAGCCAGATGATAGAATTTCTGGGAGAGGAGAAGTGGAGCAGGAAGATTTTAGCGGCGATTGAATCTGCAGCAGTACAGGGAATGATATCCACACCTGATATAGGTGGAACAGGAAGTACGGAAGGGGTTGGCGAAGCAGTTTGCCGGGAGCTTGCTAAAAAATATCTCTAGCTAAGAATAAATCTGGTATAGATACGATATCGCAGATGGAATAAGTGCTCTATGACTTGGGAGCCTCTTAGCTCCTTATCAACACTTCAAAGAGCTGTGGCTCTGTTTTACATTTTTATGGATGATATGCACTCAGATAGAAAACTCCAGCCCTTTGTGAGCTGGAGTTTTTGAATTATAGTGAAGATTTTGAACAGACAGACTTGACGGTCCGAATGCTTCGGAGTAAAGTGAACGGTAACAGACAACTGGAAAGGAGCGTGGGGAAAAGTGAGAAAAAAACTCCCCATCGGTATCGATGGGTTTGAAAAGATCAGGACAAATAATTTTTACTATGTAGATAAAAGCATGTTTATTGCAGATCTCTTGCAAAACTGGGGAGAAGTAAACTTGTTTACTCGCCCCAGGCGTTTTGGAAAGTCTCTCAATATGAGTATGCTGAAATGCTTCTTTGAAATCGGCGGCGATCCGATGTTGTTTGATGGTCTGAAGATCGTACAGGAAGAAAAGCTTTGTAATGAATATATGGGACAGTTTCCTGTGATTTCCATCAGCATGAAAAGTGTGGATGGTTTAAACTTTGAAGCAGCGACTGCAGCGCTGCGTACAGTAATCGGTAATGCGGCTATGGAGCTTGAATTTTTAGGAACCAGTGACAGACTATCTGCTGAAGAAAAAGTGATCTACGCACAGCTAACTGAGGCGGGAACTGCACAGGGCGGTATTTTTGCCATGACTGATGAGGCAATGACAGCAAGTCTAAAGAACCTTTCCCGGCTTTTAGCCAAGCATTATGGCCGTAAGGTTATCTTACTGATCGATGAATATGATGTCCCACTGGATAAGGCGTATCAGGCAGGATATTATGAGGAAATGGTAAGCCTTATCCGAAATATGTTCGGCAATGCACTGAAAACAAATGAATATCTGTATTTTGCTGTCCTTACAGGATGTCTGCGGATTTCGAAGGAGAGTATCTTCACAGGATTAAATAATCTGAAAGTACACACTATATCAGATCTCCGATATGATGAATACTTTGGTTTTACCGATACAGAAGTAGATAAGATGCTAGATTTCTATGGCCTGCCATTTTATAAAAATATAATCCGGGACTGGTACGATGGGTATCGTTTTGGAAATGCGGACGTATACTGCCCCTGGGACGTGATCAATTACTGTGATGTTTTGCTGGCAGACCCGGAGGCTGAACCGGAAAATTACTGGGCGAATACCAGCGGAAATGAAATTATCCGCCGCCTGTTAAAAAAGGCGGATCAGACTACCCGGGATGAGATTGAACAGCTGATAGGCGGCGGAACAATAACGAAGGCTGTCCGGCAGGAATTGACCTATCGAGACATTGAAGACTCCATTGATAATATCTGGAGTGTTCTGTATTCTACCGGCTATCTGACCCAGAAGGAGCGCTTGCCTGGAAAGCAGATGAAGCTGGCCCTTCCCAATCGGGAGGTAAAGGAACTGTTTATTGATCTGGTAAAGGATTGGTTCCAGGAAACAACCCTTGCGGACTCCTCAAGAATCAAACAGTTTTGCGCAGCGTTCCCAGCTGGAGATGCAGCTGGGATTCAGGATATGCTTCATGATTATCTGTGGGATTCTATCAGTGTGAGGGATACGGAAGTGCGGATGAATATGAAGGAAAATTTTTATCATGGCATGGTACTGGGACTTTTGCGGAGCCAGGGAAACTGGCTGGTTCAGTCAAATGCCGAGACCGGTGAAGGATACAGTGATATTTCTGTCTGCACTCCTGAGCGGACGGGAATTATCATCGAACTGAAATATGCAGATGACGGCGGTCTGGAAAGAGCCTGCAGGGAAGCATTAAAGCAGATTAAGGAGCGGAAGTATGCAGAAGGACTTAAGCGCCGGGGTATGAAGAAGATACTGGAGTACGGTATAGCATTTTGTGGAAAAGAATGTATGGTGATGATAGCGTAAAAATAAGGCGTTGTTAAGTTTTTTATGAATTTTGCAGTCCTCGCTGTGTGAAAATTAGATATATGGCTTTTACATAGCAAGGACTTTTGTAATTGGTTTTTGAATAGTACGGGCGACGTGGTTCTTACGGCAAAAAGCCGTGACGGAGCAGAACGCTCTATAGAATTAACGGTAGTTTCAGAAGAGATGATTACAGGGATATGCATTGGAGGAGGAGCCATTTGCTTGATAATTACAGGAGGAGTTATATATAGTATTAAAAAGAAGAAAGAAAGGGAGTAATCGAGCCATTGGCTTTGCAACAGGATTGCCAGAATAGGAAGAATAACGGCGGCACAGAGAATTAATTATCTTTGTGCCGCCTGCTGTTTTACTGAAACATCTCCCCCAGGGTCCTTACCAGTACTCCGGTAGCGCCCTTTGCCATATATGGCTTGCCGTCGGAGAAGTCACTACTTCCCGCAATGTCCAGATGGATCCATTCTACTCCCTCGTTGACAAATTCTTCCAGAAAAGCGGCGGCAAGAGAACTGCCGGCTCCGGTTCCGCCCAGAACACAGTTGTTCATATCTGCCACATTACTTTCCCTTACCAGCTTATGGAAATCTTCGTCAATGGGCAGCTGCCAGAGCTTTTCCTGAGTCTTCTGAGAATATTTTTCCAGTTCCTGAAGGAAAGTCTGGGAATTGGTGAAAGCTCCGGTATAGTTTTTGCCAAGGGCTGCTACACAGGCTCCTGTAAGGGTAGCCATATCGATGATCTTTTTGGCACCAAGTTTCTGGGCCCAGGTAATGGCATCACATAATACCAGACGGCCTTCTGCGTCAGTATTGGTGATCTCAATGGTTTTTCCGGACAGGGAAGTGAGAACATCATTGCAGGTGTAGCCGTCAGGACCGATCTTGTTTTCTGTAGCGCCGATAACAGCCATAACATTTGCTTTTGCTTTGGTCCTGGCGATCAGCTCCAGGGCGCAGAGGACATTTGCGGCACCGCACATGTCAAATTTCATCCCATCCATATGAGTGCCGGTCTTTATGTTGTAGCCGCCGGCGTCAAAGGTCAGGCCCTTTCCTACCAGAGCAGTGTATTCCTCACCGGGAGCTCCCTCATATTTCACGGCGATCAGCCGTGCTCCGTGGGAAGATCCTCTGTTGACGCCAAGGATGGCACCGGCGCCCATTTCTTCCAGTTCTTTATTGGTAAGGATCTCACATTCCAGCCCCAGTTCTTTTGCTATGTTGGCGGCTTCCGCTGCCAGGGCTTCAGGAGTCATAATATTGCTGGGAGTATTTCCCAGATCTCTGGCGTGGTTGACACAGACAGCGGCTGTCTGGGCGCTCTGGCATACAGCAGTGATGTCTGCTGAAGAAATCAGGGTAATCTCTGGTTTTTTCTCCGGCTGGCTTCCGATTTTGGTGAAGTCGTACTGGCTGAAGCCTGCAGCAAAAGCTGCTTCAGCAGCAGCCTCTTCTATGGAGAAATCTTCCCTGGCGGCGGAATCAATAAAGATACACAGGTCTTTTTTAGATGAGCGTACAGCTGCGCCTATGGTCTCCCGGAATTTTTTCGGGGTTAGCTCCTCTGCTTTTCCAAGTCCCAGAAGAAGGATCCTTTTAGGAGTAAGGATGTGGTACAGTTTTCCGGCTTCCAGATCCAGGTCTTCGGTGCCGGCCAGATATTCGGAAAACTCCCGGGGAATGGCCGCTCCTTCATAGAGAGGAAGAAGTACAGGAGTATTTATAGTAGACAATTCGCTGATCTGATAAGTCTTCATGATAATCGGTCCTTTCTATATATTAATTTTCTTATTTTGCATTGCACACTGAGGGTAGCATACTCTGGAAAGAAAGTCAATTTGAGAGGCGGATAGAAACATAAATGGAATTTTATAATGACAGATTTTAAAATACATGATAGAATATATTCGTTTAAAAACTGGTTGGAAGAAGGGAGAATCCTCCCTGGTTCAGGTCTTTCCCGGAGAATAAAGCCAGGAGAGATTGTGTATATATCATTAATGGAGAGAATAATATGTGTGGAATTGTAGGATATGTAGGAGAGGAACAGGCGGCTCCGATTTTGCTGGGCGGGCTGTCTAAGCTGGAGTACAGAGGATATGATTCTGCGGGGATCGCAGTGAGAAACGATGGAACCGGCAAGACAGAGATCGTAAAAGCTAAGGGACGTCTGAAGATTCTGGTGGAGAAAACAGATGGAGGAATGGCAGTGCCGGGAACCTGCGGTATCGGACATACCCGGTGGGCAACTCACGGAGAACCTTCTGAGAATAATGCCCATCCCCACTGCTCAGATGACCGGTCTGTGATCCTGGTACACAATGGAATTATTGAAAATTATCAGGAGCTGAAGGAAAAGCTTCTGAAATCCGGGTACAGCTTTTATTCTCAGACAGACACAGAGATTGCTGTAAAACTGGTGGATTATTATTATAAGAAGACAGGGACTCCCCTGGAGGCCATGTCCAGAGCTATGCTCCGTATCCGGGGGTCTTACGCTTTCGGCGTGATGTTCCAGGATTATCCGGGCAAGATCTTTGCAGCACGCAAGGACAGCCCTCTGATCGTAGGCAAGAGCGATACAGGGGCTCTGATCGCTTCTGATGTGCCGGCTATACTGGACAGGACCAGAAATGTATATTATATCGGAAATATGGAGATCGCTGAATTATCAGCAGATGAGATTCATTTCTATAATATCGACAGAGAAGAGATCCAGAAAGATCTGGTTTCTATTAAATGGGATGCAGAATCTGCAGAAAAAGGCGGATATGAGCATTTCATGCTGAAAGAGATCCATGAACAGCCGAAAGCAGTTAAAGATACTATCGGCGCTTATGTAAAAGAGGGAGGCATTGACTTTTCCCAGGTGGGGCTGGAGGATGAGACTCTGGCTGGTATAGAACGTATTTATATTGTAGCCTGCGGCTCTGCCTATCATGTGGGAATGGTAGGAAAATATGTGATCGAGGGCCTGGCCAATGTTCCGGTAGAGGTGGATCTGGCTTCTGAATTCCGGTATAGAAATCCGATCCTGGTAAAAAATTCTATGGTGATCGTAGTTTCTCAGTCCGGAGAGACTGCAGACAGCCTGGCGGCTCTCCGTCTGGCAAAGGAGAGAAATGTGCCGGTGCTGGGAGTTGTAAATGTAGTGGGATCCAGTATTGCCAGAGAAAGTGATTATATTCTGTATACTTATGCAGGACCAGAGATTTCTGTAGCAACTACAAAAGCCTACAGTACTCAGCTTATTGCGATGTATCTGCTGGCCGTTCAGACTGCAAAGGTGAAAGGCGTTATCGGAGAAGAGCGGTATGAAGGACTGCTTGACGAGATGAGCACCCTTCCAGATAAGATCCAGAGAACTTTGGATGACAAGGAGAGGATTCAGTGGTTTGCCAGCAAATATGCTAATGCAAGAGATATTTTCTTTATCGGAAGAGGGATTGATTATGCTATCTGTCAGGAAGGCAGCCTGAAGATGAAGGAGATCAGTTATATTCATTCCGAGGCTTATGCTGCGGGAGAATTAAAGCATGGTACGATCAGTCTGATAGAAGACGGAACTCTGGTGGTAGGTGTAGCTACCCAGAAAGCTCTGTTTGAGAAGACGGTGAGCAATATGGTAGAGGTAAAGAGCCGTGGAGCCTATCTCATGGGTCTGACTCTGTATGGAAATTATAATATTGAAGATACAGCGGACTTCTCTGTATATGTGCCGAAGACAGATCAGTACTTTACCACCAGCCTGGCGATCGTGCCGCTGCAGCTGATGGGATATTATGTCAGTGTGGCAAAGGGACTGGATGTGGATAAGCCCAGGAATCTGGCGAAATCGGTGACGGTGGAATAAGAAATATAAAAGCAAATACAAAAAGACGTTGGAATGGAAATGGTGATATTTCCGTCCAATGTCTTTTTTTTATAAATTGTGACAAAACGTGCAATTTTTTACAATAAAAGTGCAGAAAATGTAATGATACATACAAAAAAGGACATAAGTATTATAATGAAAGAAATATGCATTTATTAAAACAATAAAAAATAAATAACAAAATAAGAAAAAAAGAGTAAAAAGTGAAGGATAAAATGCATGAAGAAGAAAAAACGATTTTGTTTTATGGGCATATTATTTTTTGTTTTGATTGCTGTTAATCCCTCAGAAATTTATGGGGTAAATAATGAAGGTCCAGAGACAGCCGAAGCAGTGCCGCCTGATAATATAGATAATGGCGGGTATGATGTTTCTTTATGTATAGATAATAGCAAAAATATGTGGGAACAGCAGGAACTGAGAGACCAGGCAATAAGAAGTATATGCAATCTTGCCGTTGGTGCGGATATCCGTGTAGGCGGAGTATATTTTGGAAATTCTGTGTATAAGAGTCTGGGTCTGACCTCTATGGAAGCTAAAGACGGAAGCCTTGAGGTTCTGAAGAACTTTCTGAATGAAACAGAAAAAGATGAAGGCAACCAAAATGGAAATATAGCTGCCGGGCTGGAAGGGGCATATCAGCTGTTTGAGGATCAGGATGCTTCCAGAAATAGAATTATTATTTTATTTACCAGCGGCATCAGTGAGGAGGAAAATCGAGATGATATCCGAAAACAGACAGAGCTTATAGAAAAGGAAAATATTCCGATTTACTGTGTCTATCTCCAAAGCCATGGCGATGATGAGGAGTATCTGAGAGACATGGTGAATTACTTCCGTACAGAGAATTCTTTTGACGAGGATCGCTTTAAGAAGATAACGGAGGATCAGATCGATGAACTCTCCAGGCAGTTTTCAGAGATCTTCTACGCCATGCAAAATGACATGAAGTACAGAACAGTTTCTGTAGATTCTATAGGTAAGATGAGTTTTTATGTGCCGGCATTGGGAGTAGAAAAGCTGCAGGTATTTCTGGATGGAAATGTAGAATACGAAGCTGTACTGGACAGCCCTACGGACAATCCTGAGGACGCCCTTCTCTGGACAGATGGAAAGAGCGCTTATATTACAGTAAATAATCCCACTGTGGGGGATTGGGCTTTGGACATTACCGGAGAAAAAAGGGAAGAAGTAAGAGGAAGCATTGCCTACTATGCATATCTCTCTGCCTCAGCAGCTATTGAAGAGAAAGAGGGAGAGCAAATCCTTAAGGTGAAGTTTTATGACAGAGAGGGAAACCCTGTAACCATCAATACCGGTTCCCAGGTTACCGGGGATATTCTCTTTGAAGAAGAAGGCCTGGAAGAAACAGGTATCCGGCTGTCGCCGGAGGCGGAAGAATGGTGCAGCGGCTCTCTGGATTTGAAGAAAACCGGGGAATGTAAAATTAAGCTGAAGGTTCAGTATGAGGATCTTATAAATCTGGATTATACCATCCAGGGAAATATCCCCAAGGCCCGGGAAGGGGCGGCAGAGACTCCGAAGAATATGAAAGACCAGCTTGTCTATGGCATCCTGGGGGCGGCAGCTCTGGCAGCCATAGCCGGATTCCTTTTCCTTCTTCAGAAAAGGAAGGGAAGAAGGGAGCTTCTTTACAAGGAAGTCCAGGAGCAAAGAGAAAGGCTGGAGAGAAAATATTACAGCGTTCTTCAAAATTATAAAAGCTTTAATAAGCTGGCCGGCAAACTGGACGGAACTGCAAGGATGTTCCTGGAACGCTGGCAGAGCTTTCAGGAAGATTACCTGGAGAAGATTCCCAGGGAAGTCCTGGCGGCCTACGGACTCCTCTTCCCCTTTGATAAGGAAGAGAAGGAAAGGATAAGGGCTGAGGTTTCCCAGGTGAAAAACGCCGCTTATGAAAAGCGGACAAAGATTGATAAAAAACGGCAGGAACTGAGAATTCCCCAAAGTGACGACAGAGAGCCGGTTCTTAAGGACATAGAAAGGGAAATCAAGGAGTGCTTTGAACTTCTGGGATTCCAGGAGGATTTCCTTCGGGAACAAATGGAGCAGATGTCCAAACCCTATAAAAATCTGGAAAAAGAATTTAAAGATTTTTATTGGAGCCTGGAGGCCCTGGACAAGATGCTGGATACTCCCATTACCTGCAGCCTGTCCCTCACCTGCAAAGGATATACGGGACTGTGCCTGGGAAGCACCAGGACAAGGAGCGTAACAGGGTACTTTATGCTGGATGAGACGGCATTTAACACAGAGGAAGGAAGAGTTACTCTGGAGGAACTTTTGGAAGGACGCAAGACGGGAATCCTGGTGTTTGCCTTTAAAAAGGAAGAAAAGGAAGGTCTGGAGATCCGCAGTCCTGAGAAATTCTTCCTGAAGGAGGATACACAGGAGGAGAAACCCGGAGAATACAAACGGGCGGTTCTTCTGAAGGGAAAAAGATATGAAATATACATGGCTGATATAGAGCCTATCACTTTAGAAGTGAGATAAAAAGGAAGGAGACAAGAGATGAAAAGACGAAGTTTTATTTCCAGTGTTTTGGCATTTCTCCTGGTGATTCTGCTGGGAGCGCCCATGAATGTAAGGGCGGAGGATACTGTTGCAGGAAACGCTGTGGGAAGCAACAAATTCAATGTGGTCATTGCTACAGATGCCAGCAATTCTATTAACTACACAGACCCCTCTCGTTTAAGGGACGACGCCATGGAGCAGTTTATCGGACTTTTGGCGGAGCAGGGGAACACTCTGGGAGGCGTGGTGTTCTCCACAGGAGTGGAAGCTTCTGCGGATACCACAAACATTGACAGCAAAGAGGCAAAGGACGGGTATGTGGACTTTTTCAAAGGAGCCCAGACCTATAGCTATACCAATATCGGAGCTGCTCTGGAACAGAGTATTTCCATGATTGAGACCAAGGGCAATCCTGAGCTTCCCTCTGTAATCGTGCTTCTCAGCGACGGAAATACAGAGATGCCCACAGATGAGGAGCTTACCGCTTCCCTGGACCAGAAGGCCGCAGCCATTCAGAAGGCCAGGGATAAGGGAATCAAGATCTTTACGGTATGTTTAAATGCCAACAGCCAGGCGGACATTACAGAGATGCAGCAGATTTCCGAAGCCACAGGAGGAGCCTTTGAGGAGGTAAAGAGCGCTGAGGATTTAAAGGCTGTTTTCAATGATTTTTATAACTTGATTTACGGTACCTCAACCATCCAGCTGGTGGATGATGTATTCCCGGAAAACGGAGTGCTGGAGCAGCCCTTTACGGTTCCCGGAATCGGCGTGGAGGAAGTAAATATTGTGGTAAACGGGGCTTCTACGGGAATTGATCTTACAAAGCCGGACGGCACTCCCTGCGGAGATGACCAAAAAAGCGTCACTTCTGAGGAAACCTTCTCCATGGTGAAAATCAAGAATGTGGAGCCGGGAGAGTGGAAGCTTGCAGTTCACGGAAATCCCGGAAACCAGGTAAAGATTAACATGGTTTATAATACCAACCTTGCAGTAGCCGTAGAGGGACCCCAGGATGGGGAAGCCTTTAAGGATGAGCCCAGCACCGTCAAGGCCCAGCTGAAGGCCGGGGACGTCACTGCTGACACAGCAGCCCAGTATACAGGATATCAAGGGGCCCTGGAAATCTGTGATATTGACGGAAATGTGCTGGAGAGCGTTCCCATGGAATTGGGAGAAGAGGGCTTCACCGTGGACTACCAGTTCCCGGAGGGAGTTTCCTACTACAGGGTAAAGGTTACAGGAAATTATCTGGAGAAAACTTCTGATTTAATCGGGCCTTTAAATGTAACCACAGAAAAGGGAGCCTCTGAGGAAGAGGCAAAGGAGGCTCAGAATACGCCCCCTACTCCTGTGGAAGACAGGGTAAAGGATGTAGTGTATGTGTGGCCATTCAAAGGAGGCTCCACAGAAATCGATATGTCCGGACTGGCAACAGATAAGGAAGACAAGGAGCTTACCTATACTCTGGTATCTTCTTCCTTCCTGGAAGGCACGGACTATGAGGTAAAAGACAATATTATCAAACAGGATCACTTTAGTCTCAGCAGAGGTTCTTATACGGTGAGAGCCACAGACTCCGGGGGACTTACCTGTGAGATTGAGGTGGAGGTTATTACCAGAAACCTGGGAATCATGGCGCTGATTGGAATCGGATTGATTGCCTTGATTGTATTGATTATTTTCGGCATCCTCTTATGGATTGCCTTAACAAAACCCTTTGGAGGCCCGGTATATGTTCAGGCCTGCGTGAATGGAAAGTACGGGGATAAGGTGAAAAAACAGAAGGCAAGGGGAAGAATTAAGCTTTCTGCCTTTAATCTTCCCTCCACAGGAATGAACTATTCCAAAGCTTATTTCCAGGCCACAGGAGAACCCCATATTTTCCTGAAAACAAAGACACCGGTTTATTATTCCGGACGGGCGGTTACAGAGGTGCGCATTGAGAGCGGCGCTGAGACCACCGTGAGCCTGGACAAAGAAGGAAGCAAGCTTCTCTATATTCGTTATGAAAGCCGCTTAAGGGCCAAGAGGAAAGGTCCTAAGCCTCCCAAGGGCCCCAAGGAGCCTAAGAGACCAGGAGGAGGCTTCGGCGGCGGTATGGGAGGCGGTTCTTCCAGGTCAGGAAAACGGCCAGGCCCCTCCAGACCAGGAACAGGGCCAGCGCCCAGCAGACCGGGAAGCGCTCCCTCAGGTACAGGTCCTTCTAAGCCGGGAAGCCGCCCGGGAACAGGGCCGGCGCCCAGCAGGCCGGGAAGCGCACCCTCAGGTACAGGTCCCTCCAGACCGGGAAGCCGTCCTGGAGCAGGGCCGGCGCCCAGCAGACCGGGAAGCGCACCCTCAGGTACAGGTCCTTCTAAACCGGGAAGCCGTCCTGGAGCAGGACCGGCGCCCAGCAGGCCAGGAAGCAGGCCCACGGCGGGACCGGGAGTAAGACCTTCCGCCAGACCAGGAAGCCGT
Organism: uncultured Bacillota bacterium; assembly: GCA_949291945.1. GTDB lineage: Bacteria > Bacillota > Clostridia > Lachnospirales > Lachnospiraceae > Blautia. Next base: position 208,233 of record CASEXH010000006.1, on the reverse strand, counting down.
CCCGGAAGCAGACCCTCACCCAGGAGGGATAAAGAATAAGAAGAGAAGGGGGATGCCGTATGGCAATATATCCCAGACTTTCTTTGAGATATGGGGGAGGAATCCTCTCCCATAAACAGCAGGCGGAACAAGAGGAAAATACAGTGAATATCCTCATCGGCCTGGGAGGTACAGGCATTGACTGTATCAAAACCATCAAGGCGGCAGTCCGGGAGCGGCTGCTGCCGGATGACCCGGAGGCTGCGGCACCGGAGTATTCTCATATTCGATTTCTAGGAGTGGATATTCTGGGAGTGGAGCAGATTTCCGGGAAGAAGAAGAGAAAATCAGGAAGATGGGGCAGTCCGGAAAAGATGGATGTTTTAGAGGAAGAGGAGATATTTTCTCTTTGGGAACCTCATTTAAGACAGTTACTTAACAGTCCCAGGGCCATAGTGCTGCGGCCGGAATTAAGATGGCTGAATTATAGGGAATTGAGGGATGATTCATTAGATACAGATGACAGTTTGATTTACTACAGATGCAGACAGCTTAACCGGCTGTGTTTTATGAAGCGATCGGATAAATTCGCAGATAAGCTGGAGCTGATGCTTGAAGAGGCGGGGAAAGGATTGGAAAAGCCAGATATCCGTGTTCATGTTTTTACCAGTTTAAGCGGAGCAACAGGCGCCGGGATTTTCCTGGATGTGTGCTATATACTCAGAGAAATTCTAAAGGAAAGACATGGCGTGATTTTGGGATACTTCTTTTTGCCGGATGTGAATCTTTCCAGGATTTCTCTGGAAAATCGCTTAATGAGAGAGCACATTCCCGTTGCTGCTTATGCAGCCATGAAGGAACTGAATTACTGTATGAGGATTCATGAAAACGGGGGAGCCTTCACTCAGACCTATAAGGGCGGAAGGAAAATTCCCTGGACAGAACCGCCGGTGAATTTTCCCTTTGTCATTGCAGGCACAAGGGAGGATGGAGCGCCTCTGCCCAACGCCTATGAATATGCCATAAACCTGGTGTCTGAGTACATTCTGTTTCATTTGACAAAGAGAAAAAACAGACATTGTTATGATTTAAACTGCTATATGCCACAATGGAGCATGAACATGACTGCCTGTGAACAAAGCTGTGAGATAGGCGCATGTGTGAGATATATGACCCTGGTAGGAGCCAGCGCCAGGCTTCCATATCGGGAAATGAATACCTGGCTGATGGCAGAAGTCTTTCAGAAAATCTCGGGTAAAATTGGAGAACTTTTTAATAAAACCCTGAAAGACAAGAAAATAGGAGGGGAAGACAGAGAGAGACTTTGGGAGGTTTTGGGGAATCTTCAGGAGACCTTCCTGGATAATCTTAAAATTCTGGAGGAAGAAGAGAAAAAACTTCCGAAAGAAGAGGAGTTTTTCTACGACCTGATCACTGTAGAAGAAATAAAACCAGAGCTGGAAAAGGAGTTGGCTAAAGTCCAGCCGGAGGAAGTCCTGGTAAAACTTTTGGAGAGACTTTTACAAGAAGAGAACAGGGAAGCTCTGGAGGATGAGGAAAGAATCGCCGGAATTCTCAACCGATTTTTTACAGAAGAGATTTTTCCGGAGTTTACAGATTGGAGTGCAGAGAACTTTCTGAGGAAAAAATATAAAAGTGAATATAGTGAAGTTGTTGGAGATGAACTGTATGAGAAAGTTATGAAGAGACTAGTGAAAAACTCTGCTCCTTTCTTTCCCTTTAATCCCCAGGTGTGGGATAAGAGCAAGGTGGGCGGGGGAGGAACTATTGCTGTACCAGAAAGTACCAGCGCTTTAATTGCAGCGGAGAAAATATATTCTGAGTCTGCCTGGTATCAGCCGGAGGTTAGGATGAAGGACAGGATTCTTATATGGGGTTACAGATATGGTTTTCCCCTGGGAGCATATTTAAAATGCCCGGAATATGAGAAAACGTATTATTCCCACTGGTTTGCAGGGCTCCATTCTTATGAAGGAAGGGGAGAGTGCCCGTTTAACGACTGGCGGAAATTGCCTTCTCTGATACCTTTAAGCTGCAGGAAGATACGATAGGAGGGATGCTGTATGGCGACATATTCAAATTTACTGCTGAGTAAAGGGGGAGGAATTATTTTCCCTCAACAGCAGGGAGAACAAGTGAAAAATACGGCGACTATCCTCATTGGTCTGGGAGGCACCGGGCTGGACTGTCTGAGTTCTATTAAGGCGGCAGTCCGGGAGCGGCTGAGACCGGATGACCCGGAGACTGCGGTGAAGGAGTATTCCCATATTCAGTTTCTGGGAGTGGATTCAGACCAGGAAGCTTTGAGAAAGAGTGGCCTGGAAATGGAGGAACGCTTGGACATTTCAGGGCCCATGTACTCAGGAATGGCAGGAAATCCGGCTTTATTAAAGATGCGTCCGGAACTTCAGTGGATGGATGAAAATCTGTGGCAGGATTACTCCCATCTGGAGCCGGGAAACGGCTCAGGCGGCGTGCGGCAGATTGGGCGGTTATTGATGATGGAATCCTCGGCAGCGTTTATGGAGATTCTTGAGAAGAAGATTATTGCGGCTAAGGCAGGCTTTATAAATCCCAGAGTAAACGTCCATATTTTTTCCGGTCTTTCCGGGGGAACGGGTTCAGGATGTTTCTTGGATGTGTGTTATATGGTAAGGGAAGTGCTCCGTGAAGACGGACTGATTGCAGGTTATTTTTTCCTCCCGGAGGTAAACGAGGGAAAAATTCCCATGGGTTTTGGAGCTGCAAGGCAAAACCTTAGGATGAACGGATATGCCGCCCTCCAGGAATTAGATTACGCCATGGAAATCGGGTATAATGGCGGAGCCTTTCAGCAGGAATACCAGAATAGAAAGGTGATTTCCTGGGACATGCCCCCTGTGCATATGTGTCATCTCATTGGGAGCAGCGCAGAAGGAGAAGTGTGGATTTATGAAAGCTCCATAGGCGCTGTGACGGAGTACATTTTGGAGCTGTGCACAGAAAAAGGCCAGTGTGATAATGGGCTGGAGGCTAAGCTGGTGTGCAGTAGCAGGACAATATCTAACATAGGGCAGTCCAGTATGCAGGGAAGTTCTTTGAACTATTGGTGTTTAAATGCTTTTTCCCTATATGTTCCCTTCCGGGAGATGAATACCTACCTGGCCTCCAAGCTTTTTGGGATGTTTGAAGATATTCGCTCTAAGGAGCCCACACAGGAGGATGTACGGCGCTTTGCAGAGAAGGTGGGCCTGGGAGATTATGATCTGCTTTGTCGGGAACTCTCCCAGGGCGCAGGGGATGACTATGCTCCCTTCCCGGGAACTTGGCAAGATGTGAGAGAATACGGAGACCGTGACCTGGTGACCCATTACATCAATCAGACCTATAACAAGATGCATATTCTTGAAAGAAACGCTGAGAATATTTTGGCTGAGAAGAATCCTCATTCTCTTATTGCCAGGGGGCGGGAAGCCCTGGTTCCCTATATTAAATCCTTGGAGTACGGCCCCATATATGCCTACCGTATGCTGGAGGAGTCCCGTGTCAATAATCTTTTCTGGATTATCGACGCTCTCATAGAAAAAAACACCTACTTTTGGCATATGGAGAAATATCAGGACAGATACGAAGAATATGAGATGGCCAGGGATGCTTTCCGCATGAGTTCAGTTCTGGGAAAGAGAAGAAGATATGAGGAGTATGCGTACAGACTTGAGATTTTAGAGAAGCATAAGCTGGCTCTTTTCTGTTATGAACAGATGGACAGAGTTCTGAGGACACTCCGCAGCCAGATGCAGAAGGCTGCCGCAGAATATTATTATATTCTTGCCAGAGTAATAGGGAATCTTCTGGTGACCGCCGAGGAGAATCGCAGGTTTCTGGAGGTGGGAATCAGAAACACCAATGACTTTGGGAAGCCTCTGATAACCCTGGAGGAAGTGGAACCGAAATTGGATCAGTTTTTGGAGAGTATTAACCCTGCGGCTATGATGGAAATACTCATGGAGGACTTTCTGAATCATGAATCCCTGTGGATTCAGGAAAATGAGAATACCATAGGAAAAGGGGTAAATCAGTTCTTTAGGAATACTGCCTCGCTATGGGCAGAGAAGAGCTTTTTTGGATATCTGGAGGAAAAATACCAGACGTCACATCCTGATGTACTTGGACAAGGCTTGTATGAGGACTACCTGAAGAGATTTATGGAATCGTACCCGAAACCGCTTTTTGACTTTGACAGGCGTAGATGGGATAAATCCAGAAGCGCCAAAACAGTGAGGGTGGTTCTTCCAAAGGGAAATGATGCTGCTGCAGGCGCAGCAGAGAAAAGAGGAAGAGATAATCCTTTCTATGAGTGGATAAGAGGCGATTTCACAGACCGGGTATATGTGACAAAAACTATCTGCGGATTTCCTTTAAGTTGCCATAAAAAGATTGAGGAATATGAAGAACTTTATTATTCCTCCCCCATACCTCCGGGATTACATTCTTATGTGGGAAATGAGAAAGGATTTTTCAGTGACTGGAACCGTCTTCCGCCATTGACCCCGGAGAGCGGCATAGAGTATGGAAAAATCCCCCAAAGGCTGAAGGCGTATCTGGAGGAGGCCAATGGGCTCTATGATAAGGCCAGGGAGTTGGGACTTCTAAGGGAAGACGAGGTTTTATGCCTGGATGAGGAGCAGAAGCTTAAACCCTCCGGGTGTGTGCTGCCCCACGGTTATCAGGGAGACGAGATGACCATAGAGAGGGTCCGCCGGGATTTTTTCGTAAGGTTTCCGGCTATTTGGAAAGGCCTGAAAAAGGATATAGAACTTTTAGAAAAATGTAAGGACCTGTCCAAATAAGGACAGGATGAGATAAGATAAATATTCATTATGAATTTTTATAAATAAAGAATACCAGAGAAGTAGGAGGAAAAGAACATGGCAGAGTATTCAAAATTACTGCTGAGCACAGGAGGCGGCATCATCTCCACTCAGCAGCAGGCAAAACAGGTACAGAACACTGCAAGTATCCTTATTGGATTGGGAGGTACAGGTATTGACTGTATCAAAACCATCAAGGCGGCAGTGAGGGAACGCCTGGAGCCGGATGATCCCGAAGCAGTGGTGACAGAGTATTCCCACATTCAGTTTTTAGGTGTGGATGCAGATAAAAAGAGCTTTAAGAAAAAAGATGGAAAGAGCCTTGAAAGCACTCATGTGACAGCAAGGGATTTGAAGGTTCTGGACGATACGGAAATCTTCGATATTTCCAATGCTGCTATTGGCCAGGCTTTGTCTAATCCCAGGGCTATTGAGATGCGCCCGGAATTAAAATGGCTGAACTATAAAGAGCTGGATATTCCGGATCTTTCTGACGCCGGTGCCGGCGGATTCCGCCAGATTGGACGCTATATGTTCATGGATAAGTCCAATGATTTCATGGACAGGGTAAGCGATATGATTACAAGAGCTAAAAAAGGCCTTACAAATCCAGATGTAAATATCCATATTTTTGCTGGCCTCAGCGGCGGAACCGGATCCGGTACTTTCCTGGATGCCTGCTACATGGTGAAATCCGTAGCGGCAGAGCACGGGGCCACTGTGTTTGGATATTTCTTCCTTCCTGATGTAAACCTCTCCAGGATTGCCTTGGAGAACCGTCTGGTGCGGGCATACATCCCCTGTAACGGATATGCGGCCATGCAGGAACTGGACTACTGCATGAGAATCGCCGAGAACGGCGGCTCCTTCATTCAGACCTACAAGGGAGGCAAACAGATTAAATGGGAAGAACCCCCTGTAACCATGTGTCACTTAATCTGTGCCACAAATACCAATGGGGATGTGATTCCCAATGCCTATAATTATGCCATGAATGTTACTTCTGAGTATGTCATGGACTTCCTCACAGAGCCACAGGATGTAAATAACTTCGGTATCCGCTCTCATCTGTCAAACTATAAGTCCCAGATTGCTGCGGCTACACAGGAGACTATGATCGGTGCAACTTTTACTTACTGTATTCTGGGTGCTTCCTGTGCAAGTATTCCTTTAAGGGAGATTAATACCTATCTGGCCTCCAAGCTCTTCGGTATGTTCGGGGACATCCGCTCCAAGGAGCCCACAGAGGGAGATGTACAGCGCTTTGCAGAGGAGGCAGGCGTGGGAGACTACGATATGCTCATGAGAGAGTTAGCAGAAGGCGCAGGGGATGACTATTCCATCTTCCCGGGAACATGGAAGGAAGTGCGAGACTACGGAGACAATGACCTGGTGACTAATTACACTAATCAGACCTCCAATAAGAAAGGTGTCATTGAGAAAAACGCCAAGAGTATGTCTGATGAAAAGAATTCCCATTCTCTCATTGGCAGAGTGCAGGGGGCCTTAGTTCCCTATATCAGGTCCATTGAGTGTGGTCCTGTGTATGCCTACCGCATGCTGGAGGCAGCCAGAAGCCACAACCTTCTCAATGTCATTGATGGTCTCATTGAGATAAACACAAACCGCTGGAACCAGGAGAAATTCCAGGACAGATACGGGGAATATGAGATGGCAAGGGATGACTTCCGCCGTAAGCCTAATAAGAAAAAATATGAGGTATATGAGTGGAGAATTGAAATCTTAGAGAAGCAGAAGAGATCCCTTGCCCTTTATGAGCAGATGGATAAGCTTTTAAAGAAGCTCCGCTCTCAGGTGGAGAAGGTTACCGCAGGATATTATCTCATCCTTCAGAGGGTAGTGGGAAATCTTCTGGATACTTTTAAGGCGAACAATGATGCTCTGGAAACAGGAAAGGGAATTATGACTACCAACGACTTCGCAGAACCCCTTATGACCATTGAAGAAGTGAGGCCAAAGCTGGATCAGCTTCTGGAGACCATCAATCCTGCAGGCATGATGGATATGCTCATGGGCGTATTCCTGGACAATGAGTCTGAATGGATTCAGGAGGATGAGAATGCCATTGCCAAGCTGGTGAACGACTTCTTTGTGAACACTGCCTTCCATGATTTTGCCAACAGGAGCATTACCAGCTTCCTGGGAGATAAATATAATACCAACAACTACGACCTTATTACAAACAGTCTGTACCAGGATTATATCAAAGAGTTGGCAGAGAAGGCAAAACCTCTCTTTGCCTTCAATACTACAGTTTGGGATGACTCTCATACAGGAAAAATTGGATTTATTTCCGTACCCACAGGGGCTGAACCGGTGGTAAATGCAGCAAAGAAGCTGAATACGGTATCGCCTCTCTTTGCAGTGAAAGAGAGCGCCTTGAAGGACAGAATCTACCTCATGCAGACTGCCTGTGCTTTGCCATTAGGCTCCTACAAAAAGTGTATGGACTATGAGAACGCTTACTTTGCTTCCCTCCAGGCAGGACGCCATTACTATGAGGGTATGCAGGAGGGCTTCTTCAATGACTGGAACAGTCTTCCTTCTTTGACCCCGGAAAGCCATATTGAGTATGCTATGATTCCTCATAAGCTGAAGGAGCAGCTGGAGGAGAACTTAAGCACCTATGAGACAGCCAAGAAGACAGGACTTCTTCAGGGAGACGAGGTGTGCAGATTCCAGGAAAGTGGAAAGGCAGCAGTTACAGCAGCCATGGAAAATGCGGATAAGGCTCTGGCGGCAGTGAAGAGCGGAGCTCCCACAGCTATGCAGATGTGCAATGCGGCTATGGGTGCATTACAGTCACAGATTGCAGCTCTCCAGAAAGAGAAGACAGGATATGTGCTGCCCCATGGCTCTCAGGCGGACGAGGACACCATTGAGAGAATCCGCAAGGATTTCTTCGTGGATTCCCCGGCTATTCAGGAGATGATGAGAGAGGATATTCAGTTTGTCCAGAAGGCGGAGAAAAAAGTGGAAGAACTCCAGGATGCTTTGGCGATAATTATAGACGGAAGCAAGAATATCGAGAACTTCTGTCATATTCTCTTCTCCGGCATCTTTGAGTTTAAGCCCCTGCAGATTACCTACCACAAGGAGGAGTTTGGAATCCCCACAGATGTGATTCTTTCCAAGATGGGACCGGAATTCCCCTACAGCAAGGTTCCCTTATATCAGGCATTTGTGACATACGAATCCATGGACAAAGATGAGCAGAAGAAGATCCTGGAGGATGCAGATAATCTTATTAACAACATGGCTCCCCAGGTCATCACTACCCTGACAGACTTGAAGGCTAAACTGACGCCCCAGTACAATGCGGCCATGGCCAACAATGCAGGAAGTTATGCAGAGGCAGAGGAGATTATCTCCTTCATTAAGAAGGTAAGCGCAGAACTGTCAGGTATGTGCGGAATGTTTGGAATTATGTAAGATACGGCAGCTTTGGCTGCAAAGCAGAGGGAGACCGCAGGTCAAGGTGCGGTCTTCCCTGTGCATAAAAGATTTGGTACAGTGAGAGGAATTTCACAGTATCAGACGGCAGAAAGGGATTATATATGGGAAAGATTCAGGTAAATGATTTCATCCAGTCTTTTGCCCAGAAGCTCAGGCAGACGAGTGGAGAAGATATACAAAGCTTTGCAGGTTCAAGACCGAAATATCCCATGGCTGTGGTTTACCTGGGGAAGGAAAGCGCCGGGATTCATGAGAAGCTTAAGGATATGCTGGTGAGAATCTGGCCTCCTTTCCGGGATGAGCTGTGTTTCCTGGGGGTTGGCCAGGATGAAAAATTTTTCTTCACAGAAGGGGAAGAGGCTGGAGAGGAGATGGAGGAGACCAGGCTTCGCACAGAGATTAACCGTCTCTTTGGTCTCTCCACCCACTTTTTGGACAGAAACCGTATGATGGTCTACTATGTCTTGGACACCACAGAAATTTCCTCAGAGGAGGAGATGAAGAAGTGGGTGGAGGTAATCCGCCGGATGGGGGAAAACCTCAAAGTGGAAGGACAGATGTCCATGTTTATGGTGCTTCTTAACGAGGATTTTGAGCATGCAGATCAGGCAAAGGCTGTGAAAAATGTCCTGGGGGAGAGTGTTTACGGAAGTCCCAGGACCATGCCTGCGGACTCTGTATTTTTGGTGAGCAACCGAAGAAACGACAATGTGATTATTTCTGATTGGTATGAGTGCTGCAGGATTCTGGCAGATATCATCGCCCTTTCCAACGGAAGGGATTCAGATGTGACAAACCAGATGTTTGCAGGAAATGATGTAAAGACAGTGTCTTATTCCCTGGTGGAGAAACCCACCCAGGAGATTGCTCAGGTGGTGGTGAGCTCTGTTATCCGGCATCTGAACCAGGCAAAAAAAGGAAATACCGCAGTCCTGGCAGATGAAAACCTGGATAAGAAGCTGGGGATTACCAGAGAGGGAACCATTAAAATTCTGGATGAATATGAGGAGGATACTCTGGAGCCCATGCTTCCAACCCCGGAGGAATTGGAGTGTTTTCCAAGATACACAGATGATGAGAATATGGTGGCCGCTGTGGAGATGACAGAGGAGGAGTTTAATATTCTCACTATGAATGCCTGGAGCGCCTACCTGGAAAAGATTATCGGAAAAGCCGAGAGAAAGATCCAGGAGGGGGCCAAGGTAAAGGAAGAGTGGAAGAAAAAGTACAGGGCCCAGTTAAGAAAGTCCTTTTCACCGGATGAACTGATTTACCTGGCGGATAGCGAGATGACCCTGCGCAAGAGGTTTAAGAGGGTTACAAAGCCGGGAAATTCTGACAGGGTTTTGCAGACTGCCGGAAACCGGCTGAAATATATGCTCTCCACTAATGATCAGCTCATTGGCTTTTTCCTGGGATGTATCCGGGAAGAAGGAAAAAGATGCAAGGACGTGGTGAGCACCTGGTCTGAATTAGTAAAATCTTTAAACCAGCTCTTTGAGGTGGCAGATGAGAACCTTACAGATTTCTATGAGAGGAAGGTTCAGAGATTTTTCGATAGGAACGGTACAGAAAAGGCAAGGCAGTTTGGCCGTCTGGGGAGTGTAGAGGAACTGAAAAGATTTCTGGAGGAAACCCTTCAGGAAATCCGGGAATCAGATCCTATTTTCCCGGCGCCCTTTGAGGAAGAACTCCAGGCTCGCCTGGATGCAGCCTCAGATCCCATGGATGCCAGAAGCTATATTAGAAGCAGGTTGACCGGTGAAGAGGTGAAGACCTATCTTCGGGTAAGCTTTTCTCTTCAGTCCACAGCCCTGTCTGCAATCCTTTTGAAAAAGGATACAGAGCTTTACCAGAGCATGGTGAGAAATCTGGCGGACAATATCTATTACTATAACACCGGAACCAGTGACAGGGCGGAGGCCCTTGTCATGTACCAGGTGGAAGTTTCCAATTTGGTATCTTAAGGGAGGAAGAGGAAATGAAATATCAGTATGTACCGTATGAGAGTCGCTGCTATGCCACCATGCTTCGGAGAGAGGCCAGCACCAGAAATCTGATGTGGGACAACACCAAAGGGCAGACGGTGCTTATCCTCCAGTGCCCCTATGGGGACAGCCCCTTTGAAAAGATGGAGGAAGTTTGCCAAAAGCTGGAGACTCGAGAGCTGGAGCAGGAAAAATTCACAGAGATTCTCCCGGGAGTGTGGGGACGTATGGTTACCGCTGTGCAGAAAATCCGGGGAAAGGGCTGTCCCTTACGGGGAGAAGCCAGTACCTATGCAGTTTTCTGCTGCGAAAATAAAGAAGATGTGTGCTATATCCATGCTCCTCAGTCAGAAAAAAAGGCCAGGCTGGATATTCCTGCAGAGATGAACATACATATAGAAGAGGAGACTGTTGCAGTCAAGGTAAAAAAAGGATTGTTTAAGACAGTGACAGAGATTCAGCCCAGGGGATTTTACCGGGTGGATTTTTCTCAGGACAGCGTGGCGGGATACAATGACGGGGATTTAGTATACCGTACGGGAAATCTTGAGATTCCCATTACCAGACAGATGATTGAGAATGGCAGTATATTTTTTAAGACAGACAAAAAGCCTGACATTCATACAGAAAACCAGGGCCTGCTGCTGAAGATTGTATAATGCTCCAGGGAAAAAAGTCATATTATAAAAAGCAGAAGAAAAGGAGAGAAAAGGACAATGAGGGATTACAAGATTATCTGCCCATATTGTTTTAAGGAATTTGACCATACCAAGGTTCACTTCCGGTCTGAGAAGGTGAATAAGGGGGAATGTGAGGCAATACCGGATGAATATGATGATTTAGATGACTTCAAGGCCAGATACCGGGGCAACGATAAGGAGACCATTCTCCAGAAATGCAGGGACTGGTCCTTCTTTCAGGAAACAGATGACCCAAAATACGAGAAGTTCTGGAATGATCCTAACAATGGATTCGGTGGAACCACAGAATATAACCAGGCAGATGAGAAGCTGGGTGTTCTGGCTTACAGAAGAAAGATCATTGATCCGGAGAACGCAGAACATCAGAGATATTTAAAGAAGCAGGAAGATGGGGGCTATCTCATCTATGACGCCGACGGCTTCGCCACCACCATAGAGGAAGGCCTGTGGGAAGAGGGCTATGAGAGCACCAGCAGAAGAGTGTGCCCCCACTGCCATAATCCTCTTCCGGGACAGTATGGAAAATATCCTGTGAAGTTTATTACCATCATCGGAATCACCGGAGCCGGAAAGACAGTATATCTGTCCCAGCTTATTAAGCATCTGGGAAATTATGCTCCCAAGGTGGGACTTTCTGCCCAAAAGAGTAATACCAGTGCCGCTGTTTTTTTGAAAAATAATATAGTGGGTGAAGGTGTGTCTCTTCCTGGATCTACACCACCAGAGAGACTGTTGCAACCTCTGTTTTATGATTTGGTGCGGATCACTTCCAGAGGAAAGGAAACACAGACCTTTGTCCTCTATGATGTGGCAGGTGAAAACTGCGTGAATAAAGACCTTATGCATCGGTTCGGCCGTTTTATCGAGAATGCACATGGAATTTTCCTGATCATTGATCCGGCTCAGTTTGAGGCAGTACAGGAAATTCAGCAGGAGCAGAAGGAGGCGGCGGATCCTACAGATGTTCTGAACGAAATTCATTATCTTATCTCCAATGGCACTGCCGATAAGCAGTGCGATATTCCTGTTGCCGTGTGCATATCTAAATCTGATACGGAAATCCAGGATGTACTGGATCCTGAGCTGTGTTCCAAACTCATGGAGGAGGTAGAGGGAATCAAGGACAGGACAGGACATGGCATGAATATTTTTAATGCTACCCAATACAATCCTATCGCAGAAGGATTATGGAACTTTATGATGAATAATGAAGCAGGACTGGAGCAGATGCTCTATAATAACTATTCTGCATATAATTACTTTGCTTTTACTGCCCTGGGATGTGATGTGGAGGATGGAAAGCCTGTAGGCCCTATCCTTCCAAAGAGAATCGAGGAACCTCTTTTCTGGATGTTTAATCAGTTTGGTTATATTGGAGAAAACGAACCTGTTTTCCAGCCGGGGACCGGCGGGTTTACGCTTACCTGCCCGGAATGTGGCTCTGATGATGTAGAGGAACTTCCAGAGGAGGAGCGGTTGGTGGTCACCGGAGGATTTTTCAGAAAGAAAAAAGAGTACTTTACCCATAAGTGCAATAACTGTGGATGTATGTGGTACCAGCCTGAAGAATAGGCTCTTGAGAGGAGGCAGGTAAAAATGAAAAAATTTAAGCAGTGCTGTTACACCCGTGTGGACGGACAGAGTGTTGATTCCGGCTGGCAGACCGTGGCCTGCTCTGAAGATTTACCTCTGGAGGTCCAGAAGACTTACGGAAGCTTTATGAACAGCTATATTTTTGGAAAAATACCGGAGGATAAGTCAGGAAAGTCCATTGAAAAGCTCATGGATATTACAGTAAAGGGAAATTATCTGTATTTCACCAGAATTCGTTATGGAACTGCGGATAGTCTGAACAGAGGAAATAATATGTTTTCTCATACGTTCATATTTTCTATGAAAGATGATGAAATCATCAAGAATCCTAATATTTTTCTTACAGTAAAGGAAAGTAATTTCAAGGAGTCCGAGGAAGAAGCCAGAGTGATTCCGGAGGAACTGGATCGATATGAAGACTTTACTCTGAAGGGGGCTTTGGAAATCTGCGGCCTTAACCGTGAGAGATATGTAAGACTTATTCAGGGAGTTTTTGCCCAGTTCTATGCCAAGAGATCGGAACGGAAGCCTCTGTATATCTGCGGACTGGAAGAAGAGAAAATCCCGGCGCTTTTGTATTGTATCTGTATGGGAGTGCCTTACTCTATGAGAAGAAATCTTTCCTGTGCTACGGCAAATCTTAATGAATCTTTGAAAAAGAATCTGATTTTTTCAGACAGCTACGGCGCCTCAGACTGGTATTTGGATGTGAGAACCGGGCAGAACAATATTCTGACTAACAGAGTCATGAACCGTTTGGAGAGATATGGATACGTGACAGCTTTTCCTAATCGCTGGGATAACCCGGATTTAGGCCAACAGTTCTTTGAGGCCTTGGAGGCTTTGGCGGTTAAACTGGGGAACCCTCAGGCATCGGATGCCATTATCCTGAAAATTGCATATCAGATGCTGAAATATCCGGATATGGATGCTCTGGTGGAAAGGTTTGACGAGGAGACATTAAATGAGAAGCTTTATGAAGCTCTGAGTTCTCGTTCCGAAAACAGTCAGTATATGGATTCCTATATCGCCAGGATGCTTGAACGTGCTACAGGACAGGGCTGGAGATTCAGGGATGAAATTGAGGATTTCCTGGAAGAAAAGTTAGATCATACTCAGAACCAGGAACTTTTGCAGGCAGGAGAAGCGTACGATATAAGCTGTATCAGCCAGTGCGAGCCGGAGAAAGGTGCAAAGAAGCTGAATCGGCTCAGAGAGGATAAGTTCAAGGTTTATTCCAGAAAACTTGTTGAACTTCCAAATGGAGGGGAAATACTGGATGTTTATTACAGCAGCTATGCCCTTAAGGGAGAGATATCTTGGAAAATATTAGGGGATCTTCTTAGAGAATCCTCTTATGTGCCTAAGAGACCTCTTACTATAGACCGAGCGGAAGAAGAGGCATGGAAATTATATACCAGTCTCCTGGATAAAGACGAATCACCTGTGAAGACCTACGAAAGTTATATGGAAATTATGTCTTTGGCTTCAGAAGATCCAGGAAGACGAAAATCCTATGAGAGAGCCGCCAAGGAGGAATACTGGGAACATATCACCATGGAAAAATTTTCCATAAGTAAAAGAGATGAATATGCTTTCTTTAATATATTTGACTACCCAAACAGTAAATTTTTCATCGGGCTGCTAAACCTGCTGATTCATGTGATTAAACGGGAATTTTCCAAGGAGCTGCTCATCGAAGTTACGGATTTTGCAGCCTACAATAGAAATGCTTTCGATGAAAAAGGAAGGAATATTTTTATGGATCTTCTGGAGGACGCAGCTTCCCGGAGAGGCGGCGTTATGGAAGAGGAGGAAAAAGAGTGGTATAAAATTGCCATCTGCCTCATGGATGATGTTATGATGCGGCAGGCCATGGAAATATGCCGGGGTATGATGGAGCGGCGTGTAAAATTTTCCAGAGAGTATGATGAATTCCAGCAGAGGATGCTGAAGTCTAATCGGAATTTGAAGGAAGTAAGCCGGATGATCAATGACTTGTATATAAGTATGGCCAGGCGGAGGGAGGAAGAGAGTATTACTCCTGTTCCTTTGGACAACTGGTTGCTTCTGGGAAAATATAAATATGACAATCCCTTCCAGATTTTGGATGAGGAAGAGGTCCGGGCGCTGGATGATAATCCAGAGATTATTTGTTGCGATAGCCGTCTCCTGAAAGAGGACGAATACTGGGAGGCAGCGGAGGATTATATTCATGATGGAGGAGCCAGGGCTAAACAGGTAAAGGAATGGCTGGGAATTCTCCGGAAACAGAGAAAGCAGAAAAAGAAAGAGGAGAAATCCGCCTCCCCGGTGGCAGGTCTTTTTAACAAGTTCAGAAAGAAGACGGATAGAGCAGACGAAGAAGAGTACGAAGAGGAATATGAAGACGAGTACGAGGAACCGGAACCTCAGGAAAAAGGGAAAAGGTGGAGAAGAAATAAGAAATAAATCTACCAGGGAAAAAGAGGAATGAAAAAATGTTTTTATTGAGCCGAGAAAAATATTATGAGGAAGATGACATCTTATACAGCGCTGTCTATGGCAAGGGTTTTTACCAATGGACAGGACGTATGGTACAGGATCCTCTGGCCGGCGATGACGGACAGGGAAGCGTGAGCCCTCTGCTGGAAAATATAGACACCCAGGAAATATTTTTCATGAAAAAGTTGTATGAGAAAGATGAGATGCTCCCTAAATATATACGCTTTATCCAGAATCCTGCAGACCAAAAGGATGTACTTTGGCCTTGTGATTTAATTCAGCTAAATGACAGCGAGCAGATTGGCTGCTCTCTGGCTGTAGATCAACCCTATAATTTTTCCCATGAAAGAACCGAGGATGATACAAGCCTGGCGGTGTTGTTTCCCTATGGGGGATACCCTGTCATGGAGGACGGATTCCGGTACTTAAGCCATGTGGGAGAAATGTCCTGGAAAAATAAAAAAATTCAGCAGATGGCCATAGAGATTGCAAGACGTATCCAGAGCATCAATGAGAGCGGATATCTATATCTGGATTTTCACCTGAGCAGACTGTTCTTTTCACAGGATGGAAGGCTTTATCTGAATTTTTCCAATTTGATTTTTCCGGACAGGAATAAGCAGCAATGGGCAGAGGAGGATTTTTTTGATATGGAGGCCTGCAGTTATCCTGTGGAGTTTGCAGAGCCGGCCATTGTCCAGGGAAAGCAGAAGTACTTTGACTACAGCTCCCAGAATTACAGCATGGCCGCTATGTTTTTTTATCTGATGTTCGGCCGGTATGCTTATGAGGGACGCCTTATGGACGGCTATGTAGATGACTCGGAGAGGGCTCATTATGAGAAATTCCGTGACTATCACAAGATGCCGGTGTTTATCTTTGAGCCGGAGGATGATTCCAATGCACTGGGGCTTTTTGCAGATGAGCAGAGAATTGTGGAGCTCTGGAAAGACGCAGCTCCAGCGCTGCGAGATCTTTTCCTCAGGGCCCTGTGCCAGAAAACAGCGGTGCGCAGGGGAAAGAAAAGAGCGCCGGAACCCGGCGAATGGCTTTACTGCTTTGAACGTTTGGGATGGACAGGTGGAAAAAACAGAAAGATAAACAGGGAAAAGGAAGGAGAAAAGAATGCCGAAGAGTGATGACATAAGAGGTTTCTTTGAGGCAGAACGTCCGGAATACACCAGCGTAGGAGGCATTTTGTATGATATTGTCCAGCGCTGCGGCAAGGAAATCTTTTTGGATAAAGAAGCCTTGGAGGCTGAAATGCGCCAGGCAAAGATACCGGAGCAGAGGATTCTGCAGATTAAACTTATGGTCTCTGCCGCAGGCTTTCAGGAGCTTATCCGGGCAGAGGAAGGGGAAACGGAGGAGACTAATCTAAACCGTTTTATAGGAAATGCTCAGGAGGAGACCGGCCTTGGAAGAGAGACTGTACTGGCGGTGGGAGCAGATATTTCCGCTGCCCTGGG
The DNA here is from genome assembly GCA_949291945.1 of uncultured Bacillota bacterium. GTDB lineage: Bacteria > Bacillota > Clostridia > Lachnospirales > Lachnospiraceae > Blautia. The sequence continues at coordinate 191,671 of CASEXH010000006.1, read as the reverse complement.
ATATCCTGTGGTTACGGAGCAGAGGCTCTATGAAAAAGCACAGAAAAACGGCAGAGGTTTTGTAGTACCCTTTGCCCTGTATGAGAAGGAAATGAAGCCCATCCGGGAGCATTTCAGAAAACATGAGGATTTGTCCGCCGAGGAGATGAAAGCCCTCACTCGTCTTACGGAAGCTGGTCTGCCGGAGGCACAGATGTACATGAGTGAATATCTCAAGGACAAAAATCCCGAGACAGCCCAGGAACTCCTCCTTCAGGCTGCGGAACAAGGGAACGGAGAGGCTCAGGCCAAGCTGGGGGATTTGTACTACAGCGAAGCCCGGGGGACAAGCTGGGAAGAGGCTTACCATTGCTATACCGGATATGGAACCGCAGCTCTGAACAGAAATCGCAGAATCAATCTGAAGAATATCCTGAATCAGAGAATCTACAATATTCGTGTCCTGAGATTGGGACTTTTGGTTTTGGGGGCAATGCTGTTTCTCACAATTTTTCAGACTCTGGGAAGCCTGTATGGGATCCACCCTGCCTGGAGCGTGCTTTTCCTTCTAGCAGGGGCAGGTATTTGGGGAGCGGCGGCAGTGCGTTACAAAGCCCATCCCTTTGCCTTCTTCAACTGGCTGATTCCTGCTATGTCAGGCCTTTTGGGAATTTATCTGCTGATATGGCTGTTATAGAGGAGGAGAAGAAGACATGGATGTAAAGAATACGGATTTTGAAAAAACAAAGCATAATCTTTGCTTTTTAATTTTGGAGGGAGTGATTATGCTTCCTCTTCTGGTAATGAATTTTAGCTGGATACATGCCCTTGCCTACCTGGTGCTAGGGGGATACCTGGTAAACCAGCTCATGTTCAAGGAAGCATATAAGGGAAATCCAGGAGCCCTTTTCAGCACTATGGTTCTGGTGGATATCCTTCTGATAGGTGTTCTGCATATGGACTATGTGTGGATGCAGAAGGGAGATTTTGAACAAAGTCTTACACTGTTCATGGATAGTATTGTAAGCTCAGTGAGTATCCTGGCAATTGCAGGAATCCTGCTGGCAGTCTTTTATAAATCCAAAATTTTGAAGATTCGGAATGTGTTTTTATGGGCAATTCTTACAATGTGTATGGTGCTGAGGCTGCAGAGCCAGGGATCCGGCATTGAGGGGGCCTACTTTATTATTTTTTATGGCACTGTCTCAGCAGGATGGATTTTGGCAGAGACCCTTTCCCGAAAGTGCATGAAGGAGGACAAGGTTGAAGTGGGAAAACGCACAACGTTCCTCTTTGTCCTGGCTTACATTCTGGTATCTATGCGTTTTACGCCCCTTTTGGCGTATGTGTCCATACTGCCCCAGTCATATGCTGCTTTTGGGGAGAAGTATATGTCTGCCTTTCTGGTGATTCTTATGGTGGCCCTTACAGGAGTTATGGGGTATGTTCTCCAGCCGAAAAGCCGGAAGGAACAGCATACAGAGGGTAATTCCAGCACTCTCTTTATGTGGGGCTTTGGGGGACTTTGCCTGGTGCTTAAGTGCTCCCAGACCTTTTATTTTACCTATGTGTGGGCCCTGGTTCTCCTGTACGGCATTATATATTATGTGCTTTTTCAGAATATCAGAAATAAGAACTATGAAAATTATAAGTGGTATGGTGTGGAAATCCCTGTGGCTGCAGTTTCCATAAGCCTAATTATGTACCTGGTGAACCGGGGAATGTGGGTGCTGGCCATAGCGGCGGTGATTTCCGCAGGACTGATCTTCCTGGTGAAACAGGAAGAGAGCCTGAATATCCGTCTTATGATTGCCTGGTTTCTCATGGGAGCAGGAGCTGTTCTAACCCTCCGGAAATGTGCGGATAACCTTCTTGCAGTGTTGGTGATTGTTCTGTGCGGAATTATTTGCTCCGTGGCCCTGAACTGGCCCCATCCTGCGGGAATTAAAACCAGAAAAAGGATGAAGATGATTGGTGTCAACGTTGCTGTAGTTCTCTTGCTTCTGATTCCTTGTTTTAGACAGGGAGTCAGCATTAAGGTGGAAAACACTGCAGAGCTGGGAAAAGTAAATATTACGGTGGAAGCTCGGGGAAAAGACAATGAAATCCAGCAGGCATATTACTATTGGCGAGACGGAAAGGGACAGAAGGTATCTGAGAACCAAAGCCTTACGGCAGGCCAACAGAATCTTTCCATGGAGAATGAATGCCTCACCATCGTGACTGTGGACAAAAATGGTATTGAGACACAGCGTAAGGTTTGGTTCCCTTATGCCTTCTATAATCTACAGAATCAGTAGTACAGGGAGGCATACGCCATATGCCAGTTAAATATTATTTGCTGCAGCAAAATAGAAATACTGTGCAAAAGAGAAAAATGAGTACAACAAGAATATACAATAGGGGGGGAGAAATATGAGACCACCAAAAGGATACAACATGGGAGGCAAGAGAATTCAGAATGTGGGGCCGGCAAGGACCTCTACAGTGTTTGATGTGGTTCTGCTGATTGCCAGCATTATTGCCGGCGTGGCTGCCTGGCTCATAGGAATGTTTTTGTATAACGTTTTAGGAGACTTGATTCCCAGGACTCTCTTAATTGGGATTATTTTTCTGCTGCTGTATTTGATTCTCACGGCAGTGGTGATGACTGTCAGCGGCATCCGGGGGACCCTGGAGGACTATGTTTTATTTTTAGATGAGAGATGGAAAGTTATTCTGTTTCTTGTAGCAGGGGCGGTGGCTGTCTTCGGACTGGGATGTCTTTTCCAGTTCCTCTACAGCCTGAATACGGAGAAGGCCCCCAGGGAGGCCACTTCCTATGTATTTCTCATTGACGATTCCGGTTCCATGGAAGGTAATGATCCGAATTATCTCAGATACGAGGCCATTAATGAGATCTTAAGCGGTATGCCGGAGGATTTTCCCTACATGGTTTACAGCTTTTCCGACAATACCCAGATTCTCCGGGACATGAAGCCCATCTCAGAGGGAGGAGTGGAGATTACCCTGGGAGAGGGAGGAGGAACCTCCATTAAAGGAGCACTGAAACAGGTTATGGAGGACTATGAAAATAAGGTCTGGACAGATGATAAGGCCCCCAGGGTAATTCTTCTCACAGACGGATATGCCACGGATATTGGGCTTTTCAGCCCCATAGGGGGTGTGCTGAAAAAATATGCCAGGAGCAATATCAGCGTGAGCACTGTAGGTCTGGGAAATGTGGACGAGGGTCTTATGCAGAAGATTGCAGACGGAACCAACGGTGTTTTCCTCCAGGTGGAGGATGCCAGCCTCTTAAAAGGCGCCATGGAGGAAGCCGGAAAGGCCTTCTCTGACAGCAGGGATCTTTTATCCCTCCGGAAGGTGCAGGATATGGACTGGCTCTATGGAATTATGAGGGTGGTATTCCTTACCATACTGGGAACCCTTATTGGCTTTTTGATGATTTTTGCCGCTACTAAGGAGGACTGCTGGGCAATGATCCTGATTTCCAGCGCCATTAAATCCTTTGTGGGAGCCCTGCTGGTGGAACTTCTGGTACAGATTCTGGGACTTTCTTACGTGGTTACATGGTTCATTCTGTGGATCCTTATTGCAGCTCTTATCAGCACCATGGAAAAAGAGTTCCGGAGAGGACGCATGGTAGGCGGCGGAGGCACTGTAAGCAGATACTAAAAGCCGGGGAGTGAAATGAAAAGAGAATTAGAACAGCAGATGTTTTCAAATTACAAAAGTCTTTTGCGGCAGAAATGGCAGCAGCTCACCTGGGATGACTCCATGAGGGAGAATTTTGAGAGTCAATACCTGGAGGAGATTCTGGAGAATATGGAAAGTCTGTCCAGGGATGAGGACAGACTGAACTATCTCCTGAGGGAGACGGAGACTTTGCTGAGACGTCAGGAGGAAAGTTAAAGTGAAGATAGTGGGAAAGAATAAGACTGTCTATGAATATGAAAGTTCCGGAAGGGTGAAAGAGCCGGACGGAACCGCCTATCCCCTAAAGAACAGAAGAGGATATATGGTGAAGCTTCTGGACAGTGTATACTGCACTAAGCAGAGGGAACAGGAGATCAGCGGTGCCCTTTCCAGTGGAAATACCTGGCATGGTCTGCGGATTATGGATATGGTATATTCTCATGGAAAATTTGCCGGGGTTGTATACCAGGAGGCACCGAAACTTCAGCCCTCCCCGGCACCTGGGGGATCCGGAGGCACAGGGGGAGGTTCACATATGCCTTCAGGAGGCGGACCTTACACTCCCCCTACACCGGGACCAAAAATCCCTTCCCCTTCAGGATACTCCGGAGGAGGGTATGATTCCAGAGACAGAAGGAATGCTCCTCCTGCCAGGAGAGGTTCTGACAGTGTGGCGGATATGGGCATTGTGAAAGTGGTTTACGGACTTGTCATTGCGGCGGTCCTGGGACTTCTCACCTATTTCCTGTTTTTCAGACTGTACATTGGCATTGTTCTGTCCATGGCCTCCCAGGAAACAGCCCAGTATTGCTACACCTTTAATTTCTCCGGTATTACGGGAATTATCGGAGGAATTGTAGGACTGGGAATCGCTGTGAAAGCCAGCTATGAAAACGGGGGAATCTTATATTACATTACCGTACCTGTGGGATATCTTTTAGGTATGGTGGTGGTTTTCTTCCTGGTAACCATTATAGTTCTGGCGGTGCGTACTGTGTATGCAGTGTTTGTCGCTCTGATTCCCTCCCTTATTATCATAGGAGCGATTATCTATATACTGAAATCCGTCTTTTCCGGCGGTGACAGAGACAGGAAGTGACAGATATGTACAAGGATTATATAGAATTGATAGAAGGCCTGGAGGAAAATATCCAGGTCTTCGAGGAATATGCCGGTAAACAAGCGGCGGTTCTCAAGGATTTAGACAGTGTGGAGGAGCTGAGACAGGCCCTTTATGAAAAATACCATAATAAATTTCAGTATGTAAATGAGGAGGAAGCTCATCCCTACACCCAGGAGGAAATTGAAGAGATTAAAAGCGAGCTTCTGGACAATAGCATCCTCACTATTATCAAGCGTTTCCTGGGAATCGGGAAACGTCAGGACGTGATTTATGCAGAACTCATGGGAAAGATTAGGGGCCTTACCTTGTATCTCCAGGAACAGGAACAGGAGATGAGAAGGCAGGAAGACGAAGCTGGCTTCGCCATTCAGGATTATGCAGAGGCTATTCTAAGGGGATACCAGGAAACCATGGATGCGGCAGGATACGCCCAGGATTCTGACTGGGAGAAATACGTGACCTCTGAGAAAGGGGAAAATATTTTATACTTCGGAAATGTGGATGTGCTTCTGGAATCTGAGAGGGATTATTGCGGAGAATGGATAGGGGATGTCCTGGGGGAATGTTATGCAGATGATTTTATTCAGGTTCCCTATACCAGGGACAGCAGAAAACCCCTCCAATTCTACTGTGAATACCAGGGGGAGGAGGCACGCCGGACAGCCACAGGGCTTCTGCGCTCTCTTATTTATCAGGAAATGCGTCAGATGCAGGAGTATGCTTTGGAGTTCCATCTCATAGACGGGGAGAACACAGGAAACGATTTCTCAGAGCTGCTGGGGCTAAAGCAGATCCGAGAAGGAGATGTGTGGCAGCTAAACAGAAAGGTCACGGGAAGTGTATATAAGTATGCCTCCCTGTATCTGAACAATCAGGATATCTCCCAAGGGCTTAAGGATCTGGACAGGTATCTGGGACTGGTGGCGGAGGAAACTGCAGGATTTTCCAGTGTGGAGGAATATAATGCTTCCCCTGCAGCCCAGGAAAAGGGGATGATTCCCCAGCAGATGGTGGTAATACAAAACTTCCCCGCAGGATTTGGTGACAGCGATATGGAGCTTCTCAATAAACTGATTAAAAACGGAAGCCAGAGGGGTGTTTCCGTGTTTATTCAGTATGACAGCAGACATAAGAAACTTTTCCGGGAAAAGGTGGACGTGCCCACCCAGAATATTATGGACGGCATCACCATAGAGAAAGAAGGAGCCCATATTACTGCCGGAGATTGTTCCTCAGCCATTGAGCCTAAGATAATGGAATCCGGGAAAAAGGAGTATGTCCAGAGCCTTATAGATGAAAAGACAAAAATCAGGGAGGTGGACAACAGGTTCCGGGCCCTTATGGATGTAGAGGGACCCTTTGGAGAAAGGGACGCCACAAAGGGAATACGGATTCCCTTTGCCGTGGACAGAAGAGGCGAGATTAAGGAACTGGTCCTGGGAAATTCTGCCCATGCCCATGGACTCATATCGGGAACCACAGGTTCCGGAAAGAGTACACTTCTCCACATGATTATCTCCTCTGTGGCCATGAACTATAAGCCGGAGGATGTGGAGATGTGGCTGGTGGACTACAAGATCAATGAGTTCAGCTCCTATAAATATAATACTCCTCCCCATGTGAAGTTCCTGGGATTAAGCAAGGGGGCAGATTTCACCTTTGCTCTTTTGGACAAAATTTGGGCTGAGTATGAGCGCCGGCAGCAGCTGGTGAAGAAGGCAGATGAGGAGATGAAGGAAAGGGGAGAAAACACCAATATTACTTCCATTACAGACTATAGAAAATATATGGGACTTCAGGGAATGAGCCGCCTCCTGATTATTATTGATGAGTTCCATGTTATGGCCCAGCAGGTAAGCGAGGATTATGCCTATAAAGAAAAGCTGGAAAATCTTCTGGCAGAGGGCCGGGCTATGGGAATTACCTTTCTCTTCAGCGACCAGACGGTTACTGTGGGCCTTAAGGGCCTTACGGAAAAAGGAAGAAAACAAATTAAATGCCGAATTGCCATGGCCAACGATAAAGAGGAGATGCGGGAAATGCTTCCCAATATTCCTCCGGAGGAACTGACAGATTTTCTGAATCTGAAGGTGGGGGAATGTGCTCTGGTGACCTGTGAGATGGTCCGGGGAGACAATGGACAGATGAAAGAAGAGCAGTCTATTGAGCGGGTTAAAAATATTTACATAGACGGGGAGACAAGATATGCCCTGTGCCAAAATATCCGAAGTTTCCTCCAGGCAGAGGACTATCTCCCGGTATACATGGACGAGACGGAGAAGAAATCCTACAGTCTTCCTCAAATCCAGCAGTGGGAGGAGAAGAATCTGGGCCGGGTGGATTATTCCCGGCAGATTCCTCTGTACTGGGGAGAGACCCTGGACCTTACAGGATGCTTCATGGTACCCCTCCTACACAGAAGAGGGGAGAATATCATGAGTGTGGGAGGCACAGAGGAGGAGCAGATGCAGCTTCTCATGAGCCAGGTTTACAGTATGCAGAGGATTCCGGGACATAGGATTATTGTTTTGGCAGACTCCTACAGCCGTCTTTTTGACCTCTGTGAGGAGAAGCTCCTGGACCTTCAGGAGGAGGACTCCGGGGTGGAAGTCTACAGCAGCCTGGAGGATATCTGCAGGATTGTCAATGAACTTACAGAATCTCTCAGGGACAGAAGACGGGAGAACCGAACCCTGGTGATTTGGATTGGACTGGAGGATCTCTATGATGAATTCCGGAATGCCCCGGATACAAAGCCCAGGGCCTTTAAGAATTCACACCGAGAGAAAAAGAAGGATGTAAATGATCTTCTGGATGAAAAATGGAATCAGCTTTTTGGGGAGGATTTCCTCTCTGAGACGGACTCTGATTTGGAGGAGGAGCCTGAGGATGAAGAGGAACTTATATATAATGCTCTGGAGGATATAAGCTCCCTCCTTCATACAGGCCCCAGAAGCGGAATTTTCCATTCCATTATCTATGATACTGTGTATCCTGTTAAACATAACCGAGAGATTAGTATGGAAAATTTCCGACATAAGTTTGCCTTTGCTTTGGGACGGGACGATTGTCTGGAATTTCTGGGACGTTCCAACCTCCTGGAGGGTATGGAGCAGCAAAAGGGTGTGGCGGCATACTATGACGGTAAGATAGTGAGAAAGTTCATACCCTATGAGGTGTAAGGAAGGAGAAAGAAAATGGGAAGAGTCGACAGAGATATTGATGCAGTGATTGATTTCTGTAATGAGTTTAAAGCCAAGTATCTGGAGGAAATGAGCAAGGCAGCCAACAACCTGGAGATAGTGGGAACCCAGATAAGCGCCGCCACCAGCGGAACCGCCTTCGCCTCCAGATCTGAGGAGGAGGTACTGCGCATGGCCCATAACATAAAAAATGCAGTGGCCATGGGGGAAGCCAGAATCCTGGAGCTGCAGAAGAGAATGATTGATGACCGGGAACGGGGAAGAGAATTTGAAAGATAGAAGGGAGCTGTAGAAGATGGCATCAGTACATAAGGGAGATTCCGATGAGGTAAAAAGATTAGGAGATTTGTTGATTCGCATTATAAAGCAGCTCCGGGATACCCAGAAGGATGGAGTAAACATTTTGAGAAAGATGGATGGATCTGTCAATGACAATGTCTATCAGGAAGCTGAAGGCATTGTACAGGAGGTGGCCCAGATTATTCTGAAGGGTCTGGATGATACTGCGGAAGTGGCAAAGAAAGTGAAGGCATACGGGGAATATCTGGAATCCCTGGGCTAATGGTAGAGGCACATGAAGATAAAGGCAGATACCGGGGAAATCTGGGGATTTTATCTTTTCCTTCAGCATTTCCGGGATAATCTTATGGAAGAGCTTTCGGAAAAGGACAAAGGGATCAAATACGCCTTAAGAGCCCTTCAGGAGAGCGGGCTTTCTGAGAGAAAAGTCAGGGATTTGGAATCAGATATTTTCAGAGAAAGAAAACGCCTGGGGCAGGATTTAGAGAAAACGAAGAATGCTGTTTCCAGGGCTCTGGGGAGGCTTAGGCGGATATTAAATTATCTGGAAAGTCTCCAGATGGAGGAGGACTACCAGGCGTATAAAAAGGCCATGGATTCCCCGGATAGATGCGGCTTTGCCATTATAAGGTTCCGGGGAAACGACTGCTATATTCGACAGGGGGATATTGACTATGACAGGGTGGACGGAGATGGCATGACGAATCTGGAACGTATGGAGAATGGACTGGCTCCTGTGGGAAAAGATGGACTTTACGTAAATCTGCACCATATGATTCAGCGGGAAACAGGGGGAATCATGGAGATTCAGGATAGTATTCACAAAAGGAATCACGGACTCCTTCATATTAACCCCTCCTCCATTCCCTCGGGAATTCAGAGAAATGCTTTCAGCAGCTTTAAGTCAAACTACTGGAAACGCAGGGCGGCCTTTGAACGGCGAAGGAGAAAAGATGAGGATTGAGAAAAGACTGGAAATATTAGAGGAACGGGTGAAGAAAAATCCGAAACTCATTCATACCGCCGGGGGAATTTCCCAGAAATCCCTCCAGGAAGCGGAGAAAAGGCTGGGAGGCCCCCTTCCCCTGTCCTATTGTTGGTTCCTGAGACTGTACGGGGAAGGCCTCTGGGGAGGCTGGGAAATCTTCGGACTCAGGGAAGATGAGTGGGGAAATCTCCTAGAGGGGCAATCTGTTCCGGATATGCTGTGGACTGCCCTTTATATGAGGGAGAGATATCAGCTCCCCAGGGAGTATATCCCTGTGGCTGGGGATGGAATGGGAACCTATTATTTCATAAAAACAATCCCGGAAGGCCGCCGGGAGGATGGGGCTATGGTGGCCCTGAGACTCACAGAGGAGGGAGAGTTTGTGGAAACAGAAAGTTTGGAAATTACCTTTGGGGACTTCCTGGAGGAGTGTCTGGAGGTGGAGGAGATATGAGCAAAAGAAAAGATGCCATAAGCCTCACATCACTGATACTTATTATCGTGATTGTAGTACCGTTGATTTTAGCTGCTCTGCGTACTTTCGTGGAGGCAGGAGTATTCCGGAATCTATGGTATGACATGGTGGACTTGCTGCCCTTTGGGGGAGCCATAGCACAGTTGGCAATCAAAATTTATACTACTATTATTCCACAGGTTTTAGATGTTCAAAATTATACGGCCCAGATTCAGCCCATAAACGGAGTGTTTGAGTTTCTTGAGGAATTTGGCAAGCTGTGTGTGGCAGGTGTGTGTTATAAGGCCATAAGCTATGCCGGAGATAAGGCTATGGAGAACTCAGAATCCAAGGGAATCCTTGTATTTTTGAGAAGAGTTGTGTGGCATTTAGCCAGTGCATTTTTAGGATGTGTAGCCTCAGGGGTTGTTTTGCATATACTTTTTGTGAACATTCAGGCAGCTGCAGGCCATGGATTTGTCCAGGGAATATCCAGCATCCTAATGATTTTGGTTACTCTAGCAGGAGGAGCAGGAATTTTCTGGTTTACTATTGGATTTTCCAGCGTATTTCTATGTATAGGGTATACGCTGGTGAAGATTTTTCTCATGAATGCATGCACAGTTTTTGTTTCAGGAGTATTTATGTCTTTCATTGTGTTGAATCTTGCGGAAGGTACCTGGGAACTGGTAATTGCCGGAATGGCGAGCTGGGGATTTATCCTGGTTGTGCTGGTGGGGGTTGATATGATGCTGAGTGTTGCTTTTGGAGACTGAAAAAGGAGGGAGAGAGATGTATTGTCCGAAATGTAAGAAAGTTTTGAAAGAAGGGGCAAGATTTTGCCCGGATTGCGGAACCCAGGCCGTGGAAATGAAACGGTGTGAGAACTGCGGAAAAGAGCTGCTTCCGGGGAGTCGTTTCTGCCCGGAGTGTGGACATGTAGTCCAAAGGCCCGGACCATCTGAGGGGAAAAAGATGCCCTGGAGGGAAAAACCTCCGGAGAGGACATCGGAGGATTTGAGTTTCTCCAAGCAGAAGGAGAAGGGAAACAATGGGGGAGATAGTCCCAACAGGGGCAGACCGGTACCCCAGAAGAAACAAGTGGCGACCCATAAATATGTTCCCAAAAAGAATCCTAAGGTCAAGGACAGAGACATTCCCAGAACGGAGCCGGATCCACAAGAGAATCAGGTGGAGAAAAAAGCTCTGGGCAGGGGAGTGATAGGTATGATTGTGGGAATCTGCTTTGGCGTCGCATTGATTCTGGCTTTTGTAGTGGTTGGCATGATGCTTATCGGTGATAATGACAAGGAGGACGCAGTGCAGGTGGCACAGGAGCAGCAGGCAGAAAGTCAAGGCAATGTGGAAACGGATCAGGGAGAGGCTTCCCAGGAGGAAACCTCAGAGGATACGGAGGATACTTCCGGAAGCCAGGACACCAGCGATAACGGCGTGGTAAATATTCTGGGAGATCAGGGAGAGGGCTCTTCTCAAGGAGAGGAAAACTCCCAAGGTGCGGAGGTGCAGACTCTCCAGAAGACCCTTCAGACATCTGTCCAGAAGGCAGACCAGCAGGCTGCTGTTACATCGGGAAATCAGCTGGATATGCAGCAGATAGGAAATATCCTGGGCGGATCAGGTGCAACTTATGGATTATATGTTTTGGATATAACAAATGGACAGGAATACGATAATGGGACTGGTGATTCTTCATTACCTGCCTCTGCGCTGATCGGCGTGCCTATTTTGTTCACGATTGCGGAAGGGGTGCACAATGGAACCATTAGTCTGGATTCTCAGGTAGAATTCCATTATACCTTTGAGAATGGGCGGGGATCCTATAAACAAGAGGATGAAGGAAGATCCTTCCCGGTATCTCAGATGTTGGCGGATGCTCTGGCTAATAGTGATAACAATGCATTAAATTCTCTTATGGATTTTTTGACTCTGGACAGAATCAACCAGACCTGCCATAACTACGGATTTTCCAGTGTGGATATGCAGAAAAAATTGGAACCTGGAGTTACGCCTCAGGAGAATTATATAAGTGCCAAGGATGCTGCAATGATGCTTAATGCAGTATATCAGGATAATTTTACAGGAATCGGAAAGGCATTTTTGGAACAGTATTTCAAGATTAATGGTGCAGATGCTGCAAATAAGGGGATGTATCCTGCCTGCGGATCCTGCAACCTTTTCCTGAATCTGAATGGGATTACTGATTCCAGATATAATGAAGTGGCATTGGTACAGAATGGGGACGAGCTTTTTATACTTTCTATATTAACTTGTAACGGTGTAGCAGATACCTCGGCGGCTGCTGTATCCAGCGCAGCCAGTTATGTAGTAAATACATTAAAGGCGCAATAAAGAAAATACGGCGGATAAAAAATATGAAAAAGAAAATAGGGATTGTTACAGTAATTATAGTAGTCCTGCTTATTTGCGGTGCAGTGGGATTTCAATATAAAAGTAAGCTCGGTATGACCAAGCAGGAAAGCAAAAAGACGGAAGATACAGTAACTTCGGTGGAAGAAGAGACCGCAGATCTTACAAAGGAATCAAAGACTGAGACCGGTCTGGAAAAAGAACCGGAAGATAGCAATAAAGAAGAGGAACAGAACCAGAAGGCTGCCGAAGAGAATTCACAGGAGAATGATCAAGAAGTAGTAAGTGTCCTGGAAGATGTACAGGAAGAAATACCTTCTGAAGAAGCGGATCGGGAAGGAATGGAAGACCTGAAAAATCAACTTTCTACTATGGTAGCCGGATATGAAGGGGACTGGGCAGTTTACGTATATGATTTGAAAAAAAAGGTCTACATGGATTTAAACAGTCATTCAGTTAAAGCTGCAAGTCTTATAAAACTTTATATAATGGGAGCTGTATTGGAAAAGACAGAAAAAGGAGAACTTACAGATAATACCGGTGTAGATCAGCTCCTTACTGATATGATTACAGTCAGTGACAATGAGTCGGCAAACGAGCTGGTAGCACGTCTCAGCAGCAGTGGAAATATGGAAGAGGGTATGAAAGAAGTTAATGCCTATGCCAGACGCTATGGATACGGGGATACCAGCCAGGGAAGAACTTTACAAGACGTTCGTACAACTCCGGCAGCAGGAGAAAACTTCACTTCAGCCAGAGATTGTGCCATGTTTATGAAAAGTGTATATGACAGAACTTGTATCTCACCGGAAGCTTCAGATAAAATGCTGGAACTTTTAAAAGGACAGACAAGGAAGTGGAAGATCCCTGCAGGAGTTCCAGAGGGAACTGTCACGGCCAATAAAACAGGAGAATTAAGTGATACGGAAAATGATGTGGCAATTGTATATTCTTCGGGTACAGATTATGTTCTGGCAGTGACGTCTACGGAGGTTCCGGATGCAAACACAGCACAAGGGAATATTGTAAATATTTCCAGTGTGGTTTATCAATATTTTAATCCATAAGGAGGGAGTGCTATGGAAGAATATAACAATCAGAAGATGACAGACGAGGGAGCTTTTCTGGATAAGCCCATTGACAGGGAGGAACAGAGAAGAAAAAGAGAAGCGATCCGTAAAGCCCAGGAAGCAGAAAGATGGGAGAAATTGAAAAACATTCCCATGCCGGGAAAGAAAACTATTACAGCCATTCTCATAGTGGCAGTAGTTGCAGTGATTTTGGCAGTTGCGTACAGCGTAGTGGGAAGTTTTTTTGGCCCCGAAAGAGTGGCAGAGGAGTACTTCAAGGCTGCTCTATCAGGAGACTGGGAAAAAGTCTATGGACAGATCGAGGTGCCAGAGGGAGAGCTCATGTCAGAGGAGAACTTTTTGGCAGTGCACAGCCAGGACGGCACTGATGTGAAAAATTTGAAGGTGGAAAAAGTGAATGAGAGTGATTTCACCTGCCAGTATAAGGCTGTGTATATGCTTCCCGGGGAGTCTAATGAAATGGAAGACACGGTGACGTTAGTTAAACAAAATGAAAAGACACTGTTCTTCTTCCCAAAGTGGAAAATTTCCTCAGAAGCCTTTGTAGCTTCTAACTATCCCATTTATGCACCAGAAGGATATTCCATTAAAGTGGACGGCGTGGAGCTTACGCCATCTGAGACTGGGATAGGGAGTGAGGACGAATATGAGAGCTATGCAGGGGATACCTATAGGGTGGATTTGTTTGTGGGAACCCATACCATGGAGATTTCCGCAGAGAACCGGGAACCCAGTACCTTGGAGTTTAATGTAAGCAGAGGCTCCGAGGGATATACTGTGGAGCAGCTCGCCCTCAGCGAAGAAGCGGTTGCGGATATGCAGACAGTTGTGAAGAACTTTATGTCTCAGCTTTACGTGGAAGCTATTCAGGAATCAGGGCCTTCTCAAGATTATATGGATTATTGGGTGAGTGATGCAGGGGATCTTCAGGCCACTAAGGAGATCCAGAACTCTGCCAGATATTTATACGAGGACTTTACAGAACAGCTTCACAGTACCAGATATGACAGTATAAAGTTTACGGATATGCAGTTTGAAAATTACCAGAGCGAGATTTCCGACAGCTATACCATGGAAAATGGAGCCCTGGCAGTTCAGCTCTATGTGACTTATGAATATAGTTACGCTTACACGGTGACGGACACCTCCTATGATGGAATTACAAGTACAGAAAATGAAAGCAACGACGGAACTGATGAGATGACAGTTACTTTCATGCAGGAGGAAGGTCAGTGGAAAATTTACTCCACAAATATGAACTGTGTTTATTAGAGAAGGGAGATGAGTAGAATGGCTAATTTTTGTATGTATTGCGGAAGACCTTTAAAAGAAGGGGAAACATGTCATTGCCGGGAGGAAGGCTATGATCATTCTTCACAGGAGGAAACACCGGAATTCGCAGAGGAGTATCCGGAATTTGCTCAGGAAGATGACAGCTATTACAGCAGTCAGAATGAAGAAGAGATTCGAGACGAGGACGACTATTACAGCAGTCAGAATGAGGAAGAGCCTCAAGAAGATGAGGAATATTACAATGACCAGCCTGAGGAAGATTATCCGGAGAACGATGACTATTATGTAAGCCAGAACGAGGAAGAACCATCGGAGGACGAGGAGTATTACTACAGTCAGGATGAAGAAGAAGCACCGGAAGCCGAGGAGTATTATTACAGTCAGGATGAGGAAGAATCACCGGAAGCCGAAGAATATTACTACAGTCAGGATGAGGAAGAAGAATCATCGGAAGCTGAGGAGTATTACTACAGTCAGGATGAGGAAGAATCATCGGAAGCTGAGGAGTATTACTACAGTCAGGATGAGGAAGAATCACCGGAAGGTGAAGAGTATTACTACAGTCAGGATGAGGAAGAATCACCGGAAGGTGAAGAGTATTACTACGGTCAGGATGAGGAAGAATCACCGGAAGGTGAAGAGTATTACCATGGCCAGCAGGAGGAAGATCTTCAGCAGGAAGATGAATATTATTATAACCAGGAGGACGAATCCTATTATGATCAGGAAACGGATCATAATGATATGATAAATGAGGAAGAGCTGTCCGAAGGGAAAGATATAGGAGAGGAGGAACAGGAGAAAGTCTCTTCTAAGGACAGAAAACGAAAAGAAAAAGAGAAGAAGAGAAAAAAAGTCGGTAAGGAGAAGAACGCTAAACAGAGGGAAACACGGCACAGGGAAAGTGAAAAGGAACAGAAAAATGCTCAGGGAGAAGCTGCAGGTCTGTTTGAAACCATGCATATGGTTTCTATAAAGATGGGAAATGCCCTGGACAAGGTATATAATTTTGTTACTCCTACAGATAAGCCAGGTAGGATTGTCAATGGGGTGGATGGAAGAAAACTTCTGGGACTTTCGAAGGAGGATAAGGTTGCCCAAGTAGAAGATTGCTATGAGAGAGGCCTTCAAATTGTTCCGGATTTAATCCAGCCCTGCGGACAGGAAATCCCTATCCGTCAGTACGATATCTGTGCTACAAGATCTCTTTTAAAAGGTACCTGGCAGGAAGGCAGACTTCAGGTGACAAATAAACGTGTCTTATTCCGTTTAAGCGGAAGAAACTGGATTGGGAAAATGCAGAAATCTGTAGAGTTTGCTTTAGACGATGTTACAGGAATAGATATCAGAAATGGAAACAGACTCAGTTTTGTAGCTTTGTTCCTGAATGTTTACTATGCAGCTCTTTTTTCAGCCTTAGGGACTCTACTTACACAGTATGTGGAAATTCTGGCAATTATTCTGGGTATTGCGGGTGCATTGGGAATTTCCATACTTTTAAGAAAACATTATTATGCAAAATTAGCTGTCTTCGCCTTTGCCTTCGCACCTATGAATACCTGGATGCAGGAGGATGAGTCGATACAGAGGATAGTGGCATTGTTAATTCTGGTAGGATTTGCCCTTTATTTTATCCTGGCAAGCATTCGTCCGAATTTTAGTTTTAAGATACTTACAAAATCCGGCGGTACGAGTCCGATTGAGGAGAAGAGAGTGGACACTGTTCCGACTATGCTGTTTAATTACTTTATTGCAAGAGGAATGGATGTGCTTCCGGGAAAAGATGCGGAGCGTGCCATGGATGAAGTGGGAACGATGATCATGGATATTCAGAAATTTGGTGATTTCGGAATTCAGAAGTGGAAAATGGATTAGGATGAAATAGATGCGGCTGCTGCATTAAACAAAAATATATGTTTCATGCAGCAGCCGTTGCTCTAAGGAGGAAAACATGAAAAGATATTATTTGGCAGTGGGTTATCCTCTTACCTATGCGATAGATAATCCATCTGTATATATTTTGGAGCAAAAGGAAGGAACGGTGGCTTTGACTACGGAGGAACTGAAAGAATGGAGTATGTGTCTCCGAGTCAACGTCCGGGAAGAAGAGTCGGAAATTCTCCAGTCCCTGGTGCGGAAAGGAGCGGTATATGACGCTGAGTCCCCTGAAAAGCTTCTGGAAGCCATATGGGAAAGAAATGCCATTCGCCAGGGCTTTGGATTTGTATATAATAAAAAGTACAGCATTCTGGTGGGCAAAGAATACTGGTATCCCAGCAGAGGTCAGTTAATTCTGTGGAGCGGTGCGGATGGACTTACTACAGTGCAGGGTCTCATAGATCTGGCGAAAGAGGAAAAATTGTCAGAGATGCAGGCTTTTCACTGCATTACTACTTTGATGCAGAATGACAGTTTATTTTTGAGGTAACAGGTATGTGGAATTGGGTAGGTAATCTAATTACGGCAGCTGAAAAGGGAATAGCAACGATATCAATTGTAGGAATGATGGCAGGAGCGGCTATACAGGGCTCCGCATTAAATGATCTTAATAAGATTAATCAGAATTCATCGGAATTAAACAGCCCCTCTACGTCAGTGCAGCAAGTTGTAGATGAGGCCCCCAGCCAGAAAGCCGCAAAGGGTTATAAACTGGAGAATCCCAACAAAAAGACGCCTAAGCAGGCGGCACAGGACAAGCTGAAGACGGGCCAGGAGATTTTCGACAATTCTAAACAAGTGGGTGGGAAAATCAAGGATATGCAGGAGGCCAGGGGAAAGGTCAAGAGTGCTAATCTGAGAGATGGAAAGCCCGATATGGCAGAGCGTGGCAAGCCGCCTAAAATTTCCACTCAGGGCAGCCAGGGTGATAAGAAGCTAAACACAGGCAAAGGCGGAAATGACAAACTGCAGAATAAGGCAAAAGCACAAAACTGCAAAAATCAAAAGTCTGTAGGAAAACAGACAGATACGCAGAAGGAAAGCGGAGCGCAGAAGCAGACCGGGGCCCAGAAACAGAGTGGAGCGCAGAAACAGAGTGGGGCGCAGAAGCAATCTGGAGCCCAGAAGGAAAGCGGAGAGCAGAAGCAGGCCGGAGCGCAGAAACAGAGTGGGACGCAGAAACAGGCTGGAGCGCAGAAACAGAGTGGAGCGCAGAAACAGAGTGGGGCGCAGAAGCAATCTGGAGCCCAGAAGGAGAGTGGAGCGCAGAAGCAGGCCGGAGCGCAGAAACAGAGTGGGACGCAGAAACAGAGTGGAGCGCAGAAACAGAGTGGGGCGCAGAAGCAATCTGGAGCCCAGAAGGAAAGTGGAGCGCAGAAACAATCTGGAGCCCAGAAGGAAAGCGGAGCGCAGAAACAGGCCGGAGCGCAGAAACAGAGTGGGACGCAGAAACAGGCTGGAGCGCAGAAACAGAGTGGAGCGCAGAAACAATCTGGAGCCCAGAAGGAAAGCGGAGAGCAGAAGCAGGCCGGAGCGCAGAAACAGAGTGGGACGCAGAAACAGGCTGGAGCGCAGAAACAGAATGGAGCGCAGAAACAGAGTGGAGCGCAGAAGCAGACCGGGGCGCAGAAACAGAGTGGAGCGCAGAAACAGGCTGGGGCTGAGAAACAGACTGGAGCACAGAAACAGAGCGGAGAGCAGAAGCAGACGGGAGCGCAGAAACAGACCGGGGCGCAGAAACAGACCGGGGCGCAGAAACAGGCTGGAGCTGAGAAACAGACTGGAGCACAGAAACAGACGGGAGCGCAGAAACAGACCGGGGCGCAGAAACAATCTGGAAGTCAGAAACAGGCCGGAGCGCAAAAGCAAAGTGGAGCCCAGAAACAGGCCGGGGCTCAGAAGGAAAGCGGAGCGCAGAAGCAGGCCGGGGCTCAGAAGGAAAGCGGAGCGCAGAAGCAGGCCGGGGCTCAGAAGGAAAGCGGAGCGCAGAAGCAGAGTGGAGCCGGGAAGCAGAACGGAGCGCAGAAACAGAACGGAGCGCAAAAACAGAGTGGGGCCGAGAAACAAAATGGAGCGCAAAAGCAAAGTGGAGCGCAGAAGCAGGCCGGGGCTCAGAAGGAAAGCGGAGCGCAGAAGCAGAGTGGAGCCCAAAAGCAGGCTGGGGCCGAGAAACAGAATGGAGCCGGGAAGCAGTCTGGGACGGCCAAACAGTCTGATACAGGAAAACAAAAAGGCGCTTCCAATGGTCAATCTTCCAAGGGAGCGTCCAAAGGAGAGGCAAAAGGAGCTTCTAATGGTAAGTCTTCCCAGGGAACCTCTCAGCAGGGAGCAGCGAAAGGAGCAACTAACGATAAGGGATCTGTGGGAAACTCTAAAGGTTCTGCTAAAGGAAACTCATCAGAAGGAGCAGCTAAGGGGGCTTCTAAAGGTGCTTCTAATGGTCAGTCTTCCGGCGGTTCTTCTAAAGGATCCTCCAAGGGTGCTTCCGCCGGAAAATCTTCCGGCAGTTCAGGAGGAACTTCCAAAGGCGCATCCTCCGGCGGTTCTTCTGCTGGAAAGAGCAGCGGTGGAGGATCCGGAGGAAAAAGTAAGGGCGGCATAAGCAGATAAAGGAGGAAAAGTATGAAACAGGTTGAAGTATTTGACGGAAATCAATTGTATCATATGCCTGTAAAGTATCCTACCAAACAGGCGAAGTGTGCATTCATCGGCACAGCGCCGGGACCGGAGGGGAGGGACATTTATGTCCCTCTGGATGAGGAGCTTCTGGGGCGGCATCTTATGTTTTTGGGGGGGATCGGCACAGGAAAAACCAATGCTTTTTTCCAGATTATGAAACAGCTGAGAAAGTCCATTACCTCCAATGATGTAATGATTGTTTTTGACACCAAGGGGGATTTTTATAAAGAGTTTTACCGCCCCGGGGACGTGGTAATCAGCAATGATGACACGGCAACGGGCCCAAACGGCACGGACTACTGGAATATCTTTAACGAGATTGAGTATGACGAGCATATGGAGGAGAATATCAACGAAATCGCCAAGACTCTTTTTAACAGCAAGATTGAAAAGACCAATCAGCCATTTTTTCCGGCTGCGGCTAAGGATATTTTTGCCGCTGTACTCCAACATTTATGTATGAGTGAGGATGCTTCAGAGATAAATAATGAAATGCTGAGAAATTTTTTAGATCGCTCTCCTACCGGAGAAATTCGTGAAATGATGGATCAGTATGACAGTATGAGAGCCATGATAAGCTATATTGCCGAGGATGATTCTGCCCAGACCCAGGGTGTTATGTCAGAGCTCCTCCAATTGGTGAGGGACATTTTTATAGGAAATTTTAAGAAGAAAGGAACTCTTTCCATTCGGAAGCTGGTCAGAGAAAAGCGGGGAAGATTTATTTTCATTGAGTATGACCTGGGTATAGGAAGTCTTCTCTCGCCTATTTATAGTCTTTTATTCGATCTGGCAATTAAAGAGGCACTTTGCAGAGAAAAGAGCGAGGGAAATGTATATTTTATTACAGATGAGTTCAGTCTTTTACCGGATTTAAAGCATGTGGATGATGCAGTAAATTTTGGTCGAAGCCTGGGGGTAAAATTTATGATTGGCATCCAAAATGTAGATCAGATTTATAAGGCCTATGGAGAACACAGAGCCAGGAGTATTCTTTCCGGATTTTTGACCTCTGTAGCATTTCGGGTAAATGATGAGGGATCCAGAAATTTTATTAAGTCTCTCCATGGAAAGAATCGGAAAAAGGAAGTTTTCATGGCTTCTGTACAAGGGAGAGGAATCGTTGAACAGGTTCGGGATGCTAATGTAGTGGAAGACTGGGATATTATCCGTTTGGGACTGGGGGAAGCCATTATCGGACTTCCGGGGAAACCGCCCTTCGTTTTCAAATTTAAAAAGGCATAGAAGAATTAATCATATGTTGAGAGAGGCCATTGTATGAATTGGGGTTCGATTTCGTACAATGGCCTTTTTATAATTAATCCTTCCAGATTTGGTATAAATCTTCCGGAAGATATTTTTTCAGAAGGGTTTCATTATCAAAGCCTGTACCGTGATAAAATTCTTCTGCCACCCCTCCACCAATGGCACAAAGGGTATCACAGTCACATCTGAAGCTGAATACATTTCTTATAAAAGATTCATAAGAATCGCTTTCATAGAAACAACGCATGGCCACGGCCACACTGTCCATGCAGGTGGCACTCCAGGAATAATTTGTCCTGATATACTCTAAATCTTTATCAATGCTAAATTTGTATTCCTCCGGAGGATACTGCTCCAGAACATAATTGTAGATTTCCTCTTTGCTTTTTTTATGAATGGCCATATGTACACACATGGCGGTCACCACTGCACCCTTTATTCCTTCGGGATGATTGTGGGATACGGCGGCTGTCTCTTTAGCCTTCTCTGCAACGTCTTCCGGATTTTCAAAGAACTCTCCTACAAAGGAAGCCCGCATGGCGGAGCCGTTTCCGTAGCTCCCATAGGGCTGGGGATTATCAGAAAAAAGCCATTCATAAAAATTCCAACCAAAACCAGCTCCAGGATGTTTTCTTCCCAGTTCCTGCAAGGTTTCTGCGATATCAAGACTATGCTGAAGGGCTTTTTTTACAGCCAGAGTCATTACAGTATCATCTGTGTAATGACAGTCTTTTGTAAATATTTCACAGTTTTTATAGTCCAAATCCCTGGGTCTTCTGTGTTCATACTGGGAACCTGCAATGTCCCCTAAAATTGCACCTGTAACAGCCATATTTTATTCCCCTTTCATTTCTTCTTCAATTTTTCTTCTTTGACGATTTTCCAGGTCTTCACGGATTGTCTTGGAATTGCCATAATCCCTGTAGGAGCTTCCTTCTAAGATATGGCGCTCCTCATTGGTGAGATAGGAGTCTGAAAAGAATTGATTCATATCTCTTTCCGCCCAATCCAGCTTTTCACGGTATTCTTCCATACGGCGGTTAATTTCCTGTTTATACTGACTGCGCTGAAAATTCCGAATTTCCTGTTCGAGCTGAGCTTTTTTCTTCTGATTGAGTTGAATGGTTTTTATTACATCGGCAGCATCCTTTACTCCCAGTTCATAGGCACGTTTGGCATATTGGATGCGTTGGTCAGTGGACACAGAGAAAAGTTCAGGGCTGACGGCAGCAGCGAAAAGCATTTCCGGATTTTCATGCCGAATGGCCTCTTTTGCCCAGTACATGGATTTTTCGTTGTCCAGATCCTTATAGAGATAGTATAACTCATGCATTGCATAGGAATTATTAAGGGAAGCTTCTTTTTCATAGAGATAAATAGCTGCCTGCTGAAAAATCACTGAAAGTTCAGGGTCCGGGGTAACCTTAACCGGATCTACTTCTCCATATTTGTAAAGATGGACAAGATGAACAAGATTTTTGCCGTCTCCCCGGCCTCCAACGGGGCATTGGGCGGAAATATAATTCAGGGCACATTCCAAAGCAATGGCCATATTTTTTTTCACACCAGCACCCTTAAAATACTTTAATGCTTCTTCTCTGCCCATTTCCAAAGCCCAGGGAATAGGCTTAAAGATTCGCCGCCTGCGGCAAGCGGGAAGAAGCATTTTCTTCTGCTTTTTGGAGCGCTCTGTATCCCGGAGTTTTTTTTCAAAAGCTTTCTCCAGGCTTTCAAAAGAATCGTAATGATGGTTCAGAGCTTCCATATACAGAGGGTAGATATAAGACGCCTGTTTCAGATGGGTTTCCAGGGGAAGCTGGGCAACCGCCTCCTCTATTTTCTGATTCACTTCCGACAGCATATGATCCAGTTTTTGAACGGTAGGAGCGGCGGCATTTGAAGCTTTTTTCTCGATATTTTCCAGGTGAGCGGAGATTTTTTTCTCTGACACTGTGCGGGAAATAAAGGTTAAAATAGGTTTCAGAATCCATAGAATACCCTTTCCAATAAAGTAGAGGATTATGTACCAGAGAATTAAGGCAATAAGACCGTCGCTTCCCATTACAAAACTCATGTCTTCCATGCTATAGGTTAGCTTTTCCTGATTGAAAATATAATTCGTTATCCATAAAGGGGGATAAGCCGTATAATACAAAAGATAGTTGATAAAGGCAAATTGTTCAGCAAAGAAGATATTGATGAGCGAAGAAACCAGTCCTACAGCCCAGTATAAAGGAAGCAGAACCCGAAGGATCGAAAAGAGGATAGAACCATTATAATATCTTGTCAGCAGATTTCTCAGCTTGTCTGTGGCTTTGGCGGCTTCCTGATCCCACCGCAGGTACTCTACAGCCTCTTTCTGAGCCTTTATTTTTTCCCGAAGGTTTAAAAAGGGAATGATCTCTTTAAATTTTTCTGTTATGGGAGACTGTTCCCAACCCAATTGAATAGGTTCATCCAGCTGGATGGTATTGGTTGCTTGTAAAAGTTCCTTCAGAAAATAATATTCTCCAAAAAAATCCTGCTCTTTGCAGAGAAGTCCGCTTTGCAGAAGGGACTGAGCATTTTCAAGATTTTGTTCAACACCGATCCCGTAATCATAACAGACGCCCAGCTGTCCTGTACAGTAGTCGCTTCCGTTTTTATATCCCTGTTTATACCAGTTTGCTGCCGTCGTATCATCTTGTATAATCGTGTTGATATTTTCAGGATCTCTACGGGCATTTTCCCGATTAAATCTTCCGTAAAAATAGACGTCCCCTATGTCTCCCTGGGCTTCAGGACAATTTTCAAAGGCAGCCTGGAAAAGCAAAGTCTCGCCGGAGTAAATATCATTTTCGGCGATTCTCTGCTTGCTTAACAGCCAGAGAGCTTTTGGATTTCCACTGACAGCGCCCTGGACAATTGAGGCCTTTTTTCCCTTCTCTAAGTAAGAATTATCTTCAAGAAGGCTGGCAAATTCTTGAAAAGATTTCATGTAATATTTCCCCCTTTAATGTATTAAATTATACTGATTTTATATTATTCGACAAAGATTTAAAATAGATTTACAAAAACTGCAGAGAAACTGCTGTTTTTTGTAATGCCTCCTGCATAAGGGGAAACAGATTTGGGATCGGAGAAGAGTTTAAGAAAGAAAATATTATAAAAATCATAGGTTTTCCATCTTGATTTTTTTATAAAAAAGCATAGAATATGTGTACGATATGACAAAAATTGCTGCGGAAGAAGCAGCAAAACACATCAAGAGACAACGGGCCCTGAGGGGCGGGAGGTACATTTTCTATGACAAATGATATGACAACTGGAAGTCCCATAAAACTGATCATTAAGTTTATGATCCCTATGTGTCTGGGAAATATTTTCCAGCAGTTTTATAATATTGCGGATTCCATTGTGGCAGGACAGTTTTTGGGGGTGAATGCTCTGGCTGCCATCGGGAGCACAGGCTCCCTGATCTTCTTTGTGACAGGCTGGCTCAATGGTCTGACCAGCGGCTTTTCCATCTGGGTAGCCCAGTGGTTCGGAGCCAAGCGCCTGACCAGAATGCGGCATTTTATTGCCATGTCTATTTACGTCTGTCTGTTTTTTGTAGTGATCATGACAGCAGGACTGCTGATCCTAAACGAGCCTATCCTGCGGCTGATGAACGCTCCTGAGGAGCTGATGGGCGATATCAGCAAGTATATGGCTATTATTTACGCAGGGCTTTTTGTTACCTGTGCCTATAATGCTCTGTCGGCAGTGCTGCGGGCTCTGGGGGACAGCCGTTCTCCTCTGTATTTTCTGATTATTTCAGCAGTGCTGAATGTGTTTATGGATATTGGTTTTATCGTGTTTTTCCATATGGGGGTGGAAGGCTGTGCCTATGCTACGGTGATCGCTCAGGGGATTTCAGCAGTTTTGTGTTTGATTTACATAATTAAGAAATTTGATGTGCTGAAACTGAAGAAAAGAGATTTTAAATTTTCCTTTTTTGTCATCCGGAAACTGCTGTCACTGGGCGTTCCTATGGGACTGCAGTTTTCCATTACGGCTATCGGCACGATCATTGTTCAGGGGGCCATTAACGTGTACGGGCCGGTTTCTATGGCGGGATTTTCTGCTGCCAGTAAGATCCAGAATATTATCTGTACGGTATTTGTCTCTTTTGGGGCTACCATAGCCACCTTTGTGGGACAGAACCGGGGAGCGGGAAAGATGGACCGTGTGAGGAAAGGGGTATATATGACCCAGGCCATGATCCTGGTGTGCAGCTTTGTGATCATGGCA
This sequence comes from uncultured Bacillota bacterium, assembly GCA_949291945.1. Classification (GTDB taxonomy): domain Bacteria; phylum Bacillota; class Clostridia; order Lachnospirales; family Lachnospiraceae; genus Blautia. The sequence goes on along the minus strand of CASEXH010000006.1, from coordinate 166,998 downwards.
GTGATTTATTTCCTGGGGAAATATATGGTGTTAATTTTTGTAGATCCATCGGAGACTGATGTGATCGATGCGGCCCAGATTTATTTCAATACAGTAGCCTGGTGTTATCCTTTCCTGGGAAGTATTTATCTTTACAGAAATGCTCTTCAGGGACTGGGCTATGGACTGGTGCCTATGCTGGGAGGGGTTTTTGAACTGATCGCCAGATGGGGAATCGTGGCCCTGGTGGCAGGAAACGCCGGATTCGGAGCTGTGTGTATGTCTGACCCGGCAGCCTGGATCGCTGCATTGATACCTCTGATCCCTTATTATTTCTGGACCATGAGGAAAGAAAAGAAGAAAGAAACGGTATAAATGAAGGAGCTGCCCCAAGAAACATCTTTAAGAATATTTATGCATTGTACAGCTCAGTCTGTGTAGCATTGAGCCTATGGTCTCAATGCTGTGTTCGACAAATTCGCATAAAATGTATAAATATTCCTGATGTATGACTGTGGGACAGCTCTATTTATGCCATATAAAGAGTTGCAAGAATTTTTAACTCAGCTTCTTTCCGGCGTCTTCCGGATTTTCAAAAGGTCCCACACAGGGGTGGAGGCTTCTGTGGTTTCCGAAATAGTCTTCGCTGAAGGTGATAGGTGAACCGTCAGGATTTTCATAATATTCTTCCGGTTCAAAGGCCATTCCCAGGGTTTCAGTGCTGATGGTGCCTACTGTGATCTCAGGCAGGATTTCATAAAGGTTGGTGTTCAGTTTCCATTCCCCGTCTTTTTCTTCCAGGGAAAGGGTAACTTCATGAGTGTCGTCTACCACGCAGTTCTTTTCTTTCTTCCAGGGTTTTGCGCCGTTTAAGTATACATTTCCCTCTGCCCATACAGGAAGGTGGATATAATACCGGTCGCTGTCCGGACTGCCCATGCCGCAGTAGCCTTCAAATTCTTTTACCCATTCTTCGTAGAGCTGATATCCGTTGTCAAACATCCAGGTACCTACGTCTAAGTTTCCGTCGTCCCATCCGTTCTTTCCTTCTCCCTGGAGATAGTTGTATATTTTCACCATGCCCGGCCGTTTTGGCTGCTGCAGGAAAATATTGTTGTAGAAACGGTCATCTCCGTGAAGGAAGGTCATAAACCCTGCCACTTCTGTTCTGTGGGGAACATGGTAGGGGGTATATCTTGGGGAAGATAAGGTAAGAGCTCCGTTGTCTGTGCCTTTTCCTACAGCAGTAAGGGCTCCGGCGATCAGGTTGTGAACAAACGCCACGCCCTGGGTGGCCAGTTTTACGCTGCGGTCAGAAAGGAGCAGGTTGTTGTCCACCAGAGTGGGGCCATGGGATACTTCAATGAAGATATCCTCCCCCATGCCGGGATCATTGGGATCTATGCAGTCATCAGGAAGAGGCAGACAGTTGTCATGGAACAGGTTTTGAGTCACACGGGTGCCCTGGGCCTGCCAGTCCAGCCACAGACCTCTGGTGCAGTGGTGGATATGATTTCTCCGGTAAATAACGTCAATAGCAGCATGCATTTTGATTCCGCCGATCTCTGCCCCTGCCAGGTTCTGCTTATTATTGATATGGTGGATATGGTTGTCCTCGATGAGTGAGAATACCCCGCCTAAATGTCCTACAATGCCGGTCTGGCCGCAGTCGTGGATATTACATCTCCGGATAATATGAGAGCCGATATTCTCCTTTGTCCATCCCTCTCTCTGGGCCTGGCAGATGCAGTCACGCTCTGTCTGGGTTCCGTCTTTAAATTTCCAGGTAAGCCATTTGTTGTCATTGTTTGGCTGTTTGTATTTTCCAAGGGAAATGCCGGAGCATTTGGAGTGGGATACTTCACAGTCTTCGATGATCCAGCCTTTGGACCAGTGGGGACCGATCATACCTTCCTGGTAGGCGGTTGGAGGCGCCCACTGGGTAGCAGCCTTGGTAACGGTGAAACCGGACAGAGTAATGTAGCCTACGCCTTCCTTGTCCGGATAGAAGCAGTTTCTCCGCACGTTGATCTCTACATTTTCCTTATTTGGATCTGCACCCTGAAAGTTGGCATAGATCACAGTCTCATTTTTCTCTTCATCCTGCTGGGTATACCAGGTATAAACAGAGAAGTCAGGATCCCAGGAAGTCCGGGATCTTACAGGATTTAAAACCTGGTCCAGTTCGGTAACTTCATATAAGGATTTGCCATTGAGATATACTTCTCCGGTGTGAGCGATGAAAGTGGCAATAAACCAGTCGCCGCTTACCAGGGTGGTGTAGGGATTGTAATTTCCGAAAATACCGTTGGGGATTCTGGCAACCCATATGTTACCGCCGTCTTCCTTCCCTTCATAAGGTTCCCAGCATTTTACTTCTTCCGCTCCTGTGATCACTGCCTTTAAAGGCTCCACGGAAGTGTAGGTGATTCTGGCGTCTTCGGTTCCGGAATTTACGGGATTTACATATTCCCGGTAAACGCCCGGATATACCAGGACTTCATCTCCGGCCTTGGCCAGGTTGGCAGCTTCCTGGATATGTCTGAAAGGATATTCTTTGCTTCCGTTTCCGCTTCTGGAGACGGAGGCGTCAACGTAGTATTTCATGATATCAAAACCTCCCGATTTGTTATTTCTTAATTGCATTATAGTGTTCAAAATTTTTGGAAGCAATAGAGGAAAGGGGGAACTTTATAGAATAAATTGATGGACAGACTCTATGGCTGTTATATTTTTATATTAAATAAAAGAAATTTTACCCTCAGTGTACAAGGGACCAAACGGTCAGAACTGCAAATTTAGCTCCTTCTGACTCTCCGACCTCTGCCATAGGAATTTTGCCCATTTTCAAGGCAGACGAAAGAGGCGTACTGGACGTACGCCGACTGAGGATAACGCCGAAAATGGGCAAAATTACATGGCAGAGGCGTTTGGCCCCTTGTACACTGAGGGTAGCTTTAGTTTATGAAAAAAGAGTGGGTATTTATGGGAAGCATGAGCAGGATATTATCCGGATAAAGCCGTATTATTGGGAAGACGGCGTGGAAATATCCTGGAAGCAGGCAATGGATTAAAAAGAAAAGCTATAAGAGAACTCTCCCGGGAGGAAGGAGATTCTCTTATAGCTTTTTTCATTAGTCTTCTTCCTTTGTGCTGGCTACAAGACGACCAAAATTACTCTGATACAGACGGTCTTGGATAATACGGTACTGCTCAAATTCACTTTCTGCAAAGGCTTTGGCGATTGCCTTTTGCGTAAGCCATACGTCGATCCTGCACACGGGCTTCAACACCGTCTTCATGAGCATCCTTTGTAAACATAAGGAAATCTACCGTGCTGTTTCGAATTTGCAGTCTGTTATTTTTCTTTTCAGTCATTGTATATCACCATTGTTTGACGAAATTTCTTTTTCCGGCAAAGGCCTTGGCTGCTGCTCTCTATAAACTGATGGAGATACCCCCAGCTTTTTCTTGAAGCTGTTGCTGAAATAGTATTGGTTCGCATATCCGCATTTGCTGCTTATCTCTTTCAGAGAAAGACTTGTAGAGGACAGATAACGGCAGGCGCTTTCAATCCGGAGCGCTGCGATGGTGTCGCTGATACTTTGTCCGGAGACTTTTTTGAAAAGCGTGCTCAGGTAAGCCGGCGAGATATTTGCATGCTGTGCGATGTCGTTGAGGCAAAGGCTGCTGTGTTCAAAATTTTCTTTTATATATCCCATAGCGACATTGTATACTTGATTATGATAGTTTTCCATGGAAGAATCTAGTTTCCGGTAAGCCATGACACAGAGCTTTTTGATCCAGACTACAAATTGTTCATAGGTCCGGAAGGAGTCAAAATGCTTATATACTTCCAGGATTTCTTTCTCCAGATCGGCGGTCTCCAGATTCATTTCATAGAGAAATTTCAGGATACGTCCGAGCAGAGAATAAATGCGGATAAAGACCATATTTTTGTCCTGTACCTGGCTAGTAAGCTGCTGGAAAAACGTTTTCAGCCAGTTTTCAATGGCATCGTCCTCTTTGGAACAGATCAGCCGGATCAGTTCTTCTTCGGAAGCCTCAGAAAAAGATAAAAGACTGAATTCCTTTCCAAGGGCGTCTTTTACGTCAAAAATATTTTTGTGAGGAAAAAAGAACCGGTATTTTAACGCCCGGGAAGCACTGGCGAAAGAAGCCGGGAGTCTCCAGATATTATCTACTGCGCTTCCCAGACCGATATTTAAAGTGTAATGAAAATTATTGTAGGACTTTGTGATATCTTCTACTGTGTTATGCACAGACTGAAGAAATTTCCGGTGAGAATGACAGTTGCCGCCTAAGATACAGGTGATCTCATCAGCATCTGTCAGATAATGAAAGTAACTGAATCCATGGAACTTTTCTTTTAGGAGGTCCAGAATATTCAATAATTCCATCTGGAATTGGGCGAAGTCCGGATGGCTGCCGGCGTCCCCGGTATATTCGGACTCCAGGACCAGTACGATAAAATAATTATAGTCTGTTTTTAAATCCAGGTATTCCAGAAAGGATCCCAGGCGGATGTCCGGATCTTCTCCCGGATAATGGAGAAGGTCGTCAAAAAATTTGTCGGTCATCAGAGGACGGCTGGCCCTGAGCAATTCCTGGTTTTTCCGGATCTTATCTAACTGCAAGAAGGCGGTCTGGATTTTTTCGGTAAGATAGGGATAGTCCAGAGGTTTTTCAATATAATCATAGGCGCCCAGGCGTATGGCACGCTTGGCGTATTCAAATTTATCATAGGCGCTGACCAGGATGATCTTGACCATAGGATTTATAGACAGAGCCAGTTTGCACATGGAAATCCCGTCCAAATCCGGCATTTCTATGTCGGAAATGATCAGATCCACGGAAGTTCTTTTCAGAGCTTCCAAAGCGGAGCGGCTGTTGTATTCAATAATAGAGACTTCTGCATCCAGAGACTTCCAGTTTATATTTTTTTCAATTCCTTCTGCTGCGAGAGAATTGTCGTCAACAATCATTACTTTCTTCATATTCTTCCTCCATTTGATCAAATTCTATGGTGATCACCGTTCCGTGATATAACCGGCTCTCAATGGAAATATGACCGTTTCCGAAGTGAGGGCTGGAAATCCTTTTGTTTACATTACCGATCCCGAAATGTTTTTCATAGTTTACAGCTTTGCTGTCCAGGGTATGCCTTAGTTCTGCCAGTTGTTTTTCACTGATCCCGATGCCGTTATCTTTAATGGTAATGATTACAGTATCTTCTCCGTATACAGCGGTGATGTGCAGATGGATCCGGGGAGTTCTCTGGGAAAGCCCGTGGAGAATGGAATTTTCCAGAAAAGGCTGAAGGGTAAATTTGCAGATCAGGAAGTTTTCAATACCGTCTTCCAGATCAAATTCCCAGGACAGATTATCATTATGGCATAATTTTTCAATTTCCAGATAAAGGCGGGCAATTTCCAATTCATCCTTTATAGAAATCAGATCGCCGGATTTTCTGAGCGTCATCCGGTAGAACCGGGTGAGATTTGTCAGCATCTGATCTGCAATATCCAGTTTTCCGATAGACTGACAGGTCTGGATGGATCCCAGAATATTATAGAGAAAATGGGGATTGATCTGTGACTGAAGCAGCTGATACTTCAACTTTTCTTCAGTAAGGGAAAGATCCAGTATGGACTGCATATTATCTTTCAGGGATATCTGCATTTTCTGAAAAGCCAGCCCCAGACGGTCAATCTCATCATAAGTTTCCGGGTCTTTCCCGGGAGGGATCAGTTCTGACAGATCTTCTTCGGGAGAATCAAGGGTCAGATGTTCCATAGCCCGTGATAACAGCCGTATCTTTTTCGTTAATTTTCCGGAAATCGCAATGATCACAAGCAGCGTTAAAGGCAGAGAACAAAGCAGGGTGATCAAAATAGACTGTATCAATACCTGCACATTTTCCTGTATATAAGAATCCGGGATTTCCGTAATATGGTACCAGCCGTTTTGAAGCTGTACGCAATGATAAGTAATATTGTCTTTATAGAGGATCGGACTGGAGCTTTCTTTTAATTGGGATAGAAGCGCCCCATCTGCTTCAGGCGGATTGACCGGGGCATTGTGCGCAATGATCGTCCCCTGGTCGGTCAGAATATAACTGGATAGATTTTTGTCAGCAAAAGATTCCTCCAGATAACCGGAAAATTCAGAGATATCCAGAAAAATAATATAAGCATAGGCGATTTCTTTTGTCTCTGTATCTTTTAGAATACGGCAGCAGGCAATACAGTTTCTGCTTTCTTCTGTGCCGGAAATTAATAATGGAACAGACACATTTTTCTGATAAAACCAGATAGAAGATGTGCCGGGATTCTCCAGAGATGTTTCCGGAACAGAGTATTCCTTAAATTCGTCAAGCGGAAAGAAGTAGAGACGTTCATTAGCGCCCAGACGGTCCGAGGGAAGAAAAATACAGGCGTAATACAAATTAAAAGTGGATTTGAAAAGAGAAACATCATTTCGGACGTCTGTCAGGGCAGATAAATATTCCATGGTAGAATCCGACTGTCCTAATGTATACATATCGTACTGCAGAGCATTTGCCACACTCTCCACATGGGACAGACGCTCGTTGATCTGCATATTCAGCTGTTCGTCAGAGGATATAGAAGCGTTCAGGATCCTCTGTTCTGCAATATGATAGGATACAGAGTAAGAGATCCCTCCAATAATACATAAAGGGATAAGGGTGCATAATAAAAAAGCGCATAGCAGTTTGGCCTGAAAGTGAGAACGCCATTTGACAGAGAGCATCCTGTTTTTTTTCATAAAAACCTCCTAAATATATAGATAAATCTATGAGTTTTATTATAAAAGAGAGAAAAACAGGATTCAATAAAGATAAAAATAATATAAACGAATCGAAAAATATTGTATTTTGAAAAAAACAGCTTTTTGTTATTCTGAGTACATCAAAAACAAAGGGCGGTGGGAATAGAGAAGAACGCCCGGATAGGAGGAAAACATGAGAAAGAAAGTTGTAAGTATGTTACTTGCCACAATTATGGCAGCAAGTATGCTTGCGGGCTGCGGAAGCGGCAGTTCCGAAAGCGGCGACGCCGAATCAGGAGGAGGAAGCGGTACTTCCGATGAGGCGTACGATCTGACCTTATATAGCATCAATACAACAGACCCGGAATTTGATCAGTGGCTCGATAATGTAGAAGAAGCCACAGGACTGAATATTAATGTGATCGCTGCGCCTACAGATTCTGATACCCGCCAGCAGAAGATCACCACGATATTATCTACCGGCGATTCTTCTGTAGACATTATAGAGATCAATGATGAGATGAGTTCTGCGTTTAAAAATTCCGGCTGGCTGGAAGGACTCAACGATACAGTTATGACAGAAGATATTGTTGATAATTTCGCCAAGGGCTATGTGGAAAATATGATCACAGACAAAGACGGAAATATTATCGGAGTACCCGGATATACAGGATATCTGGCCTTTTGGGTAAACCAGGAGATCATGGATGAAGTGGGAATTACTTCGATTGACACAAAAGAAGATTTCATGAAGTATATGGAAGCTGTCTCCGGTGACGGACGGTACGGATATGGAGGTTCCTGGGAGAAAACCTATGTTTTTAATGAGATCGCCCAATTTGTCAATATGTTCGGAGGAGATTATTTCGACTGGACGAAAGAGGAAAATAAAGAAGCGATCCAGTTCCTCTATGATATGGTACAGAATGGACAGACGCCTATTGATCAGATCGCAGATAAATACGAACAGATGAATCCGAAAGCCAATGATGGAAAATACGGCAGCTGGTTTATGTGGGGTCTGGGAACGGATTATGAATCTGCAGGTATGCTGGGAGAGGATAAGATCCATATGGCTATGGTTCCGTCCTTTACAGAGGATGGCAGCAGATATGTCTTCACTGATTCCTGGAACTATGTATTAAACTCTGCTTCTAAGAATAAAGATGCAGCTATTAAATTCCTTCAGTATATGGCAGATGAAGGCGGAATGAAAGCATCTTATGAATGTTTTGACCGGTATCCGGCAAGAACAGACGTAGCGGAAAAGGTAGTGCCGGATTCAGATCCTGCAAAAGAAATGTATAGCAGATATGCTACGGAGTGTACAGTTTCAGGACGTCCTATGCTTCCTCAGACCATGGAATTCATTACAGATATGGGAACGATTTTCCAATCCTGTATGCAGGGAGATATTTCTGTAGACGAATTTTGCACGAATGCCCAGGAACTGGTTGATAAGTACAGCAAGTAAGGGAAACAGCAGGCTGCCGCAGAAATGTGGCAGCCTTACTTACAGAAGCGGAGAAGAGGAGGAAAGGATATGGCCGTAAGTAAAAAAGCAATGAAGTGGATTCCCTGGGTTTTGATTTTACCGGTTGTACTTATCAGAGGATTTACCACGCTATACCCGATTCTGGTTACCATAAAGAACAGTTTTTTTGATATTAAGATTTTGGCCGGGGTCGATGAATTTGTAGGACTGGCAAATTATATAAATGTATTTAAAGATGCGAAGGTTCAGACATCTGTGATTTTTACAGTTATGTTTGTTGTAGTATCTATGTTTTTCCATATACTGCTGGGAATAGCGCTGGCCTTGATACTCAATATGAAATTTAAAGGACGCCGCTTCCTGAGGACGATTGTCCTGATCCCCTGGGCTATGCCTACTGTTGTAGCCGGAATGGCGGCGAAATGGGCTTTTAATAATGACTATGGACTGATCAATGATTTTGTCCGGAGATTTTTTTCAGATTTTCAGTTTAACTGGCTGATCCATACAGAATCAGCAAGATCTGCGGTTATTGCAGTAGATTTGTGGAAGGATCTGCCGTTTTTCGCTATTTTAGTACTGTCGGGTCTTCAGTTTATATCCGAAGATATTTATGAAGCAGCCAGGGTAGATGGAGCGAACGGGATCCAGTGTTTTTTCAGGATCACACTTCCGCTGATCGCAAGAAATGTTTTGACATTATGTATACCCTTCACGCTCTGGAGACTGACCAGTTTCGACCTTGTTTATGCCATGACATCTGGAGGACCGGGAGAGGATACAGCTTTGATCGCTTACCGCATTACTACGGAAGCCTTTACAAATCTGAATGTAGGTTATGCGGCTACATTAGCAGTTATGCTGTTTATGGTAATGGCTCTGTTCAGTTTTATTAATATGCGGTTTATCAGTAAGATATCGGATTGACGGGAGGGTTAAGAATGCAGGATAACGCAAAATATAAAGTATACAGAGGATTGATAACGGTAGGAAGATGGGTTTTATTTGCCGTCGTAGCATTTATCATCTTGTTTCCTGTATACTGGATCTTTATTTCATCCATTACTCCATCAGGAGAACTTTTTAAAACCCCCATTGATTATCTGCCGGACCATCCTACACTGGAAAGCTATTTATTTCTGATCGAGAATGTAGGGCTTTTAGAAAAGATAGGGAATACAATATTGATCGTAGGGATCACACTTATCGTAGGGACAATTTTGTGCTGCATGGCAGCCTATGGTTTTGCCAGGTTTACATCAAAAGGGGTATCACTGGCTTTTGCTTTTGTTATCGCCACTATGCTTATACCGGAGGTTGTGACCGCCAGACCTTTGTACGAATTTATGAGAACGGTGGGACTATATGATACCTATATAGGTCTGATTATTTTATATATCAGTGCGGTGATTCCGTTTACTGTGCTGATCCTGAAAAACTTTGCTTCAGAGATCCCGGTATCCCTTGAAGAAGCTGCGGCTATTGATGGCGCTAATTTTATACAGAGGCTTTTTTTGATCGTGCTGCCTCTTATGCGTCCTGCCATCGCTACGGTCTGTATCATTAATTTCATAACTTGTCTGAATAACTTTTTCACACCGCTGTATTATTCCAATAATATACAGGTTTTATCCGTATCCATTGTACAGCTTCCGCTGCGGGATAATATGTATGGAGTTCCCTGGGATCTGGTAAGCGCTATGGGATGGATCATCCTGCTTCCGATCATTATCTTTGTGGCAGTCTTTGAGAAACAGATTATGGATGGTATAATGGCAGGAGGAGTGAAAGCATGATCATATATGGGAGGAAAACAGAATGAATCAAATATTTGGAGGAAGCCTGTTTTCTCTGCCGTTTGCAAGGCATGAGAAAAGCAGATCTATAAACGCAGAGAACCCAACGGGTGAAAAAGGAAAAGGAGGGATGGCCGCCAGTGAACTGGGGCCGTCCAGAAAGGGAAGTCCCTGCCTTAGAAATATCAAGAGCGGGGACACGGTAACTCTGGCAGAGATTCAGGGACCGGGAATGATCCATCATATCTGGATCACAGTAACGGATAAGACCACAGAGGCAGACCGTTTTGTACTCCGAGACCTGGTGCTGCGGATGTATTGGGATGATGAGGAAAGCCCGTCGGTAGAAACCCCTCTGGGAGACTTTTTCTGCTGCGGTTTCGGTGAGGAATGTATCGTAAACTCCCTGCCGATAGCTGCTGTGCCCAGCCGTGGGCTGAATTGTTATTTCCAGATGCCTTTTAATAAAAAGGCCAGGATCACTCTGGAAAATCAGCATGCCAATGAAATACCGGCGTTTTTCTATCAGATTGACTATGGGCTTTATCAGGACCCTTTTCCGTCAGATATCGCATATTTTCACGCACAGTGGAGAAGAGAGAAGATCACCCAGCTGCAAAAGGACTATGTGATACTGGATCAGGTAAAGGGGAAAGGCCATTATGTAGGAACCTACATGGCCCTTACGACTTTGGAGAGATACTGGTGGGGAGAAGGTGAAATCAAATTTTATATTGACGGAGATGAAGAATATCCCACTATCTGCGGTACAGGGACAGAGGACTATTTCGGCGGTTCCTGGAGTTTTGCAAAGCAGATAAACGGAAAAACAGTAGAGCAGAATTATTGTACGCCATATATGGGATATCCCTATTATTCCAGTCATGATGAGAAAATCCATAACCTTTACCACAATGACGACTGTATGCCTATGCGGGGATTTTACAGGTGGCATATTCAGGATCCCATCTGTTTTGAAGAAGATCTGAAAGTAACGATCCAGCAGATCGGAGTGGGATACAGAGGACTTTTTGAAAGGCAGGATGATGTGGCCAGCGTGGCCTACTGGTATCAGGCAGAGCCTCATAATCCTTTCGGCCCGATGCTGAAGAAAGAAGACAGGTGGCCCAGATAAGGAGTAGAAATTGAAAAAATATGTATTGGGGATTCTGTTTTGCAGCTGTCTGCTGGGAACAGGGATCGGCTGTTCAGAAAAAGCCAGAGAAGAAAAAATACCGGAAACTGGAAAGAGCGGCCAAAATGAGATTACGATCATGCATGTAGATGCAGATTATCCGGAATTTCAGAAATTCATTGATCAGGCTGAAAAAGATCTGGATCTGAAAATCCATATTGTTTCTTATCCGGAAAATGCAGATAACCGGCAGGCGGAGGTATCTACCATACTCTCTGCCGGAGAGGATTCTGTGGATATTTTTTCAGTAAATGATGAAATGGTCAGTGAATTTAAATATAAAGGTTATCTGGAACCGCTGAATGATACGGTAATGACGGAGGACATTCTTTCCTGCTATCCGGAAAGTTATATGCAGAATATCGCTATGCTGGACGGGAAAGTATATTCTGTGCCATATTATATGGATATTATGGTATTCTGGGTCAATAAAAGCATGATCGGCGATATGGAGATCAGGACCCAGGAAGATTTCCAGCGCCTTCTGGAGATGGACTTTGGGGAGGGGCGCTATGGATACGGAAGCGCATGGGACAGTGCGTATGTATATAATGAACTTTCCGAATTTATTAATTTTTTTGGCGGCAGTTATTATGACTGGAACAGCCCGTCTACCCGGGAAGCCCTGACCTTTCTGATGGATATGGTGAAAAAAGATCAGACGCCGATAGAGCAGGTGACGGACCAATATGAACAGTTAGAACAAAAATTTCTGGAAGGAATCTACGCCGGTATCTTTGTATATAGCGGCACTATGGATATGTTTGTGCGGGCAGGCGCATATAGAGACGATTTTATACAGTTGGCGCCCCTGCCCGAGTTCAAAGAAAACGTCACCAATATAGCGGCCTGGCAGTATGTCCTAAACAAATCTTCGGCGAATAAAGAGGCGGCTATCCGGTTTTTGCAATATGCGGCCAGCCGTGAAGGAAGCATTGCTTACGCAGAATATATGAACCGGCTTCCGGCAAGACTGGATATTATCAGAGAGGAAGAACTGGACATTCCCGGGTTTGAGCAGTTGAGAGAGTATGTGGAAAATACAGAATTGAAGGAAAGGCCTTTTTCCAGAAATACTATGGAAGATATTACTTCTATGGGCACGTTGTTCCAAAGATATGTCCTGGAGGAAATCAGCCTGGAAGAGTTCTGCAAAGGTGCGCAGGATATTACGGATGGTTTCTGAAGAAACTATCCGTAAATATCATTTTTCAATATATAAGACCTGGCACTTGAAAACAATCTGTGCCGGAAAGAAAAATTATGCCATAAAGTACCGTAACTTTAGAAAAGTCCGGACTTTATGGCATAGTCTCTTATTGTACTTAAAACTTAAAGGTATCCTTAAACCCTGCCCACTTCTGATCTTTCTCGCTTAAATTCAGGGGCGTTCCGTCTTTTAAGCAATATCCCTCAGCAGAAGCAGTGCCCTTATATTCTCCGGTAACTTCCGGCCATTCAATACCGATTTCCGGATCATTCCAGGCCATGCCCCCTTCGTCCCCGGGATGGTAGAAGTCTGTACATTTGTAGCAGAACTCGGCCACATCGCTGAGCACCAGGAAACCGTGGGCAAAGCCTTCCGGAATGTAGAACTGTTTTTTGTTTTCCTCAGAAAGCTCTACTCCGAACCATTTGCCGTAGGTTTTGCTGTGTGTCCGAAGATCTACAGCTACATCAAAGACTTTTCCTTTGATGACCCGGACCAGTTTGCCCTGGGGGAACTGCTTCTGGTAGTGAAGGCCTCTTAATACGCCTTTTGTAGAGCAGGACTGGTTGTCCTGGACAAAGTTCATGGTAAGGCCTGCTTCCTCCATATCTTTCTGATTATAAGTTTCCATAAAATAGCCTCTTTCATCGCCGTGAACAGTAGGCTCTATAATACATAGCCCCTCGATCGGGCATTTGGTTACTTTGATCTGTCCCATGAAAATCCTCCCTTGATAAATAAAATTAAAATTCGATTTCAGACAGATAGCGTTTTACCGCATCCTGCCAGGTTGGAAGAAGGTTAAAGCCGTTGGCAGTAAGTTTACTCTTGTCCAGACGGCTGTTGAAAGGTCGTTTAGCTTTGGAAACCCCATACTCTTCTGTGGTCACAGGGGTTACGGTTACTTTTTCGTACTCTTTGTGACCTGCTTCAATAGCCTGGCGGAAGATTTCTTTGGTGAAATCATACCAGCTGATATAGCCTCCTTCGTTGGTGGCATGGTAGTAGCCATATTTCTCAGTTTCGATCATATCCACCAGAAGCACGGCCAGGTCCAGGGTATAGGTAGGCGTGCCGATCTGGTCGCTGACTACCCGGATCTGCTCGTGGGTCTTTCCAAGATTAAGCATAGTCTTGATGAAATTCTTGCCGTTTTTGCCGAATACCCAGGCGATACGGACAATAAAATATTTCTCCAGATTTTCAGAAACTGCCAGTTCTCCTTCCAGCTTGGTCTCTCCGTATACGTTCAGAGGCTTGTAATCTTTGCAGTCCGGTTCCCAGGGATTTGTTCCCTGTCCATCGAAGACATAGTCAGTGCTGATGTAGACCATTTTGCAGTCCAGATCTTTGCATACCAGGGCAATATTTCTGGTGCCTTCGGCGTTGACTTTCCGGACGGTTTGTTTTTTATCCTCGTCCTCTGCCAGGTCTACGGCAGTCCAGGCGGCGCAGTGTACCACCACATCGGGATTAACCTCTTTGAGAACTTTTTCTACAGAAGCTTTGTCTGTGATGTCCATGGGAACATAAGGCATAGTTACAACGGCGGTGCCGTCGGGGATACCGCTGTAGGTATCTTTGATATCTGATCCAATGCCTTCATAGCCCCTCTTTGCAAGTTCGTTCATTACGTCATGGCCTAACTGGCCGGCAACACCTGTAACTAATACTTTCATGCGCATATCCTCCTATCTGTTTCCATACATTTTTTCATAATAATTCTGATATTCACCGGAGATGATGGTTTCCCACCATTCTCTGTTATCCAGATACCACTGGATGGTTTTCTTGATTCCGTCTGCAAATTTAGTCTCCGGCAGCCAGCCAAGTTCGCTGTGGATCTTGGTTGGATCGATAGCGTAGCGCATATCGTGGCCCTTACGGTCTGTAACGTAAGTGATCAGGCTTTCCGGTTTGCCCAGTTCCTTGCAGATCAGTTTTACAATGTCGATGTTTCTCATTTCGTTGTGTCCGCCGATGTTGTAGACTTCCCCTACCCGGCCTTTGTGGATGATCAGATCGATGGCCTTGCAGTGGTCTTCCACATACAGCCAGTCTCTCACATTTTCACCTTTTCCGTATACAGGAAGAGGCTTGTCATTTAAAGCATTAGCGATCATCAGAGGAATCAGCTTCTCCGGAAAATGGTAAGGACCATAGTTATTGGAGCAGCGGCTGATAGTCACAGGCAGGCCATAGGTGCGGTGATAAGCCAGAACAAGCAGGTCTGCGCTTGCTTTGGATGCGCTGTAAGGACTGCTGGTGTGGATCGGTGTCTCCTCTGTAAAGAACAGGTCCGGACGATCCAGAGGCAGGTCTCCGTAAACCTCGTCTGTGGATACCTGATGATAGCGCTGAATACCGTATTTTCTGCAGGCGTCCATAAGTACGGCGGTTCCTTTGATGTTAGTGTCCAGGAATACTTCCGGATTTTCAATGGAACGGTCTACATGGCTTTCTGCGGCAAAGTTTACTACCATGTCCGGGTGCTCTTCTTCAAACAATTTATATACAGCTTCCCGGTCGGTAATGCTTTCCTTTACGAAACGGAAATTAGGATTGTCCATAACAGGTGCAAGAGTGGAAAGGTTTCCTGCATAAGTCAGACAGTCCAGACAGATGATCCGGTAGTCCGGATACTTGTCCAGCATATGGAAAATAAAGTTGCTTCCGATAAATCCGGCTCCGCCGGTAACAATAATAGTCATAATGATTCTCCTTTTATAATGATATTTTTAATAAAGCGGATTTATGACAAAAAAACCGCTCATCCGGAAAACTGCTTTAAGAAGAATTCCGGGAAATCAGTGAAGGCTGTCCAGATATTTGCCGTCCAGAACGTCCTTTAAATACTGGCCGTACTGATTTTTCTTCAGGACCTCATATACTTTCATTACATCATCTTTGGTGATCCAGCCGTTTAAGTAGGCGATTTCTTCCAGGCAGGCGATCTTTCTGTGCTGGTGGTCTTCCATGGTCTTTACAAAGTTGGTGGCTTCCACCAGACTTTCGTGGGTACCGGTATCCAGCCAGGTAAAGCCCTGTCCCAGAAGTTCTACATTTAACTGTCCGGATTCCAGATAGATCCGGTTCAGATCTGTGATCTCCAGCTCTCCTCTTGGGCTTGGTTTCAAGTTTTTGGCATAATCTACTACCTTATTGTCGTAGAAATACAGACCGGTAACGCAGTAGTTGCTCTTTGGATGTTCCGGTTTTTCCTCGATGGAAACAGCCTTTCCATTGGCATCGAATTCCACGATACCGAAACGTTCGGGATCGTCTACATAATAGCCGAACACAGTAGCTCCCTGACCGTTTTCTGCATTTTCTACAGCGGCTTTCAGCCTTTTCTTCAGACCGTGGCCTGCAAAGATATTGTCTCCCAGCACCATAGCCACGCAGTCGTCTCCGATAAAGTCTGCGCCAATGATAAAGGCCTGAGCCAGTCCGTCGGGACTTGGCTGTACTTCGTAGGAGAGATGAACGCCAAACTGATGGCCGTCTCCCAGAAGAGCCTCAAACCGGGGCGTATCCTGAGGTGTGGAAATGATCAGAATGTCCCTTATCCCTGCG
Organism: uncultured Bacillota bacterium; assembly: GCA_949291945.1. Lineage (GTDB taxonomy): Bacteria > Bacillota > Clostridia > Lachnospirales > Lachnospiraceae > Blautia. The sequence goes on along the minus strand of CASEXH010000006.1, from coordinate 150,934 downwards.
TTCATGAGAACAGACAGGGGATAATAGATCATAGGCTTGTCATAGATGGGAAGCAGCTGTTTGGAAGTTACCATGGTCAGCGGGTAAAGGCGGGTTCCCGAACCGCCGGCAAGAATAATACCTTTCATGAATAAGTCTCCTTTGTGTATTTGTTCTTTTTTATTATTCTTTAGTTTTCCATAAGATGTCGAATTATAAACTGTTATGTTAAATCTATTATATAAGGTGACGTTACGTCATCTTCAACCCCTATTTGCCAATTTTAAGAAATTTTTAATAACTATCCAGCTGCGAAGCTGAGTTATATGGCTGAATAGTTATGACAGTGTACTGTATCATCGACTTTCTGCGGCCTTTTTCACTTACGGCAGGAAAAGAACCCTGCGTCTTTTGTAATATAAAAGCCATCTGCCGTTTTTTTGGATACAAAGGACCGGAATTCTTTATATCTGTCCAGAATGTACTGATTCTGATTACCGTGGCAGGATAGGATGTAGGCGATGAGTGGTTCTGCCTGGGTTACCAGAAGACTGTCTTCATATCTGTGCCATTCTACCCTGGAAAAATAGGGACCAAGAAGTGAAGGACCGTTCTCTCTGCCGAATTTTTCGTAGAGTTTGTCTGCAGACAGGATGATCCGGCTGTCAAAGTCCTGGACCAGACGGCTGATCTGGGCCATATGTTCTGCACCGTAAGCGCTGCAGAAGAAAAAGCCGTCAGATTTTAATACTCTTTTTATTTCCTTCAGGGCTTTAGCCAGATCCTCGCAGTAAAACAGCACATGGTTGGCAATGATCATATCAAACTGTTCATCGGGAAAAGGTATCTCCTGGCAGTCGAAAGGCTGGAAACTGAACCGGGGATCTTCCCCGCCCAGGTTTCTCTTGGCATCCCGGAGCATTCCCTCGGAAATATCGGAAAGAGTCAGGGAGATATTTTCAGGGAGCTTTTCTTTATTCTGGGACCAGAGAGAACCGTCTCCGCAGCCCAGCTCCAGGATCTTCGTCTCCTCCCGGGGCTGGTACATACGGAAGAGCCAGGGAAACCAGCCCTCTTTATTCTGAGAGTACAGACTGTGAAGCCGAATCCGGTCGGAAATGTTTTTGGAATTGAGATACTGGCCTTTCAGACTTTTTTCCATTCCGGTAAGGTGGATCAGATCCAACATGTGGCTCCAGTTAATGCTGCGGTTTTCCTGAATTTCTCTGGTGGTATCTTCAATGGCTTTTTCCACAAGCTGCAGCTGTTCGATCCGGTCCTGGACCAGTTTTTGCTGAAGAGCCAGGGAGTTCAGAGTAAAGTGATAGTCGGTGTCATCTATGGTCATTTCCTTGATATCTTCCAGAGAAAAGCCCAGATACTTCAGCAGCAGGATCTGCTGAAGCCGGGCGAAGTCCTTATCTGTATAGAAACGGGATCCTGCCGGGGAGACGTAGGAAGGTTTTAAAATGTTCTGTTTGTCATAAAAACGGACAGTGCGCACAGAAATGCGGGCCATTTTGGCAAATTGTCCGGAAGTGTAGTATCCGTCTGGTTTCATAGAGCTGGTTCCTTCTTAGAGTTATATTATCCTTATTATAATGGAAAAATTGTCGGGAAGACAAGAAATTTGCGATTAAAAGAGCATATTGCAAAGAAAAAGGCGCATGCTATATTAATAACAGACAGATGCGAATGAACCAATATATACAGAATCCCCCCAGGAGAATCAGTCCTGGGGGGTTCATTTTATGTTTGTTTTTTCTGATATATCACTGAACAAGTCTTTTCTTTAATATTTCAATATAGGGTTCGTTTACTATGCAGTTTTCCAAAGCAAAGGACTTCATAATCCGCTTAATATCTTTTGCCTGACAGTCCTCAAAGAGGGCAGTGTATTCTGGTTGAAGCACTCCGGCGGAAAAACCTGTGAGAAGGGCATAATTTACACATTTCTGGAAGGTTCCGAAGGAATAATTTTTGGACTCTGTCAGCAGGGACATGAAATATTCCGTGAATTTCTTTGTAAATTCCTTACCCGGGCAATCTCCTCTCCAGGCGGTGAAATTTTCTGCGGCCAGAAGGCCCTTTACTCGCTGCACCGGGGCAACCTTTTTCAGGTATTCTCCCTCCGGGGAAAGGGTTACCCAGCCCATGGTGCCGCAGTCCTTGAAGGTCCAGGTAGTCCAGTTCAGACCCATTTCATTCATGGCCTTTAACTGGTCATCCATGGAGGCCAGACGGTATGCATTATCCTCCTCCCCGGTGCAATACTGGGAGCCGAATTCTCCTACCCACAGAGGAACTTGATATTTCTCAGAGAACTGCCAGCCCTCAGTTTCCTGGATATGGCGAATCTGCTGGTCATAATCCCAGTAGCTGCTCTTTTCAATGCGGTCATTGTGGAGCTGTTCATAAAAGCCCGGATATTTCCCGGGTCCAAAGCTGGAGATAATATAATCATGGGAGGAGTATACCAGGTTATCGTCAAAGGGTTCCTCCAGACCTGCGAAATTGTGGCCGTAGGAATCTCCTTCTATAAAGATGATATGTTTATTGTCGATTTCCCTGATTTTATTCACACTTTTGCGGACAATGGGGTTAAAACGGGTGTAATCTGAAATAAAGTTCTCATACATATTAAAGGGATAATCCCCGCTTCTGCAGCTTGAACTGGGCTCGTTAAAAAGCTCATAGCCTGCCACTGCCGGGGAGTCTTTAAAGCGCCGGGCGATTTCCTGCATCAGAGCATAGTACCTTTCCTGGTAACAGGCATCCGTCCAGAAAAGGGAGATACCACGGTCATTGTCGCTGTGCCAGTGGGTGTTCTGCCAGCCCTGGATAGCATGCATATCAAAGATGGCATAAATTTCATGTTTCTCACAGAGATCGACAATCTTTTTGAGCCTGGCAAACCCTTCTTCCTTATAAACATAGGGGTGCTCATCATCCTCAAAATGGCGGTAATTCAGAGCCAGGCGGATACAGGTGGCCCCAGTGGATTTAATGAACTGAATATCCTCCTCTGCCAGAAAATTGGAGAGCATTTCCTCGAAGAAGAGAGTGCCCAGATCCTCTCCCAGACGCTTTTTCATCTGTTCCCGGAGGGAGATTTCTGTGCCGGGATATCCATTTATAAAGTTCTCCATATTCATCCAGCCCCCTACACAGGTGCCCCGGAGATAAAGTGGACGGTGGCTTTCTGTTTCAATAAGTTTCCCGTTTGTGTGAAGAAATTCCATAAAACCTTCCTTTCTATAACATATTTTTGTATATTTTAATACTAAAAAACAAGGAGAACAATATGAAAAAATGTCAACATAAATATAAAAAATGCATATTTATTAAAAAAATAGTAAATGTTGATGTTTTTTCATATTTTCCGTGATGGTTCCTCATGCTAGAATTTCAGTATGAAGTTCAAAACATTCTGCAGAACCGAAGAACAGATTGGAATCGTTAGATATTTAAAAAACGAATATGGAGGAAAATGAATATGAGAATGAAAAGAGTTTTAGCGCTGCTGCTGGGAACAGTTTTGGCGACTTCTCTGGCCGCATGCGGCAGTTCCGGAGGAGGCGAAGCCTCAGGTGAGAAAGAGTCCGGAGGAAGCTCACAGGATGTACAGAAAATTACCATGTGGTCTAATGACCAGCACGATCAGGAGATTATTGAGGATAAGATTCAGGAATTTAATGATACTATAGGAAAAGAGAAGGGTATTGAGGTAGAATACACCGTGTACGGAAGCGATTATTACAGTACCCTGGACGTGGCGGTATCTGCAGGGGAAGGTCCGGATATTTACAAGTGTAATAAGATAGGAAATTATGCAGAGGCCGGATATATAATGGCCTGGGATGATGAGGAAGGCTTTTCTCCCCTTATTGATAAATTTGGGGAATATAATGCCCCCGGATATGGAGAGTTCGGAGGAAAGACTTATTCTGTTCCTGTAAGAGTTACTACCTACGGGGTGGCCTGCAACAAGGAGATTTTTGAAGAAAACAATCTGGAGCTGCCTGAGACCTGGGATGAGATGGAGGAGGCAGCCAGGGTCATTACAGAAAACGGAAACGGACAGACCTATGGATATGCCTTAGCTATGGGTTACGGCTCCTATAATTACTTTTATGTAAATCTTCCAAATGCGGCCAGTGTAGGAGATGAATATTTTAACCATACCACAGGAACCTATGACTTCCAGTCTCTCGGTGGATTTTTCAGTCATCTGCAGACCTTCATAGATGACGGAAGCATGTTCCCGGGATATGAGACCATGGATGGCGATACTGCAAGAGCACAGTTTTCAGCAGGAAATATTGGCATGATCGGAGTTATGTCCTCTGATGTGACCACTTTTAAGAATCAGTTCCCCTGTGATTTTGATTGGGAAATGATCTATTATCCTGTAGAGGATGCTAACAACCGCTATAAAGAGCCTGTAGGAGTTTCCATGTCCTATGTGGTAAATTCTAAGGCAAAGGATGAAGGTTATGCAGATAAGGTGGCTGAGTTCATGAATTATCTGTATTCCGATGAAGTAGCTGTTGCCACCAGTGACGCAGAACTGGATATTTCCATCCTGGGAGACGCCATTACCAGCCAGTCTGACAAGACAGATATGGATCCTAATTGGGAGAAGTTCTCTGATATGGATGCTTACTGCATTAAGCTTCCCACACCGGATGACAATCTTGCCATTGAAGGAGATACCTACCAGGATGTTTACGATAAGATTCTCACAGGTGCTATCACAGATGTGGATGCAGCTCTTCAGGATCTGGATGAACGCTATAATGCTGCCATGGATGCGGCAGTGGAATCCGGAGAACTGACCCGGGAGGACTATATAGATCCTGATATGGCAGAAAAGATGACCTGGACCAAATAACCAAAAGATGAGAGGCTGGCTGCATTGAGTACGATCAAGAATATTCTGATATTCCTGATATATAGTTCATGCGGCCGCCTTTTTAAAAATATAGAGGTGACGAGATGAAGAAAATCGGATTAGGAGGCAGAAAGAAGGAAAAAAAACTCCATATGGGCGATAAAGTCCAGGAGATACTTATGATTACTCCTATGACCATAGGCTTTTTGCTGTTTTCAGTCTACCCAATTTTGTGGGTAATCAGATGGTCATTTTTTAATTACAACGGTTACAGTACACCGGAATTTATCGGATTGGAAAATTTTATCCGGGCTATCACCAGGGATCCTGCTTACTGGGATTCTTTGCTTAATACATTTATCATTGCAGGGCTGAAAATGCTGGTTGAGATTCCCCTGGCACTGCTCCTGGCAGTAATCCTGAATAATAAACTTAAGGGAAGCGCTTTCTTCCGGGTAGTATTTTTCCTTCCCTCTGTGTTTAGTATCGCAGTAGTAGGATTAATCTTTTCTCTTTTATTCAGTTCTTATAATGGAATTGTTAATGCTCTGCTGCGCTTTTTCGGGCTGATTTCCCAAAATATCGGGTGGTTCAGCGACAAGACCCACGCCATGTTTGTAATCATTTTGGTATCTTTGTGGACCACTTTTGGACTCAACATGATTTATTTCCTTATGGGGCTTCAGAATATACCAGCTTCTCTGTATGAGTGTGCAGAGATAGATGGAGCTAATGTTTTTCAGAAATTTTTCTACATAACCCTGCCTTTGGTGGCTCCCATTCTCCAACTGGTTCTTATGCTCAGTGTTCTGGGAACCATGAAGATGACAGACTTAATCCTGGTACTTACCAACGGAGCGCCTGGAGGTTCCACAGAGGTGGTTATGACCTATATCTTTAAATACTTCTTCTCCTACGGGGATAATTCTGCCAGAGAGGTACAGTTTGGCTATGCCTCTGCTATGGCAGTGATTACCGCCATCATTCTTGGAGTAGTAACATTTATTTATCTTAAAATTTCCAAGAAGATGCAGGAATTGGAAGGGTAAAGGAGGACAATATGAAGAGAAGTGGAAAAGCCGTGGGTTATGCGGCAATATACATTATGTTAATCATGCTGGCTGTCTTCACCATATTTCCTGTGGTATATATCCTTCTGAGCTCCTTTAAATCCAACCAGGAAATTCTGGTAGGGGGAGTCAACCTTCTCCCCAAGGAGTGGCTTTTGGACAACTATAAGCAGGCATGGACTCTGGCAAATTTCGGAAGACTTACCTTTAACAGTATTTTTTATGCGTTTTTTGTGGTTGTTGGATGTGTGATTTCCTCTCTGGCAGCAGGTTATGTCTTTGCCAGAGGAAAAACAAAGATTACCAGGATTATCAACACCATGGTACTCTGCTCATTATTTATTTCCATTGGAACCCTGTCCCTGTACCCCCAGCTTCATCTGGCTAAGGCTGTGGGGCTAAGCGGAAGCCTTTGGGGGCCCATTATCATCCATGTGTTTGGTATGAATGCCACCCAGGTGTTTATCGCTACAGGGTTTATCCGGCAGATTTCCAGTGAAATTGACGAAGCGGCAAGAATTGATGGATGCGGATTTTTCAAAATCTTTTATAAGATTATATTTCCATTATGTAAACCTCTTATTGCCACTTCAGGTTTAATGGCTTTCCGAAAGGCCTGGAGCGACTATCTGCTTCCCTATGTGTTTACCATTTCAGAAAAGGACAAATGGCCATTGGTGGTGGGAGTGGTAAGTCTGAAGTCCAGCGGCGAGGCAGTCTCCTCCTGGAATCTTATGCTGGCGGGAATCAGTATTTCCATTTTGCCCATGCTTATCGTATACTTGTTTTTAAACAGGTATTTTATCGCCGGACTTACGGAAGGAGCGGTAAAGGGCTGATGAGAAAAGAGGAGGGATTCCATGTTTTATACAATTTTACTGCTGTTGATCTTTTCTGTGATACTTTTGATATTTGACCACAAAAGCAGATATTCCTGTCTTTTTGTCCTCATGGCTGTGGGAGCAATGATTGCGTTTTTCTTCATTATCCTTCACATCAATATGTTTGCCAGTTACGGCAGCTATGGCAGGAACGGGCTTTATTATGAGTTAGATTATAGTATTTTTAGAGCAATTACCAGCAGGATTACCATTCCTATTGTTACAAACATAAGGATGATGAATCTTGGAATCTCTCTGTATCTTTTGGCAATTACGATTTTTAATTTTGATTTCAACAAAAACCTTCTAAAGGGACGGAACCCTGAGAAGAGAGAAAAAACCGGACGGTTCAGGCTGCTGCTTTTTCTGGTGCCTATTATCTCCATGGCGCTTCCGGATCCCTGGGTTTCCACGAATATGTACCTTGCCTATCATACCAGCAGGCAGCCCCAAATTATTTATGGGATTATCCGGGCCACAGAAATAGGATATAAGCTTTTTGTCCTTTTTCTTCTTCTGCGGCCGGTGCTGATTTTGTTTAAATATGTGGCTGGGACAAAAATTTCCTTTTTAAAAAAGAGGATTTCTCTGTTTGCAGCAGGACTTCTCCTGGCAAATGGGATTTTTTACTTTTTCTTCTGTGTGGGAACCTTCAGTATCTCTTCGGAGAAGGTCCGGAGAAGCGGTTTTTGGATTTTTGAAAATATAGAAGCAAAAGTACCTGATGTTTACTTAGCGGGTTCCAGCCTTATTTTTGTGGTGATTGCTTTTTGCATGTCGATTCTTTTAAGCTTTAATATGGATATGTCAGTAACACTTTTTGCAAGAAAGAAAATTCAGAAAAATGTGGCTATTATGAATGAAGTCCTGGGAGAAACTCTTCATTCCCAGAAAAACCTGTTCTTCTCTATGCAGATCCTCATACAAAAGATTCATAAGAAGACAGAAGGGCAGGATATACCGGAAGTCCAGAGAATGGAGAAACTTATATTGGATTCTTTGGGACGCACAACAGAACTTTTAGACGGTTTAAAGGAAGTAAGATATCATTACCTGAATAATAACATTCTGGATATTGTGGAGGGGGCTGTTACAGAGGTGAATTTTCCGGAGGAAATAGAGCTTTACTGGGACAGGAGTATATATGGGGAAAGTAAAAAATTTTTCGGGATGTATGATAAATACCACCTGGAGAAGGCTCTTGTGAATATTCTGAACAATGCAGTGGAGGCTATTGAACAGACAGGAAGAGAAGACGGGAAAATCAGAATCAGTCTTTCTTTTGTGCTGAATTGGCTGGTGCTGGAGATTCAGGACAATGGGACGGGGATCAGAAGGGCAGAGAGAAAACATATATTTTCTCCCCATTATTCAGGAAAGCATGGGAAGATGAACTGGGGTCTGGGTTTGCCGTATGTTTATAAAGTTATAAAAGCTCATCTGGGACAGATAAAGATTGACAGCAGATACGGCAGATACACAACGGTACTCATTATGCTTCCCACAGGAAAAGGAAGAAAGTATTCTGTCATGGACGGAGGAAAAGAGATATGGGCAGAATCAAAGTAATAATCGTAGATGATATGGAGGAAATCAGGCTTCATCTGTCAGAGGAACTATCCAGGGAAGGCACGGAAATTCAGGTGGCAGGAACTGCAGCCAGCGGACATGAGGCAGTGGAACTTACCAGACAGCAGCTTCCGGATATTGTACTCATGGATATTCAGATGGAAACCAGGACGGCAGGAATCACTGCGATTCGGAAAATTCATGAGATGTTCCCCATGGTGAAATGTATTGCCCTCACCATTCATGAGGACGAAGAGTTTATATTCCGGGCCTATATGGCCGGAGCAGCGGATTATATTATAAAAACAAATCCCACGGATAAGATCGTAGCCTCCATCCATGCAGTGATGGAGAATAAGCTGCTGCTGCGTCCGGAGGTGGGAAAAAGGCTCATTGAGGAGTACCAGCATATCCAGGAGAATCAGGTAAGAATGAAGGAGACTCTCCGGGTGATGCTTATGATTAATACTACAGAGTACGAAATCCTGCGCATGGTATATGCAGGCTACACATATAGAGAGATTGCAGAGCTTCGATATGTCCAGGAGACAACTATCCGCTCTCAAATCCAGCACATATTAAAAAAATTTAACAAAAACAAGATGAAGGACGTCATTAAACTCCTTCGGGAGCTGAAGATTTTTGATGAATGAAAGGAGATAAGATGAAGTATCAGATATTGGGAAAGACAGGCCTTAAGGTTTCTGAGGTAGGGTTCGGTGCCTGGGGCATAGGAGGAAAAGGCTGGGGAGGCTGTATAGAAGAGGATGCCAGGGCTGCTCTTGACAAAGCCTGGGAACTGGGGGTGAATCTTTTTGACACCTGTGATGCCTATGGTGATGGATTAAGTGAAAGACTCATAGGAGAATTTCTCCAGGGAAAAAGGGAACAGGCTATTGTAGTCACCAAGGGGGGGACAAATTTCCGGGTTCCTGAGAGAAGCAAAAATTTTGAGAGAGATTATCTTATGATGTGCCTGGATGAAAGCCTTGAAAGGCTTCGGACAGATTATGTGGATATATACCTTCTCCATGTTCCGGATGCTGGCTGGCAGGAGAAGGGACGGGTCCTTGATACCTTAAAGGAAATGAAAGACAGCGGCAAGGTAAAACATCCGGGGCTGGCCATGTGGGGAGCAGCAGATACCCTTCATGCTTTTGAAATAGATAAAGAAGGGGTGATCGAGGTATTGGAGTGTCCCTTTAATATTCTCAATAAGTCTAACCTGGATGTGGTGAAAATCGCAAAAGAAAGGAACATAGGCGTTCTCACCAGCCAGCCTCTGGCCAGCGGAATCCTCACAGGCAAGTATCAGTCGGGGACCACATTTCCAGAGGGAGACAATCGCCAGGGTTTCTGGACAAAGGAGCGTTGGGAGAGCCTTATGGGAGACCTGGAGGTTATAAAAGACTGTGTCCGGGAGACAGGCCTTACCTGGGGCGAACTGGCTTTGGCCTATAACCTCAGCTATCCGGGAATCCAGTGTGTCATTCCCGGAGCCAAAAACCCTACCCAGGAAGAAAAAAATACGGAAGCGTCTGGTAAGCGTCTGGAAGAGAGAATTATGAAGAGGCTGATGGAAACGAAAGGATTTGTGTTTTAGAAGGACGGACGCAGTGATGACTGGGGCAGGGAGAGACTGGAAAAGGGAGAAGAGGAAGTTATGGAAAGGATTTGCTTAGATGAGGGATGGCTGCTGGCGGAATTTGACTGCCGGGAAGACAGGAGCTATCAGGAGATTGAATCTGCTTTTTTGGAAGGGACAGGGAAGTGTTATGAGATTTCTGCTTTTCCGGCTCAGGTCCATGACGTGCTCCTGGATCATGGAGTGATTGAAAACCCGAATGAAAAGGGATATAACCCCGATTTGTGGATCCACGAAAAAGATTGGGCTTATGCCTGTGAATTTTCAGGACATCCTGGGAGAAGGAGCAGCCTGGAATTTCAGGGATTGGACACCTTTGCAGATGTGTATCTGAACGGACATCTTCTGGAGCAGTGCCGGGACGCCTTTTTATACTATAAGATAGACGTGACCCGATGGCTGGGGGAGAAGAACTTTCTTGTAGTGTACTTTCACTCTGCTAAGAGGAGGGTTGAGGAAATCCAGGTGCCGGAGAAATATCAGGGCCGAGTGCCCCAGATTTCTATGGCCAGAATCTTCCGTACAGGATATCATGATTACTGCGGTCCTATTCCCTGCCTTATCCGCTGCGGCATTTACGGGCCGGTAATTTTAAGAGAGACCGGGGACTATGAGATAAAGAGCCTGAGGACGGATACTTTCCTGGAAGAGAATAGAAATATAGGCCGAGTGCAGGCGGAAGCCCTTTTTGCAGGGGATTTCCAGGGCGAGCCCTGGGGCGTTTCCCTGTATGACAGGGAGGGAAAACTTGTGGGAGAGGCCAAGGGAAAGATAGGATCTTCCAGGGAAAAGCTGGAGCTGGAGATTCAAAAGCCCGGACTTTGGTATCCCGGAAATTATGGAAGACCAAATCTGTACCGTCTCTCTCTGTGGACGGGAAGAGAGAAAGAAGAACAGGAGGAACGGATTCTGGGGTTCCGAGATATCCGGATTACAGAGGATTTCCAGGTGATGGTAAACGGAGCGCCGGTGAAGCTCTGGGGAGCCAACCTGGCCCATCCGGATACCATGAGCAACTGCTGGAGGGAAGAGCGTATGAAGTCTCTTCTGGATTGGTGCCAGCTGGGAAACTTTAACGTGATTCGTGTCTGGGGAGAAAGTGAAATTTATCCCGAGGAATTTTATCGGGAGTGTGACAAAAGAGGAATTCTGGTGTGGCAGGATTTTTACTTGTGCAATACTCTCTACTCAGAAGAGGCAGACTTTCTGGAGCTGTGCCGCCGGGAAGCCGCCCAGATGGTTGAGCGCCTTCGGCACCATCCCTGCATTCTTCTGTGGTGCGGGGGAAACGAATTGTTTCTGGCAAGAGACTATAATTATCCCGGGGAGAGATGCTTCGGAGAAAAAATTGTAAAGGAAATTTTTCCTCAGGTGTGCCGCAAGCTGGATCCGGAACGGCTGTACTATGTATCTTCCCCTTATGGGGGAGAATGGGCTAATAATCCGGAAGTCGGGGATACCCACGGCTATACCCATCTGTGGTATGTGCCTGGACGGAAGTTTCCTGTGTTCCTCAGCGAGAACTGCCGTGTATCGGTTCCGCCTTTGAGGACTCTGGAAAAAATCATGAGTTCCGGGGAGTTATGGCCGGAAGACTATAATGGAAAGGTGACCAGGAGAAAGCCTTTGAAATGGCCGGAAACCTGGAGCCGGCACAATACCAATCAGGGATATTTGAAGCTGGGGCCGGTGGAGCATTATTTTGATGCAGAGACTCCACGGGAACTGGCCTACAGAATCAATGCATCTTATAGCGAATATATCCATAAAGAGGTGGGGAGATTCCGGAGAGGATATCCAGGTGACAGGGGTAAGGACAGGCGTATCACCCAGGGGCATATGCTCTGGAGACTGAATAATAACAGCAATATTATTTCTTACGGAGTGGTTGATTACCTGGGAGAGGCTAATTACCCCTACTATGAATTAAAAAGATGTTATGAACCCTTCCTGGTATCCTGTGAGCTGGAGGATCACGGATATGTGTGGGTCACCAACGATACAGGGAAGCGGGTAGAGGGAATCCTGGAAATTTCTCTTTTTGATTTAGAGAAGAATTCTTTTCATAGCACCATAAAGAAGGAATTTCTGGCAGAACCGGACGACTCTATGCCTGTGATATCTCTGGATTCCTTGGGGCAGTTCCTGAAGAGAAATATAGTTTACATAAGAGCTCTATCCAGGGATAGGAAAGAACTGGGAAGTTGGATAGAGTACGCAGACATAGAGAGAAACCTGAATTTTCCGGAAGATTCCGGATTGGAGATCTGTCAAGAGGGGGAATTTATTCTGGTAAAGAGCAGAAAGTTTGCCAGGTGTGTAGAGCTTACAGGTGAAGAGGCAGGGGATGCCTTTGGTTGGATTTTTACTGATAATTATTTTGATTTGTTCCCAGGCGAAGTGAAGAAAGTCCGGATTTTGGGACGACATAAGCAGGGAGTAATAGGAGCCCGGGGAATTTATGATGAGAACACTGCGACCTGTAGGTACAGGTCGAACTGCGGAAATAGGAGAGAAAAATGACACTGGAATATAGAAAAGAAGAATTGGAAACCCCTGTGAAATATCAATGCGATGTGGCCGTATGCGGGGGAGGAACCGCAGGGATTACAGCGGCTCTGGCTGCGGCCAGAAACGGGGCAAGGACCATTTTAATTGAGAAAAACGGTTACATAGGAGGAACCTTGGTAAACGGGGCAGGACCTCTCCACAGTTTTTTTAATCTGTACCAGGCTTATGCCGGGGCCGAGAAAAAACAGACGGTACAGGGAATTCCACAGGAGATTATAGAAAGGCTAATGGAGGAAGGCGGATCTCTGGGGCATCTTGAGCAGGAGCAGGGGGGAGATTATGACTCTGCCATTACCCTTATGGACTGGGAAATTTTTAAGGATGTAATCCTCACTATGCTGGAGGAGTCAGGCGTGGAGATCCTTCTCCATACACAGATAGCCGGTATATGCAAGGAGGGGGACCGAGTGACAGGAGTAATCCTCCAAAGCAAATCCGGCCGGGAGATCCTTATGGCTGAGAATGTTATTGACACTACAGGAGACGGGGATGTGGCCTGTCTGGCAGGAGCCGGTTATGTGAAGCGTCATGACACCACTTCTGTGGGAATGCCTTTTGGAATGGCGGATGTGGATATGATGAAGCTGACAGCCTGGCTGAAGGAAAAAGGCCTGATCTATCAGCTTATAGAAGGAGATAAGGGAGGGGGTGAAGACCGGATTATCCGTCTTGGCTTCCACCTAAAAGAAGTGCCGGAATTTACTGAGTTTATGGAGAAAAACGGAATGTGGGGACCGTTGGGATTTTCCTACAGGAGAAATAATTTTACCTATATTAATTCTGCTAATTTAAAGAATGTGGATGCCACAGATACCCAGGCCCTTTCTAAAGCGGAGATTACCCTGCGGCATCAGATTATGACCCTGGCAAAAATGCTGAAGAAGTATATTCCAGGCTTTGAAAATGCCTATGTGAACTGGACTCCGGACAGCGTAGGAGTGAGGTTGACAAGGGTCATAGACTGCGAGTATGATTTAAGTGTAGAGGAAATTACTCAGGGTAAACGCTTTGAGGATCAGGTTTTCTTGTATGGATTTCATGACTGTGCTCCCAGGATTACCATTAAGGACGGGGGGTGCTATGGATTTCCCTACCGTGCCATGGTTCCAAAGAAAATAGAGGGGCTTCTGGTGGCAGGACGCTGTGTCACCAGTACCTGGGAAGCTCATATGTCCACCAGGAATACAGTTTCCTGTATGGCGCAAGGGCAGGCTGCGGGAACCGCTGCCGCCATAAGTGCCAGAGAAAAAGTTCTTCCGAGAAACGTGGACATCTCCGTACTCCAGGATACACTGAGAAAACAGGGAGTAGTGCTGGAGTAAAAAGATTTTGCCAGATAAGAAGCTGAAACAGTTTTAATGACAGAGAATACTATTACGAGAAATCCCATGAAATCTTTCATGGTGCAAATAAAGGAGGAAAATTCAAATGAAAATCGCATTATTAGAGCCCATCGGAGTACCAGAAGAGACCATTCAGGCATACGGCGATAAGATCCGCAGCCTGGGCCATGAATTTGTAAGCTATGATACGGTGACCACAGATCCGGAGGAGCTGAAGGAACGTTCAAAAGGCTGCGAGATCGTTATGATCGCCAATCACCCATATAAGGATGAAGTAGTTGCTGCATCTGAGGACTTAAAGATGATTTCTGTAGCATTTACAGGAATCGACCACGTAGGAACCAAAGCATGCAAAGAAAAAGGTGTGACTGTGTGCAACGCTGCAGGATATTCTAACGAGACTGTGGCAGAACTGATTCTGGGATTTGCAGTAGACGCTTTAAGAAACGTGGCAAAAGCCAATGATGTAGTGAGAAAAGGGGGAACCAGCGCCGGAATCGGCGGCAGAGAAATCTGTGGAAGAACGGTAGGAATCATCGGGCTGGGACAGATCGGAACCAGAGCAGCTCAGCTTTTCCAGGCCTTCGGGGCAAAGGTGATCGCCTATAACAGAAGTCAGTCTCAGAAGGCTATAGATATGGGGATTGAGTATCGTTCTCTGGATGAAGTACTGTCAGAAAGCGATATTATTTCTCTGAACCTGCCTTTAAATGATGAGACAAGAGGATTTATTGATAAAGAAAAGATCAGCAAAATGAAGAGTGATGCAGTGTTTATCAACTGTGCGAGAGGCCCTATTGTGGATAACAAGGCTTTGGCTGAGGCCCTAAATGAAGATAAGCTGGGCTTTGCCTGTGTGGATGTTTTTGACATGGAGCCTCCGATTCCGGAGGATTACCCTCTCCTTCATGCGAAAAATACTCTGCTGACGCCTCATCAGGCATTTATTTCTGAGGAGTCTATGCTGAGAAGGGCAGAAATTGTCTTCCAGAATGTATTTGCTTATCTGGAAGGGAAACCGGAAAATGTGTGTAAGCTGTAAAATGAATTCTTTATGCCAGATGTAAGCCGGCAAAGAAAAAGCAGATGACTGACAGGAAGAGCCACAGACCCTTCTGTAACAGTCATCTGCTTTTTGTATGTTTAAAACTATATGGGCCACACAAGGGTGGAAATTGCCATGAGGATGGCCTGGGTCAGCAGAATCAGGAGGAACAGAGGAACAAACCACTTCCACCATTTTTCGATTTTGATTCCTGCAATACCGCAGATGATCGGTGCGGAAGCGGTAGGCCACAGCACATTAGAGAGGCCGTCCCCGAACTGGAAGGCCAGAATGGCGCTCTGCCTGGAAATTCCCACCAGATCTGCTAAAGGAGCCATGATCGGCATACTGGTCACTGCCTGTCCGGAACCGGAAGGGATCAGGAAATTGATCAGAGTCTGAACAATCAGCATGGCAATAGAAGAAAGCCAGCCCGGGAGGTTGGTCAGAGGGATGGACAGACCATAAACTACAGTATCGATAATATGTCCGGACTGAAGGATTACCAGGATACCCCTGGCAATACCGATCATCAGACAGGCTACGGCAATATCTTTAAAGCCGTTGGCCATTTTCTCTGCAATCGTATTAGGGCCCCATCCCATGATAAAGGAGCTGACAATCCCCATGATCAGGAAGGTCGTGGCAATATCTCCGAAGCCCCAGCCCTGGACTTTTACACCCCAGACGATTACCACGATACCGGCTACCAGAACAGCCAGAACGGCTTTTTCACGGATACCGAAGGGATGCTTATGTACATCATCTTCTGACATGGCAAGATGGCTGAAATCATCGCCGTAGACCAGACTCTTAGTAGGATCTTTCTGGATTTTTAAAGCATAGCGGATAGTAAATATAGAAGCCACCACGATCATAGCCAGATGGCAGATCAGCCGGTAGCCGGAACCGGAAAGCTGAGGCACTCCGGCAATTTCCTGAGCCATGCCTACGGTGAAAGGATTCATGATAGAGCCGCTGTAGCCCAGACCGGTACCCAGAGCTACGATAGCAAGCCCTACAATAGCATCATAGCCCATGGCAATGGCGATTCCTACGAAGATCGGAATAAAGGGAAACATTTCCTCAAAAACAGCGATACTGGAAGAGGCGGCGCCAATCAGCGTGATAAAGATAGGTATGATAATGACCCGGGCATTTCCCTTTAATATCCGGAGCATCCAGGCTACCAGTCCGTTGAAGGCTCCCGAGGCAATGATCAGGCCAATGGAAGCATAAGCTACAAATACAAAGAAGACAACATCAGCGCCGGCTACCATGCCTTCATAAATAGATTTTACAGTTTCAAAAGGTCCTACAGGACTTTGCTCTACTTCATGGTAAGTTCCCGGAACTACCAGTTCTGTGCCGGATTCGTTAGCCTCCCGGTCAAATTCGCCTGCAGGGAGGATCCAGGTGGCTACTGCACATACAAGGATAAAGGTGACCAGCAGCACATAGATGTGAGGCAGGTGAAATCTCTTCTTCTCTTTTTTCTCCATATCGTATACTCCATTCTTTTAGATTCAGGGTCTGTCAGCCCTTCTTTCGGTTTAAAGATGCTTTCCAGGTTTCCTGGACATTTTGTGCAAAATCCGGTTCATTATAGACTTTCAGGAAAAGCTCTGTCAGCACGGCGGCTCCGGAAAGCATAGCCTGATGGGCTCTATCTGTCCGGCAGGCATTGCGGAAATCCACAGTGTGAAGCGCCATGTTTTTCTCAGTGACGGCAATCAGAGGCTGAATGGCCGGACAGCGGTAACTGACATTTCCCACATCGGAAGAGCCGGAGGGTGCCTCTATAGGCCCAACTTTTTCACCGTATTTTTCCAGCAGATGAGCTACTGTGTGTTCCAGAGGCACAGTGCGTACCATGTCAAAGAAGTCGGAAAGCCCCGGAGTCAGGGTAACCGTACAATCCAGAGCCATGGCGGCGGCATTGGCGCATTTTCGGATAGCGTCGTCCATAATTTCCAGTTTTTTCATAGAGTCTGTCCGGAATTCCATACGGATCCGGCAGAAATCAGGGATAATATTAGGCGCCTGTCCTCCGTCCTGTATTATGGAGTTTACATGGACATCCGGGGTAAAACATTCTCTTCTGGCATCTATCAGATCCAGGAACTTTCTTCCAGCAGCCAGGGCGCTTCTGCCTTCCCAGGGAGCGCCTACGGCGTGGGCGGTTTTTCCGTGGAAATCTGCCACATAGCACCGGAGACTGAGCTCGTCCATATCAGGAACAGACAGTCCTCCGGCAGTACTGTGCATCATGGCCGCCAGAGCCATTCCGTCAAAAATTCCCTGTTCGGCCATACCAATCTTGGCTCCATTCTCTTCTTCAGCGGGAGTCCCGATGACGTAAAGCTTACCTTTAAAAGCGTCTTTCAGATCCATAAGTCCCAGACCGGCAAGAACAGATAGGGCTCCGTGAAGATTATGACCGCAGCCATGTCCGATTCCCGGAAGAGCGTCATATTCTACCAGAAGAGCAGCGGCAGGCCCTTCCCCATTGTCCAGATAACCACAGAAAGCTGTATCATATCCTGCGAAAGGATAGGTTACCTGAAAGCCCGCATCTTTTAAAATGCCGGCGATTTTTTTGCTGGATTCATATTCTTCATAGGGCAGCTCCGGATGATCGGAAAGATCCAGGCTCAGAGCTACAGCTTTTGGAAAATGTTTTTCAAGAGCCTGAAGAATCTGCTCTTTTTCAATATACATAACAATCCCCCTTTTTCACTTAATGTTTTGAATTTAGTATGTTAATAAATTATAACATTAAAGTGATGGGCATACAAGAAATTTTGTAAAGGTGTCTACTTTGCATTGATATATTTTTTTTGAAAGGCCCCCCGGTACTGTCCCGGGGTCATACCTTCCTGCTTTTTGAACAGCCGCATAAAGTATTTTTCATCGGAAAAGCCACAGGTATGTGCAATAGAAGCTATCGAGAGAAAATCTCCCTGGCACAGCAGATTTTTGGCGGCAGACAGACGGATGTGATTTACATAAGTATTCACAGAATATCCGGTATATTTTTTCATCAGAGAAGTGAGATAGGCAGGGTGATAATGATACCGGAGGGCCAGATCTTCTACCGTCAGAGGCTGATCATAGTGGGAACGGATCCATTCGATCATATCCAGAAGCTTTCCGGGTGCCCGGTCTTCCAAAGCCTTGTCTGAAGAAAGAACCTCCCGGGAAAGTTCCAGCAGCAGGAGATTCAGAGCATACCGGGTCCGCCAGGAAGACTGGTAATTTTCCTGCTTTGCGATGTCCAGGAGCTGTACAAAAAGGAGAAGGCTCCGTTTTTCCGGAGACAGACAGCCGGATTCAGGAAGTATGAAAGATTCCGCAGAAGAGGACAGAGGAGACAGCAGGGTAGTGCCCTGATCTTTCTTCGCCTTTAAAAGTTCTTTTGAGGTAAGAATCCTGCTCTGAGGATCTGTCATGCGAAAGTGGACCCAGTAATAGGAAAGCCTGCCGCTGCTGGGAGCATAGCCGTAATGGATCTGGTGGGGAAAAAGAAGAAGAGTTTCGTTTTCATGAATATCCAGATTCTTCCCGTTCTGGTTTATATGGAGCGTTCCCCGACATACCACAATGAGTACACAGGCATCCATGCACCGCCTCTGGTGCAGGAAACCGCCGTCGCTGATGAGGTTTCCGCAGGAGAGAAATTCTGCGGGATGGGAAGCCTGGGCAGTATAATATAACATCTTAGATTTGTCCACCCTTTCTTTGAATCTGTCAGTTGCCTTGTTAGTTTGATATGCTATTATAATACCATCAGGAAGAGAGGAGGACAAGGAGAATGTCCACTCTTAAACAGATAGAATATCTGCCGAAAAGGAGGAACAAAAAATGTTAGAGAAGAAATTAATCCCGGCTTCTCTGGATCATATACAGATCCAGGATAAGTTCTGGAAGGGCTATATGGAGCTGGTGAGACAACATGTGATCCCTTATCAGTGGGAAGCATTAAACGACCGGATCGAAAATGCGGAACCAAGTTATTGTATCCAGAACTTCCGGGTGGCTGCAGGCCTTCAGGAAGGAACTTTTCAGGGAATGGTCTTTCAGGACAGCGATGTCTATAAATGGCTGGAAGCAGTGGCATATTCCCTGATGTGGCATCCGGACAGTGAGCTGGAGAAAACTGCAGATGAAACCATTGATCTTATTGGAAAGGCCCAGCAGCCAGACGGCTATCTGGATACCTATTATATCATCAACGGTCTGGAGAAAAGATTTACCAATCTTATGGACAACCATGAGCTGTACTGTCTGGGACATATGACCGAGGCGGCGGTGGCTTATTATAAAGCGACCGGTAAGAGAAAGTTTCTGAATATTGCAGTGGGATACGCCAACTGTGTTTATGAACACCTGGGAACCGAAGAGGGAAAGATCCCCGGATATCCCGGCCATGAAGTGGCGGAGATGGCCCTCTGTGCATTGTATGATATCACAAAGGATGAAAAACATCTGAAGCTGGCAAAATACTTTATTGACCAGAGAGGGAAGCAGCCCCTGTTTTTTGACGAGGAGTGCGAAAAGAACGGAAACAAGTGCTTCTGGGACGATACCTATATAAAAAAGCAGTATTACCAGGCAGGAAAGCCGGTCCGTGACCAGGACAAGGCAGAAGGCCATGCGGTGAGAGCGGTATATCTTTATACAGGAATGGCCGAGGTGGCGGCAAGAACGGAAGATCAGGAGCTTTTTGAAGCCTGTGAAAAACTCTGGGACAATATTGTAAACCGGCAGATGTATGTGACAGGAGCTATCGGGGCTACAGAACATGGAGAGGCGTTTTCTTTTGATTATGACCTTCCAAATGATACTGTTTATGGAGAGACCTGTGCAGCGATCGGCCTAATCTTTTTTGCCAGACGTATGCTGGAGATTACAAAAGACGGAAGGTATGCAGATGTAATGGAACGGGCGCTGTATAACGGTGTGATCAGCGGGATGTCTCTGGATGGAAAGAAGTTCTTCTATGTAAATCCTCTGGAGGTAGTGCCGGAGGCCTGTGAAAAAGATTATAACAAGCGCCATGTAAAACCAGTGAGACAGAAATGGTTCGGATGTGCATGCTGTCCTCCTAATGTAGCCAGGCTTCTTTCTTCCCTGGGAGGATATGCCTTTGAAGAAAATGAGCAGGAAGTTTATGTAAATTTATATACAGGTGGAATCCTGGATACAGTGAAAAACGGAAAGAAAAACAGATTGGTTTTTGAGACAGAATATCCCTGGAAAGGCCAGGTAAAGATCCGTATTGAAAACCAGGAAGATACAGAATTTACCCTGGCTCTGCGCATCCCCGGCTGGTGCAGGAATTATGCTCTGAAAGTAAACGGTGGGGAAGCAGAGAAAAAACCGGAAAAAGGTTATATATTATTAGAAAGAACCTGGGAAAATGGAGATGAGATTTCTCTGGATATGGACATGCCGGTGCAGCTTCTGGAAGCAGATCCAAGAGTCCGGGAAGACATTGGAAAGGTAGCTGTGACAAGAGGCCCTATTGTATACTGTCTGGAGGAGGCAGATAACGGGGATCAGCTTCAGGAAATCTATTTGAAGGAAGAACCGGAGTTTCAGGAAAAATATGAACCGGATCTTTTGAAAGGTGTAGTCACTATTGAAGCAAAAGGAAAAAGGGTTTCCAAAGAAGGCTGGGAAAAAGAAGGACTGTATAGAACTTATACAGGAAAGAAATTTGAGGATACAGACTTGAAATTCATTCCCTACTATGCATGGGTGAACCGTACACCGGGAGAGATGGCGGTCTGGGTACGAGTGTGAGATAGACCTGTAAGATCAGGAACCAATAATACGGTTAAATTTTCAAAAACTCCAATTTTGACCGTATAGAGGAGGAGAAAAATACGGTTAAAATCCCAAAAACCTCAATTTGAACCGTAAGGAGGAGGAGAAAAGTACGGTTAAAATCCCAAAAACCTCAATTTGAACCGTAAGGAGGAGGAGAAAAATACGGTTAAAATCCCAAATTCTCCAGTTTGAACCGTACAGAGGGGGAGAAAAGTACGGTTAAAATCCCAAATTCTCCAGTTTGAACCGTACAGATCAGAAAAAAACGGTTAAGATCACACAAATCGGATCTTAACCGTTCTTTTTGATATTTCCGGCAAGAGACTGTCATACGCAAATATGAGAGGATATTTGCCGGGCATTTTTGCAGTAAAATTCCTGATCTTAGGGAGTGATCTCTTACGGATTTGTATCAGTGTCCGTAGAAGCCGCTTCCGTACCGTTTGTATCTTCCGTATTGCTTGTATCTTCCGTATTGCTTGTATCTTCTGTACCGCTGATATCTGCCGGACTGGTCTCTGACTCTGGCACAGGTTCCAGAACATCTGCCAGGGAGGTATCTGTCATAAAAGTATCCACATTGTAGAGGAAAAGGATATCCGTGATACTGTTGTCTGTGACCAGCCGATCCACGTCATCATAATAGTACCGGGGATCTACAACAATAATGCTGCGGAAATAAGGCTGGAGGAAGGGAATGAAGCAGTTGGCATAAGAATCTTTGAAGATCAGGAGATTCTTGTTTTCATCTACCGGAGTGGTAATGTCGATTCTGCTGTGGTTTCCGCCAAAGAATACTTCGTACTGGTCTTTCTGGTCCAGAGCGCTGCTTACATACATGGAAGCTGTTTTTTCACCTTCTTCCACATAATTCACCACGCATTCTGTTTCTGCATCCTGAGGTACATATATATCAATAGTATCCTTAGAACGGTCGTACCCGCTTCTGGAAGACAGGGTGCCTGAGAATGTATGGGAAACAGGATAGACTGTATAATCCTGTGCCGGTACAATTCCCAGAGAACTATACAATGTTTCAAATGCGTAGCGGGCGCCCAAAGTAGTCCAGTGATGATCTGTTTTATAATAGATAGGTTCATCTCTGTGAGAAGACATGGTATCTGTCAGGTCGATAAAATTGAGAACATCACCTACTGAATCTTCTACCAGAGCAATATCCTGGGACTGGTCTCTTACAGGCGCATTTGCAGGGGTGAGCTGCTCCAGAATATAAGCTGCATTGGGGACCAGAGTCATGACTGTATTTACATCTTTATGACGCTGGGCGAATTCCCGGATGCCGTTTAGATTATTTTCTACAGAATCCATGTCAATATTGTTTTCAGGAATCTGCATCAGGTATCCCTGCTTTCCTATATAAACGCCGTTGGATTCTCTTTTCCCAAGGGTCATATCTTCCAGAACCTTCAGATTGATCCACTGATCTCGGAAGAAAAACTGATCGGTGACGTAGTCTTCCATATCTGTCATATATTTGCCGCTGGCCAGGTTTGCCAGGGAAAATTCCGGAAACTGGGCCAGCATACGATTCTCGGATTCTGAATATTCTTTGTCAGGCAAAAAGATATTAAAGCAAATAGCCAGAACCATAAAAAGAAGGAAAATACAGGTAATCCGAAAGTAGATTTTTGCACTTCTTTTCCGATAGATCCTGAGTCTTCTTTTACGCCTTTCTTCAGGGGTTAATCTTTTTTCTCTCATAATAGCTGAAATCTTCCTTTTATTAATTAGATAGTTTCCTTTCTTCTAGAAACGGAAGTAAAGGAAGGGATTGTAGGTTGCATTGACCAGATAGGCGATGGACAGAACAAAAATTGCAGCGTACACCACCGTTGCCGCTATGGAAGGATAATTTCCAGGCTTCAGGGCAAATCTTCGGAAGTGTTTCCATACAAAAGGTGTGGCACAGAAAAAGCAGATTACCAGAAGGATCAGATTTCCTGCCAGGTAATACAGGCCGGTGGAATCAATAATACCATGGCCGCCGATGCCAAACATATTTCCCAGATATACCAGAGCATCCGGCAGAGAGGCGGAGAAGAAAAGCACCCAGCCTATCAGCACCAGCATGAAAGAGTAGATCTGCTGGACAATATCCGGCAGTTTCTGAAGCTTTGGCGCCAGGAAATATTTTTCCAGAAGAAGAAGGAGGCCGTAATAAAGTCCCCACATCATAAAGTTCCAGGCAGCGCCGTGCCAGAAACCGGTAAGCATCCATACCACAAGAATATTCCGCACATGTTTCAGTTTAGAAACCCGATTGCCTCCCAGAGGAATATATACGTATTCCCGGAACCAGGTACTCAGGGAAATATGCCATCTTCTCCAGAAATCCGTAATACTTTTGGAAATATAAGGATAATTGAAGTTCCGGACAAATTCAAAGCCCAGCATTTTACCAAGCCCCACAGCCATGTCAGAATAACCGCTGAAGTCAAAATAAATCTGCATGGCGTAGGCCAGACAGCCGATCCAGGCAGTGAGCACAGAACGGTCATCAGGGGCGATAGCCACAATGGCGTCAAAGGTCATACCGATGTTATTAGCCAGCAGGACTTTTTTGCCCAGGCCCCGGAGGAACCAGGCAACACCGTGACCGAACTTGTAAAGGCTGAGATTTCTGTGTACAAGCTGTGCATCAATATCCGCATACCTGACAATAGGTCCGGCAATCAGCTGGGGAAACATGGTTACGTAGGTTCCGAAGTTTATAAAGTTCTTCTGTACCGGTACCTCGCCTTTGTATACGTCAATAATATAGGAGAGAGTCTGGAAGGTATAGAAGGAAATACCTACAGGCAATGCCAGCTCCCGATAAGGAATATCCACAGGGAGAATGGCATTGATATTGTCCAGCAGGAAGCCGTAATATTTGAAAAATCCCAGGATAGCAAGATTTACTGCTACAGTAAACCAGAAACTGAACTGGAGAAACCTTTCATTATTTTCTTCCCGGTATTTATGGATCTCAATACCGCTGATATAGTTAAATAGGATGCTGAAAAGCATCAGGAATACATACACAGGTTCACCCCAGGCATAGAAGATCAGACTGACGATAAGGAGAACCGTATTTTTCAGCTTCCATGGCACGAGAAAGTAGAGGATCAAAGTCACAGGCAGGAAGACGAAAAGAAAGAAAATACTGCTGAATATCATTGATTTATATCCTTTCTAAAATTTAAAAATTTACAGGCTGTTCCGGAAAGCTTCGTCCGCCGCCTGGGCATTGGGATTTACCACATAGAGTATAAAATTCCCCTGTACATCCAGGATATGGTCTTCCAGCATGGCGTACTGTTCAATGCCGTATCCTTCAAAACTGTTCATCTGGGTTTCCAGCCGGGCATTGATAGCCTCGGTGACAGCCTCTGCCTGGGAGTTATCCTTTAACTTAATGATAAGAAGCTCCTGTGCATCCATATTGCTGACCGGGGAGTACAGGGTTACCCCTTCATAATCTTGGGCATCCAATCCGTAGAATTTCTGGAACATACGGTTGTTACTTTCCTGCATACCATCCTGATCTGCAGCACCAAGGACTTCCTGGGAAACACTTTCCAGGGAAGCATTGCTGTTTCTGTTTCCTACCTGGAGGACGATCATGAAAATGAGGAGAGCCGCTACCATAGCGATACGAAGGATGGTCAGCATAGAAATATTCTGTTTATTCATTTTCGGTCACCTCCGTGATCATATCTATGGCCCAGTACTCATAAAAGGCTTTCTGCATATGGATGCCGTCTACATCATACAGGTCGCTGTGGGTCTCCACATCTTCTGTAATATCAATATAAGGAATATCATTGTCTTCACAGTGCCGGCGGATGGCATCGTTCCAGTCGGGAATATCCCGCCATTTTTCCGAACGTTCAAAAGCCGGATCCGTAGCCGGGATTATAGAGTTTACATAAATAGTAGTATTGGGCAGGGCTTCCTGCAGATTTGCAATGATCTGATCCTGCTCCGAAATATAGTCATCTACATTGTCCCAGTATCCGATACTGATATCGTTAAGCCCATAGCAGAGTATAATACTGGAAGGGTTCAGTGTGATCAACTGATCTGTATACTGTTCAATATCCCTTATAGTTGCACCTCCCGTTGCGAAAACTCTGCTTTGATCCACCAGATCGTAGGAATAAAAACCTACTGCCCGGGAATCTCCCAGGATAGCAATATCTGTAAACTGTGCCCATACATCCAGATCGCCGCTTTCCAGAGCGGCTCTTCGCTCTTCTTTGCGGAGCTCTTTTACCTGTTCTTCCACTGAAGAGGTGTCGGCAGCCTCCAGTTCTTCAATGTAAGTTCTGCCTTCTTTAATGTCGTCAGTGGTAATATTCTGTCCGGACAAGGCAATAAAAACAACAATTCCGATGATCACCACTACAGCGGCCAGTTCTGTGAACAGCCGTTTCCGGGGATTCCGGAACTGTCTTTTCAAAAATCTCAGTATCCGTCTTGGAAGCGGATATTTACTTCTTTTTGGCATGATATACGTCCCCTCATTATTTTAATCAATGTTATGTATGCTTTCATTATTCAGTCGGGATTTCCGGAAGAGATTCCGGCAGATAAATTTCATCTATTATTATATAGCTTTTTTTGAATATGGCAATATCCGACATGCCTCGACACGAAAAAAATTACAAAGATTGGAGCTGTATCAGAAAATTATTTGCTGAGAAGAGACTTATATACAAAGAAAGAATAGGTTACCTGAAGGTAAAGAATATGTAAAAAAGTTTGGTTTTTCAAGGAACGAAAGAACGGTTTTACCGGGATTTTACGTAATTTTTCTACAAATGTGATAGTTTGGAAAAACCGTTATGCTTAAAATATCAACTGTTCGAGTGAAAAATGCGTGTAGAAAATTTACAAGATTTAAAAGAAGGAAGGAGAAAACGCCGTGTCAGAGATTACATTAAGAAATGTATGTAAAGAGTATGACAAAGGGCACTTTGCAGTGAAAGACTTTAACCTGGATATCCAGGACAAGGAATTCATCATCTTTGTTGGCCCCTCCGGCTGCGGCAAGTCCACCACGCTGCGCATGATCGCAGGACTGGAGGATATCAGCGACGGAGAACTGTGGATCGATGGAGACCTTTGCAATTATTATGAACCAAAGGACAGGGGGCTGTCCATGGTATTTCAGAACTATGCTCTGTATCCCAACATGACCGTGTATGGAAACCTGGCCTATGCTCTGAAAATCCGGAAGGTTCCCAAAAAGGAAATTGATGAGAGAGTACATAAAGTGGCCAAGACCCTGGAGATTGAACATCTTCTGGACAGAAAACCGGCTGCCCTTTCCGGAGGTCAGAAACAGAGAGTGGCTATCGGAAGCGCTATTATCCGGAAACCAAAGGCCTTCCTTATGGATGAACCCCTGTCCAACCTGGACGCCAAGCTGAGAGCCCAGATGCGTGTGGAACTGGCAAAGCTTCATGAAGAACTGGAAACAACGATTATATATGTAACCCATGACCAGACCGAGGCCATGACCCTGGGAACCAGGATCGTGGTTATGAAAGACGGTGTGGTGCAGCAGGTAGAAGCACCTATTCAGCTTTACAACAATCCGGCAAACCTTTTTGTGGCAGGTTTTATCGGCTCTCCTTCCATGAACTTCTTCGACGCCTATGTAGGAGAGGAAGAGGGAAAAGTTGTGGTCTATCTGGGCGGCAGCGAGCTTGGAAAGAAAGTCTTCTTAAGAGGCGAGAAAGCGGAAGTCGCAAGACAGAGAGAGATGAACAAAAAGGTAGTCCTGGGAATCCGTCCGGAAGACGTCTATGATTACAAAGAGGCAAAAGAAAGAGGCATCCACATGGACACTCAGGGGCTGGAAGAAACTGTCTCCGCCAGAGAAATGCTGGGAGCTGAGGTTATTC
Source organism: uncultured Bacillota bacterium (assembly GCA_949291945.1). Lineage (GTDB taxonomy): Bacteria > Bacillota > Clostridia > Lachnospirales > Lachnospiraceae > Blautia. The sequence continues at coordinate 124,187 of CASEXH010000006.1, read as the reverse complement.
TTTACTTTGACGCCCAGGGCAAAACCCATGCGGTAAGGTTAAGTCCGGAGAATCAGACCCAGACCGGAGAGAAAGCGGACTTTTACTTTGACACGGACAGGATCCACATCTTTGATAAAGATACAGAAGAAAACATTTATTACAGAGAGGAGATTCGGTAATGAACACAGGGAAAAAGAAAAAATTAAACTGGACCCCATACTGCTATCTGATCCCATGTATGCTGGTGTTCGCCATATTCCTGTTCTATCCCTTTTTCAAGACCATTTATCTCAGCCTTTTCCTGACAGACAGAATGGGACAGGCTAAGATTTTTGTGGGGATGCAGAACTATATAGACCTTCTTACTTCTGAATCATTCAGACAAAGTTTACAGGTAACTCTGATCTTTGTTGTGATCGTAGTTATCGGGGGCATGCTCCTGGGCCTGATCGCAGCGGTTCTGTGCAACAAGGCTTTCCCGGGAATCCGGGCTTTCAGTACCGCATATGCCCTGCCGATGGCCATCGCATCTACTTCAGCAGCCATGATCTTCCAGATCATGCTCCACCCCACAGTTGGTATCGTGAACAAACTTACGGGGCTGGACATTAACTGGCTGAACGATCCCGACACCGCCCTGATCTGCGTGGCGATCCTGACCGCCTGGCTGAACAGCGGCATTAACTTCCTGTATTTCTCAGCAGGACTGGGCAACATTGACGAGACCATCTACGAGAGAGCTTCCGTAGACGGAGCCAGCAGCGTACAGCAGTTCTTCAGCCTGACTCTGCCGGGACTTTCTCCCATCATGTTCTATACACTGGTTGTAAATATTATCCAGGCATTCCAGTCCTTTGGCCAGATCAATATCCTGACCCAGGGAGGACCGGACGGAGCTACCAATGTTATCGTGTATTCCATTTACCGTGACGCTTTCTTTAACTACCGTTTCGGAAGCGCCGCAGCTCAGTCTGTAATCCTGTTTATCATTATCATGCTGGTTACACTGGTAATGTTCCGACTTGAGAAGAAAGGAGTAAGCTATTGATGAGTCAGTCAAGCAATATGGCCTTAAGGGGCCAGAAAACTATCAGTAAAGAACAGCTTCTGGCGCTGAAGCAGGAAATGAATGCAAAGGCGCTGACCAAAAGGCGGATCCGCACAGGGGGCCGTCTGGTTGTTAATATTGTGTTTGCAATCCTGATTCTGCTGCCTCTGCTGTACGCTGTCAGCATTGCGTTTATGCCTTCCGGGGAACTGTTTACAACAGAGTTGAACCTGTTTCCAAAGAACCCCACTTTACAGAACTTTATTGATGCTTTCACCACCATTCCGCTGTTTCGCTTTGTATTGAACTCTTTCATTATGGCAGGCAGTATTACCATAGCACAGATCATTACCTGCTCTCTGGCGGCATTTGCATTTTCCTTCCTGGAGTTTAAAGGAAGAAATGTACTGTTCATGATTGTTCTGGCAACTATGATGGTTCCCGGAGAGGCAACCATTGTTTCCAACTATTTGACAGTAGGTAATCTGGGAATGCTGGATACTTATCCGGTATTGATCGTACCTTACCTGACATCTGCAATGGGAATTTTCCTGTTCCGTCAGTTTTATATGTCCTTCCCTATTTCTCTGTATGAATCAGCGAAACTGGACGGATGCAGCAATCTGAGATTTATTGCAAAGATCCTGATCCCTCTGACAAAGTCCGCCATCGGAGCCATGGCTGTATATACTTTCATTAATTCCTGGAATATGTACATGTGGCCTCTGCTGGTAACCGGTTCCAACAACATGAGAACCGTTCAGATCGGTATCAGCATGCTGAACAGTGTGGATTCCCAGTCCATCACCATGATGATCGCAGGTGTGGTAATGGTTATCATTCCCTCAATCGCAATCTTTATTGTGGGACAGAAACAGCTGATCCGGGGTATGTTCTCCGGTGCGGTAAAAGGTTAAGTGATAAAAGGAAAAGGAGAGTAAGAATGAAGAAAAAAATCGTTTCATTATTATTGACAGGCGTTATGGCAGTAGGTGCCCTTGCCGGCTGCGGCGGACAGAGTATTGCCGATCAGCAGGCAGCAAGCGATACTGCCGCAGAGTCTACAGAAGGAGGAGATTCTGCAGAAAGCAGTACTGCGACTATGGCAGCAGCCGATGAGGTAGACGGTACAGAGATCACCTTCTGGCATTCTATGGGCGGTGTAAACGGTCAGGCCATTGATGAGCTGGTAAACCGGTTCAATGAAGAGAATGAACTGGGGATTACCGTTGTATCTGAGTATCAGGGGGAATATGATGACGCCCTGAACAAGCTGAGAAGTGCCCAGATCGGAAACATGGGTGCAGATCTGGTGCAGGTATATGAGATCGGTACAAGATTCATGATCGATTCCGGCTGGATCATTCCTATGCAGGAGATGATCGACCAGGATAATTATGATGTTTCTCAGATCGAGCCAAACCTGGCAGCTTACTATACCATTGACGATCAGCTTTATTCCATGCCTTTTAACTCCTCTACTCCTCTGATGTACTACAATGTAGATATGTTTGAGAAGGCAGGGATCACAGAAATTCCTACCAGCCTGGAAGGCATTGAGGCTATCGGCGATCAGCTGTTAAATGAAGGCGGCGCAAGCGAAGTTATTTCTCTGGGTATCTACGGATGGTTCTTCGAGCAGTTCCTTGGCAAACAGGGTCTTGACTATGCAAACAACGGTAACGGAAGAGAAGCAGCTGCAACAGCGGTAGCATTTGATGAAAACGGCGGTGCAGCAAATATCCTGAATGCATGGAAATCTCTTTCCGATAAAGGATATGCTCCTATCGTAGGAAGAGGCGGAGATGCAGGTCTGGCAGACTTCTCATCAGGAGCATCTGCAATTACACTTGGATCCACAGCCTCTCTGAAACAGATCCTTCAGGACGTAAACGGAAGATTTGAAGTCGGTACTGCTTACTTCCCATCTATTACAGATGAGGACCAGGGCGGCGTATCTATCGGAGGCGCTTCTCTGTGGGCCCTGAACAACAACGATCCTAAGAAGTTAAGAGCTACCTGGGAGTTTGTAAAATTTCTGATTTCTCCGGAATCTCAGGCTTACTGGAACGCACAGACCGGATACTTCCCTGTAACTGTTGCAGCGCAGGAAGAGCAGGTATTCAAAGATAACATCGCTCAGTATCCTCAGTTTCAGACAGCGATCGACCAGCTCCATGATTCTTCACCGGAGTATGTGGGAGCACTGTTAAGTGTTTTCTCTGAGGCAAGAGATACCGTAGAATCTGAGATTGAGAGTATGTTGAACGGCGAAGTAGATGTAGATGAAGCTGTATCCAATATGGCCGATACCATTAACAAGTCCATTGAGGAATACAATCTGGTAAATGGCTGAGACAGAGAAGCTTCTGGGCAGTGATGGGGGATTTTTATAAAGAATTTCCCCACCTTGCACATTGGAAACATCATGTTATAATAGCCGTAGACAGGTAAATGAGGGAGCTGTCGCATTAATCAAAATCGAGAATATTATTTTATTGCTCAGTCTGTGCCGCTTTGAGCCTATGGTCTCAAAGCTATGCTCGACAAATTCGCATAAAATGTATAAATATTCCTGAAATATGACTAATGCGACAGCCCCTTCTTTGTACCTCAGACTTGGAAGGATAAGCAGTCAGACAAAATATCGGAAAGAAGGAAAAGGAATTATGACAAAAGTATTTGCACACAGAGGCGCCAGCGGATATGCGCCGGAAAATACGCTTCAGGCTTTTCATCTGGCCCAGGAGCAGGGAGCAGACGGAATCGAACTGGATGTACAGCTTACAAAAGACGGGGAAGTGGTGGTGATCCACGATGAGACCATTGACCGGACCAGCACGGGCAAAGGCTATGTGAGAGATTATACCCTGGAAGAACTGAAAAAATTTTCTTTCCATAATCATATGGAAAAATATAAAGGGGTAAAAATCCCTACTTTAAGAGAGGTGCTGGAACTGGTAAAGCCGGGAAAGATGGAAGTGAATATTGAGCTGAAGACGGGGATCTTCTGGTATCCGGATATTGAAGAAAAGACTATGAAGATCGTAAAGGAAGCAGGCATGGAAGACCGGGTGATCTATTCTTCTTTTAACCACTACAGCGTGCAGAAGGTACGGAACCTGGACGAGAAAGCGGAAACCGCTTATTTATACAGCGATGTGATGCTGGATGTGGAAAAGTATGCCCAAAATACAGGGGTATGTGGATTACATCCGGCAGTTTTTCATCTGTATATGGCAGACTTTCTGGAAAAATATAAGGCAAGCGGCCTGAAAGTCCGGGTATGGACGGTAAACCGGGAAAAGGATATGAAAAAATTCATAGAGGAAGATCTGGAAGCCGTGATCACCAATTATCCGGATACTGCCCTTACTGTGAGAAGGCAGGTGGAAAATGCTGCAGGATAATGGATTTATAAAAGATAAGCGCCTCTTCCTCCTGGATATTGACGGCACGGTGTGCATTGGCCAGCGGCTGATCGACGGAACCAGAGAATTTCTGAAGGCAGTGAAGAACAGCGGCGGACAGTTTGTCTTTATTACCAATAATTCTACAAGAAGTATAGAAGATTATATCCTGTCATTCCAGAAACTGGGAGTGATGACAGACTATACCAATTTTGTCACTGCCTCTTTTGCCACGGTCCAGTATCTGAAAAAGCACTATGACGGGAAGCTGATCTATGTGATGGGAACCAAATCGTTGATCCGGGAGTTGAAAAAGAATAAGATCCGTGTAACAACAGACTGCATGGATGAGGATATTGCCTGTGTCCTGGTTTCCTATGACAACCAGCTGACCTATGAAAAGATCCAGGATACCTGCCAGGTCCTGAGCACCCGTAAGGTAGATTACCTGGCTACCAATCTGGACTATGTGTGCCCTATCGAATTCGGCTATGTGCCGGACTGCGGGGCTATCTGCCAGATGCTGGAACATGCGGTGAAGAGAAAACCGATCTATCTTGGAAAACCGGGCACTGCCATGGTAGATTATGCCCTGAAGCTGAACCATTTCTCCAGAGAGGAAACCCTGGTAGTGGGGGACCGGCTTTACACAGATATCCTCTGCGGCCATAACGCCGGTGTGGAAACCGCTCTGGTCCTTACAGGAGAGGCCACAAGAGAGGAAGGAGAAGCCTGTGAATACGGGCCGGATTATATATTCCGCTCCATTGAAGAATTGTATAAAGCGTGGCTGTAATGCGACATCCCCGTTTTTTTTCACTGTTTCGAGAAAGAATTCAATTGAAGCCTTGCTGCTGGAATAGTATAATAAAAGAACATCAGGATATCAGGGCGAAAAAGCTGGAAAGCCGCCCCAGGATCACCTGCAAAAGCAGATACGGCTCTGGGACCCGTCAAAATATGAAGAAAGCAGCGAGGTAATGAAAATGAGCGAGATATTGAAAAAATATCAGATTGACACAGAAGAAAACAAAAAATTTCAGGAGGAGATCCGGGAAAACCTTTTGAACTTCGGACACAGATTTCCGTCTCCCAAGGGCAGTTCTTATTATCTGGGAGATGACGGAACCCCTTGGAAGGAAAGAAACCGTGAGACCTGGATCACTTCCAGGATGACCCATGTATATAGTATCGGCACTTTTCTGGGACACCCGGGCAGCGAGGAGCTGGCGGATGCAGGGCTGAAAGGTCTTCGTGGAGAACTTCACGATACTGAAAACGGAGGCTGGTATGCGGGCCTCACGGCAGAGGATCAGATCCTTCCAAATAAACAGTGCTACGCCCATGCCTTTGTGATCCTGGCAGCAACATCGGCACTTCTGGCAGGAAGACCGGGAGCAGAGGAACTTTTAGAGGATGCCCTGAAACTCTATGATCTTCGGTTCTGGAATGAGGAAGAAGGACTTTCCTGTGATACCTGGAATACAGAATTCACGGTATTGGATGACTATCGGGGACTGAACGCCAATATGCATACAGTAGAGGCTTTTCTGGCGGTAGCTGATGCTGCCGGAAAGGAAGAATACAGAGTGAGAGCGGGCAGGATCATTGACCATGTACTGGGATGGGCTTCAGATAACCAGTGGAGGATTCCGGAGCATTTCACCAAAGACTGGATACCGGATCTGGAATGTAATAAGGATCAGCCGGCAGATCAGTTTAAGCCATACGGGGCTACTCCGGGACACGGTATTGAATGGGCAAGATTGATCACACAGTGGGCTCTGTCTACATATAAGGAAGACACTCAGGGAGCTGCCAGGTACATAGAAGCAGCAGAAAATCTCTTTAACCGTGCAGTGAAAGACGCATGGAACGCAGATGGAGCTCCCGGTATTGTTTATACTACAGATTGGGAAGGTAAACCGGTAGTCCATGACCGTATGCACTGGACTCTGGCAGAGGCGATCAATACATCCTCTGTGCTGTACCACGTTACAGGAAAAGCGGAGTATGGCCAGTATTACGCAGAGTTTATGAAGTATCTGGACGAGACGGTCATGGATCATGTCAATGGTTCCTGGTTCCATCAGCTGGACGAACACAACCAGGTGATCGGCACTGTATGGCCGGGAAAATCTGATCTGTACCATGCTTTCCAGTCCACCCTTATTCCTTTTTATTCTCCGGCCTTATCCATAGCTGCAGCAGTGAAAAAAGGAGAAAAATAAGAAATCTTGACTTTTCGGCAGATCAGAGAGATAATTTCAGGCAGACTATGATTAGAAAAGAGGAAAGATTTTGAAAACAACAGATAGCCGGATTATGGGAAGTGAAAAGATCCCAAGCCTGATGATCCGGATGGCAATACCTTCCATTATTGCCCAGGTCATCAATATTTTATATAACATTGTAGACCGCATTTACATAGGCCATATTTCGGGAGTGGGAGCCGCTGCCCTTACGGGAGTAGGACTTACCTTCCCGATCATTACTCTGATCTCCGCTTTTTCCGCCTTTGTGGGCTCGGGGGGAGCTCTTCTGGCATCCATCTGGATGGGAAAAAATGATAAAAAACATGCAGAGAAGATCTTAGGCACAGGAGTGTTTATGCTGCTGTGCTTTTCTCTGGTCCTGATGGCTGTATTTTTGATCTTTCAGAGGCCCCTTCTCTATGCTTTCGGAGCCAGCGACTCCACTATCGGCTATGCAATGGAATACCTGACCATCTACCTGATCGGAACAGTATTTGTAGAAATCGCCCTGGGTCTGAACCCCTTTATTATTTCCCAGGGCAGATCCACTACAGCTATGATGTCCATTGTTATTGGAGCTGTGATCAATATTGTGCTGGATCCGGTCTTTATCTTCGTATTCCATATGGGCGTAAAGGGAGCGGCTATAGCCACTGTTATTTCCCAGGCTGTAAGCGCTGCATGGAATGTGAAAGCTCTCATGGACAGAAAGGCGGTATTAAAGATTATTCCCTCCTGCATCCGTCCGGATCTGCGGGTTATAGTGCAGATATTTTCTCTGGGGATCTCGCCTTTTATCATGCGGTCTACGGAAAGCCTGATTTCTATAGTGCTGAACCATCAGCTCCAGAAGTTCGGCGGGGATTTATATGTAGGATCCCTGACTATCATGCAGAGTGTGATGCAGCTTTTTTCCGCCCCCTTAAGTGGCTATACCCAGGGAGTGCAGCCCATTGTAAGCTATAACTTCGGAGCAGGAAAATTCGACCGGGTGCGGACTACCTACCGGTATATGATCTTCGGAAGCTTTTTGATCTCCTTTGTGACAGCGGCTTCCGCCATGCTCTTTCCGGAATTTTACGCTATGCTGTTTACCAATGAGAAGGAACTGATTTCCCTGACCGGAAAGGTTATGCCGGTATTTATGGCAGGAATGCTGATCTTTGGTCTTCAAAATGGTATCCAGCCCACGTTCCTGGGCCTGGGACAGGCAAAAATATCCCTGTTTATCGCTCTTCTGCGAAAGGTGATCCTGCTGGTGCCTTTGGCTTTGATCTTTCCCAATTTCTTCGGAGTTATGGGCGTTTACTATGCGGAGCCGGTGGCGGATATTATTTCTGCAGTGACCGCAAGCATTCTGTTCCTGTGCAATATCAGGAAAATACTGACTATGGAAAACCTGAAAAAGATAAAATAGAAGGGAAATGACCAAACATTATTTGACGGCAGCCATTGGCTACGCCTGTCAGCCAGGGCTCTGGAGGATGACAGATATGAAGCAAGAAAGCATATGCTGGATGCCTATCTGTCTCTCCAGAAAATGTATCAGCCTGACGATGGCAATACTCAGGTTTTTGCCCTGGAAGACTGTACGGCTGTTTTCTCCTCTTTTACAGAGGAGCCCAGGACTCTAAAATTCTGAGCAAGAAGATCCCGGTCATAATTCAAACCGAAAATATTGCGGATCATATCCGGTATGTCCTCTGGGGCATACCGGATTTCTTTTCGCTCCTTGCCAGTGCGCCAGATCAGAGTATTGTCACGGAAATTTTTGTAGCCCTCAGGAGTCCGGAGATTGATTACCAGATGATTGGAAAAGAGATTGTCCGGCCTTGCCAGAAGAGCGTCCATAAGGGGCGTGAAATCCTCTGATAAAAAGGGAACCCTGGCGAAGATGATTACCGGGCTATCTGTACCCTCTGCTTCCCGGCGAAGAAGGAGCTTCCAGCCGTCGCCGGTATCGGTGACCCGGTAAGTTTCTCCTTTTTTGGTCTGGGGTTCAGGAGAAAGCTCCACGGCAAACGGGGCCATGGGACCTCCCAGTCCTACATCGCAAAGGTATTCCTTTCCATTCAGGGAGACGATGGAGGCCCGGTGGGTCAGAGCACGGAGAGAGGTGAATCCTGCCGCTACCCTGCATACACAGGCGTAGGCTTTAAAACCCAGACTTTGCAGGAGCAAAAGAAAAAGTCCGTTCAGTTCAAAGCAGAAACCCCCATGACGCTCTTCTACGATCTTCCGATACAGATCCTGGGAAGAGAGAGAAACCGGGCAGGCCAGAAGCCTGGTTTCTATGTTTTCGAAAGGGACCTTGCACTGATGGGACCAGATCAGAGCGTCCAGGGTTTCCAAAGTAGGGAACACAGGATAGGAAAGGCCGATCCTTTCCAGATATTTTCTGGTCTGTTCTTCTGATAAACGGTCGTATTCTACGGTATACATATAGATTCCTCCTATGGAAAATACTGCCGCAGACTTTATAGAACAGGCTGCGGTGCTGCTTCTATTTTATAAGATACCGGCAGATCTTACAAGATAAAACAAAAGAGATTGACAGCAAAAAAGTTGCAGCATACAATAGTTGTATATACAAGAATTGGAGGTGCAACAAATGCTTCGAAGGCTGTTTTCTTACATGGGGCGGTATAAAAAATATGCTTTCCTTGCTCTGCTCTGTATCACAGTGGAGTCCATCTTTGAACTGCTGGTTCCCCTGATCATGGCGGATCTGGTCGATGTGGGGGTGGCTTCCGGAGACAGAGCCTACATTTTCCAAAAAGGCGGGGAAATGGTGATCTGCGGAGTTCTGGCTCTGATCCTGGGAGTGGGAAGCGCCAGATTTTCGGCCTTGGCCGGCCAGGGACTGGGAGCCCAACTTCGTCAGGCGGAATATGAGAAGCTTCAGAAATATTCTTTTTCTAATATTGACCATTTCCGGGTATCATCCCTGGTGACAAGGCTCACCAGTGATGTGACCAACATCCAGAACACCGTTTCCACAGGCATGCGTCCTTTCTGCCGGGGGCCGGTGATGCTGGTGGCGGCTACGGCGGTAGCCTTTTCCATTAACCGGGAGCTGGCGGTAGTATTTCTTGTGGCCCTGCCTGTGCTGGCCTGCCTGCTTTTTCTGATCACTATGAAGGTCCGTCCTCTTTACGGGACCATGCAGGGAGCCATTGACAATGTAAACCGGATCATTCAGGAGAATCTTACGGCGGTCCGGGTGGTAAAAGCCTATGTAAGAGGAGACTACGAAAAAGCAAAATTTGAAGAGGGAAATGAAAGGCTGAAAGAACAGTCACAGCAGGCATTCTGTCTGGCTGCACTGAATATGCCGGCCATGCAGTTTGTTATGTACGGAACAATCCTTTCCATCCTCTGGTTCGGCGGAGAACTGATCAACACCGGGGGTATGGAGGTGGGGGAACTCACAGGATTTTTAAGTTATGTGCTCCAGATCCTGAATTCCCTTATGATGATCTCCAACGTGTTTCTGATGATGACCCGCTCTGTGGCTTCCGGAGTCCGGATCATGGAAGTTATTGATGAGAAAGTGGATATTACCGATGAAAAAGCCAGGGACATCCAGGTAGAGCGGGGAGAGATCACTTTTGATCATGTGTGGTTTAAATATAAGAAGGAAGCCAGGGAGTATGTGCTCTCGGATATCTCTTTCCACATAGAGCCGGGGCAGACGGTAGGGATCATCGGCCAGACAGGAGCGGCCAAGACTACCCTTGTACAGCTGATCCCCAGACTATATGAGGCGGAAAAGGGACGGATCTGTATAGACGGCATTCCGGCGGAGGAGTATCCTATGGAACATCTCCGGGATGCCATTGCCATGGTACTTCAGAAAAATACTCTGTTTTCCGGAAGCCTTCTTTCCAATCTGAAATGGGGAAATGAGAATGCCTCTAAGGAGGAAGTGGATCTGGCCTGCCATATTGCCTGCGCCGATGAATTTATTGACCGGCTGCCCAAGGGATATGAGACAGAAATGGGCCAGGGAGGGGTAAATGTATCCGGAGGACAGAAACAGAGACTTTGCATTGCCAGAGCCCTTCTGAAAAAGCCAAAAGTACTGATCCTGGACGACTCTACCAGCGCAGTGGATACGGCTACGGAAAGCAGTATCCGGGAACGGATGAGCAAATATCTTCCGGATATGACGAAGATCATTATCGCTCAAAGGATCTCTTCTGTCCGGCATGCAGATCAGATCATCATTCTGGACGACGGGAGAGTAAACGATATAGGCACTCACGAAACGCTGCTGGAGAGAAATGAGATCTATCGGCAGATCTATGATTCTCAGAAGGAAGGAGTGGAACTGTAATGGCCAGATATGTTGGATATAAAAGACCGAAAAATACAAAAAAGACCCTTCTTCATCTGCTGAGGTATCTGGGCCTGCATAAATGGAGCTTTACCCTGGTAGCTCTGCTGGTGCTTATCAGCGCCGGAGCCAACATTATGGGAACCTACCTTTTAAAACCGGTGATCAACAGGTTTATCCTTCCCGGGGATAAGGAGGGGCTTCTTCTGGCTGTAGGGGGAATGGCGGTGATGTATATCTGCGGAGCCCTGGCTACCCTGGGCTATAACCAGCTGATGATCCGTTCTGCCCAGAAGGTGGTAAAGGAGATACGGCGGGACCTTTTCACCCATATCCAGAAGCTTCCTCTGAAATACTTTGACGCCCATACCCACGGAGAGCTGATGAGCCGTTTTACCAATGATGTGGATACAGTCCAGGAGGCTTTGAACAATAGCTTTGCCATGATCATACAGAGCTTTATGATGCTTTTCGGCACAGTGGTGATGATGATGGTCTTAAGTCTCAGACTCTCTCTGATCGTGGTGATTTTTTTGCTGATCATGTTCGCCTTTATCAAATTTAACGGGAAAAGAAGCAAGAAATATTTCCAGCGGCAGCAGGAAGAATTGGGAAAGATCAACGGCTTTGTGGAAGAAATGACTGCCGGCCTGAAGGTGGAAAAAGTCTTTAATCATGAGAAGAAGGATTTTGAGACCTTCTGCCAGATGAACGAGGCACTCCGGCGGGAATCTACCAATGCCCTGACTTTTTCCGGAATGATGGTGCCTACCATTGTGAGTCTGTCTTATGTAAACTATGCGGTTTCCGCCTGTGTGGGAGGACTTTTTACACTGATGGGGATGCTGGATCTGGGAAGCCTGGCTTCTTACCTGGTTTATGTACGACAGAGCGCTATGCCCCTGAACCAGTTTACCCAGCAGGTGAACTTCCTTCTGGCGGCCCTTTCCGGGGCGGAAAGGATCTTTGAGATGATGGAGGAAGAACCGGAGCCGGACCAGGGACAGGTGACTCTGTGCAATGTACAGGAGCATCAGGGCGAACTGAAAGAGACAGAAGCATATACCGGAGAATTTGCCTGGAAGCTGCCGGGCTCCGGAAAGCTTGTGCCTCTGAAAGGAGATGTGCGCTTTCAGGACGTGGTCTTCGGCTATGTGCCGGAGAAGAAAATCCTCAATGGGATCTCCCTCTATGCAAAACCGGGGCAGAAGATTGCTTTTGTAGGATCCACAGGAGCAGGAAAGACCACTATTATCAATCTGATTAACCGTTTTTATGAGATCCAGTCGGGAAAGATCACTTATGATGGCATTGATATCCGGGAAATTAAGAAGGAGGATCTCCGCCGTTCTCTGGCTATGGTCATTCAGGATACTCATCTGTTTACAGGGACCATTGCAGATAATATCCGGTACGGCAATCTGTGCGCCTCCATCGAGGAGGTGAAAGAGGCTGCCAGGATCGCCAACGCAGACTCCTTTATACGGAGACTGCCACAGGGCTATGATACCATGCTTTACAGTGACGGAAGTAATCTTTCCCAGGGACAGCGGCAGCTTCTGGCTATAGCAAGAGCAGCGATAGCAAAGCCTCCGGTACTGATCCTGGACGAGGCTACCAGTTCGGTGGATACCAGAACGGAACAGCTTATTGAAAAAGGAATGGATGCTATTATGGAGGGAAGGACGGTGTTTGTCATTGCTCACAGACTTTCTACTGTGCGCAATTCCAAGGCCATTATGGTGCTGGAAAAAGGGGAGATTATTGAGAGAGGAAACCATGAGGAACTGCTGGAACAGAAGGGACGGTATTATCAGTTATATACCGGACAATTTGAATTGGAGTGAGTAAAATGGAAAGAAAAGATATCAGGAAGATCCTTCACCGCCTGGACCTGGAACGGAGGCAGCTTATGCGGCCCAGATTCCTGGAAATGGGACTCACTGTGGGAGAGGGCCAGCCCAGGATCCTGAACTGCCTTTTAGAGCAGGGAGAAATGAGCCAGAGGGAGCTGGCAGATGCCTGTATGTTTGATGTGACCACCCTGTCCAGGACTCTGGACAAGATGGAAAAGGCAGGACTGCTGACACGAAAAGTGAATCCAGCCAGCAGAAGAGCCCATCTGATTACACTGACACCTGAGGGAAAAGTAAAAGCCGGACAGGTACAGAAACAGTTTGCCTGGCTGGACCAGGTCCTTTGGGGAGGTATAGAAGAAAAAGAGATGGAGAACCTGTACAGGACTCTTGAAAAAATAGAAGAAAATGTGAAAAAAGTGTGAAAACTAACCGTGTCGGAGAAAGAAAAGAGGCAGAAAACTGCCCAAAAGCCGGAAATATATCCATATATAAAGGCTTTTGGGCAGTTTTATTGTTTCTTGACAAATAATACCGGCAAGGTTGCAATTAAGAACAAAGTCGAAAAATGCGAAAAATAGCTTTTTATAAAGGTAGAAAAAATGAACGAATACCAGGAGAAAGAGAAAGCCAATACCAGACAAGTCTTAGGAGAAGTTTCCAGGCAGGGCAGTGATCAAAGAAGAAGAGTCCGCCGGACTGTACAAACTGCCCATTCCCAGAACCGAACATTTCAGAGCAGGGATCTAGCCCATCAGCCTCAAGGCACTTACCGTGCAGAGTATATTCCAAAAAACAGAAAAAATACAAACAGTAAAAGTACTTCAGATACCGGAGCCCGCCCCAGAAAGGTGTCTGATACGGCCAGAAGTACAGGCTCCAGGAGGAGAAGATCTGTTCAGTCTTCTTACAGCAGTACGGAGGTGAGATACCCTGTCAGGACAGGGGAAAGAACCGGAGGAAAACTGAAAGAACTGGAGATCCTGGAACAGGAGAATGAGAGAGATTACCAGGAATATTTGGAGAGAAAGAGAAAAAGACAGGAGAGAAAGCGAAAGGAAGAAGAAGTACAGCGCCGCCGGAGAAGGCTTGCGGTCCGGGGCGGAGGCGCAGTTCTGACCGCTGTGATCCTGATTATTATTGTGTACCGCATTTTCTTTTCAAATCCTGTATTGCGTACGGTAACGGTAGAGGCCGGCACCCAGGAATTTCAGACCGCCGATTTCCTGAGACGGGATGTTGACGCAGAATTTGCTACAGATATGACTCAGGTGGATACCTCCCATGTAGGTGAGCAGGAAGTAGTCATAGATGCTGACGGCAGGGAAAGAACCAGTACCCTGTCCGTAGTGGATACAACGGCTCCTACAGCCCAGGCGGAAACAGCAAAGATTGATGTAGACGGCGACCTGTCTCCGGATGAACTGGTGACAGATATTGAAGATGCCACAGATGTAACCTGCAGTTTTAAAGAAGAGCCGGACCTTTCTCAGGAAGGAACTGTGCCGGTGACAGTAGTTCTTACAGATGAAGGGGGCAATACGGCAGAAGTTGATTCTGAGGTGGAAGTTATCATAGACACAGAGCCCCCTGTTATTGACGGCGTGGCACCCTTAGAAGGATTTATCGGAGATCCGGTTTCTTATAAATCAGAGATTACAGTTACAGATAACTGTGACAAAGAGGTGGAGCTGGAGGTAGATAATAGTGACGTAGACACAGAAACAGCGGGAACTTATGATGTCCGTTATGTTGCCACAGATCGGGCAGGAAATACTGCCGAAGCGGAAACGACTATTACTATGAAGGAAAAACCGGATGATTATGTAGAACCGGAGGAAGTTTACGCAGAGGCTGATGAGGTCCTGGCAGAGATCACCACAGATGACATGACACTTAAACAGAAGGCTAGAGAGATCTACGACTGGTGCAGAAATAATATTGGCTATATCAGCACCTCTGATAAAGACAGCTGGACCAACGGGGCCCATCAGGGCTTTACCCAGGGCCAGGGAGACTGTTTTGTCTTCTTCTCCACAGCTAAGGCCCTGCTGACAGAGGCGGATATTCCAAATATTGATGTAGTGAAAAGCGATACCAGCCACTCCAGCCATTACTGGAGCCTGATCAACTGCGGAGACGGCTGGTACCATTTTGATACCACGCCCAGATCAGGAGGCGGCGAATTTTTCATGCTGACAGATGAGGAACTTCTGGATTATTCAGCTTCCCATAATAACAGCCATATTTTTGACCAGAGTCTGTATCCTGCTACGCCTACGGAGGATTCTACTATAGAATGATGCTCCGGTGATAAAAGAAGAAGGGACTTAGCAAAACCAAAGAACAGGAGGAAGGGTATGAAATTAGGAGTGATCGGGGGGCTGGGACCTCTGGCAACGGCCTGTTTTCTGGAAATGGTCACTGAAATGACCGATGCGTCCCGGGATCAGGATCATCTGGAAATGATCATTTACAGCGTGCCCTGGATCCCGGACAGAACCGATTATATCCTGGGGAGATCCCAGGACAGCCCGATAGATCCCATGATAGAGATCGGCAGGAAACTGGCCGGGGAACAGGTGTCCTGTATTGCCATTCCCTGTATGACAGCCCATTACTTTTACAGGGAGCTGTCAGAACGTATACCGGTACCGATTGTCCATGGAATCTATGAGACAGGAATGGAGATCCAGAAGAACCATATAGAAAAGGTGGGACTTATGGCTACTGACGGAACCATCCGGAGCCGGATCTTTCAGGATCAATTGGAAAATATGGGGCTGAAAGTTCTTCTTCCAGATGAACAGTGTCAGCAGTATGTGATGGACGTTATTTATAAAGATGTAAAAGCGGGACGTCCGGTGGAAGAGGAAAAGTTCCGGGAGGCTTCCCGGCAGCTGACGGATATGGGGGCCCAGGTGATCCTTCTGGGATGTACGGAATTGTCCCTTGTAAAGCGTCAGTATTCTCTGGGGAAGAACTATCTGGATGCCATGGAAGTCCTGGCTCAGAGATCAGTTGTGCGCTGCGGGAAGAAACTGAAAAAAGAATATGAAAATCTGCTGGCAGATTAGGCAGAAGGAAAAGTCAGAAAGATTTCTTCATTCTGTTTTATGTGCCGGCTGTTTTAGGAGATAAGAAAATGCAGAGAAATATATTAGAATATCTGGAGGATACAGTACAAAAGTATCCTCAGAAAACTGCTTTTGCCAATGATAAGATGGGCATGACTTTTCAGGAGGTATATCAGGTTTCCAGAAGTGTTGGTTCCTGTCTTTACGAGAAAGGTTATGAAAAGGAACCGGTTGTGATCTATATGCAGAAGCACCCTCATATGATTGCAGCTTTCTGGGGCGTTGTTTACAGCAGTTGTTTTTATGTTCCTATTGACGAGGAAATGCCAAAGTTCCGGATTGAGCTGATTTTTCAGAATCTGAAGCCGAGAGCGGTGATCTGTGATGAAGTGACCAGCGGGCAGATCCGGGAATTTGAGGATTTTACGGGAGAAGTCCTTCTCTATGATGAGATCGCAGGATATCCGGTAAATGACCGGGCCCTTTCTGATATCAGACGAAGGGCCATTGACACAGATCCTATCTATATAGTATTTACATCAGGTTCTACCGGAATCCCCAAAGGGGTAGTGGCCTGTCACCGGTCTGTGATCGATTATGTAGAAAGTCTGACAGAGGTGCTGGGGGTAAATGAAAATTCAGTGCTTGCCAATCAGACCCCTCTTTATTTTGACGCCTGCTTAAAGGAACTGTTTTCCAGCCTGAAATGCGGCGCCACTACATACTTGGTGCCTAAGGCCTTGTTTATGTTCCCCATTAAGCTGGTGGAATTTTTAAATGAATATAAGATCAATACGGTATGCTGGGTGGTATCGGCCCTTACTATGATTTCTTCTATGAAGACCTTTGACAAGGTAGTGCCCAAGTACCTCCATACCGTTGCCTTTGGAAGTGAGGTCTTCCCTATCAAGCAGTTTAATCTCTGGAGAAAGGCCCTGCCAAATGCCAGATTTATCAATCTATACGGTCCCACAGAGGCTACAGGAATGAGCTGCTACTATGAGGTGGACAGAGAATTTCAGGAAGGGGAACCTATTCCTATCGGAAGGCCCTTTAAGAATACAGATATCATCCTTTTGGACGAAAACAACCAGGTGCCCAAACAGGGGGAACCGGGAGAAATGTGTATCCGGGGAACTGCCCTTACACTGGGTTATTACAACAATCAGGAAAAGACCGATGAGGTCTTTGTGCAGAATCCTTTAAATCACAATTATCATGAACTGATCTACCGGACTGGAGATATCGGAAAGCTCAACGAAAGAGGAGAACTGGTCTTTATCTCACGGAAGGATTTTCAGATCAAACATATGGGTCACAGGATCGAGCTTGGAGAGATCGAGGTTCATGTGAATATGATCGAGGGCATTGGCAGCGCATGCTGCATTTATGATAAAGAAAAAGAAAAGATCGTACTTTTCTATGTGGGAGACGTGGAGAGCGGGGAACTGATCACCCAGCTGAAAAAGAAGCTCCCCAGGTATATGATCCCCAACCATGTATATGCGCTGGAACAGATGCCGCTGACAGCTAATGGAAAGATTGACAGAAACAAATTAAAACAAATCAGTGAGGAAAAGAAAAGGAGAAAATAACTATGGAACCATTAATGGAAATCTTAAAGAACCTTCACCCGGATGTGGACTTTGAAACCTGCACTACACTGGTAGACGACAGGATCATTGATTCTTTTGACATTGTTACCATTATCTCAGAGATTAATGACGAGTATGACGTAGTAATTCCTGCAGAGGATATTGTTCCGGAGAACTTTAACTCTGCCCAGGCCCTTTACAAGCTGATCCAGCGTCTGGAAGATGAAGACGAATAAGAGAGGCCGTCATGCTTTTTACATCATATAGTTTTATCGGGTTTATCTCGGCGGTGTTTATCCTGTATTATGTGCTGCCTAAAAAATGTCAGTGGCCGCTGCTGCTGATTGCTAGTTACATATTTTACTTTATCGCCAGTCCTTCTTATCTGATTTTTATTGCAGCGACCACGGTGTCCACCTATCTGGTAAGCCGGAAGCTGGAAAGTATCAGGACAGAGCAGGACGCCTACATAAAAGCAAATAAGGGCAACATCACCAAGGACGAGAAGAAAGCCTATAAGGCAAAGATGAAGGGAAAACAGTGGAAATGGCTTCTGGTCTGTCTCATTTTTAATCTGGGAATACTGGCAGTGCTGAAATACACGAATTTTGTCATTGTCAATATTAACGGGATCCTGGAGGCTTTCCACAGCACAAATGAACTTTCCTTTGTAAACCTGATTCTGCCAATGGGAATTTCTTTCTATACCTTCCAGACTATGGGGTATATTATTGACGTTTACAGAGGCACCTGCAAGGCAGAGAGGAATCTGTTCAAGCTGGCCCTGTTTGTATCCTTTTTCCCCCAGCTGGTCCAGGGGCCTATCAGCAGGTTTAATGACCTGGCTAAGTCTCTTTTTGAGGAACATTCCTTTGATACAAAGGTAGTATCCTATGGACTTTACCGTATCCTGTGGGGATATTTTAAGAAGGTGGTTATTGCCGACCGTATTTTGGTGGCGGTAAATGAGATTATTCAGAATCCTGATGTCTATCAGGGCGGATTCGTATTTGTAGGTATGATGTTCTATGTCTTTGAACTGTACGCAGACTTCACCGGAGGCATTGACATTACCATAGGTATTGCCCAGACCATGGGAATTACTGTAACAGAGAACTTCCGCAGGCCTTATCTTTCCAAGAATATTAAGGAATACTGGAAAAGATGGCATATCACCATGGGAACCTGGTTTACAGATTATATTTTCTATCCCATTTCCGTGTGCAAGCCAATGCTGAAGATCTCCAAATTTTCACGGACAAAATTCGGAGATGCAGTGGGAAAAAGAGTGCCGGTATACCTGTCTTCCTTTGTGGTGTGGTTTACCACCGGTATCTGGCATGGCGCAAGCTGGAACTTTATTGTCTGGGGCCTTATGAACTTTGTGGTGATCATGATCTCCCAGGAACTGGAGCCTCTGTACAGAAAGTTCCACCACCGGTTCCAGGTAAAAGACAAGAAATGGTATGGAGCCTTTGAAATTATCCGGACTATCCTGCTGATGAGCGCTATCCGTATGTTTGACTGCTACCGGGATGTGCCTCTGACCTTTAAGATGTTTGGAAATATGTTTACCCACTTTGACATCACGGCTCTTACAGGAGAAGCCTTCCTGGGACTGGGGCTTACAGGAGCGGACTATCTGCTGCTCTTTGTCTGCCTGATCATTGTGGTAGCAGTAAGCCTTACCGAGGAACGAAAGGGCAGTGTGAGAGATCTGATCTATGCTTCCCCGGCGGCCTGGAAGTACATTATCTTCGGTATTATGACCCTGGTAGTGATCGTATTCGGCGCTTACGGCATTGGATATGACCAGAGCCAGTTTATCTATAATCAGTTTTAGGAGGAAGGACTTATCATGAAAGCAAAGAAATTTCCTAAGTGGCCTGCCGCTGTGGCGTTGCTGGCAGCGGTGCTGATCCTGGTACTGTTCTTCCTGCAGAAACTGCTGATGCCCAAATATATGTCAGATATTGTAGAGGGAAATCTGGTTGAAGAATATTACCAGGAGACTACGGATCATGAAGTGATCTTTGTGGGGGATTGCGAGGTTTATGAGAACTTTTCTCCTATTGAGATGTACCGGGATTATGGAATTACCAGTTATATCCGGGGATCAGCCCAGCAGCTGGCCTGGCAGTCCTACTACCTGCTGGAGGACACTCTCCGGTATGAAACGCCTAAGGTAGTGGTATTTAATGTTCTGGCATTGAAATATGATGAGCCTCAGAGTGAAGCCTACAACCGGATGAGTATAGACGGAATGAAGTGGTCGAAATCTAAGATCGGAGCAATCCAGGCTTCTATGACAGAGGAAGAAAATATGCTGGATTATATTTTCCCGATTCTCCGTTACCATTCCCGGTGGTCAGAATTGTCTTCTGAGGATTTTCAATATATGTTCCATAAAAACAAGCTTTTCCACAATGGATACTATATGCGGGTAGATGTAAGGCCGGCAGAAGGCTTTCCGGAGCCGGAGATCCTGGCGGATTATACATTGGGCAGCAATGCCATGAGTTATCTGGACAAAATGCGCCAGCTTTGTGAGGACAACGGCATTGAATTTGTTCTGGTAAAATCTCCCAGCCTTTATCCTTACTGGTATGAGGAGTGGGATCAGCAGATTGTAGATTATGCAGAAAAATACGATCTGGATTACTTTAACTATGAAAAACTGGCAGATGAAATAGGCATTGATTATAACACAGACACTTATGATGCCGGACTTCATTTGAATTTAAGCGGAGCAGAGAAGCTCTCGAAATATTTTGGAAAATATTTAACAGAGACCTATGATCTGACAGACTACCGGGAAGATCCGGAATACCAGCAGGTCTATGAAGAAAAGATCCAGTTCTATGAGGATATGAAAGAAGCACAGTATGAAGAACTGGAAAAATATGGTGAAATCATCAGTTATTAGGAGGAAGGAACACATGAGAAAAATGAAAGGTATTTTTGCAGCAGCAGTAATGGTAATGGGACTGAGTCTGGCAGCCTGCGGAAGCTCTGATGGAGGTTCTTCCAGCTCAGGAAGCTCTTCTTCAGGTTCTGCTGCTTCTTCATCATCAGAAGGATTCAGCTTTACCAGCGGTTCCACAAAAATTGAAGTGAATGCGGACGCTTCTGCTATTGTAGATGAGCTGGGAGATCCGGATGATTATTTTGAATCAGAAAGCTGCGCTTTTGAAGGACTGGATAAGGTTTATACTTATCCCGGATTTCATCTGAACACCTATCCGGTAGACGATAAGGACTATGTGCTTTCTGTAGACTTTATGGATGATACTGTTGAGACAGACGAGGGAATCAGTATCGGAAGTACAAAAGACGAGGTTACAGAGGCTTATGGAGAGCCTGCAGAAGAGACCAGCAGCTCTCTGGTATATGAAAAAGGCGATACAGAAATGACTATCGGCCTTGACGGAGACAGTGTATCTTCTCTGGAGATCAGTGCTGTGACAGAAGAATAAAAAGTAATCAGAAACAGGATAAAAGCCAGTCTGGGACAGAAGCGTGGAGCGCTTCGGGACAGACTGGCTTTTTTGCAGTATTAGAAATCTACCTTTGTTCCATAATAGGTACAGGTTAGGAGTTTTTCCATCTGGGCAGGGGTGATCTCTCTTGGGCTAGGGAACCTTTCCTTTAAATTTAACCGTTCTGACCGTTTGGCACCTTGTACACTGAGGGTAACTAGAAAAGAAAATAACGGAGAAAAATTATGCTAAAATAATAACAGAGTAAAGAGCCCTTGACATAACTGAAATGAAATGTTATAGTACAAATAGAACAAAAGGCCTGTCAGAGAGGCTTTTCAAATAAAGACATTAAAGCGGTGCGCCTCCCTTTGAACTTTCGGTTCTGATGGAGGCGCTTCATATAACAGGTTTCTAGCAGAGGGTGGTTATAATGGATAAAAAAAGAGATTATTACGAGGTTTTAGGCGTTGACAGAAACGCAGATGCCAATGCTATAAAAAAGGCTTACAGGAAACTGGCAAAAAAATATCATCCGGATACGAATGCCGGAAATCCTCAGGCTGAGGAAAAATTTAAGGAAGTTACAGAAGCTTATAATGTGTTAAGTGATGAGAAGAAGAGAAAACTTTACGATCAGTTTGGTCATGGGGCCTTTGACGGCGGGGCTTCAGAAGGCGGTCCCGGAGGTTCAGGCACATACAGCTACAGCTACGGCGGACCAGGCAGCAGATACCGGGAATATCATTTCCAGGGCGATCCGGGAGATATGGATGATATTTTTAAAGACATTTTCGGAGATATGTTCCATGGACAAAGGGGAAGCAGCGGTTTCTCAGGAAGCGGTTTTGACGGCTTCAGCGGCTTCAGAGGAGACTTCGGAGGCAGCCGCAGAGGAAGTTATGGAAGGGGCTTTGGCGGATACAGCTCTCAGAAGGGAGCGGATATGACCGCTTCTGTGATCATCAGTCTGGAAGAGGCAGTTTTTGGCTGCAGGAAAGTCCTGAATCTGAAGGATCCTGATACGGGCAGCGTCCAGTCTCTGGAAGTCCGGATCCCGGCAGGTATTGAGACGGGAAAAAGTATCCGTCTGAGAGGAAAGGGCATGCCGGGAGCAAACGGTGGCCAGGCAGGGGACCTTCTTCTTCAGGTAACAGTAGAAGATAAACCCGGTTATGAAAGAAAGGGTATGGATCTTTATACTACAGTTAAGATACCTTTTACCACAGCGGTTTTAGGCGGAGAAGCGGTAGTGCCTACTCTCTACGGAAATGTGGTATGCAAGATTCAGGAAGGAACTCAGTCAGGAACAAAGATCCGTCTGAGAGGAAAAGGAATCGTTTCTATGAAAGATCCTTCCATAAAGGGTGATCAGTACGTCCGTATTGAGATCCAGGTTCCCCAGCATGTAAGCCGGGAGGCAAAAGAAAAATTAAAAGAATTTGACCGGGCCTGCGGAAGGCGGAGTTCCGGGAGAGGGAGCGCCGCATAAATGATAGGAGGAGCGGCGGATTATCTGATTTAAAAACTGTGGAAAAGTAAAGATATGTCTGATAAAAAAGGCAAGGGGACTGACGCATAGATGCATATGGAAAATTTTGTATAATGCGGCAGCCCCTTTTATTTTTAAATTGATTCTCTCATAGAAAAAAGTTAAACTATAGAGTAGAAGACTTAATATGAATTTACGGTGGCTGCTCCCGGATGATCGGGAGAATAGGGAAACTGAGGAGCAAGAGGAAAATATGGAGGATAAGGGAAAGTTTCAGAAGAATGTAGAAATAGTCTCAAAAGCCCTGAAGGAGCAGGCGGGGGTGAGAGAACCTGAAGAAGAGGCTAAAAGTCTTTATAAAAAGTTTATCCAGACCAGACAGGAACCGGTGCGGCTGGCGGTGGCCCTGAGAGGCTTTTTTCTTCCCCCGACCGGGGAGGAGGAAAAAGAAGCCTATGGCAGGTATTTAAAAAGCCGGATCCGTCCGGCTGTGGAGGCCCTGATCGATGAAGATCAGGTGGAGAAGCTGGAAATCATAGAATCCCTTGGCTGGCTGGAAGGGAAAAATATTGATGTATTTATCCGGATCGCCAGACAGGGACAGAAAAACGCTGCGCTGGTGTGGCTCCTTCATCTGAAAAAAGAAAAATATGGATTTAAAGACCGGGATTTTTCTCTGTGAAGGCAGGTGAGCGAGATGGAAGATAAACAAAAACACCGGGAAGAACTGGGGATCCGGATCCTGCAGAACTGCCAGAATGAGCTGTATTCCTATTTTCCCTATCTGGACGGCGCTTTTGCCGGGCTTCGATATTGTCCCCGGGAGAAGGAAAAAACTATAGGGACTGACGGAGAATTCCTTTACTTTTCTCCTGTATTTCTGATCAGAACATACAGAGAAAATCCCAGGATCGTCAGGAGAGGATACCTCCACATACTTCTTCATTGCCTCTATCTTCATCCTTTTTATGGAGAAGCTTTTTTGGCAGAGGGGAAGAAGGAAAAAGATCTGTGGAATCTGGCCTGCGATATGTGGGTGGAGGAGATCATAGAAAGAGAACAGATACCGGGACTTTCCCCGGGGAGAGATCCGGTCCGGGAACAATGTTTCTGGATCATGAGGGACCAGTCTCTTTCTGCAGAAAAAATATATTATATGCTGGCAGGAGGCAGATTTCCCTATACCAGAGAGGTCCTGAAAAAGGCATTTGTCTTTGACGACCACAGGCTCTGGGAGAAAATCAAACAGGAAAAACGAGGTGCCGGGACCCGGAAAAAGTGGGAAGAACTCCATTCCCTTACAGGACAGAAAAAACAGCAGAGAAAGAAGCGGGCAGGAACCAATCGGGGAAGTTCTGAGGAAGATATGGAAGTCCGGCCCGGGGGGAAATTTGATTACCGGAAATTCCTCAAAAGGTTTGCTGTGCCCAGAGAAGAGGTAGAGCTGGACACAGAGAGCTTTGATTATATTTTTTACAACCTGGGCATGGAGCGGTATGGAAATACACCACTCATTGAGCCTTTGGAATACAAAGAAGTGAACCGTCTGGAAGAACTGGTTATCGCTATCGACACTTCCAGCTCCTGTTCTTCGGAAACCGTCCGGGGATTTCTGGGAGAGACCTACCGGATCCTGGAAGAGAAGGAAAACTTTTTCCGGAAGATGAAAGTGTATCTGATTCAGTGCGACTGCTGTGTCCAGAACGTGAAAGTGATCCATTCCGAGGAAGAGTGGAAGGCTTACAGCAAAAATATTAAGATACAGGGGAGAGGCGGCACAGACTTCCGCCCTGTGTTTCAATATATCAGCCAGCAGCAGGAGAAGAAAGAGATCCGGAATCTGAAAGCCCTGATCTACTTTACAGACGGGGATGGGATCTATCCCCAGAGCAAACCGGATTATGAGACGGCCTTTGTATTTCTGGAAAAGACAGCCAGAATGGATATAGTGCCGGACTGGGCTTATAAGCTGATCGTTCCGGCGAAAACAGAGAAGCAAGAGGAAGAACTATGAACATAAAAGAGGCAAAAACAGAGATTATCAATACCATTCGAGCATATAACAAGAAGGACGACCAGGGGTGCTATACCTTTCCGCTGGTGAGACAGCGGCCCATTCTTCTTATGGGACCTCCGGGAATCGGGAAGACCGCCATTATGGAACAGGCGGCACGGGAATGCGGCGTAGGACTGGTAGCCTATACCATTACCCACCATACCCGCCAGAGCGCCATCGGCCTTCCCCATATTGAGACGAAAGTGTATCAGGGAAAAGAAGTCAGTGTCACAGAATATACCCTCAGCGAGATTATTGCTTCCGTATACCAGTGCATGGAAGAGACCGGGAAAAAAGAGGGGATTCTTTTTATTGATGAGATCAACTGTGTGTCAGAGACACTGGCCCCCACCATGCTTCAGTTTCTGCAGAACAAAACCTTTGGAAGCCATAAGGTGCCAAGGGGCTGGGTGATCGTGGCAGCGGGAAATCCCCCGCAGTATAATAAATCTGTCCGGGAATTTGACATTGTGACTCTGGACAGAGTCCGGAAAATCGATGTGGAAGCGGACTGCGATGTATGGATGGAATATGCCTGCAGGCAGGAAGTCCATGAGGCCATCCTGTCCTATCTGCGGATCAAAAAGGACAATTTCTATTGCGTGGAAAATACTGTAGACGGAAAATTTTTTGTTACAGCCAGAGGTTGGGAGGACCTGTCAGAGATTCTTAAAAGCTACGAAGAGTTTCAGATCCCGGTAACTGAAAGTCTGGTAGAGGAATATCTTCAGAAAGAAGAAACTGCCCGGGACTTTGCAGCCTATTATCAATTATACCGGAAATACGGTACAGATTACGGAATCACCCGGATACTGGAAGGAAGCCTTTCTTCTGAGGAATATAAAGAAAAGACAGAAATGGCAGGAAAGGGAGGCTTTGAGGAACGGTTTACAGTGGTAAATCTGGTGCTGGGCGCCCTCCACACCGGCTTTTCTCATTTCGCCGGGAAAGAAGAGAGACGTATCTGCCTTCATGAGGCTCTGGGATATCTGAAAAATTATATTCAGAACCATGAAGAAATCCAGGATATCCGGACCTTTATCCAGAATCGGAAAAACAGCCTGGAGGTCAAGATCGAGGCAGGACTCCTCAGAGAAAAAGAGATCCAGAAAGAAAACTGGGTGATCCGGAAACTGGAGGAATACGACCTGAACCTGAAAAAAGACCATATCCGGAAATCAGCTCAGGGCTTTGAAAAGATCAAAGAATATTTTCAGGCTGAACTTCAGGAAAGGAAACAGGAAACCCAAAAACTTCTGGATCAGACAGAAAAGGCCTTTCAGTTTCTGGAAGAGGCCTTTGGGGACAGTCAGGAGATGGTACTCTTTATATCCGGTCTGACCCAGGATGATAAGGCCATGGATTTCCTTACAGTCCATGAAAGCCCCATGTATCTGAAGTGGAGCGAAAAGTTTCTTTACAGGCAGGAGGAAGAAAAGCTTCTGGAAGAGTGCAGGAAAGAAGAGGATCTGCTGGGGGAATAAAAAAAAGGGGGGGGGATTTTATGCCTTATCTGTTAGGAATTGACCTGGGAACTACCAATTCCCTTGGATGTGTATACAAAGACGGAAGGATCCAGCTGATCCCAAACCGCTATGGTTCCTACCTTACGCCAAGCGTGGTGAGCGTGGACGAAAATCAGGAGATCATTGTAGGAGAGATTGCCAGGGAGCGGCTGATTACGGCTCCGGACAGAACCGTCAGCTCTTTTAAAAGATATATGGGTGAAGAGAAGACTTTTCATCTGGGAGGCCTTAACTTTACCCCGGAAGAGCTGTCCAGCTTTGTAGTCCGCTCCATTGTAGAGGATGCCCAGGCTTATCTGGGAGAAGAGATTGAAGAGGTGATCATTTCGGTTCCTGCTTATTTCCATGATAAACAGCGGTACGCTACGAAAAAGGCAGGGCTGCTGGCCGGGGTACAGGTCCACAGATTGATCAACGAACCCAGTGCGGCGGCTCTGGCCTCTTATCTGGATAACGGGGAAGAGCAGCTGTTTCTGGTCTTTGATCTTGGAGGAGGAACTCTGGACGTATCTATTGTAGACTGCTTTGAAAATGTGGTGGAAATAGAGGCTGTAGCAGGAAATAACCACCTGGGAGGGGATGATTTTCATCAGGTCATGGTGGACTCCTTTTTAAAGGAGCATGAAATTCCCAAAAGGGATCTGTCCCAGAAGGATCTGGCGGTACTGA
This sequence comes from uncultured Bacillota bacterium, assembly GCA_949291945.1. GTDB lineage: Bacteria > Bacillota > Clostridia > Lachnospirales > Lachnospiraceae > Blautia. The sequence continues at coordinate 97,403 of CASEXH010000006.1, read as the reverse complement.
CCAGACATGCAGAGAAATGCAAAAGGGAACTGAGCACCCGGGAAGAGGGAAAGATGACTGCCTGGATCAGAGACAGGGAATATACCAGCGTGTATACCAACCGCCGCCTGGTGGAGGAAAGCGCAGGGATCTTTTATAAGATCAAGGAAGTGCTGAACAATGCAGTGAAAAGCGCCCAGATCCTTCCGGAAGATCTTTCAGGCATTGTAATGGCGGGAGGATCCAGCAAAATGCCGGTAGTGAATTCCTATGTGGCCCATCTTTTCCACCGGGAACCGGCCCTGAACATGAATAGTGATGAGATGATTGTCCGGGGACTGGGGTATCTTTGCGGAGTGAAGGCCAGGGACCAGTCGGTGAAGGATTATGTTCTTACAGATATCTGTCCTTTTTCTCTGGGAACTGCTACCAGAAATATCAGTGACAGCAGTAACCCCTACTTTACGCCTATTATTCCCCGGAATACGGTCCTTCCCTGTTCCAGGGTACACCGGTTTTATACGGCAGACGACCATCAGAGACAGGTGACTTTTCCGGTACTTCAGGGAGAACATGTCTATGCCAGGGACAACCGGAAACTGGCGGAATATACCCTGGCAGTTCCTGACGGACCTGCGGGACAGGAGGCAGTGGACGTTCGGTTTACTTACGATATTGACGGTATCCTGCTGGCAGACATCCGGGTTGTGTCCACAGGCCATACCATCAGCAGCGTGGTGTCTCAGACGGTAGATGATGAGAGGCTCCAGGCCAGAATGAAGGAACTGGAAAAGCTGAAGGTACACCCCAGGGAGGTAACAGAAAACAAGCTCCTTTTGAACCGCCTTATGACTCTGTGCGAGGAAAGCTCGCCGAAAGACAGGGAATATTTCGCCGGACTGATCGCCTTATTTGAAAAGACTCTGGAAGATCAGGATCCCAGAAAGATCAAACGGTGCCGGGAACAGATCCAGAAAAGTATTGCCAATTTCTCCGACAGGGAGATCTTTGATGATTTTGACTTCTGGGGAGAGATTTACGGCGGCGGAGACGACGGGGAAGAACAGGAGGAGAAACCGGAAGAAGATTTAGATTTTATGGAGTTTAGCAAAAAATGGACAAATTAACAGCCCAGAAGATCCTGGGAGTCAGCCCGGGAGCTTCCAAAAGAGAGATCAAACGTGCCTATGCGGCTATGCTCCGCATGTATCATCCGGAGGATTATCCCGAGGAATTCCAGAAGATCCAGGAAGCCTATGAGACTCTGAATAAAGGGGGATTCCAGGGAGAACAGCCTGGGGATGACTGGGAGGATACCTGGGAATCCCTGGACAACGGAGAGGAGGATTGGAAGAGACAACAGCAGGAGGAACGCAGGAGAAAGCAGCAGGAGGAAGAACTGAGACGTAGACAGCAGGAAGAGGAATACCGCAGAGCCAGACAGAGGGAAGAACAGTACCGTAGGAAGATCCAGGAGGAAGAATACCGGAAGGCCAGAGAAGAGTTGGACTTTGAAAAGATAGAGTGGAAAGCACGGGAAGAGAAAAAGCTGAAAGAAAAAGAGCTTACAGCGGCGGCTTTAAAAGATCTGGAGCTTATTGTAAATACCCCTTCCAAACGGCACAGACTGAAAGCTTATGAGGAGTTTTTCGCCAGAGAGGAGTACAAGGAAGTGCTTTTTATACCTGAGTGTGTGGAAGGAGTCTGCAAGATCCTGGAAAACACCTGGCTGAAACGGGAGGTTTATGACATCTTTGCCAGAGAGTACCACATGCGGGAGTACAAACCGGAGCAGTTAAAGCCGGGAGCAAGAAAACTTTACCATATCCTGGATGCGCACTGTAAATTCAGGAAAAAGCGCCATAAATATCAGATCGGCGCAGGGATTTTTGTGGCAGTCCTGGTACTGCTGAGAAGCCTGATGCGGGCAACTGATGACAACGACTGGTTTTACTTTCTTCTTGTGCTGGTGATCGCCGGACTTTACTGGGGGTATCACTGGCTGCTGAAATATTATTCCAGATGGAGGATCCACGTAGTATATAGTCTGGCGATCACGGTGAGCCAGTTTATTATGCTTATGGCAGATGCCTATACGCCTCTGCTGGGAAACCGTGATGCAGGAGAAGTCTTCGGAGCTATGGTATTTTTGGGAGGTTCTCTGTATTTTGCAGTGACTGTAGCTGCATATATCTTTATCAGAATCTCACGTAAAATTAAAGGGACAAAAGGAAAAAACAAGTAGAATAACAAGCATACAAGCACTATAATGTAAATAATGGCAGGGATTATACGAGTGCGCAGCACGTAACAATCCGCAGGTAACCAACATTAATGCAGAATGTAAAAAGTCCATCAGAATGTGGATAAAGCAAAACAAAAAACAGGAGGGTATTTACATGAGTGCAGAAGAGAACAAGAAAATTATTGAGGAAGGCCGGGCAGTACTGGGTATCGAACTGGGCTCTACCAGGATCAAAGCGGTGCTGATCAACGAGAAAAACCAGCCCATTGCTTCAGGGAGCCACGAGTGGGAGAATCAGTATGTGAACAATATCTGGACATACAGTGAAGATGCTATCTGGACAGGCATTCAGGTCAGCTATCAGGATATGACCAGAGATGTGAAAGAAAAATACGGGGTGGAGATCACAAAGCTTGGCGCCATCGGCTTCAGCGCCATGATGCATGGCTATATGCCTTTTGATAAAGATGGAAACCTTCTGGTGCCTTTCCGCACCTGGAGAAATACTATGACAGAGAAAGCCAGCGAGGAGCTGACAGAGCTGTTTGCTTATCACATTCCTCAGAGATGGAGTATTGCTCATCTGTATCAGGCGATGCTGAACAAAGAAGAGCATGTAAAGGACATTACTTTCATGACTACTCTGGAGGGTTATGTACACTGGAAGCTTACCGGAGAAAAGGTTCTGGGAGTAGGAGAAGCCTCCGGTATGTTCCCAGTAGACATGAACATTAAGAATTATGACCAGAAGAGAATGGAGCAGTTTGAGAATCTGGCCGCTCCTTACGGATATCCCTGGAAGCTTCATGAGATCCTTCCGAAAGTCCTTCTTGCAGGAGAAGAGGCAGGCTGTCTTACAGAGGAAGGGGCAAAAATGCTGGATACCACCGGTAAACTGGAAGCAGGAGTTCCTTTCTGTCCGCCGGAAGGAGATGCAGAGACAGGAATGGTAGCTACAAACAGTGTAGCCCAGAGAACAGGAAACGTGTCTGCAGGAACTTCTGTATTTGCTAATGTGGTTCTGGAAAAAGAGCTCTCCAAAGTTTATCCGGAAATTGATCTGGTGACAACGCCTACAGGAAATCTGGTGGCTATGGTACACTGCAACAACTGTACTTCAGACTTAAACGCCTGGGTAGGCATTTTCAAAGAATTTTCCGAAGCCATGGGCATTCAGGTAGATATGAACCAGCTTTTCGGAACCCTTTACAGAAAAGCAATGGAAGGGGATGCAGACTGCGGCGGACTGCTGGCTTACAACTATTTCTCCGGAGAGCATATTACCGGATTTACAGAGGGCCGTCCTCTCTTTGTCCGCACACCGGACAGCAAATTTAATCTGGCAAACTTTATGAGAGTCAACCTCTTTACTTCTCTGGGAGCTTTAAAGACAGGTATGGACATTCTTCTGAAGGAGGAAGGGGTAAAACTGGACAAGATCCTGGGACACGGAGGTCTATTCAAGACCAAAGGCGTAGGGCAGAATATTCTGGCAGCAGCTATTGATACTCCTGTAACCGTTATGGAAACTGCAGGAGAAGGAGGCGCCTGGGGTATTGCTGTACTGGCTTCTTACCTGATCAACAAAGAAGAAGGAGAAACTCTGGAAGAGTATCTGGACAATAAAGTTTTTACCGGACAGGAGGGCATAGAGGTACAGCCTGATGAGAAAGATGTAAAAGGTTTCGATGAGTTTATGGTAAGATATAAAGAAGGACTGGCTATCGAGCGGGCAGCGGTAGACCATCTGAAATAAGAGATAAATATGATTTCAGGATCAGGGCTGGCGATTGCCGGCCCTGTACTGATATACAAGGAGGAAAACTGTGAACATAGAGAAAATCGTACTTGAACAAGAAAGAAAAGTAACGCTGACCGCATATCTTCAGGAAACGGGAGGAAGATTTGCGTATATCGAGAAACGTCCGGGAATACTGATTATCCCCGGAGGAGGCTATCAATACTGCTCTGAGCGGGAGGCAGATCCCCCTGCCATGGCTTTTCTTAAAGCCGGATTTCAGGTGTTTATTCTTAATTATTCTATAGGAAAAGATGCCAGATGGCCTAACCCGCTCAACGATTATGAGGCGGCTATGGAGCAGATCCAGACCAAGGCAGAGGAATGGAGGATCTATAAAGATAAAATTGCCGTATTGGGTTTTTCCGCCGGAGGTCATCTGGCAGCCAGTGCAGCCACTATGGCACAGCACAGACCAGCGGCAGCAATACTTGGCTATGCGGTGACCTTGGGCGACATGGTGAAAAATTGTGAAGAGACAGCCCCGGATGTGGTATCGGCAGTGGACCGCCGTACCTGCCCCTGCTTTGTCTTTGCAACCCGGAATGATAGTGTGGTTCCTATAGAAAACTCTCTGACTTTTATAACGGCCCTGGCAAAAAACGGGGTTTCCTTCGAAACTCATATATACGCCTATGGACCTCATGGTTTTTCTACAGGGGATACATCCGTGGAGTACAAAGACTCTCATCTGTGCAGCCGGGCGCCTAAGTGGACCGAAGACAGCATTGCCTGGCTGCGGGATGTGCTGGGGGACTTTGGAGACAAGACTATGACAGAGCCTGCCTGCCCAAGGCATGTAACAGGAGACTATGAGGATTATCTTTCTCTGGAGTGTACCCTGGGCTATCTGCGCCGCTGCCAAAATGCTGCAGAGGCTATGGAACCTTTCATGAAGTGGCTGGAAGAGAACCGGCAGCAGGTAGCGGACAGCATAGGGCCCGCCGCCGGAGAGATCACCAGAAGAGAAGGTATGGAAGGGTTCTTTCTTATGGCGGATAACCGCACTCTTCGGGAAGTCCTGGGAAATACAGACCTTTCCCGGGAAGAACAGGAAAAGCTGAAAGAGGCTTTAGAAAAAATAGAAAATCCTCTCTGATGATTTTAATAGGACGTATGGAACAACTCCATCAGCTTTGAGACTTCCGGTATCTGCCGGGAGTCTTTCCTGTATATTCCCGAAAGGCTTTGATGAAGTGGCTTTCACTGGAAAAACACAGAGCGGCGCTGATTTCTGAAAGGGGATAATCGGTGTACAGCAGCATGGATTTTGCTGTCTCCAGCCGTTCCTTCTGCACATAAGTCAGGGGCGTCATGCCTGTTTCTTCCCGAAATAGATGGGAGAATCTTCCGCTGCTCAGCCCTGAGACCTGGGCCAGCTGTGAAAGAGAGATTTTTTCCTGTACATGGCTGTGGATATAGCCGATGGCTCTGCGGATTGCCTTGGAATAGGGGGGAGATTCTTTTTTATGCTTCACTGCACTGACGAAATCCCGCAGCGCCCGGGCTTTCAGCCCGTCTATCTGGGAAAGGGAAGTGCATTTTTCAGATGTCTGGATATAGCTGTCACTCATGGCATAGGCCAAATCTTCTTCCACCCCTCCGTCCATAGAGGCTCTGGTAATTTGGGTGATATAGGAAATAAACATGATCTGAGCCTGACGGAGGGGATTGGGGCTGAGCTTTCCTGACTGTCCGGTTTTATCCAGGATTTCCATACATTTCCGGGCCAACGCAAGATCTCCCAGGCGCACGGCTTCCAGCATATCTTTTTCATAGCGATAGGGTGTATGGGGCACAAAGGATTCTCTGGAGGCCAGCAGGATCTGCCTTGTCTGCTTATCTAAAAAATCAAAATTATCTTTCTCAAAAATACTCATTGACATTCCTCCACCGTCTTGCAGTCTGAAAAATTCATCCGGTGTCATTAATCTGAAAACATCCCTGTCAGACACTATTATACACGAAAAATGGTAGCATTTAAATGATAAAAAAAGCAGAAAAACGATATTTTTTCTATGAGATTTATGATAGTTTTAAGCCATAAAAAGATTGCAAAGGAGCGAAAAAAATGAAACGTGACGTAAAAGAGATTGTCAGGGAAATGACTCTGGAAGAAAAGGCCGGTATGTGCTCCGGAAAAGATTTCTGGCATTTAAAAGGAGTAGAAAGACTGGGTATCCCGGAGGTTATGGTCAGCGACGGACCTCACGGACTTAGGAAACAGGCGGCAGAAGCCGATCATCTGGGACTGAATGAAAGTATCAAGGCCGTGTGCTTCCCTACAGCATGTGCTACAGCATGTTCATTTGACCGAGATCTGCTGGAGGAAATGGGAGAGCGGATCGGCGACGAATGCCAGGCTGAGGATCTTTCTGTGATCCTGGGGCCTGCAGTGAATATTAAACGTTCTCCTCTCTGCGGAAGAAACTTTGAGTATTTTTCAGAAGACCCATACCTGGCTTCTCAGATGGCTGCAGCTCATATCAAAGGGGTACAGTCTAAAAATGTTGGAACTTCTATTAAGCATTTTGCAGCAAACAATCAGGAACACAGAAGAATGTCCTGTTCCTCAGAGGTAGATGAAAGAACTTTAAGAGAAATCTATCTGGCTGCTTTTGAAACAGCTATTAAAGAGGCGAAACCGGACACGGTTATGTGCTCTTATAACCGGATAAACGGAGAATTTGCTTCAGAAAACCACTGGCTTCTTACAGAAGTGCTGAGAGATGAATGGGGATTTGATGGTTATGTAATGTCCGACTGGGGTGCAGTGAATGACCGTGTAAAAGGTTTAAAAGCAGGACTTGAACTGGAAATGCCTGCAAGCGGCGGCACTACAGATAAAGAAATCGTAGAAGCTGTAAAGAAGGGAGAGCTGGATGAAGCTGTTCTGGACAGAGCTGTGGAAAGAATCTTGAACATTGTCTTCAAGTTTGTAGATAACCGTCAGGAAGGCAAATTTGACATGGAGGAAGACCACAAGCTGGCTGCAAAGATAGAGGCAGAGTCCATGGTACTTCTGAAAAATGAGGGGGTACTTCCTCTTCCAACCCAGGGAAAGAAGATCGCTTTTATCGGAAAATTCGCAGAGGCTCCCAGATTCCAGGGAGGAGGAAGCTCTCACATCAATTCCTTTAAGATCACCGGCGCCCTGGAAGCTGCAAAAGAGGTGGCCCAGGTTACTTATGCCCAGGGCTATGACATTAAAGAGGACGTTATTGACCAGGATATGCTGAATCAGGCAGTAGAGACTGCAAAAGAAGCAGATGTTGCGGTTATCTTTGCGGGACTACCTGATGCTTTTGAGTCAGAAGGATATGACAGAAGTCATATGAGAATGCCCCAGTGCCAGAATACCCTGATTTCTGAAATTGCGAAGGTACAGGAAAATGTAGTAGTTGTTCTTCACAATGGTTCTCCAGTGGAAATGCCCTGGGCAGATGAGGTAAAGGGAATCCTGGAAGCTTATCTGGGAGGACAGGCTGTAGGTCAGGCAGAGGTAGATGTGCTTTTTGGAAAGGTAAATCCATGTGGAAAACTGGCAGAGACGATTCCTTACAAACTTGCCGATAATCCTTCCTATCTGAATTTCCCGGGAGATGGTCAGACAGTAACGTATAATGAAGGTGTATTTGTAGGATATCGCTACTATGATACAAAAGAAATGCCGGTACGCTATCCCTTTGGATACGGCCTCAGCTATACGACTTTTGAGTACAGCGACCTTCAGCTTTCAGCAGATAAGATTAAAGATACAGATACCTTAAAGGTTACCCTGAAAGTAAAGAATACAGGAGACAGAGCCGGAAAAGAAATCGTACAGCTTTATGTGGCAGATAAGACCGGAGCTGCCTGCCGTCCGGTGAAAGAACTGAAAAACTTTGTAAAGGTAGAGCTTCAGCCTCAGGAAGAAAAGACTGTGGAAATGGAGCTGGATAAGAGAAGCTTTGCATGGTACAATACCCAGATCCATGACTGGTATGCAGCTTCCGGAGAATATGAAATCCTGGCAGCAGCTTCCTCCAGAGACATCCGCTTAAAGAAAACCGTATACGTAGAAAGCACTACAGAACTGCCCATTCATGTACATATGAATACAACTATCGGAGAACTTCTGGAAAATCCAAGGACAAAAGCTGTAATTGAGGGAATGACAGATAGTCTTATTGAGCATATGGGCGGCTCTTCAGGCGATGAAGAGGAAGAAAGCGCAGCTTCTGAAGCTATCAGCAAAGAGATGTCCCTGAAGATGATGGAGAATTCTCCTCTCAGGACCTTGAGAAGCTTTATGGGAATGAGCACAGGAGAAATAAAGGAGCTGGTTGAAAAACTCCAGGCAGCAGCAGATAACTGAGCCTGTGAGCTAAACACAGCGTTGGCTTTTGCAGAATAAAAAGAAACGATCCCTTAGTCGGACTATTTATTTTCAAATATTCCAACTAAGGGATTTTTTAGCACTATGGCCCGGAATGAAGAATTCCTGCCTTTCATTTATTCGCAAAGACTCAGGAAAAATTCACATTCGTCATCATTGCATTTCTTTCCTTCTGCCGACCGCATATCGCAGTGGAAAACGTGGCACAGAGGATTCTCTTTATTTCCATAGAAGCGGTACAGGAATGGCACGCTGTTCTGAGTCAGGACAGAGGCCATGAGCATGGGCTGCTCCTTTAGAAAGTCTCCGGGAGCCGTCATGAGGAACACCGGCGGATAAGCGTCGGTGATATGAACGGTTACATTGATAAGCGCCAGTTCTTCTTCGGTTCCCTTTCCCGGAAGGTAATCTGCCATAAGCTCCGGGGTATGGTCGTCTGCAGAGGAGGAAGTGGATTTCACTATATAAGCTCCGCAGTTGAGGGCGACTGCCCGTGGTGCAAATCCCGGGGGAGTCTGGAAAGAATAGTGGGCGGCATATTCTTTATTAGTACAGATGGCACAGTAAAGCCCCAGGATATTTCCACCGGCGGAATCACCTACTCCGAATATATTCCGGGTATCAAAGCCGTATTCTGCTCCGTGGTCCAGTACCCATGAAAAAACCAGATTTGTATCTTCCAGAGGCGCCGGATACTTAAATTCCGGGGCGAGACGGTAAGTGAAGTTTACAACGGCAAAGCCTCTCTGAGCCAGGCTCATACAGTAATACTGATACCGTTCTTTGTCTCCATATACCCAGCCGCCGCCGTGGACACTGACGATCACAGGAAGTTTTTCTCCCTCCCTGTCCTTTGGACGGTAAACGTCCAGTACCTGCCATTTGGGGTCTGTCCCATAGAGGATATCGTCATACCGTATTATATCTTCGGGGGCCTGTAATCCTGCATCCCGGATATCATCCCCTTCTTTGAAACTTTTACGAATAAAATCACTGACTGCTGACATCTCTATATCCCTCCCTGCTTTTTGTTAACGCCCGATATCGTATACGCTGCGGACTTTCAGATTGGAGGCGTCGCCTCTTAAGATTTTTACCCGCCGTTCTCCGCCGTTCATATCGAAATAATTGTCTTCCAGGATCAGATCCTCGTTGTCATTGAGAATCTCTACGCTCTTGGCATAACCGGAGGCTTTTACCACCAATTCATCGCCTTCTGCATGAACCTGAAGCTTGGGATCCACATAGCGGAAATATTTGGGGTAGGAGAATATCACGGTTCCGGAAGAGAGGACTTTCCCTTCTTCTTCTACCTGATAGCTTACATACTCGTCGAAAAGATCAGCCTCAGGAAGAAGCACTTTGTCCAGCCAGTAAGCAGACATTGGAGCTACGGTGACATCCTGGGATTCTTCCCGGATCACAGAGGCGTCAGCCTTTCTTAACGCCCATCTTACGGTAAGGCGTTTCTCTTCCATTGTCTCATTAGCTACATTTAAGCGGATGGACTTTTCAAATTCAAAATGCTGCCGGTTCATATCTGCAGAAGCTGTCATCCAGTTCTGCTCTTCACAGGAGATCATTACCGGTGCGAAGAACCGTTTTGCATAATAGTGGAGAGCCTTCCAGCGGCCGTAGTAGTCAATGGAGGACCAGGAAGTTATGGGCCAGCAGTCATTTAACTGCCAGTAAACGGCACCCATGCACCGTCCCCGGTTTCTCCGGAAATGTTCTACTCCATAGCGGATACCGTCGGCCTGAAGAAGCTGGGAAGCGTATACCAGAGAAGAAAAATCATAAGGATACTTGTAAGTCTGCTGGAGATAGTTCATAATCTTTCCGTTGGCAGCGTTATTTCTCTGGTGCTTCTCCATAACGTAAGAGAAAATATTCCAGTCCTGGGGATCATCACTGATTCCTTCTTCCACAGTTTTTACAGAGGGGAAGGCCTGGAATCCGAACTCTGAGAGATAGCGGAAACCATATTTCCGGTATTCAGAGAATGGCTTGTTCCCATGCCATACCTGCCAGAAATGGACGTCTCCCCGGTTAGGATCCTGGGGCTCGTCAAAGGATCCCCCTGAAGAAGGACTGGAAGGCCAATAGAAGGTTTCCGGATCATATTTCTGCAGCACTCTGGGGATGATCCGCTCATACATGAACAGATAGTCCCGGACCTCAGATGGCTTGGATACCCATTCGCCGTCTTTTACAAAGGACTCCATTTCGTTGTTGCCGCACCACAGCCCCAGACTGGCGTGATGGCGGAGACGTTTGATGTTGTCGATAAATTCCTGGGTAATATTCTCTTCAAATTCGGTCGTCAGCTCGTAGACGGAGCAGGCAAACATAAAGTCTTCCCAGACTACCAGACCCAGCTCATCGCAAAGGTCAAAGAATTCGTCGTCAGGATAGTAGCCTCCGCCCCATACACGGATACTGTTGAAATTAGCGATTTTTGCGTCTTCCAGGAGACGGCGGCGTTTCTGTGAGCTGAGTCTGCCCAGCAGATGCTCCTCAGGAATGTAATCGCCGCCCATGGCAAAGTATTTCACGCCGTTTACCATATGAGCGAAGGATTCTCCCCATTGGTCTTTTTCTACAGCCATAGTCATGGTACGAAGACCGATCCTGCGGCTCCAGGTATCCAGGATTTCTCCTTTATGCAGCAGGTCAAGAGTTACCTGATACAGGGGCTGATCCCCCAGTCCGTTAGGCCACCAGAGCTTCGGTTCTGAGATCAGGGCAGATTCCGGATTGTTTTCCAGAGTAAAGGAAGATCCGTCGGGAGCCGTGACAGTCACCTGATAAGTATAGGAATCTCCATTTTCTGCGGCGGTAAGTTCTTCCAGGGCCTGCTCTTTGTTCCATTCCTTGGCACTGTAAAAGGAGGGGGCAAAATGAAGGGTCACTTTTCCATCTTTATGCTCCTGGGTTACATATACAGAGTCGATCCTGGCTTTGGAGATCCCCAGAAGGGCTACATCCCGGAAGAGACCTGCGTCAGGCAGATGTGCACCCCAGTCCCAGCCATACATATAATGAGCTTTTCGGATATGGCTGAATCCATCCCAGGCATCCTCGGTTCCCCTGGTAGGACATTTGGCAAAGGCCGCTGTGGCAGCCTCAAGAGGGGAGTGGAATACTGCCTCCAGCTTATTTCCTTCCGCCTTTAAGACGCCGCCGACAGGAAATTCCCAGGTCCGGTGCATGTTATAAGTATGTCCCAGCAAAGTGCTGTTTAAGTAAATGTCCGCTATGGTATCGATACCGTCAAAGCGGAGGAGTACCTGTTCCTGGTCAAGAAGACCAGGAACAGCGTCGAAAGTACAGCTGTAAATAAAGTCATGGTTGATCTCGTCCCGGACAAGATCTTCATTTCCTTTCCAGTAGGGTTCTGGAATTTTATGATTTTCAGCAAGAACTGTATATACGCTGGTGGGAATAGATGCGGGAAAAGATTCCTGAGAGTCTGCTCTCCTAAGGCACCAGCCTGTATCCAGAGTTTGTCTTATCATGTTGCGTTACCTCCTCAATATGTAAAATGTTTATTGCTTATCCCATGATTACTTTTACTTCTACCTGATCTTTTTCTTTGGAGAAGGGGATCAGGTTGCCCTCTACTGCAGCGCCGTCTACCGTCATGGAAGCAACCCCTTTTTCCACATGGCCAGGATTTGACACCTGAATGTGGTAAGTTACGCCCCGGTATTTTCTGGTTATGGTGAAATCACCGAAATCACCGGGAATGCAGGGATCTACTTTCAGCCCCTGAAGAGTGGGCTGGATTCCCAGGATATACTGGGAAATGTTTACAAAAGTCCAGGCTGCAGTGCCGGTAAGCCAGCTGTTCTTGGCCTCTCCAAAATTAGGAGCATCCTTGCCGGCCACCATCTGAGAGTATACATAAGGCTCTGTACGATGAACTTCGCTGATCTCTTCCAGGAAAGCCGGGCAGATCTTCCGGTAGACTTCAAAGGCTCTCTCGCCTCGCCCCACAATGGCCTCTGAAATAGAAACCCATGGATTGTTATGGCAGAAGATACCTCCGTTTTCCTTGTATCCCGGCGGATAAGAGGAAATCTCACCCAGGTTCAGATGATAACGGGTGTAAGGAGGCTGGAGGATCGTGATACCGTATTTGGTATCCAGGATCTCTTTTACAGAGTCAAGGGCCTGAAGGGCAAGTCCTTCTTCAATACCTACTCCTGAAAGAGGAAGAAATCCCTGAGGCTCGATGTAAATCTTTCCTTCTTCGCACTCATGAGAACCTACCTTGTCAGAATTGGCGTCGTAAGCCCGGATAAACCATTTTCCGTCCCAGCCGTCTTTCAAGATAGCCTGGTAGACTTTATCTACTTCCTGAAGGGCGTATGCAGCCTCTTCTTCTTTATCTGTAAGTTTACATAAATCTGCGTATTCTCTTCCGTATTTCACAAACATGCCTGCAATAAATACAGACTCTGCCACGGGTCCTTCGCTTGGGCCAAAGGTCTGGAAAGATTCACCCGGGTGCTCGGAATAACAGTTCAGGTTCAGGCAGTCGTTCCAGTCAGCTCTGCCGATGAGGGGCAGGCCATGAGGGCCTTTGTGTGTTGCGATAAAGTCAAAGGAACGTTTCAGATGTTCCATAAGAGGAACCGCTGTGGACATATCATTGTCAAAGGGCACCTGCTCGTCCAGGATAGTAAGGTCGCCGGTCTCACGGATGTAGGCATTTACAGCGGCGATCAGCCATAAAGGATCGTCGTTGAAGCCGCTTCCGATATCAGAATTTCCTTTTTTGGTCAAAGGCTGGTACTGATGATAAGCGCTGCCGTCGGGGAACTGGGTAGATGCGATATCAATGATACGGTCTCTTGCACGTTCCGGTATCAGATGAAGGAATCCCAGAAGATCCTGACAGGAATCACGGAATCCCATACCTCTGCCGATGCCGGATTCATAATAGGAGGCAGAACGGGACATATTAAAGGTTACCATACACTGATACTGGTTCCAGATATTGACCATCCGGTTTACCTTGTCGTTGGAAGATTCTACCTGGAATTTAGACAAAAGTTCTTTCCAGTAACGGCACAGCTCCTCAAATGCCTGGTCCACAGTCTTTTCATCCCCGTATTTTTCCAGAAGCTTTCTGGCTTTTGCCTTATTTATTACGTTAGGTCCGTCCCATTTTTCTTCCTGAGGATTTTCTGCATAGCCCAAAACAAAAATAAAGGTTTGGCTTTCCCCTGGCTCCAGACACAGGTCAAGCTGATGAGCAGCAATGGGATACCAGCCGCTGGCTACGGAATCGGTCAGTTCTCCTGCCAGAACAGCCTTTGGCGCCTCAGGTCCCTGGTAAACTCCCAGGAAAGCATCTCTGCTCGTGTCAAAATGACTTACAGGAGCGTTTACACTGTAGAAAGCATAGTGGTTTCGGCGCTCTCTGTATTCAGTTTTATGGTAGATAGCAGACCCTTCGATCTCTACCTCGCCGGTGCTTAAATTTCTCTGGAAGTTTCTGGAGTCATCGTCTGCATTCCAGAGACACCATTCCACATAGGAGAAAAGCTGGAAACTTTTTTTCGTGTCAGAACGGTTTGTCAAAGTCACTTTCTGGATCTGGCAGGGATCTTCTGTGGGAACAAAGCACAGTACCTGGGCCTGAAGATCATTTTTCTTCCCGGTAAAGCGGCTGTAGCCAAGGCCATGGCGGCACTCATAGAAATCCAGAGGAGTTTTTGAAGGCTGCCAGCCGGGATTCCAGACAGAATTACCTTCCTTAATATAAAAATAATGGCCGTTGTTGTCATAGGGAACATTATTGTACCGGTAGCGGGTGATCCGCAGGAGCTTTGCATCTTTATAGAAGCAATACCCGCCGCAGGTGTTAGAGATCAGACGAAAAAAGCCATTGGTCCCCAGATAATTGATCCACGGCAGTGGAGTATCCGGGCGCTCAATGACATATTCCATAGATGCGTCATCAAAAAATCCATATTTCATAGTGAAAATCCTCCTGATTATTACTAAATGCCGAAAACGATTTAGAAATAGAGGCAGAAAATAATCAGTCACTATGTATAGAAAAAATTATCAGTTCTTTAATAGCAAGACGATTATAACAAAAAGAATTACGGATTACAAGATGAATTAGAGGAAAAATGAATAAATTCAGGAAACGTTTCCAGTAAAACTTTACGAAATAGTTTTGTAAATAAAAAAGCGAGAATAAAAATAGACAGTTGACATTTTATCAAATAATAGTGCAATATATACAAAAGCAGATGTATGTTATCGTACAAAACCTCTAGAAAAATAGGTATTTACGAAATATCATTGCGAAAACCATAGGTAAAATCTAAAATACGACTCAAGAAAACGATTTAGTAAATGCAGAAATTCAGCAAAATTGTCAGTGCAGGAGAGGAGACAGAAGTATGGGCGAGAGTGTATCACTGAAAGACATAGCAAAGGCATGTAATGTTTCCGTTTCCACAGTCAGCAAGGCAATGAATGACAGGGCTGATGTCAGCAGCGCCAAGAAGGAAGAAATCCGCAAGATAGCAAAGGAAATGAATTATGTTCCAAATTATATGGCGTCTGCATTGAAGAACCGGTATACCAGGAATATCGGCGTGATCCTTTCTGAGGAGACCGGCCAAGGTCTGCTTCATGAGCATTTTGCCAGGATTCTGAACAGCTTTAAGGATACAGTGGAGGAAAGAGGATATGTGGTGACTTTTCTTAATTCCAGTAATTCGCCCAACCGTTTTTCCTATATGAAGCAGTGTCAGTACATGAAGTATGACGGAGTATTTGTGGTCTGCGCAGATTACCATGAGGATGAACTTCGGGAGCTTTTGGCTTCCAATATTCCTATTGTAGTAGTGGACCATACATTAAAACGTCATGTAAACGTCGCATCCAATCAGTATGGAGATATGCGCAGACTGATGCAGTTTGTCTTTGACACCCCTTTTTATCGGAAAAAGGGGGAAAAACTATGTTATCAAAAAAACCCAAGGCACATGTGATCATCGGGTATTTATGCATCCCGCTGCTCCTGTACATTTTTGCAGTATTTGTGCCCCTGGTAACCTCTCTGTTTTACAGCTTTTTTGAATGGAAAGGCGGCCCTAATAAGACATTTATCGGAATTGAAAATTATATTACCCTGCTGAAGGATACCACGTTCTGGCAGGCCTTCGGACATAATATCTATCTGGTGATTCTGTGTATCATCGGACAGGTTGGTATTGCTTTTATATTCGTTATGATCATCAGTACCAGATTTGTAAAGCTGAAAGGAATCCACAGAACCTTCGGATTCTTCCCAAGCACCATCTCTGCAGTAGCGGTAGGTTTTATCTGGACAATGATCTATGATAACCGCAGAGGTATCTTAAACTGGTTCCTGGAAGCCATTGGTCAGGAAGACAAGACTCAGGTATGGCTGAACAATCCGGATCTGGTCATGACTCTGGTAGCTATTCCTCTGATCTGGCAGTTCATCGGTTATTACATGGTCATCCTTCTGTCAGCCACATCCACTATTGATAAAGAGATCCTGGAATCTGCAGAACTGGACGGCGCTTCTGCTTTCCAGAGAGCCATCTATGTGGTTATGCCGATGATCAAGAGTACGATTGTGGTATGTATCGTTCTGTGTGTATCCGGAAATATGAAAGCCTTTGATAATATCTATGTAATGACCGCCGGCGGACCGGGAACTTCCTCCATGGTTATGGCCATGTACGGATATTCCGTATCCTTCCAGCAGCAGAACATGGGTTATGGTAGTGCGATTTCCGTAGGTATCTTTGTACTGGGTCTGCTTGTTATCGGACTGATGCAGCTTTTGCAGAGCGTGGCAACCAGAGAAAAGGAGTGATATAGGATATGGATAAGAAAAAATCATATGGTATGACAACCGGAAAACGGATAGGAAACGGCGTGACATCAGTGATCTTAAATGCAATCATGCTGTTGTTCTCACTGTCCTGTATCTTCCCGTTGGTATGGATGCTGTATTCCTCCCTGAAAGTTAAACGAGAGTTTAACAAGGACATTATCAGTCTGCCTACCGATCCGACGATCCAGAACTTCATAGATGTACTTACCAACCCTGATTATCATATCGGCGATTCTATTCTGAACAGTGTGCGTACAACTGTGATCTCTGTGGCTCTGATCGTATTCTTTGGATTTATCGTAGGATATTTTCTGGCCAGGATCCGTTTTAAAGGAAGCAAGATCATCTGGCTTATGCTGCTGATGGGTATGCTGATCCCGGTACATTCTCTGCTGGTTCCTATTTACGTAGTATTTAACCGTACAGGTTTATCCAACCAGTGGTTTACTTTGATCATTCCCTATGTGGCCTTTGGTATGCCTATTGCTGTATTCCTGTGTCAGAGCTTTATCAAAGAAGTGCCTACCGCTCTTGAAGAGGCAGCTTCCATTGATGGATGCTCTTTCTCAGGAACCCTGTTTAAGGTAATCATGCCGATCTGTAAGCCTATTATGATCACAGTAGCAATTCTTCAGACTTTCAGCTGCTGGAATGAGTTCTCCTTCGCCCTGGTATTGATCAGAGACACTGCTCTTCAGACAGTACCTCTGGCCATGACCCAGTTTACAGGACAGTTCTCATCAGATTATCCTAAGATCATGGCGGCTATGCTTATTACCATGGCCCCGATCGTTATTTTATACTTTGCTTTCAGTAAGCAGATCATCAAAGGTATGGTTGCAGGCGCCGTAAAAGGCTGACACTATGGGATCATTACCTGAAGAAAAAAACAGATGCCGACGGCGTTTTATGGAGGACAATTGTGAAGAGACAGATTATTATAGAAGAAAACGGAATACATATTGTTTTTGAAATTGAAGAGGATGGTTCCTTTAAGCTTCTTCATTTCTCAGCCCTGCCTTTTGAGGAAGATAAGATCGTGAAAAGTACAAAAGAGGCGGGATTTAACTTTGTGGAGCTGAATCTGGCGGGATTTGACCGCCCTCATGAGCGCCACGGCAATAAATTTATCGTCACGGCTCCTGGATATCGTATGAAATACATATCTCACACAGATACTAGAAATGAAAAAGGCCGTTTTCTGGAGATCATAACAGAGGATCCGCTGACCAGGGTACAGGTCCATTCTGTATGGCAGTTCTACGACGGCCTTTCCATAGTACGGATGCATCATATCGTGGAGAATCAGGGGAAGGAGCCTCAGACGATGGATTATATCTCCACATTTAATTATACGGGAATTGAAAAAGAGGGCCTGAGGTCTCAGGACGAGAAGCTCCTGGTAAAGATTCCCCACAATGGCTGGCAGAGGGAGCTGAACTGGAAGGACTATTCCCTGAAAGACCTGGGAATGGATCTGGTACAGCCAAAAGAGATCCAGAGATCCTCCAATCATTTCCATGTGAGCAATACAGGAAACTGGTCGGCAAAGGAATATCTGCCTATGGCTTATCTGGAAAACCTTGAGACAGGTTCCTCTCTCTACTGGCAGATCGAGCACAATGGCTCCTGGCACTGGGAGATCGGAGACCAGAATGGTCATCTTTACCTGACTCTTGGAGGACCTAATGAACTGTATTCCCACTGGTTTAAAACATTAAAACCAGGGGAAAGCTTTACTACAGTTCCGGCGGCAGTAGGGGTTTCTGCCAGGGGATTTGATGATTCCATGGCAGTCCTGACCAGATACCGGAGGCTTATCCGGAGAAAGAACCAGGACAATGAGACCTGCCGGATTATTTTCAATGATTATATGAACTGTCTTTTTGCAGATCCTACTACAGAGAAAGAACTGCCTCTTATTGACGAGGCCGCCAGAGCCGGCTGCGAATATTTCTGCATAGACGCAGGCTGGTATGCCAAGGGCTTCTGGTGGGATGCTGTAGGGGAATGGATAGAGAGCCGTGAGCGCTTTCCAAAGGGGATACGTGAAGTGACGGATTACATAAGGGCCAAAGGCATGATCCCCGGAATCTGGCTGGAACTGGAAGTTATGGGGATCAACTGTGAGATGGCAAAGAAGCTGCCGGACGACTGGTTCTTTACCCGTCATGGAAAACGGGTCTATGACAGAAGCAGGTACCAGCTGGACTACCGAAACCCCAAGGTGCGGGAATATGCCACTTCGGTGATCGACCGGCTGATCCGGGATTACGGAATCGGATATATTAAAATGGACTACAATATCGAACCTGGTATTGGAACAGAGTACCAGGCGGAAAATCCGGGAGATGGGCTGCTGGAACATGAAAGAGCCTATTTAAAATGGCTGGATGGCATTTTTGAAAAGTACCCGGAGCTGATCATTGAAAACTGCTCCAGCGGCGGTCTGCGTATGGATTATGCTATGCTGTCCAGATACAGCATCCAGTCTACATCAGACGAGGAAGACTACCGGTATTACGCTACCATCGCAGCAAATGCCCCTGCAGGGCTGACCCCGGAGCAGGCTGCAGTATGGTCCTATCCCCTTCCGAAAGGGGACCGGGAGGAGGTAGTCTTTAACATGGTAAATGCCATGCTCCTCAGAGTGCATCAGAGCGGGCATCTGAATATGCTGTCCCAGGAACGGAAAGATCTGGTGAAGGAAGGACTGGATTATTACAAAACTATCCGTTATCATATAAAGGAAGCCGTTCCTTTCTGGCCTCTGGGTCTGTCCCAGTTTGAGGATGAGTGGGTGTCTCTGGGTCTGCGGGCAGAAAATAAAATTTACCTGGCGGTATGGCGCAGAAGCGGGAATAAGAACCAGATATCTCTTCCGCTGCCTGTTTCCAAAGAAGAGAAAGAGGGCATTCAGATCCGCTGTGCATATCCTTCTTACAGCACCAGCCAATTCGCCTGGAATTCCAGGACTGATACTTTAACGGTCCAGTTAGAAAAAGAAAATATGGCAAGGCTCTTTGAAATTACCTTATCATAAAAACGGAACTGAAACATCGGCACAGGTCAGAGGCGCCTGACTGGGGAGACCCTGGCCTGTGCTGCCCTTACAAAGGGCCAGTATCCTCAATACAGAAGAAAGAATGCCTGGGAACAAGTGTGTTTTCTTGTATATTGAGATGCCTGAAAACAGGAGAACCGCCAAAGTGCGGAGAATAGAATGAGACAGAAGGAGGAGCTATGATCAGAATCACGGTGTGGAATGAATACAAACATGAAAGAGAGCTGGAGGAGATAAAAGCAGTTTATCCTCAGGGAATCCATGAGTGTATCCGGGAATTTCTGGAGGAAGAGCCGGAATTTCAGGTAAGGACGGCGTTTTTTTCCATGGAGGAACACGGTCTGACAGAAGAGGTGCTGGCGAACACAGACGTATTGATATTCTGGAGCCACGCCCTTCAGGAGGAATTTTCAGAGGAGGTTGCCCGGCGGGTACAGCGTCATGTTTTGGGCGGAATGGGACTGATCGCCCTGCATTCCGCTCACTACAGTAAAGTTATGAAACTCCTGCTGGGAACCTCCATGAGTCTTAAGTGGCGCCATGGGGACAGGGAACGGCTGTGGTGCACCGCACCTGGCCATCCCATCGCCAGAGGAATAGAGGAAAGCTTTGAAATCCCTCAGGAAGAAATGTACGGAGAATATTTTGATATTCCAAAGCCGGATGACGTGATCTTCACCGGGTGGTTTTCAGGAGGAGAAGTATTCCGCAGCGGCTGCACCTTTACCAGAGGACGGGGAAAAATCTTCTATTTTCAGCCGGGACATGAGGAATATCCTATATACTATATGCCCCAGATACAGAAGATCATAAAGAATGCCGTAAAGTGGTGCGCACCCTTAAAGCAGGAGAGAGAAACGCTTGACTGCCGGGAAATAAAAGTGTCTCCGGAAGCCAGAAGACATGGGGAAGGAGAGAAGGGGTGATGAGAGTATCGGTATTTTACGATCATATCAGGGAGGCTTCCCGGCAGAAGGAAAAGCCGGAGGAAGAAATTTTAAGAGAGCTTTATCAGGCAGGGGTCAGAGGCCTGGAGATACGGCTTTGGGACCTTCTGGAGGATCAGGATCTGTATGAAAAGATTTCTAGGGAAGGATTTCTGATCAGCTGTATCTATGAATTTTATCAGATGGAGAAGCTGGATGAAACAGAGAAAATGAAGGAACATATTAATACGGCAGCCCGGACAGGCTGCGGCAGGATCCTTGCAGTTCCGGGATTTCTGGACAGGAATGTGGCGGAAGAGTTTCACCGGCTGGCAGATACAGGAGATAAAAAGGCTTTATATTCCTATATGAATGAAGAGCAGGGCATACAAAGTATGTGCCAGGGACTGGCCAGGCTGTCAGACTATAGGAAAAAGAAAGAAATAAAGGTCACAGTTGAGGATTTTGATGATTACACTTCCCCCCTTTCCAGAACCTACGGCATTTCCTGGTTCTTGGAACAGGTGCCGGATCTGGGCTTTACCTTTGATATGGGGAATTTTGCCTATATGCAGGAGGACATCTGGGAAGCGTGGGAGAAACTGAGCCCTTATATCACTCATGTTCACTGTAAAGACCGGTGCAGAGGACTGGAACCGGCACCGGCAGGTACAGGGGATATCCCTATGAAGGCGCTGGCAGAAAAACTGAAAGAAATAGGATATGAAGGCTGGCTGGCAGCGGAGCACTTTGGAGCTCCTGACCAGGAGGCCTTTATGCTGGGATCCGCAGGATTCCTTATAAAAACTATCAGAGAATAAATCTGACAGAGGAGGTATAAAATGACAGAAGAAAAATTACTGGAACTTTTACAGGATATGTCATTGAAAGAAAAAATCGGACAGATGATGCAGCTGGATGTAAGCTGCTTTAAAAATGAAGGACCTGTTACTGGAAGTGCCGTAGAACAGGGAATTGCAGAGGAGGATCTGACCCTGGCAGGAAGTATTCTGGGAGCTGTGGAAGCAGAAGAGATCGAGCGTCTGCAGAAAAAGTGTATGGAAAGGCAGCCCCACCATATTCCGGTGGTATTTATGGCGGATATCATCAACGGATACAAGACCATCTTCCCGATCCCCCTGGCTTTGGGCTGTACTTTTTCTCCGGAAGCTGCAAAAACTGCAGGGGATATAATGGCCAGAGAATCTGCGGCAGAAGGGCTTCATGTGACCTTTGCCCCGATGGTGGATCTGGTAAGAGACGCCCGGTGGGGGAGAGTAATGGAATCCACAGGAGAAGATCCCTATCTGAACTCACGGATGGCAGAGGCCATGGTCCGGGGAATACAGGGAGATGGAGAACATTATGAGGAGCATCTGGGAGCCTGCACCAAACACTTTGCCGCTTACGGCGCACCTACAGCGGGAAAGGAATACAACAATGTGGAACTGTCAGAGAGGACATTAAGAGAGGACTATCTTCCTGCTTACCAGGCGGCTGTAGACGCCGGATCTGCCATGATGATGACATCTTTTAACACACTGGACCGGATTCCTGCCACAGGAAACCAGTGGCTGATGAGAAAGGTTCTCCGGGAGGAGATGGGATTTGAAGGGGTATTGGTTTCTGATTATAATGCGATCGGCGAACTGATCACCCATGGAGTTGCCGAAGACAGGAAAGAAGCTGCAAGACAGGCTATAGAAGCAGGAACCGATATGGATATGATGGGCGGCTGCTATATGACCGGGCTGGAAGATCTGGTGAAGGAAGGAAAGATCGGGGAAGAGCTGATCGATGAGGCAGTGCTCCGGATCCTGAGACTGAAAAATAAACTGGGACTTTTTGAAAATCCTTACCGGGGACTGGAAAAGAATCAGAGGGATGATCAGATCTTCACAAAGGAAAACAGGGAAAAAGCCAGAAAAGCCGCTGCAGACAGCATGGTCCTTCTGGAGAACCAGGATGGATTCCTGCCTCTTAAAAAAGAAGAAAAGGTGGCATTTATCGGACCTTATGGGGAGGACAAGCATATTCTGGGAGCCTGGTCTTTCTTTGGAGACATTGATAAAGCTGTAACCTGCCGCCAGGGAATCGAGGAAAAAGGAGCTGCGGCAGTTTTTGAAAAGGGCTGCGGCATAGCAAATCCGGGACAGACCCTTTATGGATTCCGTTACAACATGACCAATGAGGATACCTGGGAAGAAACAGAAGCCCTTATAGAAAAAGCAGCGAGAATCGCTGCAGACTGCGACAAAGTGGTGCTTCTTTTAGGGGAGGCCCCTATCCAGACAGGAGAAGGCGCCAGCCGGGGAGATATCACCATTCCCGATGTCCAGAAAAAACTTCTGGATGTGGTGACAAAAGCCAACGAAAATACAGCGGCGGTGATCTTTGCCGGAAGACCTCTGGATCTCCGGGAAGTAAAAGAAAAGACAAAAGCGATCCTTTACGCCTGGATGCCGGGAACGGAGGGAGGAAGAGCTGTAGCTGATATTCTCTACGGAGATGTGAACCCCCAGGGAAGACTTTCTATGTCCATGCCCTGGTGCGTGGGCCAGGTGCCGGTATTCTATGGAGAATTTTCCACAGGGCGTCATGTAGAAGACGGGGAATGGGTGGAAAACCGCTTCCTCTCCAGATACAGCGATATCCCCAACCAGCCTCTCTATCCCTTCGGATACGGCCTTAGCTATACAGATTTCTCCTATTCAGAAGTAAAACTGGACAAGGAAGAGATCGCCATGAATGAGCCTTTGCAGATTTCTGTGACCGTGAAAAACACTGGAAACAGCACAGGCACAGAAACGGTACAGCTTTATGTTACAGATGAAGTAGGCAGCGCAGCCAGACCTGTGCGGGAGCTGAAGGGATTTTCCAAAGTGACTCTGAAGCCGGGAGAAGAGCAGGAAGTAAGCTTTACCCTGTCTTCAGAAAACCTGAAGTTCTATACCCGGTCCATGGAGTACCAGGCAGAACCGGGAGAATTTATCGTCTGGGCAGGACCGAATTCCAGAACCCAGAATGGAAAACAATTCCGGCTGCAGTAATGCTTCGGGATCAGATTTTATATTCTATGAGAAAAACATCAACATAAGGAGATCAAGATATGAAATTTACAGATGGTTATTGGTCCATGAAAAAAGAAATGAGCCCTCTTTTTGCTGTAGAGTATGCAGACTCCAGAGTCCAGGGCAGTGAACTGACGATCTATGCCCCTGGAAAACACATTTCCAACAGAGGAGACTGCCTGAATCTGGGAATGCTGACCATCCGTCTTTCCAGTCCCATGGAAGATGTGATCAAGGTATCGATCGTACACTTTGAAGGAACCGCTTATAAAGGTCCCTTTGCCCAGGTGGCAGAAACCAACCCGGCAGTTTCCATTGAAGAGACCGAAGATTTTATCGTGTATCAGACAGGAAAGACAAAAGCCGTGGTTGACAAGCGGCCAAATTCCTGGGGGATCCGTTTCTTAAGCGGGGACCGGGAACTGACCAGCACAGGGTTTAGGAACATGGCAAATATTAAAAACAACGCTACCGGAAAGACCTATACTGTAGAGGCCCTGGCGATTGATGTAGATGAATATATCTACGGACTGGGAGAACGGTTTACACCCTTTGTAAAGAACGGTCAGACCGTGGAAATGTGGAACGAAGACGGAGGAACTGCCAGCGAGATCGCATATAAAAACATTCCTTTCTATATCACCAACAAAGGCTACGGCGTACTCCTGGACAATGAAGGAGACGCCTCCTATGAGATTGCCAGCGAGAAAGTGGAGCGGATCCAGTTTTCTGTGGAAGGTGAGAGACTGGACTATTATTTCATAAATGGAGAGACACCCAAGGGAACGATCCAGAAATATACCCAGCTTACCGGAAAACCTGCCCTTCCTCCTGCCTGGTCCTTTGGTCTGTGGCTGACAACCTCTTTTACTACCAATTATGACGAAGAGACCACCAGCAGTTTTATCCAGGGAATGGCGGATCGGGATATTCCTCTTCATGTATTCCACTTTGACTGCTACTGGATGGAAGCTTATGAGTGGTGCAACTTTACCTGGGATCCTAAGACCTTCCCGGATCCAAAAGCTATGCTTCAGAGATATCATGACCGGGGACTGAAGATCTGTGTCTGGATCAACCCTTACATCGGACAGAAATCTCCTCTTTTCAGAGAAGGCATGAAAGGGGGATATCTGGTGAAAAAAGCCAACGGGGTCGTATGGCAGACAGATATGTGGCAGGCCGGCATGGGACTGGTGGACTTTACAAATCCTCAGGCTGTGAAATGGTATCAGGATAAGCTGAAGACTCTGCTGGATATGGGCGTGGACTGCTTTAAAACAGATTTTGGCGAGAGGATCCCTGTAAAGGACATCGCTTACTTCGACGGCTCTGATCCGGTGAAAATGCATAATTACTATACATTCTTATATAATCAGGCAGTATTTGAACTTCTGGAAAGAGAGAGAGGAGAAGGAGAGGCTGTACTGTTTGCCAGATCTGCAACTGTGGGAGGACAGATGTTCCCTGCCCACTGGGGAGGAGACTGCTCTGCCTCTTATCTATCTATGGCGGAGACCTTGAGAAGCGGCCTGTCCCTTGCCTGCGGAGGCTTCGGATTCTGGAGCCATGATATCAGCGGCTTTGAGAATACGGCTCCTGCAGATATCTATAAGAGATGGTGCCAGTTCGGACTTTTAAGCTCTCACAGCCGTCTCCACGGATCTACTTCCTACAGAGTTCCCTGGCTTTTTGATGAAGAAGCCTGCGACGTACTGCGGAAATTTGTAAAACTGAAATCCAGCCTGATGCCCTACCTTTACCGCCAGGCGGTGATTTCCCACGAAGAGGGGACCCCAATGATGCGGCCGATGTTTGTAGAATTTTCGGAGGACAGAACCTGTGAAACATTGGATAAGCAGTACATGATGGGAGATTCTCTTCTGGTAGCGCCGGTATTCAAGGAATCCGGGGAAGTGGAATATTATGTGCCTCAGGGAACCTGGTACAATATCCTTACAGGAGAAACGGTAAAAGGGGGACAGTGGCATAAAGATACCTTTGATTACTTCTCCATGCCTCTTCTGGCAAGACCCAACAGTATCCTGGCTGTGGGAAGCCATGAGGAGAGACCGGACTATGACTTCGCAGATGGGGTGACCCTGAACCTGGTGTGCTTTGAGGAAGGAGCCCGGGCAGAGACTATAGTTACAGATGTAAAAGGAAAAGCTGTGCTGTGGGTAAAGGTCAGAAGAGAAGGCCGCCGGATCCTGGTGCATACAGAAGGTCAGAATCAGAATCTTACCTGTAAAGTGCTTGGAGAGGAAGAACTGGAAGTAGTGATAGAATAATTGGGAAAAATGGAAAAACAGAGCTTCTGCACAACTTGCGGAGGCTCTTTCTTTTGGAACTTATGGTATGCCGGATCCAATGCAGTTATACAATATGGGTTTGCATTCAGGGGAAAGATGCTTTGGGTTGATGAGTCAAAAACCCCGCTGCAAGCATACGAGGCATTAGACCCTTTCGGCAGGTCTCCGTTCCACTCCGGTCGGTGCTAAATGGGCATGCATGTCTGCTTGGCTTGCTACTCGCAGGAATAAAGCCTGTACTCTGACAGCATAGAAGATCAGTGCTGTAGAGTACAGGCTTTTATATTACGCTTCTGAAGGAAGGCTTTTTCCTGCCCTTTTTGCGCTGAATTCCTGAATCGTCTTATTTAAAGAGAGCATTCGGGCATCCAGTTTTTCCACGATCTTGGAACATTCCTGGAGCTCACGGCTGATGTAATCAGGCGCATTGCCCTCAAATTTGTAATAGATTTTGTGTTCCAGGCTGGCCCAGAAATCCTGTGCTACTGTTCGTATCTGGATCTCTACCTTGGTATCTACAAATCCTCCGGAAAGATAAATGGGAACAGATACCAGCATATGATAGCTCTGGTAACCGCTGTCTTTCGGATGCTTAATGTAATCTTTAAGGGAAATGATCTTCAGATCACCCTGCTTGGTGAGCATGTCTGCAATAAGGTAGATATCGGAAGTAAAAGAGCAGATAATACGGACTCCGGCAATGTCCCGGACATGCTTTACCATGTTTTTGACATTGACTTCGTAGCCGTTTCTCTTTAGCTTTTTCACTATGCTTTCCGGTGTCTTGATCCTGGATTTAATATGTTCTATGGGGGTGTAGTGGTGCACATGTTGAAACTCATCATTGAGTATTTCAATCTTGGTATTGATTTCCTTTAATGCGGCATTGTAAAGGAACATAAGAGTTTCCCAGCTGTCTACATCCTCGTAAAAGTTCAGATTTGGAGAATTTTCCAACCATAATTCACCTCCTTTTATGAAGATATGCTTTTGTGCCTGCAGGGCGTATCGCACAAAAACTGCCGCTTTTTTACAGTATAGCAAAAAAGCGGCAATTAGTCAAAAGTTTAACATCTTTTCCTTACTTCTATGACCGGACAGGAAATGTCCCGGATAAACGGATACCTACATATCCAGCTTCATATGTCCGTCCTTGATCAGCCCCAGCTTACGCATATTCTCTGAGATTGCCAAGGAAAGGACTCCGGGCAGGATAAAATGGAGGAGGAGAATCTTTATCAATACGATTATCGGATCCTCTGCGGCGGTCATGGTCTGCCAGGTCATGATCTGCCCCACGAAACCGGCGGTGCCCATTCCGGAGCCGGTAGCATTGTTAGTCATACCCGCCAGTACGGTTCCCACAGGACCCAGAATGGCACTGGAAATAATTGCGGGAAGCCAGATCAGGGGATGACGCATGATATTGGGCACCTGGAGCATAGAAGTTCCGACCCCCTGTGCCAGAAGGCCGGATATCCCGTTTTCCTTATAGCTTGCTACGGCAAAGCCTACCATATTGCAGCAGCAGCCAATAGTAGCTGCTCCGGCAGCCAGACCGGAGAGATTCAGGATTACCCCTAATGCGGCAGAACTGATAGGCAGAGTTAGGATCATGCCCATGAGGACAGATACCACAATTCCCATAAGGAAAGGCTGCTGTTCCGTCCCCCAGTTGATCATAGCCCCAAGCTGGTTCATCAGTCGGCTGATAGGTGGTCCTACTAAAATCCCGACAACAGAGCCGCCTAGAATGCCTGCCATAGGGGCCAGGATAATATCTAATTTGGTCTTTCCGGCAATGAGTCTGGAAAGTTCAATGGCCACATAGGAGGCGATAAAGGCGCCCAGAGGCTCGCCGGGTCCGGAAAGAAGCAGAGCGCCTTCTTCGGTAAAGACCGTTCCGGCGGAAATGTTTCCCGCATAGGCGCCTACCATACCGGCAGTAATAGAGGAAAGCACTACCAGGGAGCTTTCTTTAAAACGGCAGGCAACACCGGCGCCAATCCCGGCGCCGGTCATTGCAGCGGCAAATTTTCCAAACTGGTAGAGCAGAGTGCCCCAGGGCCCCCCAATCAGATTTCCGATCTGCTGGATAATCGTGCCGATGATCAAAGTGGCGAAAAGCCCGTAGGCCATTCCGCTTAAGCCTTCAATAAAAATCCGGTTTAATATTTTCTTCACCTGTGTTCTCCTATTAACCGTTGATCTTCAGATTTTTCAGAAGAGAACCTAAGGATGTGGAGATTTCTTCACTCTTTGGAATCTCAAAATCCGGTTCCTCGTCCTTTTCTTCCTGAGGCTGGGCAAGAGCTTTTATACTCAAGCTGATCTTTCCATCTTCATTTTTGATAACTTTTGCTTTTACATGGTCTCCTACCGAGAGCACAGCTTTTGGAGATTTGATCCTTTTTTCGGAAATCTGGGAAACATGCACCAGACCGGAAATATGATCTCCCAGATCAATAAAAGCACCATAGGTCTGAAGGGACTCTACCGTTCCTTCCACGATACTTCCAACCTTGATGTTCTGGAGTTTTTCCAGTTTTTCTTCCTGAGCTTTTTCTCTCAGAACTTCCCTGGCAGAGAGAACCAGACGGTTTTCCTGCTCATCTACTTCAATCACTCTGACGGTAAGGGTTTTCTTTAGGTAATCTTCAGGGTTCTCCACATAGTGAAGGGCAAGCTGAGACACAGGGATAAAGGCACGGATGCCTTCCACATAGGCGATCACGCCGCCTTTTACAATACCTTCCACAGTAACCTCAAAAGATTCTTTATCCTCTTTCATCTGGTCCAGTTTGTCCCAGATCAGCATATCGTCATCCCGGAAATTAGAAAAAGATGCATTGATCTCATTCATGTAATCTTCCATGGTTTCCGGTTTCTTTGTTTCTTCTGACATAATTCGCTCCTCCTTTAAATGCAGTTTAACATTGGGGGAAATGATATCCCCCTGAATTGTTCCGCCCTTTGGGCTCCCACAATTCAGGAAAACATTCGCATTCCGCTCTATCGAGCTACATGCTCATGTTTTTAGCGGGTCTCAAATTCAACCATATTCATGCAAGCATGAAATGGTTGAGCTTGAGACCCTGGGGATATCATAACATAATTGCCAGGAAATTAGAAGTGTGATAGTATAAAAAAAGAAGTGAAAATGACCTTTGAGAAAGGAAAAGTGGAATGGCGAAGCAGAGGAAAATTTATATTATCGGGCATAAGAATCCGGATACGGATTCTATTTGTTCTGCGATTGCTTATGCGGATTTTAAGAACCGATTGAATAAAGGAAGTAAGTATGCGGCGAAGAGAGCCGGACAGATCAATGAGGAGACGGAGTATGTGCTGAAGCGGTTTGGCGTGGAGGCGCCGGGGTATCTTTCGGATGTGGGGACACAGGTGAAGGATATGGAGATCCGGGAGACGCCGGGGGTGGAGCATAGCATTTCCATTAAAGATGCATGGGCGATTATGAAGCAGACCAGCGCAGTGACCCTGCCCATTACCAAGGAAGATGGGAAGCTGGAAGGGCTGATCACAACAGGGGATATTGCCAAGTCCTATATGGATGCTCATGATAATTATTTTCTGTCAAATGCAAAAACACAGTACAGAAGTATTGCAAATACTGTAGAAGGCAAGGTAGTCACCGGAAATCCCCATGGATATTTTGTGAAAGGCAAGGTGGTTATCGGAGCCGCCCACCCGGATAAAATGGGAGAATTCCTGGAGGAAGATGATCTTGTCATCCTGGGGGACAGGCATGAGGATCATCTCTGCGCCATAGAGCAGAACGTAAGCTGCATTATCGTCTGCAACCACACAGAGGTTGAACAGGATATTAAAGATGCGGCGGAGAAAAATCAGTGTGTGATCATTCAGTCTGCCCTGGATACGTTCAGCGTGGCAAGACTGATCAATCAGAGTATTCCGGTGAAGCATATCATGAAGAAGGATAATCTGATCACCTTCCAGACAGATGATTATACAGATAATATTAAAGATATCATGGTAAAAAACCGCCACAGAGCTTTCCCTGTGGTAAATAAGCATGGAAAATATATCGGGACAGTATCCAGAAGAAATCTTCTGGGGATGAAGAAAAAACAGTTGATTTTAGTAGACCATAATGAGAAAACCCAGGCAGTGGATAATATTGATTCTGCGGAAATTCTGGAGATCATTGATCATCACAGACTGGGGTCCTTGGAGACCCTGCAGCCGATTATGTTCCGGAATCAGCCGGTAGGGTGTACGGCAACGATTCTTTACCAGATGTATGTGGAAAAATCTCTGGAGATCAGCCCGCAGATTGCAGGTCTGCTGTGTGCTGCCATTATTTCCGATACCCTTATGTTCCGTTCACCTACCTGTACCTCTTCTGATAAGATGGCAGCAGGAGCCCTGGCTCTTATTGCGGGGATCAATATAGAAGAGTTTGCAAAAGAAATGTTTACTGCAGGCAGCAACCTGAAAGGAAAGACCATCGAGGTTATTTTCTATCAGGACTTCAAGCGCTTTACTTCAGATAAGGTGAACTTTGGAGTGGGACAGATCAGTTCCATGAGTGCAGAAGAGCTGAAGGATCTGAAGAAGAGGATTCTGCCGGTTATGAAACACGAATGTGGAAAGAACGGAGTTTCTATGGTATTTTTTATGCTTACCAATATCCTGGAGGAATCTTCTGAAATTCTCTGTTACGGGGACGGCAGCGGAAGGCTGGTAGAGGAATCCTTTGAAGTCAAGGAGAAAAACGGCGGCTATCTCCTTCCGGGAGTGGTTTCCAGGAAGAAACAGCTGATTCCTGCCTTTATCGGAACCCTTCAGCAGAACAACAGCTGAGATAAGGAGATAGGATAGATATGAGTAAAATAGAATGGAAACCGGGAAATATGCTGTATCCTCTGCCGGTAGTCATGGTAACGGCAGCAGATGAGGAAGGCCGTGATAATATTATTACAGTGGCATGGGCCGGGACTGTATGTACCAATCCGCCTATGGTCTCTATTTCTGTGAGACCGGAACGCTATACTTACCGGATGCTTCATGAGACCGGAGAATTTGTGATCAACCTTACCACAGAAAAACTGGCTTTTGCCACAGACTACTGCGGGGTAAAATCAGGAAGAGATGTGGACAAGTTTCTGGAAACCGGTCTGACCAGGGAGCAGGCTTCTCATGTGGGGGCCCCTATGATCAAGGAGTCTCCGGTATCTATAGAATGCAGGGTCCGGGAGGAAAAGGATTACGGAAGCCACAGGGTATTTACCGCAGAAGTTTTGGCTGTCCATGTGGACAAAGAATACATGGATGAAAAAGGTAAATTTGACCTGGCCATGGCCCGGCCCATTGTATACTCTCATGGAGAATACTATGGACTGGGCAAAAAGCTGGGGACCTTCGGATACAGCATAAAAAAAAGGAGAAAAAAGAAACAGAAAAAATGAAAGACCAGAAAAAAAATATCGTACTGATCGGTATGCCGGGATCAGGAAAAAGCACAGTAGGAGTTATCCTCGCAAAAGTCCTGGGCTATACCTTTGTAGATTCCGATCTGTTGATCCAGAAAGAAGAAAAAAGACTTTTGAAGGATATTATTGCGAAAGAGGGACAGGAAGGTTTTTTGAAAATCGAAAATCGTGTGAATAAGTCCATATATACAGAAAATTCTGTAATCGCCACAGGAGGCAGCGTGGTATACTGCCAGGAGGCCATGGAGCATTTGAAAGAAATCGGAACGATTCTGTATCTGAAACTGGACTATCCGATCCTGAACAGAAGACTCAGCAATTTGATCGGAAGAGGCGTGGTCCTGAAAAAAGGCCAGACACTGAAAGACCTTTACGAAGAAAGAGCACCTCTTTACGAAAAATATGCAGATTATATAATTGATGAGAAAAAAACTAATGCAGAAGGAACTTTGCAGAAAATATTGGAAATTTTAAAATAGTTACAGAATAAAAGTAAAATCCAGATAAAAGAAAAGCGGTAAAATTTTAATTTTTATTTACAAAAACATTTATCTGTTATAATATTATGGTTAAGTCATAAAATGATACCAAGGACTCAAGGAACCCGCAAAACATGAGCAGGAAGGCCGATAGGCCGGAGTGCGAATGTTTTTAGGACTGCGGGAGTATGAAATGCGGAGTAATTTATGGTATTATAGTGGCGGAAGTCCTTACGGGGCGACTGCATTACAGGGGAAATGGAGTATAAGGGCTTGTCTTTGGGACAGGCAGTTGAATATAGACAGGCATAAGCCAAAATAAGAGGTGTGTATATGGAACAGTATATTATCAAAGGTGGAAATCCTTTAGTGGGAGAAGTAGAGATAGGCGGTGCAAAGAACGCAGCTCTGGCTATCCTGGCAGCAGCGATCATGACAGATGAGGCTGTGCATATCGAGAATCTGCCGGATGTGCGGGACATCAATGTCCTGCTGGAGGCTATCAGGGAGATCGGTGCGACTGTGGACCGTATCAGTCCCACAGAGGTGAGGATTGTAGGAGCTACAATTGGAAATATCACTGTTGAGTATGAATATATAAAGAAGATCCGGGCTTCCTATTATCTTCTGGGAGCTCTTCTTGGGAAATATAAAAATGCGGAAGTTCCTCTTCCCGGAGGATGCAATATCGGCAGCCGCCCTATTGACCAGCATTTGAAAGGCTTTCGTGCGCTGGGTGCATCTGTGGATATTATCCATGGAGCTGTAGTGGCAAAGGCAGAGGAACTGAGAGGAAAACATATTTTCCTGGACATGGTATCTGTAGGTGCGACTATTAATATTATGATGGCGGCAGCGATGGCAAACGGTTATACCACTATTGAGAATGCGGCTAAAGAGCCTCATGTGGTAGATGTAGCCAATTTCCTGAACAGTATGGGAGCCAATATTAAAGGGGCAGGTACTGACGTGATCCGCATCAGAGGTGTGGAAAAACTTCACGGTACCAGCTATTCGATTATTCCGGATCAGATTGAAGCGGGAACCTTTATGTGTGCTGCTGCTGCTACAATGGGAGACGTTATGGTGAAAAATGTTATTCCTAAGCATTTGGAAGCAACTACTGCAAAACTTGAAGAGATCGGATGTCAGGTAGAAGAATTTGACGATGCAGTCCGGGTAGTTGCCAATAAACGACTGAAACGGACCAATGTAAAGACTATGCCTTATCCCGGATATCCTACGGATATGCAGCCCCAGTTTGCAGTGGCATTGACTCTGGCTGAAGGGACAAGCATTATTACGGAAAGTATTTTCGAAAATCGTTTTAAATATGTTGCTGAGTTGGTGCGTATGGGCGCAGATATTAAGGTGGAAGGCAATACTGCCATTGTTAATGGTGTAGAAAAGCTGACAGGAGCCCAGGTCAGTGCTCCGGACCTTAGGGCAGGAGCAGCCCTGGTCATTGCAGGCCTGGCGGCAGAAGGAATCACCATCGTAGATGATATCGTATACATCCAGAGAGGATATGAGCGTTTTGAAGAAAAACTGAGAGGTCTGGGTGCGGAAATCGAAAAAGTTACCAGTGAGAAAGAAATCAAAAAATTTCAGCTTCGAGTTGGGTGAAAAATAGTACTTGACGCAGAGAGAAAAAAGCGTTAATGTATTATTCGAAAATTGAACAAAGGATATTTTTTCTCTTATTCAGAGTGATGGAGTTACATAGGAACTGTGAAGTCACGGCAACCCCGCTATGCGGAAGGTGCCAACCTGAGCGAATAAATCGAACAATAAGAGGATTCATATTGTATCATATGTGGGTCCGCTTATGCGGGCCCTTTCCTATGGCAGAATACATCAGTTTCCCTGAATGGGCGAAAGATAAATGAAAGGAGAACAACATGGAAAAAAGATTATTTACATCAGAGTCTGTTACAGAAGGCCATCCGGACAAAATGTGCGACGCTATTTCCGACGCCATCCTGGATGCTCTCATGGAAAAAGATCCTATGAGCCGGGTAGCCTGTGAGACAGCAACTACCACAGGTCTGGTCATGGTCATGGGAGAGATTACCACTAAAGCTTATGTGGATATCCCCAGGATTGTCCGGGACACAGTAAGAGAGATCGGATATACAAGAGCAAAATATGGTTTTGACGCAGATACCTGCGGTGTGATCACTACCATCGACGAGCAGTCTGCCGATATTGCTCTGGGTGTGGACAAGGCTCTGGAAGCCAAGGAACATAAAATGTCTGAGGAAGAGCTGGATGCCATCGGCGCCGGTGACCAGGGTATGATGTTTGGTTTTGCTACAGACGAGACAGAAGAATATATGCCTTATCCTATCGCTCTTGCCCATAAGCTGGCCAGACAGCTGACAAAAGTCCGCAAAGACGGCACTCTGACTTACTTAAGACCTGATGGAAAGACACAGGTAACTGTAGAGTACGATGAAAATGACAGACCTGTACGTCTGGATGCTGTAGTACTTTCTACCCAGCACGATCCTGAAGTAACCCAGGAACAGATCCATGAAGATATTAAGAAATATGTGTTTGACCCGATCCTGCCAAAGGAAATGGTCGATGAAAATACAAAATTCTTTATTAATCCTACGGGCCGTTTTGTTATCGGCGGACCTCACGGAGACAGCGGCCTGACAGGACGTAAGATCATCGTGGATACCTACGGCGGATATGCCCGTCACGGCGGCGGAGCTTTTTCCGGAAAAGACTGTACCAAGGTAGACCGTTCTGCAGCCTACGCAGCCCGTTATGTGGCAAAGAACCTGGTGGCAGCAGGCCTGGCAAGAAAATGCGAGATTCAGTTATCTTATGCTATCGGCGTTGCCCATCCTACCTCGATCATGGTAGATACCTTCGGTACAGGAAAGCTTTCCGATAATCGTCTGGTAGAGATCATCCGGGAGAATTTTGATCTGAGACCTGCGGGAATCATCAAAATGCTGGATCTGCGCCGCCCCATCTATAAACAGACTGCTGCATACGGACATTTCGGAAGAAATGACCTGGATCTTCCCTGGGAGAAACTGGACAGAGTAGATACTCTGAAAAAATATCTGGAACAGTAAAACAGAAGAAAAAAGCGGGGAGCCGCCGCATTAATCAAAATCGAGAATATTTATACATTTTATTGCTCAGTCTGCGCCGCTTTGAGTCTGTAGCCTCAAAGCTATGCTCGACAAATTCGCATAAAATGTATAAATATTCCTGATATATGTTTAATGCGGCGGCTCCCCGCTTTTTTAGATTCCTCTGAAATCAAACAGGTCCTTTACCGATATGCCCAGAGCTTCAGCAATATCCAGAAGACTGTCCAGAGATATGGAAGTCTTGATATTCGGTGCTTCGATATTGCTGATATGGGTCCTGCTTAAGCCTACAAGGGAAGCCAGCTGTCCCTGAGTCAGGCCTTTCAGTTTGCGGTAATAGGAAATGGTAAGCCCCAGTTCCCGGAGCTGTTTCAGACGTTTATCTTCTGTCATTGCCAATCTCCTTTTTGCTACACTATAGCATTGGAAATAAATGGCAAAAACAAACTGTAAATATGCAAATGCAAAATTATATAAGCATAAGCAAATTAATAGCAGGAAAATGCAAATTATAAGCCGTTTATGGTATGGCACATATCCTCTAAACGGAATATCCGGACATGACTGCCGGATATTGCCTCAAACCCTGCCACAAAATCGGAAGTAGAGAAAAGATAGTACCATTTCTCCCTGTCAGGAAAGAGTCCGGAGTGTTTCTGAAGAACAGAAAGTGTATCTACATCCAGCCAGTCTTCCGTAAGAAAACAGGAGCCAAGTAGGATCTGCTTTTCCCCGGCAGCGGCGATGGGTATGTACTCCGTGCGTTTTTTGGTAGGATGCTGCCCCCACCACATGCCTATCTGATCCATAGAAAACGGGATATCTTCCCGGTTTTGCTCCAGGCGGAGAAAATCACGGCAGATATTTTCAAAGGTAGACTTTAAATAGACAGAAAGAACGGGGAGCACATGGTTTTGAAAGATTTCCCTGCCCTTTCCTGCTTCAATCTCTCCCTGGAAAGGATAGACAAAGGTATACCAGAAGCGGAATGCACTGTCCAGGATCCTGTATAAAGCCCGGCGGCTGGAGAAAGATTCAGTAACAGGAACCAGTTTTTCGGTCAGTCCCTGCTTTTCCAGAGAGGCCAGGAGACTGCTGGCAGCACTGGGGGTAAGCTCTGTTTGGTCACAGATTTCCTGAAGATGCCGGGGGATAGAGCCGATGGCAGCCAGGATCCCGGCCATGAGAGGAGAGCTTCCATAATGCTTTTGGAGTTTTTCCGGGACCAGCCTGTACAGACTGCCTTTTTCCCGGAAAAATAATTGTTCCAGATTTTCTTTGACAGAAAAATCCGAAGAGAAGTGGTCCAGGAGTCCGGGATTGCCTCCGGTAACACTGTAAAGAAGCATTTGATCCATAGGAGAAAGCTCCGGATACAGGCGGCAGAGTTCAAAAAAGTTGAAATTTCTAAGGCGAAAGGCCCGGTCTTCTCTGGGAGAATCTTTTTCCCAAAGGCTGGATGGCTTACATAAAATCACAAAGAGCTGACAGGCTGGACCTTCTTTTTCCAGAGCAAGAAGCTGGGTGGAAAGACGGCGGTTTTGAGAGGAAAGATACTGGAAATTATCCAGGATCAGTACCAGGGGTTCTGCAAGAGAAGCCTTTTTTAAAGCTTTTATAAGACCGGATGTCCTGGTGACAGAGGCAAATCTTTCCCCAAGTTCACGAAGGCACAGACTCCGGAGCAGACGGAAATTTTCCTGCCAGGAAACACAGGAAGCCTTATAGAAAAGTGTCCTTTTTCCCTTCAGAAATTCTCCAAGCAGACGAGATCTTCCTTCTCCCGGATAGGAATAAAGAGAGACACAGCAAGGCATACAGGTATCATAAAGCTGATTTAATTTTGTGAGTAAGTGATCTTTATCGATAAACATAATTTGTCCTTTTCAATCCTAAATTTGTGGCTTTGCTATCCTCATTTTAGAGGGGATCCGACAGAAAGTCAAAGTATTTCCCTGGAATTTTTATAGAAAGTTTAGATTTAGCCCCTGTTTCTTTAGAGGAAAAAGAAAAAAATTATGCTATAATGGACAAAGATAAGAAAGAGGCAGGAATATATATGAAGCTGAAGACAAGAATTATTATTTCATTTTTTATTATTGTACTTGAGCCTGTGATCTTTACTGTTTTGGCATTCTGGGCTTTCAGCCACTATCAGCTGGGCCTTATTGAAAAACAGTACGGGATAGAGAATCCTACTTATGAGTCTCTGGCTAATACAGCAGAGGTTGTGGCTCATCTGACCAATAAGGCGGCACAGGAACTGGAAGAAACGGCCGAGACCAATCCGGAACAGTTTACGGACGTTCAGTATCTGGAAGAGATGAATACGGAACTGAAAGACAGTAATTCTTATCTCCTGGTACGGGAGGACGGCAGGATTACTTATTTTGGCTGTGAAAATTATCCCAGTGAGCTGATCGAAAAGCTGGACAATATCTATCAGGGAGATGATGCGGGGATCAGCGACAGGGTATATCTGGGTGACAGGGTCCAGTCTCTGGTAAAGCAGATTAATTTTTCAACATCTGGGATTCAGGAAGGAAATGTTTACATTGTTTCCAATGCCCTTGAGACCCTTCCTCAGCTTCGGAATCTTACTGAAACCATGATAATTACGGTGATCCTGATCCTGGCGATCACTGCATTATGGCTTACATGGTGGATTTACCGCGGGGTGATCGCACCTCTGGATAAGCTGCGGATGGCTACCCAGAAGATCAAGGAAGGCGACTTGAACTTTTCTGTGACTACAGAAGGCGTCAGCGAGATTGCAGACCTGTGTCAGGATTTTGAGGATATGCGTCAGCGGCTGAAGGAGAATGCTGAGGAGAAGGTAGCTTTTGACAAGGAGAACAAGGAGCTGATCAGCAATATTTCCCATGATCTGAAGACGCCGATCACTGCTATCAAGGGATATGTGGAAGGAATCATGGACGGGGTGGCAAATACCCCGGAAAAGCAGGAGCGCTATATCAAGACCATATACACAAAAGCCAATGATATGGACCGTCTGATCAATGAACTGACTTTTTATTCCAAGATGGATACCAACCGGATCCCCTATACTTTTAATAAGATTTCTGTAACAGATTTTTTTGATGATTGTGCGGAAGATCTCAGTGTGGAACTGGAAGCGAAAGGTGTGGACTTCTCTTATTCCAATTATGTGGAACCGGAAGTCATGGTCATTGCAGATGCAGAGCAGATTAAGAGAGTGGTAAATAATATTGTCAGCAATTCTCTGAAATATATGGCCCCGGGACGGACCAAGAGGATCAATCTCAGGGTAAGAGATGTGGGTGATTTTATCCAGGTGGAACTGGAGGATAACGGCAAAGGGATTGCAGCCAGGGATCTTCCAAACATATTTGACCGGTTTTACCGCACAGACGCTTCCAGAAATTCTTCCCAGGGAGGAAGCGGCATAGGACTTTCCATTGTCAAGAAGATCATGGAAGACCACGGCGGCAAGGTGTGGGCCACAAGTAAGGAAAACATCGGGACAGTCATGTACTTTGTCCTTAGAAAATATCAGGAGGTACCCGTAAATGAGTAAGATTTTAATTATTGAAGATGAAGAAGCCATTGCAGATCTGGAAAAGGACTATCTGGAACTCAGCGGTTTTGAGGTGGAGATCGAACACAGAGGAGACGTAGGTCTGAAAAGAGCTCTGGAAGAAGATTTCGACCTGTTTATTCTGGACTTAATGCTTCCGGAGGTAGATGGATTTGAAATTTGCCGTGAAATCCGCAATCAGAAGAATACTCCGATTATTATGGTATCCGCCAAGAAGGATGACATTGATAAGATCCGGGGGCTGGGTCTGGGAGCAGACGATTATATGACAAAGCCTTTCAGCCCCAGCGAGCTGGTAGCCAGAGTGAAAGCTCATCTGGCCAGGTATGAGCGTCTCATCGGCACCGGTGTTCAGGAGAATGATGTGATCGAGATCCGGGGCCTGAAGATTGACAAGACTGCCAGACGTGTGTGGGTAAACGGGGAAGAGAAGAATTTTACTACCAAAGAATTCGATCTTCTCACTTTCCTGGCCCAGAATCCCAACAGGGTTTTTACCAAAGACGAGTTGTTTAAGGAAATCTGGGATATGGAATCGATTGGCGATATTGCCACAGTTACAGTCCATATCAAGAAGATCCGGGAAAAGATCGAGTTTAATACAGCTAAACCCCAGTATATTGAAACCATCTGGGGTGTAGGATATCGGTTTAAAGTGTAAACAGAAAAAGGAGAAATATAGAGGGCCTCCCTGGGACAGCAAACAGCTGCAGGGAGGTCCGATTTTTAACGATAAAAAAGGATTGACAAAATAAGGGAAGCAAGGCATAATAAAGCCATAACTAAAACGTTTACGAAAAACGATATAGTAAGGAGGCAAGCATGAATTCAAGAGAACGGTTGCTATGTGTACTTGAGGGAGGCACTCCGGATATGGTGCCGGTAAGTCCATTTATTCAGGAAGAGTATCTGTCTTATTATTTTAATAAAAAGAATACAGACAGGCTTTTTGATGCAGTGGCTTT
Organism: uncultured Bacillota bacterium; assembly: GCA_949291945.1. Taxonomy (GTDB): domain Bacteria; phylum Bacillota; class Clostridia; order Lachnospirales; family Lachnospiraceae; genus Blautia. The sequence continues at coordinate 58,116 of CASEXH010000006.1, read as the reverse complement.
GAGAAAGGAGTTGGATTTTGATCTGGTCACAAGACAGTATGTCAATGAGATCCCTTATTTCCTTCAAAGAAGCTTCATAAACTGGGAAGTAGAGAATAAGGTTGAAGTGGTCAACGGAAATTATATCAGAACGATCAAAGTAAAGACTCCGGTAAAAGAGCTGCGCCAGGTGGAAGGAGCTCCTTATAATGAAAAGATTTTAAGTGGCATCCATTTCAGCACTATGGAATATCTGATCAAGGACCAGGATGATTTTGAAGTTTTTAAGAAATACTGTCCCAGAAGAGAAAAACAGGATGTGGACCATATTCTGGAATCCGGTGAGATTGCTAAAAAAGAGATTGGAGATCTGGGGATTTCCTGCCCCTGGGCCATGGGCGGTGTGTATAATCTGGCTTCTACCTATATCAACGTTCAGGATATGATGGTGGATGCTTTATCGGAAGAAGATTACTACGAGGATTATATGAACTTTTTTGCGGATCTGGTGGTCTCAGATCACGAGATCTTTGCAGAAAGCCAGTTTGACTGTGTAGGTATGCAGGGAAATATAGCCAACGGCGGCATGATGGGGCCGGACTATTTTGAGGAATATGTCCTTCCCTATGAGAAAAAGGCTATTGATGTGCTGCGCCAGGGGGAGAAACCTATTATCTACCACAACTGCGGAAAGGCCAGAGTCCTGTATCCGGCATATAAAAAACTGGGCATCACTGTATGGGAAACCATTTCCGAAGAACCTCAGGGAGACAATGTCCTGGCGGAAGCGAAAGAATACTTTAAAAACGACCTGATCCTTTTTGGAAACTTTGACCAGGTACACTTCCTGAAAGAAGCCTCTCCAAAGGAGGTGGAGAAAAGGGCATATGATCTGATGATGACAGGCAAAAAAGGAGGTCATTACATCTTTGCCTGCTCCGATTATCTGGAGATCGGAACACCTTTGGAAAATGTGAAAGCGCTTCTCCGGGGGGCAAGAGCCGCTTCCAGATACGAATAAGTCTTTCCACAGTTGCCGGACAAAATGCCGGATTTTCCTTTGTTTTTCAGGGATACCTGTCTATTGACAAATAGAAAAACGCTGTATAACATAGTATTGTGGTAAATGTAAATGCTTTCAGAAGTCGGAACGCATGTGAGGAAAATATTTTCCGGCACTGTTCCCGCAGCGGCTCGGAACTATGAAAGCAGAGGCGGAGGTATGTTTTGGCAGGTAAAAAAGTTACTTTAAAGGAGATTGCTCAAAAAACAGGGGTCTCGCTGGGAACAGTTCACCGGGCTATTTACAATAAAAGCGGTATCAGCGAGGCTACCAGAAAGCGGATATTGGAGGAAGTGGAGAGGTCTAACTACCAGGTCGATGAGGCGGCCTCCGTATTGAAGAGAGGCGCAAAAAAAGTAATGGTAGTTTTGCCGAAACCTCAGAACGAAGATCGGTTTTACTTCCGGGGGATCTGGAGAGGTATCCGGGAAGCCGCCAAGGGAATGGAACAGTATAAAATTTACTTTGAGATGATAGAGTCGGAATATCCTCTGTATCAGATCAGCAACGAGCTGGAGAGGGTCTATGATGAGAAACTGGATGAAATGGACGGGCTGATTACCATATCTGACAGCGGCGCTGCTAATCTGTGGATTGAGCGGTTTATACGGAGAGGAATCTATACAGTCCTGGTATCCAGTTACTATGAAACGGAGACTACCCATTCTCTTAATTCCATTAAAGTGGATCTGGTAAGAAGCGGAAGACTGGCGGCAGAATTTATACAATATGGCCTGAAACAGGATCAGGGAAAAATCCTTATGCTCTGCGGGGGCAAAAATGTGTATAATAACCGGGTTTATGCCAAAAGTTTTGAAAAGGAAATGCAGGGAAAATCCTATGAGACTCTTAGGGTAGAAGGATTCGGCAGAGAAAATATAGAGGAGCAGGCTTTGGAGTACCTGAAAAATGAACCGATCAAAGCGGTATTCAGCAGCAATGCCCGGAATACGTATGCAATTTGTAAGATCATGGATGAACATGATCTGCCGAAGGATATCCTGGTAGTAGGCACAGATATTTTTGGGGAACTGGTTCCCTATTTTGAAGATGGTACTCTTAACGGGGTGATCTGTCAGTACCACTGGGAGCAGGGATCAAAGGCTGTAAAAAAAATATATGAGTATCTCAGCAGAGGCTGCAGAGAACAGGAGAATGAAGTACTGCCCTGTGTTTTGATCATGAAAAGTAATTATGAATGTTTTCTCAATCTGGCATGACAGCTGAAAAATCAATATGTAGAAAGAAGAAAAATCCGTGAAAGGAGATGAAAATTCTCTTTTCACGGATTTTTTTCGCAAAATTTCGTATAGAGTTGTAAGAACTGCACAAAAATATAAGTTATAATTTTCACAAAACATAGAAGATGAATAAAGCAATTGACAAAATATAAAATGTAGTACATAATAAACGTAAAGAAAACGTTTACGTAAACGTTACTACAAACGTTTACAGTAAATGTTTACAAAGCCTGAAGGGAGAACAATCCATGCAGCAGAGGGTGACAATTAAGGACATAGCCCGAAAGACCGGGACCTCGGTGACTTCCGTACACCGGGCTTTGTATGGCAGAGCAGGAATCAGTGAATCTCTCAGACACCGGATCCTGACAGAGGTGGAGAGAAGTAATTATCAGGTGGATGAGGCAGCTTCCCTATTGCGGAGAAAACAGTATCATATTGTAGTCCTTCTGCCTAAGCCTCAGGGACAGGAGCGTTTTTATTACAGAGGAATGTGGGAGGGGATCTATAAAGGAGCGGAAGAGATTAAAAGACATAAAGTCCGGATTTCTTTCAGACAATGGGAAAAGGGAATCAGCCGGATCGGCGAAGCCCTGGAACAGCTTTATGATGAGACAGACGAAACCTTAAACGGATTGATAACCGTATGTGATGACGAGCGGTCCAAAGAATGGATACAGCGTTTCATTAAGAGAGGAACAAAGGTGGCCCTGGTAGACAGAGGCTCAGATCTAGAAAATCTGTCTTTTTGTATTGAAAGTTCTACTCACGATATGGGGCAGCTGGCTATGAATATCATGCATTTACTTGCGGGAGAGAAGGAGGGAGACCTGATTCTGGTCAATGGTCCTGAAGAGAGAGTCAGTTATCGGGGATACCGGACAGCCATAGAAGAAAGACTGGATCTTCATCAGGGAGAAAAACTGGTGATCCTGGATGGCTATGAGGAAGAAACCGGAAGAAAACAGCTGAAAGAATTGCTGGAAAACGGAAATATAAAAGGAATTATCTGTGGCTGTGCCAGAGCTTCTTACTGGGTCTGCGAGACTGCAGATGCGTTGAGAAAAAAGGGAGAAAAAATCCCGCCGGTAGTAGGGATGGATGTTTTTGAGGAATTGATCCCTTTCTTTGAAAATGGAGTATTAAAAGCTACGATCTATCAGTCTCACAGGGAACAGGGAGAAAAAGCGGTAAAACAGCTATACGCCTGTCTTTCCAATCCCCAGGGAGAGGAGCATATGAGGGAAGAAAGTATTTTAAGTGTGGTGCTGAAGGAAAATTACAAATACTTTATGGACCAGGAAAAGAGATTTGCAGCAGAAGCTGTGAATAAATAGAAAACTTTTTCATTAAAGGAGGTACATTATGAAAAGAAGAACTGTGAAAAAAGCGTTAGCAGCAGTATTAGCGGGAACTATGAGTGCCTGTCTTCTGGCCGGATGCGGCGGCGGAACCAGCGGCGGGGCAAGCGACACCTCAGGATCTTCTGACAGCGGAAGCTCTGACGGCAATACAGAGCTTCGTGTAACCGTACAGGCATGGATGATGGGAAAATATGATTTTGAAGGAGCAAAGGAAAGCTTTGAAGCCAATCATCCCGGGGTAACGGTTACTTACAATCAGGTGGACAATGTAGATGTTACAACTTCTATGCTGGAGTGGTCTCAGGGAAAAACAAGTTGTGACATCGCTATTGGAGGCGACCGTTCCCAGACAGTATCCTATGCGGCCAATGATTATATTGTAGAATTTACAGAAGATAATTTCTTTAACGGTGATTTCACAAAGGACAAATTCTACGATACCTTCCTGGAAGGGGGCAATATCGAGGGCAAACAGTTTATGATTCCGCTGGTAGGCGAAGTTGTAGGTATTGTCTGCAACAAAGATATGATGGGCGAAGCCGGACTTCTGGATGAGAACGGTGAGATTATCCCTGCAACGACCTGGGACGAACTTACTGACTATGCTGCAAAGCTTACCAAAGACGGGCAGACAGGCCTTGGTATTGACTGGGGCTCTAACATGATGATGTATACTTACGAAACCTGCTTAAACGGTATTGCAGGATCTATCTATAAAGATGACGGAACCACAATTGAGTATACAGGTGATGATGTGGCTTATCTGCTGGAATCTTGGAAGAATCTCATCGACAGCGGCTATACCACAACAGATGTGTTTGCTGATATGGATGCCAACCGTACACAGTTTAAGTCCGGACAGCTGGCTATGCACCTGGCACCTGCTTCCCGTTGGATCGAAGCCATCGAGAACCTGGGAGAAGACGCAGTAGGCGTTATGCCTGTACCGGGAACTGATGAGAACGGTTCTCTTACCTATATCCACGGTATGGTTATTCCGAAAGTATCTGAAAATCAGGAACTGGCGATTCAGTTCATTAAGGAAGAAATGTTAAAAGACAGCTTCCAGGAAGATGCAACCAATGCATACGGCAAGATGTCTCCTTTGAAAGCTCATTACGAGAATCTGGAAAATGCTTACTGGCCGGTAGTTATGGAATTTACAGAGAATGCAATCACATCTCCGCTGTATAAAGATATGACAAAACTGGATACTTATACCCAGACAGAAATGCAGCGTTATCTGACAGGCTCTGAATCTCTGGAAGATTTCCAGAACAACATGGATCAGTACCTTGGAACTCTGGACTTGAGTACAGGAATGGGCGGCTGATCCCGGAAAGATCAGGCAGATCGCTTTAATAAGTGACATAAAGCGGGCGGGCCACGGTAAAGCGGAGTTGCCGGGCCTGCCCGTAAAATATCAGACAAAAGACGGAGGTTGCAAGGAATGAAAATGTCATACCGGAAAAAGAGCATACTTGCAGGATTGGCCTTTGCGGCGCCTGGCATGATATTTGCCGTCCTGTATATGGGATATCCTCTGGTGCGCTCTTTCTATTTAAGTTTTACCCAATATAACTTTGCTTTTGATCCCAAGCCGGTTTTCGTAGGGCTGGATAACTATATAAGAATGTTTTCCGACGCTTATTTCCTGGATTCCCTGCGGAATACCGCAGTGTTTTCCCTGGCCTTTTTCCCAAGCCTGATGGTGATCTCCCTGATCATCGCCCTGCTTCTGGACAAAGGCGTGAGAGGATCGGGAATCTACCGTACCTGTATTTTCATGGCTATGGTAGTGCCCCTTTCTCTAACAGGTATTATCTTCCAGTGGATCTTTAACAATCAGTACGGACTGTTAAACTCGGTATTAAGCCAGATCTTCGGACTGGACAGCTGGACCCACAACTGGCTGGGGGAAGGCAAATGGGCTATGTTCAGTATTATTGTCGTCAGCCTGTGGAAGAATATGGGTATGCTGGTGATCCTGTTTATGGCAGGGCTGGCCGGGATTCCAAACGATATTGTTGAATCTGCCAAGATCGATGGAGCAAATGGTATACAGATCATATTCCGAATCATACTTCCCAATCTGAAGGAAAGCTATGTAATCTGCGGGCTCTGGGCAATCATACAGTCTGTAAAAGTATTTGAACAGCCCTTTGTTATGACCAACGGCGGTCCGGGAACCGCTACCCTGGTGCTTTATCAGTACACCTGGCAGAACGCTTTCAAATATTATGAGATGGGTTACGCTTCATCTATTGCTTACTTTATGGGTATTATTATCCTGGTTCTTTCAGCGATCAATATGTTCCTGAACAGAGAAAAGAATGTAGATGAAGTTAAAAAGAAAAAAGTGAGGAAGAAAGGAGCAGCGGCATGAAGAAGAAAAAAATACATGTAAGCCGGATCATTATCGGGATCCTGCTGGCGGTGATCGCCTTTATCTGGATGATCCCCTTTATCTGGACGCTGCTGACTTCTTTAAAAAGCGACAGCGAGATCTATACGGATGTGCTGAAATTTCTTCCTACTCAGCTGTATTTCGGCCATTATACGTCTATCTTTACGAAGCTGGGGAACTTCTTTGCGTATTTCAGAAATTCGGTAGTGGTTTCTTTCTGGAGCGTATTGTTTAATGTGCTTTTTGCGGCGACCCTTGGCTATTCTTTTGCAAAGTTTAAATATCCGGGAAGAGGAATTTTCTTCGGTTTTGTACTGCTGGTCATTACCCTTCCTTACGTTATCTACCTGATACCGATCTATATCATGCAGTCCAGAATGAATATGATCGACACAACCTTAGGTCTGATCCTGCCTTACATTGCAACAAACCTTCCTATGTCCGTATTCATCATGAGAGGACAGTTTAACGGGGTTCCCAATGAGATGATGGAGGCAGCCAGGATTGACGGGGCTAATCAGTGGCAGACCTTTGCCAAGGTTATGATGCCCATTGTAAAACCGGGGATCGCTACAGTGATCATTATGACTTTTATCACAGTATGGGGCGAATTTACCTATGCCCGTACTCTTTGTGTAACTGCTAATTCCCAGACTTTGGCAGTCGGCATTACATTCCTGAGAGACGAGGCGGCATCCTGGCAGTACGGAACACTGACGGCAACGATTATCCTGTCTCTGATCCCGGTTATGATCATTTTCCTAAGCATGCAGAAGTACTTTGTAAAAGGTATTATGGCAGGAGCTGTAAAAGGCTGATAAAGAGAACATGAAAGCGAGGAGCAGAAAATGGGAGAAGTAAAATTTGACACGAGTTTAAGAGATTCTCAGGGAACGGAAGTAACGCCGATAAACCCGGAAAACTTTGATCTGGATGCCTACCAGGAATATGAAGCAGGACTATTAGAAAAAAATCGAGAATTTATGAAAAAGGACAAGGGACTTCTTGTTTACCGCAGGGTCCGGGCCAACGGAGTCTTCTATGACAAATGCAGAGATTATAAAGAGTCTCTGGCCCTGCAGTTGGGGGCATTGAAAGAAAGCATGGCCTATAAAGCAGATGTGGCCAACTTTCTGGAACCCTGGTATGGGATTGGCTACATTGCTTCCTGCTTTGGAGGTACCTACCGCTGGCTGCCTGAGCAGGCTCCAAGTGTAGAGGCTAAGTTTGAGACTGCCCAGGAGATCCTGGATTCAGATTTCGTTCCGATCGCCCAGACTCCTGAAGGAAAATATAATCTGGAAATGATCGAGTATTTTATGGATAAGACAAAGGGAAAGGTTCCGGTTTCCTTCAGTGATATTCAGTCTCCTCTGAATATGCTTACTTACCTTCTTCCGGTAACAGATCTGTTTATGGAAGTACTGGAAGATCCGGAAGGAATTAAAAAGGCGGCGGCTCTCTGTACAGATCTGCTTATTGATTTTCTGAAAGAACAGGAAAAGCTCATCGGAGACGCTCTGGCAAAACCGGGACATGGGTTTGCCAGCAGCAGAGCGTTTACCGGGGTAGGGCTAAGCGACGATACCTCTATCATGCTCAGTGAGGAAGACTACACAGATCTGTTTAAAGAGTTGGATGAGAAGCTGGGAGATGAGTTCGGAGGAATGGTATATCATTCCTGCGGCATTTGGGAAAAGAAGATACATATGGTCCAGACTTACCGGAATATCCGGTGTGCAGACGGTGCATTTACCATTGAGACAGACCCAAGTCCCAATAAGCCGGAAGTGTTTGGAGATGCTTTTAACGGGACAGGGATCATCCTGAATGCCCGGGCGGTGGGAAATGCCCAAAACAGTTTTGAGGCGTTCCGGAAGCTGTGGAGACCAAACCAGCGGCTGATCTGTGTGACTTACTGCAAAACTCCCCAGGAACAGGAAATTCTTTATAACCGTTTGCATGAAATGGAGGCAGGCACAAAATGAAATATGATATTACCTTCCACCCAAGCTGGTGGCATGAAAATGCAGGTATAGATTTTACACAACAGTTTTTTGATGATCCGGAATATCGTATGGAAGCAGATGTAAAAATGCGAAAGACTCTTTACGAGCATTTCGGAGATCTGGGGATCGGGGAAAAGGATCCTCAGAAAAGACCGCTTCTGGGCACAGACCTTCTGGCAGCAGGATACCTTCTGTCAGAACTGATGGGTTGCGGGATCCGTTACCAGGCAGACAATTCTCCTCAGGTGGAATGTATGGATCTGGACGAGGACACTATTGATCAGATTCAGGTACCGGATCTGGATACCAGCGAAGTATGGCATCGGACCCAGAAGCAAATAGACTATCTTCTGGATAAATATGGACGTGTGGAAACTTATGTAAACTTGCAGGGGATCCAGAATATTGCCATGGATATTATGGGACAGGAACTGATGGTCTCTTACTATACGGCTCCTGATGAGATCAACGAACTGCTGGAGAAGATCACCAAAATGTCTATTGAGGTGGGAAAACGTTTCAAAGCTCTTTCCAATGACGTTTCAGGAGGAGTCACGGCTATTGTACGCCAGACTGTACCGGAGTGTTATCTTACTTCCAACTGTTCTGTGGAAATGATCTCCAATGACCTGTATGAAGAATTTCTGTTGAAGTTCGATCAGGAGCTGGCAGATGCTTTTGGAAACTTCGGGATCCATCACTGCGGAAAGTCTATGGAACATGTGGTAGAAGGATACTCTAAAGTAAAAGGACTGACTTTTGCAGAGGTAGGAGCTTTTTCAGACATTAAAACTGTCCGCAGCCATCTTCCGGGAATCTTCCTTAACGCCAGGTATAGCCCTGTGCGTCTGATGAATGCCTCAAAAGAAGATATTTTCAGTGAGGTAAAAGCCCTGGCGGAAAACGGCCAGGAGAAGGGACAGAAAATTTCTGTTTCCTGTGTGGGCATTGATAACCATGTAACCGATACCCAGATCCGGTATTTCCTGGAAGCATGCAGAAGTGTGGAGCTTTAAGCCGCAGCAGGAGCAAAATGTATACGCCCTTTGGGGCGTTGATTTTAGAAACAGAAGTCGGAGCAGAAAAGATGGAAAAAATCAGTCTTACACAAAGATCCGGATTTGAGGTGATCCATAACAGTGTAAACTGGCGGATTGCAGTTCATGCTTATGAGGAAGCAGTAAACGGAATCACAGCTTTTACAGAGTGGGGAGTTCATGAAGATTCCCAGGAAGCTTTTATTCTTCTGGAGGGAGAAGCCTGGCTTGTCCTTTCAGAAGTAGGAGAGGATCCGAAAGATTATCAGCTCCACCGGTTGGAAAAGGAATCCGTATTTGTTGTTCAGAAAAAGGAGTATCACAGTATTATCCTTGCGCCGGACAGTCAGGTTCTGATTATGGAGAATCTGGATATGTCCAATTCCGGAAAAAAACCTGTGGACCCTAAGGTCATACAGGCAGTCAAGAAAAGCTTAAAAAAATAGTTACAGCCAAAGGCTGTGTACTATAGATTAATTACATACCTCCTTATAGGTGAAGGGGCAAAGCCAAATGAGAATCCCGGGCTTTGCCTCTTTTTCTTTTTATAGTATAATAAAAAAATGAGAGAAAGATCTACAGAAAAAAGACAGTAAAAGGAGCTTTGGAATGAAGAAGACAGGAAAATATCTGGACCGGACGCTATATCAATATGGAAGAGGCCAGGATTATCCTTTTCATATGCCCGGCCATAAAAGACAGGCAGTGACCCCTTATCTGGCAGATCCATGGAAAGAAGATATTACGGAGATCACAGATTTTGACAATCTCCACCATGCAGAAGGGATCCTGAAGGAGGCACAGGAATACGGGGCAAAGATATTCAGGACTAAGAGAACCTGGCTCTTGATCAATGGAAGTACCGCCGGGATCCTGGCGGCAGTATCTGCCTGTACCAGCCCCGGGGGAAAGATCCTTATGGCCAGAAACTGCCATAAAGCAGTTTATCACGCTGCTTATTTAAGACAGCTGAAGACAGAATATCTTTACCCCTCCCGGGAAAAGACACTGGGGATGAACGGCGGGATCTTCCCGGAAGACGTGGAGTCTGCCTTAGAAAAAGATCCGAATATCCAGGCAGTACTGATCACTTCCCCTACTTATGACGGGATTCTGTCTGATGTAAAAAGGATCGCCCAGGCAGCGCACAGATACGGGATTCCCCTTATTGTGGACGAGGCCCACGGGGCTCACCTTCCCTTTCACCAGCTCTTTCCCAAATCTGCCCTGTATCTTGGAGCTGATCTGGTGATACAGAGTTTACATAAAACACTTCCTTCCCTGACCCAGACGGCGGTCATCCATCAGCAGTCTGACCTGGTGTCCGGGGAAAGACTGGAGCGTTTTCTTGGAATCTATCAGACAAGCAGCCCTTCCTATGTTCTCATGGCTTCTATAACTGCCTGCCTGCGCTATCTGGAGGAAAATGGCGGACAGGCTTTTGACAGGTATGTTTCCCGGCTGGGACAGTGCAGAAGAAAGCTGAGCCAGATGAAAAATCTCTATCTGCCGGGGAGAGAGATCTGCGGACAGGGGGGGATCTTTGATCTGGACCTGTCAAAGATCCTTATATCCGGAGCAGGAGCAGGTATACAAGGCCCTGCCCTCCACAGGATCCTGAGAGAGAAATACAGGCTGGAGATGGAAATGGAAGCCCCGGGATATGTGCTGGCTCTTACCAGTGTCATGGACACAGAAGAAGGATTCGGAAGACTGACTAAGGCTCTGGAGGAGATAGATTCTGCACTGGAACAGGCATATCCCACAAAAGCAGGGATTCACAGAATAAGCAGTCCTTCTTTTGGAAAATATCCGGAAGAACTCCGGCCCAGACAGGAAATGACCATAGCCCGGGCTATGGAATCAGAGATGGAAGAAAGGGATCTGGAACATGGCGCCGGAAAAATATCCGGGGAGTTTGCATATCTGTATCCCCCGGGAATCCCCATTCTGACACCCGGAGAGGAGATCAGCCGGGAGTTTATACAAAGAGCCGGTCTCTGGAAGAAACAGGGACTGGAGCTTCAGGGACTTTCCGATTATAGTTTGAAAAAAATAAAAACAGTAAAAATATAATAATAGATCAGGCAGCGAGTCTGGAGTCCTGTGGGATTTGCTGACCGGGAAATAAAGAGGAAAAAGATGGGAAAAATATTTTATATCATGGGAAAAAGTTCATCGGGAAAGGATACTATATACAGAAGGCTTCTGGAGGATAAAGAACTGGGGCTGAGTAATATCATCCTATATACTACCAGGCCTATGCGCCAGGGAGAACAGCCGGGAAGAGAATATTATTTTGTGGATGAAGAGGCCTTCCGGGAATATCTGGCTCAGGGCAGAATCATTGAATCCAGAACCTATCAGACTGTGTACGGCCCCTGGATTTACTTTACTGCAGATGACGGACAGATCGAGCTGGGAAAAAGGAACTACCTGGGAATCGGTACCTTGGAGTCGTATATATGTATGAAGGAATATTACGGAGAGGGAAATCTCTGTCCTCTTTATATAGAGGTGGAAGACGGGGAGAGGCTGAAGAGGGCCATCCATAGAGAGGAACTTCAACCTGAGCCGAAATATGCAGAAATGTGCAGGAGATTTCTGGCAGACGAGGAGGACTTTTCTCCTGAAAACCTGAAAAAGGCAGGGATCATAAGGCACTTTGAAAATACAGAGCTGGAAAGCTGTGTAAAGGAGTTGAAAACCTGTATACAAAAGTTGCAGTAACTGAAAAAACTATGCTATAATCATATAATGATACGGCACGTAAAGACATGCGGTATCGTATTTGTAAAAACATGAACAGGAATTGAGGTGGATTGCAATGCAGAAAGTGGAAAAAGTATTGGGACATGAAGAAGTGATCAAACAATTACAGAATGCTGCGGCTATGGACAAGGTTTCTCATTCCTATATTTTTGCAGGAGAGAAGGGAAGCGGCAAAAAGCTTCTGGCAAAACTTTTTGCCATGACATTGCAGTGCGAGAAACATGGAAAAGAACCATGCCTGCAGTGCAGTTCCTGTAAGAAAGCCATGAACCGGAATCACCCGGATATTATTTATGTGACCCATGAGAAACCCAACTCCATCGGCATCGAGGATATCAGGGAGCAGTTGATCGGGGATGTGGCCATTAAGCCATATATCGGTCCCCATAAAATATATATTGTAGATGAAGCGGAAAAGATGACCGTACAGGCACAGAATGCGCTGCTGAAGACCATTGAGGAGCCGCCGGCTTACGCAGTGATCCTTCTCCTAGTAAACAATGGAGGATCTCTGCTTCCTACGATTTCTTCCAGATGTGTGACCCTGAATTTTAAACCGGTACGGGATGAAGTGATCCGACAGTACCTTATGGAAGAGCTTCATGTGCCGGATTATCAGGCGGAGATCAGTGTTGCCTTTGCCCAGGGAAATGTTGGAAAGGCAAAACAGATCGCTACGGCAGAGGATTTTTCTCAAATGATGGAGTCTGCGCTCAGGATCCTGAAGAAAAGCAAGGACATGGAGGTCTATGAAATGGTGGATGCCATTAAGACACTTTCTGAGGAAAAGCACACTATTTATGAATACCTGGATCTGTTTCTCGTATGGTTTCGAGACGTACTGATGTTCAAAGCCACACATGAGATAGACGGTCTGGTGTTCAGACAGGAATATAAGGATATAAAAAGCCGTGCGGATAAAAGTTCTTATGAAGGCCTGGAAAATATTATCAAAGCTATTGAGAACGCAAAAGTGCGGCTGCAGGCAAATGTGAATTTTGAGCTGACCATGGAGCTTTTGTTTTTGACAATCAGGGAGAACTGACATGATAAGAGTAATAGGAGTAAGATTTCGTAACGTAGGAAAAATATATTATTTTTCACCAAAGAATCTGGAGATTAAAGCGGGAGACCATGTAATCGTAGAAACAGCCAGAGGTGTAGAATATGGAAATGTGGTGCTGGCGCCCAGAGATGTGAAGGAAGAAAAAGTTGTCCAGCCTTTGAAGGATGTTATCCGGATCGCCAATCCTCAGGACGATAAGAAGGAAGAGACCAATCGGAAGAAAGAGAAGGAAGCTCATAAGATCTGCCAGAAAAAGATCCGGGAACATGGCCTGGAAATGAAGCTGATCGACGTTGAGTATACCTTTGATAATAATAAGATCCTGTTTTACTTTACTGCTGACGGCAGGATTGACTTCAGGGAACTGGTAAAGGACCTGGCAGCAGTTTTCAAGACAAGGATTGAACTGCGGCAGATTGGTGTCAGAGATGAGACAAAGATCCTGGGAGGTATTGGTATCTGCGGAAGAGAATTGTGCTGTCATACTTATCTTTCAGAGTTTGCCCCTGTTTCTATCAAGATGGCAAAGGAGCAGAATCTGTCCCTGAATCCTTCTAAGATATCCGGGGTCTGCGGCCGGCTGATGTGCTGCCTGAAAAATGAGGAAGAAACTTACGAGGAACTGAACAGAAAGCTGCCGAATACAGGAGATAAGGTGACCACTCCTGAGGGACTGAAGGGAGAGGTGCAGAGTGTCAATGTCCTCCGCCAGCAGGTGAAGGTAGTGGTAGATATAGATGATGAAAAAGAAGTAAGAGAGTATAAGGCTTCAGAGCTGAAATTTAAGTCCAGACAGAAAAAGATAAAGATCACCGATGAAGAAATGAAAGCCCTAAAAGAGCTGGAAAAGGATAAATAAGGAAAGGATCATCCATTCATGGAAGAGAACAGACTGATCAGAGAAAATGAGAGGCTGGATGACCTCCAGAACGGATATATGCTGATACAGAACCCTTCGCAGTTTTGCTTTGGCATAGATGCGGTGCTCCTCTCCTGGTATGCAAAAGTCAGACCGGGAGAGAAAGCACTGGATATGGGGACGGGCACAGGGATCGTCCCTATTTTATTAAAAGCAAGGTATCCTCAGGGAAAATACACAGGTCTGGAGATACAGCCGGAAAGCGCCCAAATGGCTAAAAGAAGTGTGGCCTATAATCACCTGGAGGAGGATATTTCCATTACTTTGGGAGATATTAAGGATGCTTCCCGAATCTATGGAGGCTCTTCCTTTGATGTAGTGGTGACCAATCCACCCTATATGATCGGAAACCATGGGCTTACCGGAGGAAATCAGGCAAAAACCATTGCCCGACATGAGACATTGTGTACTCTGGAGGATATTTTAGAACAGGGAGCCAAGGTGCTCCGGCCAAAGGGAAGGTTTTATATGGTACATCGGCCCTTTCGGCTGGCAGAGATCCTTTCGGCTATGATCCATTATAAGATAGAACCTAAGAGGATGCGTCTGGTACATCCTTATGTGGACAAAGAACCAAATCTGGTGCTTATTGAGGGGATGAGAGGAGGCCGGTCCAGGATGACAGTGGAGAAGCCTCTGATCATTTATGAAGCTCCCGGCGTATATACCAGGGAGGTTTTGGATATTTACGGACAGGAGTGGAAAAAATGAAGGGACAGCTGTATTTATGTGCAACCCCTATCGGCAATCTGGAGGATATTACCTTCCGGGTGCTGCGGGTGCTGAAGGAAGCAGATCTGATCGCAGCGGAGGATACCAGGAACAGCAGAAAACTTCTGAATCATTTTGAAATAAAGACCCCTATGACCAGCTATCATGAATACAATAAATATGATAAGGGAAGATGGCTGATAACGCAGATGGAAGAAGGAAAACAGGTAGCCCTGATCACTGATGCGGGAACTCCGGGGATTTCAGATCCGGGAGAAGAGCTGGTGGCTATGTGTTGGGAAACGGGAATACCGGTGACTTCTGTTCCCGGACCGGCAGCCTGTATCACGGCCCTTACCATGTCCGGACTGCCTGCCCGGCGGTTTTCTTTCGAGGCTTTTCTGCCTCAGGATAAAAAGGAGAGGAGGGCAATCCTGGAGGAGATGAAGACAGATACCAGGACACTGATCCTTTATGAAGCTCCTCATCGTCTGGTAAAGACACTGGAAGAGCTTTTTCATGAGTTGGGAGACCGGAAGATCGCAGTCTGCAGAGAACTGACCAAAAAACACGAAACCGTCTTTAAGGGCACCTTGGAGGAAGCCTGGAAATGGTACCAGGAGAACCCTCCGAAAGGGGAATGTGTGCTGGTCCTTGAAGGAAAGTCCAGAGATGAGATTTTTGAGGAAGAGAGAAAAAAATGGGAGGACATGTCTGTGGCAGAACACATGGAGCTGTATCTGGGCCAGGGCATGGAGAAAAAGGAGGCCATGAAGCAGGTGGCAAAGGACCGTGGCGTGAGCAAGCGGGACATTTATCAGATTCTGCTTCAGAAGTCCTGAATCCGGTGTGAATAAGTACGGGAGATAAATTATGGAGGAGAACAGAAGAAAAAGACAGAGGGAACGAGCAAGAAAAGCAGAACTGCGCCGCCGCCAGGTCCGCAGGCAGAAAATGATCCTGGGAGGAGGAGCAGGGGGAATCCTGCTTCTGCTGATACTGGTGCTGGCAGTGCGTGGAATAGCCGGAGGCGCAGCGGAAAAGCAGAAGGAAGAAAAACAGGAGCAGGCCCAGGAGGCTCAGGAAAAAGAACCGGAGAAGGTCAGCCTTACTATCAGCGCTGCCGGAGACTGTACTCTGGGTACCGATGAATATTTTTATTATCCTACCAGCCTTCCGGCGAAATATGAGGAAGAACAGGACCCGGGATATTTCTTTCAGAAGGTAGAGCCTATATTTTCCCAGGATGATCTGACTATTGTCAATATGGAAGGGACACTGACTCAGGAAACAGCCAGAAAGGAAAATGAAATCTATGCTTTTAAGGGAGATGAAGAATATGCTCAGATCCTGACAGAGGGCTCAGTAGAAGCTGCCAATCTGGCTAACAATCACAGCTATGACTACGGGGAAAAAAGCTATACCGATACTATTCAGGCTCTGGAGGATGTGGGAATCTCTACATTCGGTTATGACAGAACGGCTATTGTGGACGTAAAAGGGGTTAAGGTAGGACTTCTTGGAACCTATGAGCTGGATGTCCATGAGGACTGTGAGGAGGACATGATCGAAAATATCCAGAGTCTTCAGGAACAGGGTGCTCAGATCATCATTGCCAGCTTCCACTGGGGAATCGAGCGGGCAAATATTCCAAATGAAATCCAGGTGGATCTGGCCCATTCGGCTATTGACCATGGAGCAGATCTGGTACTGGGACATCATCCCCATGTGCTTCAGGGGATTGAGACCTATAAAGGGAAAAATATTGTCTACAGCCTGGCTAATTTTTGCTTTGGGGGAAATTCCTCTCCAAGTGATATGGATTCCATGATTTTCCAGCAGACCTTTACTTTGGAGGATGGAGAACTGATCGAAGATAATGTGACGAATGTTATTCCGGTAAAGGTGTCTTCTTCCTGGGAGCAGGGGATCAATGACTATCAGCCGGTGCCTGTGGAAGGAGATACAGGAGAAGCAATCATTTCCCGGTTAGAGGAGTATTCCCAAAACATGGCAGAGCAGTACGGTACAGAAGCGGCCCAGATTCAGTCCTCTCTCGATAAAAATCAGGATGAGAAGACACAGACTGAGACCGTGAGCGGCGAGGCTGTGGAAGAATAGAAAGTTTCTAATGACATTTTACCAGAACGGTATGTAAAATGCTATCAGAAAGGAAAGAGAGAAATGAAAGACTTTTCTTTTTGGGAAAAATATGATGGAGCATCAGAAGGAAGTGGACGAAGCGAAAAAATATGGCTGTTAAATCCAGATACAGATCAAATCGGCCTTTTCAAATTTAAAAAAGACATATATACTACAGATCATGTATCAGAATGTATTGCGTATGAACTGGCAAAATTATTAGATATACCATGCGCAAAATTTGAGTTAGGCACATATCAGGGACGGGAAGGTTCCATGAGCTATAATATTGTAGACCGTGAAGGTGCTATACTTATTGAAGGAATTTATTGTATTAGTGCAATTTATAATTTTGACGCTGAGAGACTCATAGATGTAGAAACAGGTGAAAAATACTCTTTAGAGATGATACGAAAGGTATTGGAACCTTTGGAATTATTTGACAGTTTTCTTCCTCTGCTGGTTTTTGATTTTTTAATTGGTAATACAGACAGACATCAAAGTAACTGGGCTCTGATATTGGAAAATGGAAAACTTAGCCTGAGCCCTCTCTACGATAACAGTTCTTCACTTTGCGCTTATGTCAAGGAAGATAGAATTAAACAGTATTTGGGGAAGGATATGCTTTTATGGAAATCTCTTGTTGATACAAAATCAAGATCTATTATTCGGATTACTGGCCATGATAAAAAAGCTCCGACCCATTTGGAAATGCTGAAATTTCTTAAAAAACAATATTATAGGGAAACCAAAGACATTGTAAAAACGATGGAAGAGCGTATATCCGAAGAAGCCGTTTGCAGAATACTAGATAAATATAAGGAATCTCTGTCAGAAGAAAAGAGAGCCTTAATAAAAAAATATATTTTAGCAAAAGTTGAACTGTTAAAAAATGTTTACAAAAAAGAGGTGTAAAAATGTCGATCAAAGACGGTAAAGACTATCTTTATTTGATTTGGAAATCAGAAGAGTCCAGGAAACAGTATATTGTAGGACAGTTAACAAAAAATGGACAGTATGAATTTCAATACTGTTTAGAGGTAAAGTCTGCGATAGATGACGGATTTATGCCTTTATTGTGCTTTCAAGATTTAAATAGAGTATATAAGAGCGAGAATCTGTTCCCTATTTTTGCAAGTCGTTTGCCAGACAGAAAGAGAAAAGATATTAAGATGATTTTAGATAAATATGATCTGGAAGAATATGATGAGTATATGTTGCTGAAGAGAAGTGGAGCCAGGCTGCCTATTGATAGCCTGGAATTTATAGACCCAATCTTGGACACTGACCAAGCTGTAAAACGTATTTTTTATGTGGCAGGAGTTCGGCATTATCTGAACTGTAGTGGTGAAAACTGTGACAAAGCGGAAGAAATTACCAGAGGTGACCAGGTATATTTAAAACAGGAAAAAAATAATGTGCATGACAGCAATGCTGTGCAAATGCTGAGTGAGGATGGAACAGTTTTTGGCTATGTTCCAAGATACTACAGTGCAGGAGTAACAGCATTACTGGAAAAGGGGAGAGATGTTGTATGCCACATTTACAATGTAGATAAGAATAAGAACTGTAATGAGTGCATTAAAGCAATCATGGAAATTAAATAAGAAAAGAATTAAATAATATCAGAAAATCCTTCATATAGTTAATTGAGAAAAAAATTGGGAGCTTCCTATGCTGAATTATCTCTGGGGCGGCATGCTTCTGGTGGGGATCCTATATGGAGGGATTACAGGAAATATGAATGAAGTGACGGAGGCTGCCCTTTCCTCAGCGGAAGAGGCAGTATCTCTTTGCATTACCATGGCAGGGATTGTGGCCATGTGGGTGGGATTGATGGAGATCGCCAGAGCCTCCGGCCTGGTGGATCGTCTTACCAATGCAATGAGACCGCTGCTTCATTTTTTATTTCCTCAGATACCGAAAGAACACAGATCTCTTGAATACATATCCGCCAATATGATCGCAAATTTTCTGGGCCTTGGCTGGGCGGCCACTCCTTTCGGCCTGAAAGCTATGGAGGAACTGGGAAAACTGGAGGAAGACAGAAGAGGGGGAAAAGCGTCTGGAAAGGCCAGAGGAAGGGAAATCGCAGGAAATGAAATGTGTACCTTTCTTATTATCAATATTTCTTCTATACAGCTGATTCCGGTAAATATCATTGCCTACCGGAGCCAGTACGGCAGTGTAAATCCCACGGCCATCGTAGGGCCGGCCATTGTGGCCACGGCGGTGAGTACGGGAGTGGCAGTGGTGTTCTGCAAGATCATGGACAGAAAGGAGAAATAGATAGAGGAGCCGTTACAGCGGCCCCTCTGTAGTCTCTCTTCGAAAAAGAATAGGAGTGATAACTTTATGGATCGGTTCCTTCAAAGGAGCCGGTTTTCTTTTTTACACAGTATCCACCAGGTCACAGCCGCTGATGATCTTATCCCAGAGATTTTCTCTTAACTCAGCTTTGGAATCCTGAGGATTTGTTTCCTCCAGCTCCCAGTAAGGAAGACGTTTCTGTTCCAGCTCTTCCAATTTTTCAGTCCTGCCCTCCAGAAAGCTTTGGAGTCTTCTGCAACAGCTTTCCAGACGGGTTTTTATCCCTCCCAGACGGATATCCAGCAGCTCGTAGCCAAAAGGCTTGGAGTCTGCGAACCAGAGACTTTCCCTGGAAGTATGCATACTCCCCAGATTCTGGAGAAGATTGGGGATAACTTTTTCGCAAATTTCTTTTAATGTGGATAAGTCCCGGGAATCATAAGCAGCTTTTATCCGGATCCCCAGACCTGCCTTTTGAGAAAGAACCAGAGCCAGGTAATAATAGAATCTGAAAAATTCCTGATATTCTCCAGGGGTTTCTGCCAGAACTTTCAGCTTATCTGCCAGTGTCTTATAATAAGCCTCTGTGTCTGTATCCTTCAGATGATAGTCGAAGAGCCCCAGCATGGGATCCTGATACAGCAGATACTTAGAGGGATTGTCTGCAGTCAGGTTCTTTCCAGAACCTTTGAACAATGAATCCAGAAGATCCAGCAGAAGGAAGTCCTCCAGTTCTGCGTCTATACAGTCACGGAAATAGATGCTCAGTTCTTTCTCATAAAGATCTTCATGGAAACAAAGGAAGGAAAACACTGCCAGTCCAGGATAAATGGCGTCAATAGGCGTTTCTGCGCCGTTATCCATCCAGCCTGTGGCAAAGACTTCCTGTATGCCTTCCCTGCGGCAGGCATACAGGGCCAGGCGGCTGCAGCAGAAGGCTTTTCCATAATTGGGTGAAATCCCGTTCCAGTTCCAGATTCCGCCGGCAAAGATTACCCGGTCTGATAGAGCTTTGTGGACCCGGAGCATATTGTGGTAGATATCTTTTCTGGTATTGTAATAATCCCAGTATACCATTCCCAGCTCCTTAGGAGGTTTTTCCCAGTCGGAGGTATCTGTATCGGCCTTCACCTCGTAATAGCTTCCACCGGTGTTTGCAGTAATATACATATCGCTCCACATCATAGGAGTCCAGCCGGTTTCACGGCAGAGTTTCAGTACCTTATCCGTATGCCTCCGGATGATTGCAGAACTTTCTTCATACCCGTTTTCCCTCAGATAATTTCCAAGGCCCAGCATATGGGCTTCATCCATGCCGATATGGATGTTGCAGGTGGAAAAACAGGACTTCAGGGAGGTTAACAGGCTGAGGATAAAGGTATATACTTCTCCAGACCCCACTTTTAAGATGTCTCCTGTATCCCGGAGAGCTTCTGAATTATGCCACCGAAGGAAACTGTGGAGATGGGCCAAAGTCTGTACACAGGGGATCAGCTCGATACCGAAGAGAGCGCAGTATTTGTCCAGATCCCGGAGCTCTTCCCGGGTATACCTTCCTCTGTAGGTGCCGAAATAGGGATAGTCCGGCACTTCATAGGTATCTTCCATATAGAGAAAGAGCTGGTTCATGCCCATCCTGGCCAGTCTGCGTACCAGGGTCCTGACTTTCTCAGGAGTTGCCACAGCATTTCTGGAACAGTCCAGCATAAACCCTCGCTTATTAAAATAGGGCTTCTCTTTCAGCGAAAAATCCTCTTCCACGTGATGAAGGGCATAATTAAAAAGGCGGAAATATTGAGCCGGCTCCTGAAAGCGGATCGTACAGGTGCCGGACTTTTTTTCTATGGAACTTCCGGCATTTTCCGAACCCCATTCCAAGTGGAAAGTCATAGAATCCTTTCCGTATATTTTTTTTTTCGGATAAAAGAAGGCGGCTCCCTTCCTCAACGGACCGGATCAGGTCCTGGTTTCCATGAAATGAAATATTCATAATACAGATTCTCCTTATTGATGGATCTTATAAAAATTTTTTTGATCAAAGTAGTAGTAGACAATGAAAAGTATTGCCGTAAGACCCCAGGAAATGGGATAGCTCATCAGGATAGACTGTACTCCCGGCCAGTGAGGAACAGCCAGGAAGATCCAGAGGATCCGGAGGATACACACGCCGGTACAGGTCATGATCATGGGGACCAGTACATTGCCCATACTCCTCAGGGCACTGGACAGGATCTCGATAAAAATGAAAAGCACGTAGGACGGCGCAATGATCCGGATGATCTCCATACCGATCCGTATAACCTCCGGATCTGCGGTAAACAGCTGAAGGAGATACCGGCCCAGGAACAGCATCAGGGCACTGACCAGCAGAGAAGCGATAAAGTCCAGAAGCAGGCAGACTTTGACGCTCTTCTTCATACGGTCATATTTGCCTGCGCCGTAGTTTTGCCCAATGAAAGTTATAATGGACACACTAAAGGCACCGGAAATCATCCAGTAGATGGCATCAATTTTTCCAAAAGCAGTATAGGCGGCCATGGTATCTGTTCCCAGATCATTCAGAGAGGTCTGGATGATAATATTGGAAATATTATACATAATAGACTGAATGCCAGCTGGAAGTCCGATGGTGATAATGGAAACCAGCAGGAACTTGTGGAAACGTATTTTCTTGGGCTCCAGGCGGTACATATCGGTAGATTTCATAAGGGCGTGAATGATCAAAATGGCGCTGACCACCTGGGAGGCCACGGTAGCGATGGCTGCACCTGCTACTCCCATGTTAAAGCCTACCACCAGAAGTATATCCAGAAAGATGTTGATAAAGCAGCAGACAATAAGAAAGTACAGGGGTCTGGTAGAATCTCCTACAGCCCGTAAAATAGCAGAACCCACATTATAAATAAACACAAAAATAATACCTGCAAAATAAATCCGCAGATAGGTAACAGAATCCGGCATAACATCTGCCGGGGTTTTCATCATGTCCAGAAGGACCGGAGCCAGAGCTATTCCTACTATTGTGGTAAGAATTCCGCCCACAATGGACAGGGCTGCAGCGGTGTGAAGCGTATCGTTGAGATCCTTCTTGTTTTTTGCACCGTAGTACCGGGCGATTATAACGGTAGCGCCTGAGGCCAGGGCAACGAAAAAATTGACGATCAGATTGGTGATCTGACCGGTGGATCCGCCTACTGCAGCCAGGGCTTTTGTCCCTACGAAACGGCCTACAACAACGGCATCGGCCGTATTATAAAGCTGCTGAAAAAGTGTCCCCAGCATAATGGGAAAGAAAAAGATCAGCAGCTGTTTCCATATAACCCCTTCCGTAATCTGATTTACGGAGGCGTCTTTCTTTGGCATAGTAAAATTCCCCCTATATAACAATGTTATTATTCAGCCATACAATTCAGATCTTGCAGCGAACGCTTCTATGGCTGAATAGTCATATAACAATATATATCATAGCTTATGCTAATTGTCGATATGGAAAATTCATGATATGATATTATCAGAGATTTTTTCTGAAGATTTAAAAAAGCCCCGGTGCCAGGGGAACCGGAGAGGAGGAAACCCATTGAGGATAAAAGTACGTGTGGCAGATCCGGCGGGGAATATTACCGTTTTTGTGACCACCCCTGTGGAAAGAGAAAAGTATCCGGCTATTGCCCGACAGCTTCTTGCCAGAGAAGAACTGAAAGGAGAACAGGTAGGCTTTATAGAAAAAACAGACCAGGGTGATTTTCGGATGGAAATGATGGGAGGGGAATTCTGCGGAAATGCGTCCAGAAGCTTTGGATACCTCTTGTGCCAGCAGGCTGGGGAGGAAAGACAGGAACAGGAAGTAGATGTCAGCGGTTCTCCCAGACCGCTAAAAGTAATTGCAGATAGAAGAGAAGGAACCAGCCAGATCGATATGCCTCTTCCTAAAAGGATGGAATTGCTGAGGACAGGACCTGAAGAAGTTTTCAGTATGGTAGTCTTTGACGGAATCTGCCACCTGATCGTGCCTGGAAAATCAAGAGAAAAGGAATTTGTGGAAACAGCCTTGGAAAAAGCCAGGGAAGCCTGTCCCTGTGGAGCCTGGGGGCTCATGTTCCTGGAGAATGACAGAATGGTCCCGGCCGTTTATGTAGAGAGTACAGATTCTCTTGTATGGGAAAGCAGTTGTGCCAGCGGCAGTATGGCAGCAGCAGTTTATTTATCCAGAGAGGAAAAGGATGGGATTTTTACTTACACTTTGCGTCAGCCGGGAGGAGAGATATGTACGGAAGTTCATAAAAAGGCTGGAGAGATCCTTCGTTGTACTCTGGGCGGTCCGGTGAAAATATCTGAAGAAATTGAAATAGAATTGTAAAATAAGAGGTTTACATAACATGAAAACAGTTCGGCTGAAATATCCTTATGTTGCGGTGATGAAAGACGGAAGTCTATCCTATGGAGGAAACCAGGGGTGGTTTTCTGGAAGAACTTTGAAAAAATACGGCTGCGGAGTGATAGCAGGAACAGACATTCTGCTGTATTTAAGTTTACATAAAGAATACTGCCGTGGTAAAGAATTCAAAGAGGAAGAAGACAACGGTATCTGGGAAGAGGAGAGATATCAGGAGCTGGTCAGGATTATGCATCACAGATATTTTCCTTTGATCCCCGGTTTTGGCATGCCAGTGTGGTTTCTGGCTGCAGGCATAAACCATTACTTCCATAAAAGCAGGATACCTTTGAAGATTTCTTTCGGAGTCCTGGGCAGAAATATTTGGATTCGGACGGCAGCTATGCTGGCCCATGACATTCCGGTAATCCTGGCTATAGGGCCAAACCTGTCCTTGTTCAGGAGAAAAAATAAGCTGAATTTTTATGTGAGAAAGGGGGAAGAATATAGTGTTGCCTGTCAGGCGGCGGCTCATTTTGTTACTGTCACTGCTATGGAGGGAAATTATCTGAAGATATCTTCCTGGGGGAAAGAGTATTTTTTGGATATCCAGGAATATATGGATTATGTGAAAAAACACAGTAGTTTTCTGATAAGCAATATTTTTTACATTCGAAAACGATAAAAGACACAAAAGAACATTGACAAAGCTTCTGTAAGTGCTATAATGGTGACCGTTGTTACAAAGACGGAGAGTTCCGTCTATATATCGTGCCAATTGAAGGATGCAGGAAAGAGGTCAAAAAACCCACCGAAGGAGTAATACTCTCAGGGGTTCCAGAAAAAGGAACAGGACTGTATCTGGATGGCTCTCTGGAGAATCCCGTTAAGGGTGCCGAAGGTGTAAGCAGATAAAGTTTATCTGTGAATCTCTCAGGCAAAAGGACAGTGAGATCATAAAAACAGTCGGACAACGGTCTGATTTTGAAAAAGTTTCAGAGAGTTATTGCATTGGGATTATGCGATAACTCTCTTTCTTTTTCCATATTTTCACAGAGATTTCCGGGGAGGAGCATGAATCAGAAAACAAGAAAAGAGAAGGAGACAAACAATGGAAATGTTATCGCAGATCGTAGAAGGAGTAAATTCCTTTTTATGGGATGGAGCTCTGCTGGTGCTGCTCCTGGGAACAGGAATCTTTTATACCATTAACCTGAAGTTTATTCAGGTAAGAAAATTTAAAGAGGGAATGAAGAGGATGTTCGGGAACTTTTCTCTTCACGGCAAGAGTACGGAAAGGGGCCTGAGTTCTTTCCAGGCGCTGGCTACGGCCATCGCCGCCCAGGTAGGTACCGGGAATATTGCAGGAGCAGCTACCGCTATCGCATCCGGAGGCCCGGGAGCCATCTTCTGGATGTGGGTCAGCGCTTTCTTTGGGATGGCTACTATCTATGGAGAAGCAGTTATGGCTCAGCTTACCAGGAAAAAAGAAAACGGAGCCATCGTAGGCGGACCGGTTTACTATATACAGTACCTTTTTAAAGGGAAATTCGGAAAGTTCCTTTCCGGTTTTTTCTCTATAGCCATCATCCTGGCTTTGGGATTTATGGGAAATATGGTACAATCTAACTCTATCGGAAGTTCTTTTAACACCGCTTTCGGAATAAAACCTTACATAATGGGGATCATAATTGCCGTGATCTCCGCCGTGATCTTCCTGGGAGGAATCAACCGGATTGCCAGAGTTACGGAAAAGATCGTGCCCCTGATGGCCTTGATCTATATTGTGGGCTGTGTGATCATCCTTGGAATGAATCTGGAAGGACTGGGAAAAGCGTTTCACGATATTTTTGTGGCGGCGTTTTCACCATCTTCCGTATTAGGAGGAGCTGCAGGAGTTACCGTGCAGAAGGCTATGCGGTTCGGTGTAGCCAGAGGCCTTTTTTCCAATGAAGCAGGTATGGGTTCTACGCCCCATGCTCATGCTACTGCTGATGTAAAACATCCGGCGGATCAGGGGATCATTGCTATGATGGGTGTCTTCATTGACACCTTTGTGATCCTCACACTTACCGCCCTGGTGATCCTTTCCACAGGAGCCCTTTCTACAGGAGAAACCGGCTCTGCCCTTGCCCAGGCAGCTTTTAATTCTTCTTATGGTTCCTTTGGAAATGTATTTATTGCCATCTGTATGCTGTTCTTTGCATTTACCACCATAATCGGCTGGTATTATTTCGGAGAGGTAAATGTCCGTCACCTTTTCGGGAAAAAGGCAGTCCGGGGGTATGGCTTTTTGGTAGTGCTCTGTGTTTTGATAGGATCCACCCTGAAGGTAGACCTGGTATGGAATATGTCGGACATGTTTAACGGTCTGATGGTGATCCCAAATCTGATCGCTATATTAGCGGCTGTGGGCACGGTAAAAAAACTTAGCCGGGAGCATGAAGAACTGATATAGAAAAATCAGAAAAAATACAAAAATAGTTGTTGAAATTTCCGGAAATATGTTTTATCCTAAGGGCTGATAAAGTTAAAAGCTATGAAGAAAGACTCAGGAGGAAGGAAATATGAAGGAAAGGAAAGTACGTTTTCGTCATATTGAAGAGATGAAAGAGTTTGTCAGCGCTGCCTGCCGCTGTGATTTTGACATTGACATTGTCAGCGATCGCCTTGTGGTTGATGGAAAATCTATTTTAGGCGTTTTAAGCCTGAGCTGCGATCAGGATCTTCACGTAAAATATGATGGCACAGAACCTCATTTTGAGGAAGTTCTTGGAAAATATGCAGTTGCTTAAAACCTTTTAAATGAGTGTTTACAAATACTATGGAATGTGTTAGCATGAATTACAGAGAAAAACACTGAGACGGAGAGAGTACTTATATTGCCGGTTTTACAGAGAAGTTTTCATGGGGGTTCAGGGCCGCCGGGCTGAGAGAAAGCGGATCGGGATATAAGGAAGATGGCTCCTGAGAGGCGCACCGAAGCAGGAAGAGCAAAAGCTTTTCTGTCTAGGCTGCGACAGGTTCCGCCTGTTACAGCGGCAGGGTATAGAACAAACTGTACCTGATGAGATCTGTGCCGTGAGGTACAGATGAACAGAAGTGGTAACACGGGTTTCACGGCTCGTCTTCTTTGGAAACAGAGGGGACGGGCTTTTTCTTTTGGAGTGGCGGGAGTGTGTTGAGGGAATCCTGGACACAGTGGCCGCTCGAAAAGGAAAAGCCGCCGGGGTGCTGGATAGATTTGTATAAAGGATAATTAAGAGTCAGGAGGAAAATGAAATGGATAAGAAGAAGTATTATATTACTACCGCTATTGCTTATACTTCAGGGAAGCCTCATATTGGGAATACTTATGAGGCGGTTCTGGCGGACAGTATTGCCAGGTTTAAGAGACAGCAGGGGTATGATGTGTTTTTTCAGACGGGAACGGATGAGCATGGACAGAAGATCGAACTGAAGGCGGAGGAAGCCGGAGTAAGCTGCAAGGAATTTGTGGATCAGGTGTCCGGTGAGATCAAGAATATCTGGGATTTGATGGGAACTTCTTATGATAAGTTTATCAGGACTACCGATGATTATCATGAAAAGCAGGTACAGAAGATCTTTAAAAAGCTTTATGACCAGGGGGACATTTACAAAGGTTATTATGAGGGCCTGTACTGCACGCCCTGTGAATCTTTCTTTACGGAGTCCCAGTTAGTGGATGGAAAATGTCCGGACTGCGGCCGTCCGGTGACTCCTGCAAAGGAAGAAGCTTATTTCTTCAGAATGAGCAAATATGCTCCTAAGCTCATCGAATACATTAATGAACATCCGGAGTTTATCCAGCCGGTATCCAGGAAGAATGAGATGATGAACAATTTCCTCCTTCCGGGACTTCAGGACCTGTGTGTATCCAGAACTTCTTTTAAATGGGGAATTCCGGTAGACTTTGATCCGAAGCACGTGGTCTACGTATGGCTGGATGCACTGACCAACTACATCACCGGAATCGGTTATGACTGTGATGGGAACAGCACAGAGCAGTTTGAAAAATACTGGCCGGCAGACCTTCACCTGATCGGAAAGGATATTATTCGTTTCCATACCATTTACTGGCCGATCTTCCTGATGGCTCTGGGACTACCTCTGCCCAAGCAGGTATTCGGCCATCCGTGGCTGCTTCAGGGGGACGGTAAGATGAGCAAGTCCAAAGGAAATGTTCTCTATGCCGATCAGCTGGTGGATTTCTTTGGAGTAGACGCTGTCCGTTATTTCGTTCTTCATGAAATGCCTTTTGAAAACGACGGTGTGATCACCTGGGAGCTCATGGTGGAGAGATTAAATTCCGAACTGGCCAATACTCTGGGAAATCTGGTGAACAGGACCATCTCCATGTCCAATAAATATTTCGGCGGCGTGGTAAAGAGCACTGGAGTGACAGAACCGGTAGACGATGAGCTGAAAGCCGTTGCCCAGGGAACTAAGGCAAAAGTGGAGGCTAAGATGGAAGACCTTCGTGTGGCTGACGCCATTACTGAGATCTTTACCTTATTTAAACGTTGCAACAAATATATTGACGAGACTATGCCCTGGGTACTGGCAAAAGATGAGGAGAAGAAAGACCGTCTGGCAGAGGTGCTCTATAACCTGGTAGAGGGAATCTGTATAGGTGCCACTCTTCTGGAATCCTTTATGCCGGGCACTACAGAGAAGATTCTTGCTCAGCTTAATGCCCCCAAGAGGACTTATGAGGAGCTGGATTCCTTCGGACTGTATCCGTCGGAAAATAAAGTGACAGAAAAACCGGAAATCCTTTTTGCACGCCTGGATGTGAAAGAGGTTATGGAAAAAGTAGAAGCCATGAGAGCCCAGGAGGCAAAAGAACAGGAGCCAGAGGACGCAGAAGATCCTGTTGTGGATATTGAGGCAAAACCGGAAGTAACCTTTGAGGACTTTATGAAAATGCAGTTCCAGGTAGGAGAGATCATTGCTTGTGAAGAGGTGAAAAAATCCAAGAAGCTTCTCTGCTCCCAGGTAAAGATCGGAAGCCAGGTGAAACAGATCGTTTCCGGGATCAAGTCCAACTATAAGCCGGAAGACATGGTTGGAAAGAAAGTCATGGTACTGGTAAATCTGAAACCGGCCAAGCTGGCAGGAGTCCTTTCTGAAGGCATGATCCTCTGCGCAGAAGGTCTTGACGGAGAGCTTTCCCTGATGACTCCGGATAAAGATATGCCTGCAGGTGCAGAGATTTGCTAGAGTAACAGCTCGTCCAGTTTCATCGGGAAAATCCCGCTTACGTGCTTACAGCGGCTGTTACTGAAAATTTAGGGGTTGACAAGACTTTTTTAATCGTTTATCATCATTTTTAATGAAAGGGAGTAGCTGGCACCTTTACAGGTGTTTGCGGCATCGTCAATCTCGATGAGGAATCTCTCATCCGTGTCGTGATGAAACAGCGAGACTTTTATTGCATATATCAACTGTGCAGTAAAGGTCTCGCTTTTTGCATATAAAGACCTTTACGAAACAAACTATCAGTAAAGAGTCCGGGAAAAATCGGCCCGGAAAAACGAATGGAGGAAGAAGCATGAAAGAGTATTACCAAATGTCCAGGACAGAGGTACAGAAAGCTGTCAACGGCAGTACCCAGCCATTGACAGAAGAACAGGTAAAAAAGAATCAGGAAAAATATGGTCCTAATGCTCTGGCCGAAGGCAAGAAAAAGACCATACCACAGATTTTCCTGGAACAGTACAAAGACTTCCTGGTAATCATCTTGATCGTAGCTGCTATCGTATCAGGTATCCTGGGAGAGACAGAAAGCGCCATTGTTATCCTGATCGTTATTACCATCAATGCAATCCTGGGAACGGTCCAGACTGTAAAGGCAGAACAGTCCCTGAACAGTCTGAAAGCCATGTCGGCACCGGAGGCCAAAGTTGTCAGAGGCGGAGATGTGATCAAGATCCCATCTTCTCAGGTTACCATAGGCGATATTGTTATGCTGGAGGCAGGAGATTATGTGCCGGCTGATGGACGTATCCTGGAAAATGCCAGTCTGAAAGTAGATGAAAGCGCCCTGACAGGGGAAAGCCTTTCAGTAGAAAAAATGGAAGATGCCATTGAGGGAGAGGTCCCTTTGGGAGACAGGACCAACATGGTTTTCTCGGGAAGCTTTGTTTCTTACGGAAGGGGTTCCTTCCTGGTAACCGGAATCGGTATGAACACAGAGGTGGGGAAGATTGCCAGCCTGCTAAAGAGTACTTCTGAAAAGAAGACTCCTCTCCAGATGAACCTGGATAATTTCGGACAGAAGCTGTCCATCCTGATCCTGGTGTTCTGTGCCATTCTTTTTGGCATCAGCGTATTCAGAGGAGAGGGAGTGGCCGATGCATTCCTATTCGCTGTAGCTTTGGCTGTAGCTGCAATCCCTGAGGCCCTGAGCTCAATTGTTACCATCGTGCTGTCCTTCGGCACCCAGAAGATGGCAAAGGAACATGCGATTATCCGTAAGCTTCAGGCTGTGGAAGGTCTGGGAAGTGTGTCCATCATCTGTTCCGATAAGACAGGAACTCTTACACAGAATAAGATGACTGTAGAAGACTATTATGTAGAAGGAAAAGAAATCTCTGCAGCTTCCATTGATCTGGAAGATGAGGCTCAGAAACAGCTTCTTCGCCACAGTATCCTGTGTAACGACTCCACCAATAAAAACGGCGAAGAGATCGGAGATCCTACAGAGACAGCTCTGATTAATCTGGGTGACAAGCTGGGATGTCCTGCTGAGACTATCCGTGAAAAATATCCCAGATACAGCGAGGTTCCTTTTGACAGTGACAGAAAACTAATGTCCACCTTGCATAATCTGAAAAATGGCTGTAATATGGTAACAAAAGGAGCAGTAGACGTACTTCTGGGAAGAGTTTCTCATATCCAGAAAAACGGAGAGGTATGTCCGATTACGGAAGAAGACAAGAAAACCATTGAAGAACAGAACCAGAAATTTTCCAGAAACGGTCTTCGTGTCCTTGCCTTTGCATATAAGAAATTTGAAGAGCCTAAGTCCATTTCAGTGGAAGACGAATATGATCTCACCTTCTTAGGACTGATCGCTATGATGGACCCGCCAAGAGAAGAGTCCAAGGCGGCAGTTGCCGAATGTATCCGTGCAGGGATCAAACCTATCATGATCACCGGTGACCATAAGGTGACGGCGGCAGCTATTGCCAAGAGGATCGGTATCCTGAAAGATGAGTCAGAAGCCTGCGAAGGCGCAGTTATTGAAAATATGACAGACAAAGAACTGCAGGATTTTGTAGAAGGCATTTCTGTTTATGCCCGTGTTTCACCGGAGCACAAGATCCGTATTGTCCGGGCATGGCAGGATAAAGGAAATATCGTAGCGATGACCGGTGACGGCGTTAATGATGCTCCGGCTCTGAAACAGGCCAACATTGGCGTGGCTATGGGAATTACCGGAACAGAGGTTGCTAAAGACGCTGCTTCCATGGTGCTTACCGATGATAACTTTGCAACTATTGTAAAAGCTGTAGAAAACGGAAGGAATGTATATAAGAATATTAAGAGCTCTATCCAATTCCTTCTTTCCGGAAACTTTGCTGGTATCCTGTCTGTGCTTTATGCGTCTCTGGCGGGACTTCCGGTACCTTTTGCACCGGTACACCTGCTGTTCATTAACCTTTTGACAGACAGTCTCCCGGCAATCGCTCTGGGACTGGAGCCTCATAATCCGGAGGTTATGAACGATAAACCAAGACCTATGAACGAGTCCATACTTACAAAGGACTTCCTTTCTAAGATTGGGATTGAAGGTTTTGTCATTGGTGTTATGACGATGATCGGTTTCTATATCGGCTATCAGGAAAACACTACCCTGGCTATGACTTTGGCCTTTGGAACTTTGTGTACTTCCCGTCTGGTTCATGGATTCAACTGTAAATCCGATAAGCCGGTACTGTTTACCAAGAGATTTTTCAACAACATTTACCTGGCGGGAGCATTTCTTCTGGGACTGGTGCTGATCACAGGCGTAGTTATGATCCCGGGATTAGATTCTATTTTTAAAGTACAGACCTTAAGCTTTACCCAGCTGCTGATTATGTACGGATTGGCGATTGCTAACCTTCCGGTGATCCAGCTGATCAAATGGATCCGTACGAAAATAAAGAAATAAGAGATGATGGATAATGCGCCTCGCAGATTGTCTGCGGGGCGCAGCCTGAAAGAGGGAGGATGCCTATGGATCTGAATAAAAAGAATATGAAGAATATTATGCTGCTGATCGTTTTTGCGGTGCTCTTCTATATAGGCGTACAAAAGATTAATAGCGTGGCGGCAGGAATTGTGTTTATCTGGCATCTTGTTTTTCCTTTTATTCTGGGAGGAGCTATTGCTTTTATCCTTAATGTTCCCATGCATGCCTTGGAAAACCGACTTTTCGGCAGGCTGAAAGAAAAGGGAAAAGCGAAAAAGATAGCAAGACCGGCAAGCCTGATACTTTCGATCCTGCTGGTTATTGTGATTATTTGGATTGTTCTGGTTGTATTGATCCCGGAAATCGGGAGTACGATCGTAAGCCTGAGCCGTCAGATCGAGTTGGCGATCCCCAGGATGCAAAAGTGGTTTACAGATAATTTTCAGGCGAATCCTCTTATTGAGGATCAGATCAACAGCTGGTTTAATTCCCTGGAAGTCAACTGGGATCAGATTATACAGACCGGTATTGATTTTCTGAGAAATGGGGCCGGAAATGTATTGGGCACTACATTTAATGTGGCAGTAACGCTGATCAATTCTGTGATGAATTTTGTCATTGGCTTTGTGTTCGCCTGCTATATTCTGCTCCAAAAGGAAAAGCTGTCTGTGCAGATCCGGAAAGCTCTCTACGCCTTCTTACCGGCAAAGGCTGTGCGTCAGGTATTGAAGGTTGCCTCTTTAAGTTATAAAACATTTTCCAGTTTTGTCACTGGACAGTGCCTGGAGGCTGTGATCCTGGGGACTATGTTCTTTGTGGTCATGAGTATTTTGCAATTCCCTTATGCCCTTCTGGTAGGCGTGGTTATTGCCTGCACAGCACTGATCCCTATCTTTGGTGCTTTTATCGGCTGTGTGGTTGGTGCTTTTCTGATTCTGGTGGTAAATCCTATGCGGGCGGTGGCTTTCGTTATCCTGTTCCTGGTATTGCAGCAGATTGAAGGAAACCTGATATATCCCCATGTAGTGGGAAATTCTGTAGGACTGCCTTCTATCTGGGTGCTGATGGCAGTGACCGTAGGCGGCAACCTTATGGGCGTGGTGGGTATGCTGGTGTTTATTCCGCTGACCTCTATACTTTACGCCCTGTTCCGCCAGACCGTTCATAAGAGACTGAAGGAGAGAAAGATCCATGATATTTGAAACACATGCCCATTATGATGATGAGGCTTTTGACGAGGACAGAGAGAAACTTCTTGAGACCATGCACGCTCACGGGATCGAGAAGATCATCAATGTGGGAGCTTCCCTGCAAGGCGTGAGAGACACGGTAGCGTTGACAGAAAAGTATCCCTTTGTCTATGGCGCTGTGGGAATCCATCCGGATGAAGTGGGAAATCTTACAGAAGAGGATATGAAGGAACTGCGGAGTTACTGCGACCGGGAGAAGATTGCTGCTATAGGAGAGATCGGCCTGGATTACTACTGGGATAAAGAAAACCATGAGATACAGAAAAAGTGGTTTGTCCGACAGATGGATCTGGCAAAAGAGACAGGACTTCCCATCATTGTTCATAGCCGGGATGCTGCCAAAGATACTTTGGATATTATGAAAGCTGAGCGGGCAGACCATCTCAGGGGAGTGATCCATTGCTATTCTTATTCTAAAGAACATGCCCGGGAATATATGAACATGGGCTATTATCTGGGAGTAGGAGGCGTAGTCACTTTTAAGAATGGAAAGCGGCTGAAGGAAGTGGTAGAATACGCACCTCTGGATTATCTGCTGCTGGAGACGGATGCCCCTTACCTGGCTCCGGAACCTTACAGAGGGAAAAGGAACTGTTCCCTGTATCTTACCTATGTTGCCCAGACGATTGCCCGGATCAAGGGTGTGCCTTACGAGACTGTGGTGGAGACCACCAGAAAAAATGCGGAGAAGCTATTTAAAATTTGATCTGAAAAATTATATAAACAAGGATTGCTTTTGCACAAAAGTTAGAATGAGCAAAAATAATCCTTGTTTATTATTTTATATTTCAAATATCGTGGTTAAGAGAAGTTTTCATTTTAGCGATATATTCTTTGGGAGTCAATTTTGTATATTTTTTAAATAAGTGGCTGAAATATTGGGGATTATTACCACAACCCACCTGTTCTGCTACATGATATATTTTTTCACTGTCGCAGCTTATGAGGAGCTGCTTTGCTTTTTTTATCCTAATTTCATTGAGATAGGAAGAAAACTTTTGTCCGGTTTGGAGGACAAACTGGCGGCTGACATAGTCTACATTCATATAAAGATGATTTTCTACTATCCACTTTAATGTTAAGTTAGGATCACTTATATGTGCATTCGTATAGTTTAGAATTTCTTGTATAAAAGGCTTATATTTTTTCTGATTTACCAGATCAATGGAAAATAATGAATCCAGTTTATCAAATATAAAATTACAGATTTCTGAATTTACGGTAATAGTATTAACAAACTGTATTATATCGGTTATTTCATTTGGACTGCAAGAAGTGCTGCTTTGAGCTGCTTTTACAACCAGGCTATTTATCATAGAACGAAGCAGATTTATATCTTTTACAGACGATAGGAGCTTTTTTAATTCATTTATCAATTCTCGGCGGCTGGATTCCGATTGTACCTGAAGCAATTTATCGGAAATATCTGCCAATTGCTGAAACATGAAATCATAATTGCAGATAATTGTGCATTGTGCGCCGGAATATAGGTAAATGGTTTCGAAACGCTTAACCTTTTTATATAAAATTTCCAGCATAGCCAGTAGACTGGGAAAAGAATCCCTTTGGAAGGTGCACAGACTGTAATCAGAACTTTGGAAAAGATTATTCAGTGCATTGTCCAGACTGGCATAATTTTTTCCTGTGTCTATATAAAAGAAAATGAGAGTATTCTTTACATAGATAAAGGAAAAAGAAAAGGGAACACTGTGATCCCGAAAGAGGCAGCATATTTTTTCTATACAGGACTGTACTACATATTCTTCTAAAAAGAATATGTGGTACAACTGGTAGGAAGTATGATAAAAATCTATATAGCTTTCAAATATGCCAGGAAGCATAATCAGGTCCTGATTAGAAGAAAAGGTCTGAAACAGGATATTAAACATAAGTTTTTCTTCAGAAAGGAAAGTGCTTTTCTGCAGCTTTTCAATAGAAAGACTGCGGTAATATTCTTTAATACAATCTTTGACGGCTTCGATAATCTCTGTTTCACTGCAGGGCTTTAAAATGTAGTGTTTGATACCATAATGCATTGCTTCTCTTGCATAGGAAAATTCATTATATCCAGACATAATTATAAATTGAATGTGATCATGATTTTGGGTGATTTTTTTAATTAATTCCAGCCCGGATAATTTAGGCATCCGAATATCTGTTAGTACAATATCCGGATATTCATCTAAAATGGCATCATAAGCTTCGAGACCATTCTTACATAATCCAACTACTTCTATCCCCAGACTTTTCCAGTCTATAATAGAACATATTGTTTCTCGAATGGTTTTTTCATCATCAGCAATCAATAAACGAATCATTTTTTATTCTCCTGCCTTTCTAAAATATATGGTATGGTAATTTCTACTACGGCAAATGAATCCGAATTATAAAAATTCAGAGAGTAGTTTTTTCCAAAAGCCAGTTCCAGCCTTTTGTTAACATTTAGAATGCCTATGCCAAATCCATGCGGCTGAATTTCACCACATAATAATTTATTGAGCAAATTTCCTTCAAAAAAAGATTCCGTATTTGCTACATTAATTGTAATACGTCCTTCTTGGCAGCAAGCATCAATTTTGACAAAACAGCAATCGCTGTCTTCTTCCAGGGTGTAACGGATGGCATTTTCTACAAGAGGCTGCAGAGTAAACTTTGGAAGATAAGCTTTTAAAATGGATTCAGGTATATCTATAGAGTAACTGAGTTGATCAGCATAGCGGATCTCTTGGATATTCATATAATATTTAACCAGTTCCAGTTCCTGCATCAGAGAGGAATCACTGTTTTTTCGGCTTAAAGTTATATGCAGCAATTTACCGAGGGACTCAGTCATAAGAGAAATCTGCTGGTCTCCAAGCATTTTTCCTCTCCAGTTAATAGATTGGAGAGTATTATATAAAAAATGAGGATTTATCTGCATCTCTAAAGCTTTTAATTGAGATTCTTTTGCAAGAAGCTTTGCTTCATAATTTTCTTTTATAAGAAGCTGTATTTTTTTAGCCATAGAGTCAAACTGTTGGTGAAGACAGCCGATTTCATCATATCTGTCTTTGTAAGAATACGGAACCTTTATTATTTCAAAATTTTCATTTCCAAAAGCGCTGATTTTTTCCATTAAGGTCTTAAAATGAATTAAAACCGGATTTAAAAGAAGCCTTGTAAGGAGAATACAAAAACATAAGCTGGTTATTAGTATGATAATGAAAAGCTTTTGAAAAAAACGAATGTTTTGATACATACTGCTGTACAGTGAAACCGAATAATATTTCCACTGTGTAGAAGGAATCGTACCTGGGACAATGAAGTACTGTTCATTATTAATTTCTTGTATTGCATAGTTATCAGATGGAAGAGAGTCTAATACTCTTGTAGAAATATCCTTTAGATTGTCAGGCATGTATAGAAGCTGATTTTTATTACACAATATATATGCGACAGAATCGATACTATCATTAGATGAAGAAATGTCTTCAAGCATATCGTTAATATTTATATTAATAATCAGTGTGCCAAGTTCATCTAAACGGAGATGTTCAATACGTTTTATACTTCTTACCAGAAAAATGCCATAAGTGTCACAATAATCTGTAATCCAACAGAGCCGGCCATCTCCTTTTCGTGCAACTTGAATTAATTCCTGCTGGAGAGTGAGGGGCATAACCCTTGAATCCATGCCGGATGACAAAACAGAAAAATTTTCATTAATAATTTCAATGTAATCAATATAATCAGACTTATATCTTTGAAAATATGTGTTTAGTGTACTTTGAATATCAGAATAAACGTTGGCAGGGGTTTGCTCTCCGGAATCTTTGGTGCTGCTCAGGCTTTTCTGAATGGTATTGTCTTCCAGAATAAAATCGGCCATAGATTGTATGGAATCCATACTCCGGGAGATGTCAGTTGAAGAATAAGAGAGGAGCTCCCCTGAAACCTGATACAACAGTTGATTACTGGAACGTACAATTAAAGAAAAACCTATAAAAATAAAAACAGCTAATAAAGTGACACCCGGAAGAAGAATAATTAATATTTTTTTTGCCAGGGGCGCATTTTTTAATTTATCTATTAAAATATGAAACATGACATTTTTCTCTCTTTCGTTTTAGAGTCTTTAGTGAACTTTATTATATCAATCTAGTGAAAAAATACAATCTTTGTGAAATAAAAGCAAGGTTTTGTCTAATAGTAACTAGGATTTGTTTATTTATTCTGAAAGAATTGTGACATATAATAAAAATCACTAAAGCTGCAGCAATGAGAGCAACAAAGAATAAGGAATTGGAGAAAGGAAAAATAATATGAAGAGAAGAATAATAGCTATTCTTATGAGTGCCGCTATGATTGGCAGTATGGCAGCATGTGGGTCAAACAGCAATCAGGAGTCCCAGGAATCAGAAGATGGCTCTGTAAAGCTGACATTTGCATGGTGGGGAAATCAAGTGCGTAATGAAAGTACAAGTAAGGTTTTGGACATGTATTCAGAAGAGAACCCAGGTGTAACATTTGACGGACAGTTCTCAGAGTGGAACGATTATTGGAATAAACTGGCTACTGCTTCAGCAGGACATAATTTACCGGATATCGTACAGATGGACTGGATGTATTATGACCAGTATGTAGAAAATGGACTTCTTCTGGATCTGACTCCGTATATTGAAGACGGGACATTAAATTTAGATGACGCAGATGACAGTATACTGGAATCTGCTATGATTGATGGAAAAACTTATGCCGTATGTAATGGCGTAAATGCTCCTGCCCTTTTATATAATAAAACAGCACTGGATGAGGCTGGAATTACAGTGAAAGACGGTATGACTATTGATGAATTTATAGACTTGTCTAAAGAAGTAGAGGAAAAAACAGGATATAAGACAAATGTGGCATATTGTGCAGAAACTGTGCCGGAATATTTACTGAGAGCAAAAGACCAGGTTTTGTTTGAAGACGGAAAACTTGGGGCAGAATCTTCCCAGGATATTCAGACTCTCTTTGATCTTCAGGAACAGGCAATTGAAGAAGGCTGGCATGTAAATCCAAGCGTTTTTACAGAAATCACAGTAGGTTCGGCTGAACAGGATCCGCTTGTCTATGGAAGCAGTCCTGAAAACATGTCCTGGTGCATGTGGGCATATTCTAATCAGCTGAATGCTGTACAGGCAGCAGCACCGGAAGGCGTAGAGATTGGAATTACAACCTGGCCGACAGATAACCTGGAGAAATCTAATTACTTAAAGCCCAGCCAGTTTTTTGCAGTAACAACAGACTGTGAAAATCCGGAAGAAGCAGTGAAGGTACTGGATTATCTGACGAATTCTGTAGAAGCTAATGAAGTACTCCTTGCAGAGAGAGGCGTTCCAATCTCTAGGACAGTATCGGAAGCTATTATGCCTTCATTGGATGAACCTAATCAGAAGGCTGTAGAGTATATAAACAATGTTGTCACTCCTACATGTTCTACCATTAATCCACCAGCACCAAATGGCGCTAATGAAGTTTATGATCTTATGAAAAACCTGGAAGAACAAGTTCTGTATGGGCAGATTTCTGCTGCAGATGCTGCACAGCAGCTATTTGATGGAGGAAATGAGTATATGGCAGAAGGGCAAGAGTAATCTTGCCCCTGGCGAGAAGGAGACATAGAGAATGAAGAATAAAAGAACAATGACTTTGCGCCAGAAATTAAATACGGAAAGTGTTGCAGGGGTTATCTGTTCATTGCCCTTTATCGTTGGATTTCTGGTTTTTATGATAGTTCCTATGGGAATTTCCTTGTATTATTCTTTCTGTGATTATGATATTTTATCGCCGCCTGTCTGGTGCGGTTTAGATAATTTTATCCAGATGTTTACAAATGATCCAAGGTTCTGGAAAGCTATAGGAGTAACCTTCTACTTTGCTTTAGTATCAGTGCCGTTAAAACTTATATTTGCATTAATAGTGGCAATGATTTTAGTAAAATCCAGTAAAGCATCGCCTTTTTACAGGGCGGTATATTATCTGCCGTCTATTATCGGTGGCTCTGTAGCTGTTGCCATACTGTGGAAAAGAATGTTTGCGGCAGATGGAGTAGTCAATAAAATATTATCTATATTCGGATTCCCGGAAGACTTTGCCTGGCTTGGAAATACGAAGACAGCTATATGGACACTTATTATATTAGCCGTTTGGCAGTTCGGTTCATCAATGCTGATCTTTTTATCAGCACTAAAACAGATCCCTTCAGAACTTTATGAAGCAGCAGACGTTGATGGGGCAAACAAAGTTAAGAAATTCTTTAAGATTACGCTGCCCCTTTTGACTCCTACGATCTTTTTTAACCTGGTAATGCAGATGATCAACGGCTTTTTAGCTTTTACGCAATGCTTTATTATTACCCAGGGGAAACCTATGGATTCTACGTTGTTTTATACCGTATATACATATATGCAGTCTTTTGAGTTTTATAATACTGGTTATGGAGCTGCAATGGCCTGGGTAATGTTGGTAATTGTAGGACTGATTACCCTTGTATTATTTGCAACAAAAAGATTCTGGGTATATGATGAAGGGAATTAAGGCTTATGAAAAGAAAAAAATTAGTATGGAAAATAGTATATCATATACTGGTCACAGCTTTCGGACTGGTAATGATCTATCCATTAGTGTGGATGATCATGAGTTCTTTTAAAGAAACCAGTACTATTTTTAATACAGCTGGCCAGCTGATTCCTGAAAAATTTGTGATTGAAAACTATATTAATGGATGGAAGGGCTTTGCAGGAGTCGGATTCGGAACATTTTTTAAAAACTCTATATTCATATCAGTAGTGGCGACGATCGGAACTGTATTTTCTTCCTCTATTGTGGCCTATGGTTTGGCAAGGTGCAGATTCAAAGGAAAGAGGATACTAATAGTGGCTATGTTGCTGACTATGATGCTGCCTGCCCAGGTACTGATGATTCCTCAATATTTGTGGTATCAGAAATTAGGTTGGGTAAATTCTTACCTGCCGTTGATTGTACCTTATTGCTTTGCCGTACAAGGATTTTTTACATATTTGATGATGAATTTTATCCAGGGAATCCCAAGGGAGTTGGATGAAGCAGCTAAAATTGACGGATGTTCCTATTATGGAATTTTCAGAAGAGTTATTTTTCCATTGATGCTGCCGGTTCTGATAACATCTTCCATTTTTTCATTTATGTGGAGGTGGGATGATTTCCTTTCTGCATTACTGTATATAAACGATTCTGCAAAATATCCGGTAAGCCTTGCATTAAAACTGTTCAGCGATCCGGGATCATCTTCAGACTACGGCGCAATGTTTGCAATGGCAACTTTATCGGTGCTGCCTATTATGCTGATCTTTATCTTCTTACAGCGATATATAGTGGAAGGAATCAGTACATCAGGCTTGAAAGGATAAACAGGAATAGTAAACAGGAGAGAGGTTAAATAAATATGGTGTATAAAAATAATAAAGTATCAGATGTACATATTGCTTATATCGGAGGCGGATCCAGGGGATGGGCCTGGACTTTTATGACAGATCTGGCAATGGAATCAGACATGAGCGGAACTATACGTCTATATGATATAGACGAGAAAGCTGCAAAGGCTAATGAGGTCATTGGCAATCATTTATCTTCCCGGCCAGAAGCTGTAGGTAAATGGAAATATGAAACATATTCAGATATAAAAAGTGCATTGACAGGGGCAGATTTTATTATTATCTCTATTTTGCCGGGAACGTTTGACGAAATGGAAGTAGACGTGCATATGCCTGAACGCCTTGGAATTTATCAGTCTGTAGGAGACACGGCGGGGCCGGGAGGAATTATAAGAGCACTGCGTACAATCCCTATGTTTGTGGATATTGCAAAAGCAATTGAAGCCTATGCACCAGAGGCCTGGGTAATAAATTACACAAATCCTATGAGTCTATGTGTTAAGACCCTGTATCATACATTCCCGGAGATTAAAGCTTTTGGATGCTGCCATGAGGTATTCGGAACCCAAAAAGTGTTAAAAGGAATTGCAGAGGAAAAACTGGGGATCAATGAGATCGATAGAAGAGACATTCATGTAAATGTACTCGGAATTAACCATTTCACATGGTTTGATTACGCTTCTTATAAAGGAATTGACTTAATACCAATTTATAAAGAGTACATTGATGAGCACTTTGAAGAAGGCTATAATGAACCCGATAAAAACTGGGCCAATAGCAGCTTTGCATGCGCCCATAGAGTGAAATTCGATTTGTTCCGCAGATATGGTTTGATCGCAGCAGCAGGCGACAGACATCTGGCAGAATTTATGCCGGGAAATGAATATTTGAATGACCCGGATACGGTCAAGAACTGGAAGTTTGGCCTGACGACTGTAGAATGGAGAAAGAAAGACTTACAGGAACGTTTAGAAAAAAGTCAGAGGCTTTTTGACGGGGAGGAAGAGGTTGAATTAAAACCTACAGGAGAAGAAGGCATCCTGCTTATCAAAGCTCTTTGCGGTCTGGAAAGGGTCGTAAGTAATGTGAACATTCCTAATACTGCACAGCAGATCCAGAATCTTCCCGGAAATGCAGTGGTGGAAACAAATGCAATTTTTGAGAGAGATAAAATACGTCCTGTTGTTGCAGGAAAAGTGCCGGAAAACATTAAAGAATTAATAATGCCTCACATAGAAAACCACGAGACAACTTTAAAAGCGGCATTAACCTGTGACAAAGAACTGGTGGAAAAAGCATTTTTAAATGATCCATTAGTAAAAGGGAAAAATTGTACTTTAGAAGAAGTGAAGGCACTGGTATCTGATATGATACAAGGAACAATTAAATATTTGCCTGAGGGCTGGAAGTAAAAAATAAAAAGGGTATCCTGAAAGCTGGTAAAATAGCATGAAGGATACCTTTTTTAAAAGTCAAAATATTGCAATTTTTAATCAAAGAAATGCAGGAATTTAGGATCTGTCTGTAATAAAATGTTAAACAGAAGATTATGGCAGGAGGAATGTTATTATGCCGAAATGGTTAGATAATGCGATTTTTTATGAGATTTATCCCCAGACTTTCCTGGATACCAACGGGGACGGTATCGGAGATTTTCAGGGAATTATCAGAAAGCTAGACTACATAAAGGAACTGGGATGCAACGCCATCTGGCTGAACCCATGCTTTGTTTCCCCGTTCTCAGATGCAGGCTATGATGTGGCAGACTATTATACGGCTGCCCCCAGATACGGAACTAACGAAGACCTGAAGGAGCTTTTTGCAAAGGCTCATGAAAAAGGAATGCATGTGATCCTGGATCTGGTTCCGGGCCACACTTCTATTGAACATCCCTGGTTTAAAGCATCTTTAAGCCCGGAGGAAAACGAATTTACCCACCGTTATATATGGACAGACAAGGCCTGGAAGGGCTTTGAGAATGTAGGCAACATTAAGGGCTGCATCCGGGGACTTTCAGACAGAGACGGTTCCTGTGCAGCTAACTATTATACTACCCAGCCTGCTCTGAATTACGGATTTTACAAGGTTACAGAGTCTTGGCAGAAAGATATGCACTCTCCCGAAGCCATGGCTACCAGAGAAGCCATTAAAGACATTATGCGGTTCTGGCTGGGAATGGGCTGCGACGGTTTCCGTGTGGATATGGCAGGATCCCTGGTAAAAAATGACGAGGACGGAAAGGGAACCATTGAGTTGTGGCAGGATTTCCGCAAGTTCTTAGACGAAGAATTTCCTGAGGCGGCCATGATCTCAGAATGGGGACAGCCGGACAAGTCTCTGGAGGGCGGATACCATATGGATTTTCTTCTCCACTTTGGACCTTCTTATTACATGGACCTGTTCCGCAGCGAACACCCTTACTTTAAGCGGGACGGAAAGGGAAATATTGGAGATTTTGTGAGAACTTATCAGGCAAATTATGACAAGACCAATGGAAAAGGACTGATCTGTATCCCTTCCGGAGATCATGATATGACCCGTATCAAGGAAAAACTGGATGATGAGGAAGTGAAGATTGCCTTTGCTTTTCTCCTTTCTATGCCAGGTGCTCCTTTTATCTACTACGGAGATGAGATTGGTATGAACTACCTGGCTGGTATCCGCTCTGTAGAAGGAGGATATGAGAGAACTGGGGCCAGATCTCCCATGCAGTGGGATAAGACCACCAATGCAGGATTCTCCAGTGCAAAACCTGAAGACTTATACATTATGATCGATCCCGATAAAAACCGGCCTACAGTAGAGGCCCAGATGGCGGAAGAAAATTCTCTGTTCCATGAGGTACAGAAGCTGATCCGGGTTCGTCTTGCGCATGAGGCTCTTCAGAGCAATGCGCCTTTGGAATTCCTGTATGCGGAAGATAATGCGTATCCTCTGGTTTATAAGAGAAACGGAGAGACAGAAACCATTGTGATCGCCATCAACCCTTCTGACAGAGAAGTTACCTGCAAGATCAGCGCCGGAGACGGAGAAGAGATCCTTTACGCTAACCATGGTGAAGCTGTACTGAAAGATGGAACTCTGACAGTTCCCCCTGCAAGTGTAAGCTTCATTAAGATTAAATAAAAAGAATAAACAGAGAGAGCAGCCCAGACAGTTTATATAAGGCAGTCTGGGCTGCTTTTTTTGATGCAGGAACCTTCTTTTTTATAAAGGAAGTGTTGATTTTTTATATACCGATTGGTATAATAGTCCTATCGCAAACATCATAAGTAAAGGCGGTGGTCCTTATAGACAATAGAGAATTGATTCTGGATGCCGCACTGGATCTGTTTTATGCAAAAGGATATGATGCAGTGGGAGTCCAGGAGATCGTAGACAGGGCAGGGGTTACAAAACCTACACTATACTATTATTTTGGAAGTAAGATCGGACTCTTACGCAATCTTCTGGAGAGAGGATATAGTATAATGGAGAAAAGTGTCCTGGAGGCATCCAGGATGAACGCAAATCTTCCGGAAGTTCTGTACAAAGTGGCAAGAGAATTTTTCGATTATGCCGCAGCTCATGAAAAGTTTTATCTTTTTATGCTGGCACTGTTTTATTCCGGAAGAGAAAATGAAGCTTATAAAACAGTTTCCCCTTTCATTGAAAACTACTATAATATGATCGTAGGGATCTTTGAAAACGCAGCTTCCCAGCTGGGAAATATGCGGGGAAGACAGAAACTTTTTGCAGTGGGCTTCACAGGAGTTCTGAATCACCATATTATGACAGTAAGCTATGGCCTTTCGGAGAACGAAAAATTTGAGATATCCAATGAGACCACTTATGAAATCGTGCATCAGTTTTTA
Source organism: uncultured Bacillota bacterium (assembly GCA_949291945.1). Taxonomy (GTDB): domain Bacteria; phylum Bacillota; class Clostridia; order Lachnospirales; family Lachnospiraceae; genus Blautia. Next base: position 13,981 of record CASEXH010000006.1, on the reverse strand, counting down.
TATGGAATATATTCATAACAGGAGGAAATGAAAATGGCAGCATGGTATGAAGAGGCAGTATTTTATCACATTTACCCTATTGGCATGACCGGAGCGTCCAGAGAGAACAGGGAAGAGCAGGTAGTCCATAGATTTGAGCTTCTAGGCGGCTGGTTACCCCATGTGGCAGAGCTGGGATGCACCGCAATCTATATAGGACCTCTTTTTGAATCTACGACTCATGGATACGACACCAGAGACTATAAAATGGTGGACAGAAGACTGGGGGACAACCAGGATTTTGCAGAATTCGTAAAGAAAGCCCATGACCTGGATATCAAGGTGGTGGTAGACGGAGTTTTCAATCATACGGGAAGAGAATTTTTCGCTTTCCGGGATATCCAAAAGAACCGGGAAAGTTCTCCTTACTGCAGCTGGTATAAGGGGATTAACTTCGGCTGGAACAATCCTTATAATGACGGTTTTGGATATGAAGCCTGGAGAAACTGCTTTGAACTGGTGAACCTGAACCTTCAGAATCCGGAGGTAAGGAATTATCTTCTTGATGTGATCGATTTCTGGATCGATACCTTTGACATTGACGGCATCCGTCTGGACTGTGCAGACTGCCTGGACTTTTATTTTATGGAAGAAATGCGGCGGCGGACAGGAGAGAAGAAAAAAGATTTCTGGCTCATGGGCGAGGTGATCCATGGGGATTACAGCCGTTATATCCAGGACGGCCAGAAGATGCTCCACAGCGTTACAAACTATGAACTTCACAAGGGACTTTATTCGGGACATAATGATCACAATTATTTCGAGATTGCGCATACCATCCGCCGGGAATTTGATGAGAACGGCGGCATCTATAAAGGTATGAAACTTTACTCTTTTGTAGATAATCATGATGTAGACAGGATCATGAGCAAGCTGAACCAGAAGGATCATATCTACCCGGTGTATACTCTTTTATATACCCTTCCGGGAATTCCATCTCTCTATTACGGATCTGAATGGGGGATTGAAGGAAAAAAAGAAGGAAGCAATGATGATCCCCTGAGACCGGCCCTCACCATGGAGGACCTGGAAAAAGAAAAGGATTCTCCCATCATGGAATGGGTGAAGAAGCTGGGAGAGATCCATAAGAAATTCAGCCGGTGTCTGGCATATGGACGCTACCGGGAGCTGTTACTCACTAACCGGCAGTATGCTTTTGCAAGATTTACAGAAGAGCAGGGGCTTTTGACAGCGGTGAACAACGACGAGCAGGAGGCAGAAATGTATATACCTGTCCCATTTTCAGATAAAACCTATGTGGATCTGGAGACAGGGGAAGAAGCGGCAGTGGAAAACGGAAAGCTGCATGTATCCGTGAAAGCCGCAGGAAGTCTGTTCCTGGAAATCCGTTAAGAAACAGATTTCTGAATATAGCAAAGAAGGGGAAGATTTTTATGGGAAACAATATGAAAATAACAGAACTGGACCGATATCTTTTCGGACAGGGAACACATTATGAAATTTATAAGCTCCTGGGAGCCCATCCCGGAACTCAGAGAAAAAAAGAGGGAGTTTTCTTCGCAGTGTGGGCTCCCCATGCAAAGGGAGTTTCTGTAGTAGGAAATTTTAATGACTGGGATCCGGAAGCAAATGTGATGAGCTGTGATAATGATATGGGGATTTATCAGCTCTTTATTCCAAAAGTGAGGGTGGGGGATCTTTATAAATTCTGTATCACCACTTATAAAGGGGAAAAGCTCTACAAGGCGGACCCTTATGCCAATTGTTCAGAGCTTCGCCCCGGCACGGCTTCCAAAGTAGTAGATATCACTAATTACAAATGGACCGACGCCACATGGATGAAGAAACGGCAGGAGTTTGACGCAAAAAAAGATGCTATGGCTATTTACGAAGTTCATCCCGGCTCCTGGAAAAAACATCCCCGGAAGGATGAAGAGGATAAAGGATTCTATAATTATCGGGAACTGGCTCATGCTCTTGCGGACTATGTCAAGGAAATGGGTTATACCCATGTAGAACTGATGGGAATTGCAGAGCATCCCTTTGACGGTTCTTGGGGCTATCAGGTGACGGGTTACTATGCGCCGACTTCTCGCTATGGAACGCCGGAGGATTTCCGCTATTTTGTCAACTATATGCACCGGAATAAGATCGGCGTCATCCTGGACTGGGTTCCTGCCCATTTTCCAAGAGATGCTCACGGACTGGCAGATTTTGACGGAACTCCTACTTACGAGTACGCAGACCCGAGAAAGGGAGAACATCCGGACTGGGGTACCAAAGTTTTCGACTATGGCAAAAACGAGGTAAAAAATTTCCTTATCGCCAACGCTCTGTTCTGGATTCAGGAATATCATGTTGATGGCTTAAGAGTAGATGCAGTGGCTTCTATGCTGTATCTGGATTATGGCCGGCAGCAGGGACAGTGGGTGCCGAATAAATACGGAGAAAATAAAAATCTGGAAGCCATTGAGTTTTTCCGCCACTTAAACTCTGTAGTTCTTGGAAAGAACAAAGGCGCTGTAATGATCGCTGAAGAATCCACAGCTTGGCCTCTGGTTACCGGAGATCCCAAGGATGGAGGTCTGGGATTCAGCCTGAAATGGAACATGGGCTGGATGCATGACTTTCTTGAATACATGAAACTGGATCCCTACTTCAGAAAATATAACCATAATAAGATGACTTTCTCTATCACTTATGCCTACAGTGAGAACTTTATCCTGGTTCTTTCTCATGATGAGGTTGTCCATCTGAAGTGTTCTATGATCAACAAGATGCCAGGCCTTGGACAGGACAAGTTTGAAAACCTGAAAGCCGGCTATTCCTATATGATCGGCCATCCCGGGAAGAAGCTGCTGTTTATGGGACAGGATTTCGGTCAGTATCAGGAGTGGAGCGAGGAGAGAGAGCTGGACTGGTATCTCCTGGGTGAGCAGAGCCATCAGCAGCTGCAGAACTATGTGAAACAGCTTTTTGCTCTGTATAAAAAATATCCTGCCCTGTATGCCAACGACGCCAACCCCCAGGGCTTTGAATGGATCAACGCTGACGATGCAACCAGAAGCATTTACAGCTTTATCCGTCTGTCACCAACAGGAAGAAATAATCTTCTCTTTGTAATTAACTATACCCCTGTGGCCAGAGACGACTACCGGGTAGGCGTGCCGAAACGGAAACAGTACAAGCTTATCCTGAACAGCCGGGAGCCGGAGTTTGGGGGGCATGAACATAAAGAGCAGCTTGTTTATAAAGCAGTAAAGAAAGAGTGTGATGGAAGACCATATTCCTTCGCATATCCATTGCCGGCTTATGGAGTGGCAGTGTTCCTATTCTAAAGCAGAATATTGGAAAGATGAGGAGTCCCTCAAAATCTCTGTTTAGATTAAGAATGGAGGTTTTGGGGGATTATTGCTTAAAATTGTCTAAAGGGAGGTGGGTGACAGTGAGAGTACTTGTCATACCGGATGTTCATTTAAAACCATATCTTTTTTACCAGGCTTCAGAACTTATGGAAAAAGGAGAAGCCGACCAGGCAGTTTGCCTTATGGATATACCTGATGACTGGGACAGAGAATATGATATCGGACTGTATGTACAGACCTTTGATGCAGCCATAGAATTTGCTAAGAAGTATCCGGATGCTCTCTGGGCATATGGAAATCATGATCTGTGCTATATGTGGAATGAGAGGGAGAGTGGATACAGCGCTGCGGCGGCCCGGACAGTACAGGAAAAACAGTTGGAGCTTCACAAGGCTCTGCCGGAAGGAAATGAAATAAAATACATTCAGAAAATCGACAATGTGCTGTTCTGCCATGGAGGTGTGCTGGATTATTTTGTGAAAAGCCTGGTGAGTCCTTCTGAGTATAAGGATGAAGATAAAGCAATCCGGAAGATCAACGAGTTTCATCACGATCTGATGTGGAATGACATGTCGCCCATATGGTTCAGACCTCAGTATTCAAAGGGAAAGATGTACAAACCCTGTAAGATTCTTCAGGTAGTGGGTCATACTCCGGTGGAGAAGATATACAGAAAGGGGAATGTGATATCCTGTGATGTCTTTTCAACCTACAGAGACGGTAGGCCTATTGGAACTCGGGAGTTTCCGGTGATCGATACGGAAACCTGGGAGTTCTGGGGAGTCAGGTGTGTATGATCATTGATATAGATAGTTTATTTGTATAGATAAGTGGATGCTGTTATGTTAAAATTTAAAGTGTTTATACAAAAGATGATGCAATATTAGACAGAGGAAAAAGTATGTTTAAGATAACAGAGGGAGATTTTAAAAAACAGAAATATGGAAACGAAAGCTATTTGTCTAATTGGCCTATGCTTTACATATTGGAAAATGGAAAGCAGGCATATATCGGCCAGTCTAATCATGTGAAAAACCGCATGTCACAACACTATAGTTCTGTTGATAAACGCATTTTTGATAAAGTATATTTTATATACTCTTCAAAATTTAATCAGTCTGTTACCTTTGATTATGAATCGAAACTTATCCAGTATATAGCGGCGGATGAGCTCTATGAGGTTCGTAATAAAAATGCGGGGATGGCCAATAAAGAATATTACGGGAAAAAAGAATATGATGACAAGTTCCAAGTTCTGTGGCGCAGTCTGCAGCGGGCGAAGTTAGTAAAACATTCTTTAGAAGAGCTTGAAAATTCTGATCTGTTCAAATATTCCCCATATAAAGAACTGAATAATGATCAGAGAATGGCGGTAGAAGAGATTATCGGGTCATTAAAGCAGGGAGAGGATCAAACCATTGTTGTAAATGGAATGCCTGGAAGCGGAAAAACAATCGTTGCTGTTTTCTTAATGAAATATTTGAAAGACAGTGAAGAATTCAAAGGGAAAACAATCGGATTTGTAGTACCTCAGACTTCATTGCGAAAGACATTAAAAGGAATTTTTAAGAGCATTTACGGTCTCAGAGCATCGGATATTCTATCTCCTTCCGATGTGACAAAACAGTATTACGATATACTGCTTGTAGATGAGGCACACCGTCTTCACCAGTATAAGAACATTTCATATATGGGAGCATTTAAAAAGAGTTGTGAACGGATCGGATTAACCACAGAAAGCGATGAACTGGATTGGATCCTGCATCAATGTAAAAGTCCGGTATTGTTTTATGATGAAATGCAGGTAGTCGGCCCATCTGGTATTGATGTAAAAAGATTTCAAAATAAAATGCGAAGAGAACAGTCAAAAAGGATACTATCTTATTACAATCTTCTTACACAAATGCGGGTAAAAGGCGGAAACGATTATATAACCTATGTGAAAGATCTTTTAAAAGGGTGTGTGAAAGAGAAAAAAACTTTTGCAGATTATGAGTTGAAATTAGTGACAGATTTCGAAAAGTTTAATAACCTGATGTACCAGAAAGAAAAAGAAGTTCAATTAGTAAGAATGGCAGCCGGTTATGCATGGGACTGGATCAGCAAAAAGAACAAATCTTTGTACGATATCGAAATCCAGGGAATAAAAAAACAGTGGAATCATTGTACAGAAGGCTGGGTGCTTTCTGAAGGGGCAATTGATGAAGTAGGCTGTATCCATTCCGTTCAGGGCTATGACTTGAATTATGGATTTATTATTATAGGCAACGAGATTGGATATGATGCTGTTAAGAAAAAAATTATAATCAGACCTCAAAACTATTTTGATCAAAACGGGAAAAGAACAGCGGAATACAAAGAACTTAAAGAATATATCCAGCATATTTACTATGTACTGATGACCAGAGGGATCCACGGCACATACCTTTATGTGTGCGATTCTGCTTTAAAAGAATATATTTCACAATATGTAGATACAGAGTAACCGGGAAAGGGGATAAAAATCATGAAACAGGAAACAGTTAATGAAGTATTGAAATTTCGGGATGAACGGAACTGGAAGCAGTTCCATAACCCGAAAGACCTGGCAATTTCCATCAGTTTAGAAGCTGCAGAACTGCTGGAAATCTTTCAGTGGAGCGCAGATGATGTCTGGTGCAAGGACAAAATGAAAAAAATTCGGGAAGAGCTGGCAGACGTATTAAATTATTGTATTCTAATGGCGGATACATGCGGACTGGACATGGATGAGATCGTTCAGGAAAAAGTCAGAAAAAACGGACAAAAATATCCGGTGGAAAAAGCATATGGGCATAAAGAAAAGTATACAGAGTTGGGAAAGTGAGTGTGTAGGATTTTCCGTTGAAAGACAATAGTCTGGAATTGTAGTATGTATTTGCTTACACCGGAGGAAATTTTTATGAGTGACTGGAAAGACTTGTTTCAGGAGCATATTCTTGCTCGTGGAGAGGCATATTACTTTGATGGCGCAGTTTTAGAACTCCATAAAACGGAACATGGGTATCATGCCGTTGTAGAGGGAACGGAGGATTACGAAGTAGATATTGAGATGGAAGGGGGACGGGTCTGCGAGATGTACTGCTCCTGTCCCTACGCAGAAGACGGAAATAATTGTAAACATATGGCAGCCGTTCTCTTTGAGATTGAGGAACAGAATGGAGAGGATATTCTGACAGAAGAGACTTGCCCGGATGATCAGGAACAAGAACTGGAAGAAATTATTGAAAGAATACCGGAAGAGGAATTACGCTCCTTTGTAAAGGGGATTGCTGCACAGAATAGTGAGATCCGGAATACACTTATGACCAGATATGCGGTAAAGATAGATGAGAAACAGATGGATCTGTTGAAACAGGGCGTAGGCCAGCTTGTATGGGAGTACGGCGACAGGAGCGGTTATATTGATTACCGGAATGCTCTGGATTTTTGCTGGGCGCTGGAGAATTATCTGGAAGAAAAAGGGAATACATTGATTGAACGAAAATGCTATGGACAGGCGTTTGAACTAACAAACTATGTTTTCAAAACGATTGGAAATATAGATATAGATGATTCTGACGGCGGCACAGCCCAGGTCGCAAATGCATGTTATGATAAATGGAAAGAAATACTGGAGAACTGCAGTGAAGAAGAAAAAAACGAAATGTTTTCCTGGTTTATGAGCCATCTGTCATGCGATTATGTGGTAGATTACATGGAAGACTATATGGAAGATTTCCTGACACATGAGTTTCAGAACCGGGAAATGTTAGAAAAGATGCTGAAGGATCTGGATAAAAGGATTGAAATGCAGACATCATCTACGGATTGCGGAAGTACATGGAGCGCTCGATACGGCTACGAGAATAATATTATAAAGCGGTTGGAATTCATGGAGCGGTTGGACCTTCCGGCGGAAGAAATCAGAGAATATCGAAGGCAACATTGGAGATTTTCGGCAGTAAGAGAGCTGGAAATACAGGAGAACCTTGACAATGGGAATCTGGATGAGGCAATCCGGATATTGCAGGAAAGTAAAATTCTGGATAAAGAGTATCCGGGGCTGATTGCCCGGTACAGCGAGCAATTGATTTCCATATATGAAACACAGCCGGATAAAGAAGCGTACAAAAAAGAACTGCTGTATTATGTCTTTGAATGTCCGCAAAATAATTTGATACATATTTATAAACTCAAAGAGGTCTGCACAGATAAGGAGTGGGAGGATTATAGGGAACAGATTCTGAAAAATCCTAAAAATTATAATATCCTGTATCCATTTATGGAGAAAGAAGGAATGTACGAATCCATGCTGGAGTGTATTAGAAAAGAAACGTTCATTTATAATCTGGATAAATATGAAAAAGTGCTGAAAGAGAAATTCCCGGAGCAGGTACGGGATATCTATATTTCTTATCTGCACCATGAAGCGGAAAGGGCAGGTAATCGAAAACGGTACAGAGAATTAATGAAATATCTGAAAAAGATCCGAAGATATCCGGGTGGGAAAGAAAAAGCGTCTGAGATTGCGGAGAACTGGCGGGGAATGTATTACCGAAGGACGGCTATGATGGATGAAATGCGGAAGGCAGGGTTTTAAGAATAGAGATAATCGGGCAGTAAAAGGGAAAGGAGACTGAAAATGATCGCACCGAGAAAGATAAAATTTGAAGCGAAGAAAAAGAGAAACGAAAATTATGAATTTCGCATTTTCCTGAAAGAAAATGCAGATGATAAAGAACTGGATGAGCAGTTTCAAAGGCTGCACAAAGAGCTGTTTGCAGGATATGACTGCAGTCGATGCAGAAACTGCTGCAAGATGTACCAGGGCAGTATCCCGGAAGAAGATCTCGCCCGGGATGCAGAGTATATGGGGCTTACAAAAGATCAGTTTATTGAAAAATATCTGTTGGAAAGTGATGAGGAAAACAGATACCAGACAAAAAACGCCCCCTGTGATTTTCTGGGAGCAGACGGAAACTGCCAACTGGGCGATTGCCGGCCGGAAAGCTGCAAAAAATATCCATATACGGATCAGCCGGACAGGTGGGAGAGTCTTTACAGCGTGCTGGATGTGATCGAGGTTTGTCCGGTGGCATTTGAGATATATGAGAGGCTGAAAAAAGAATATAGATGGACGTATAGAAGAAGATGAGACGATGTTTTTGAAGATATAGGATTAGACGGACAGAATGGTGAGATAATAATTAGTAACGGGATATAAATATACATTTTGTATTTATTTTTCTGGATACATGTGTTATATTGATAGCAGGAGGGATATAGCGATGAAAGATATTTACTTGCTCAGCTATTCTGTTAAGGGAATAAAAACATTAGATCAGTTGGTAACATTGTCTTTTTATAAAAAAACAATCTCGGCAGAGCCAGATACTCAGGAGTATAATATTAAGGGGATTTACGGTATGAATGGCTCAGGTAAATCTGCTATTATAAGTTCCGTTGAGGTATTGAGAAATCTGCTTACTAATTCGGGGTATTTGAATAATCCTATCGCACAGAAAAACTTGGACGCAATGATTAATAAAAAAACTGGACAGCTTTTTATAGAAGCGGACTATATGGTAAAAGCAGAAGCAGTTTTAATGATTTTTCGTTACAGTGTAACGCTGGAAAAAGATATTTCAGGGAAATTTACGATTTCTCACGAATGTTTATCCTCCAAAAAAGCAGCTTCAAAAAAAGAATCTATGGAAATACTTTTTGAAGTGACCGGCGGTGAACTTTCAGCTATTTCCGAAAGAGCAGAAGAGGATGGATTTTCTGAAAGAATTGAAAATAAAACGATGAACTTATTGGAGATGGCTTCGATGAGCGCATTGTTTTATGAGAAATTTTTGATTCCCGGAATGAAAAATCCTGAAGAGCATAAAGGAATTATTTGGGCTCACTTATGTCTGCTATATCTTTTTGGCAAAAAACTACATGTATATTTAGATCAGTCCGATGACCACAGAGACTATGTTGCTAAGAACTCTTTGGAAAGCTATGATGACAGTGAAAAGTACAAAGATGAAATAGATACGCTTCTGAATAGTCTTATGGAAATGAACAATGATTATCTTAATGTGATTTCTGTAACAGGGAATGTGGTATCAAAATCACTGTATAAGGACTTCGAAAAATATATAGCTAAATTATATGACTTTCTTCACATTTTTAAATCCGATTTACAGGGAGTTGAGATTGATAAAAAGGAAAACCGTGATTTATGGGTGTGCGATCTGGTAATGGTTTATGAGTCATATAAGATCCATGCAGAATATGAAAGCACAGGCATAAAAAAACTTATTAGGCTGTTTGCATATCTAAAGGAAATGGTTGAGGGGGGGATCGTATTTATTGATGAGTTTGATTCGAATCTTCATGATGTTTACTTATGCGCATTGTTGGAATATCTGATGGAATATGGGGAAGGACAGCTTTGCTTTACTACTCATAATGTAGGTCCTATGGATATTTTGAAGCAGCGGAAAAAATCTATAGACTTTTTGTCTGAAAATCATAAGATTTATTCGTGGAAAACGAACGGAAATTATTCTCCGTCCAGACTCTATAGAAACGGAATGATTGAAGGATCTCCGTTTAATGTGGATTCGATTGATTTTATAGGTGTGTTTGGTTCGGGCGGGGAGGATGAATAATGGGGCTTCAGCTAGTTTTTGTTGTTGAGACAAACAAGAAATGCAATTCAGACTGGATCTATATTAAAGATACCATCGAGCATTTTTATGAATATGAACGAACGCAGGTGAAGTTCAGTACTGTGTATATGGACGGAAAGGGAAAATATAAAAGTAAAGAAAAACAGGTGGCACAATTTGTCAGGCAGTACAGTGCTATGTCCAAAGCGAATCATTCTAAAGTTTTGTATTGTTTTGACTGCGATGATTATGACAGTAATCCGGAGGACCAGAAATTTCTGAAAGAAGCGAAACAGTACTGTGATAGTAAGGGATATGATTTTGTCTGGTTTTGTAAGGATGTAGAGCAGGTATATATTGGAAAAAGGGTAGACGACAGTCAGAAAAAGAAAGAAGCTGCGGCATTTAAAGCAAGAAAATTGATCAATAAAGTCGATCAAAAGCGGCTTTCAGGAGAAAACTACCGGTTAAGTACAAGCAATATTATGAAAATTCTGGACTGTAATCAAGAATTGATACGGAGAAATTGAATCCTTTTAGGTTAAGTTACTTTTGAATATGTTTTTAGCAAAGCGTTTATCTGTTCTCGATAGGGAATAGATAGACGCTTTTTGTATATTATGTAGATAGTTATTTAAGAGGAGAGTTAATTCAAAACTTTTAAAAATCAAAATACATAATTCAAAAGTAGACCGGGATATGTGGTTAGATATGCCTTGCCTATTTGAATTGAAATGAATTTCGCAAAATTTGCACGGCCTTTTACGAAACAAATAGTTAGTAATTCCGTAAATGAGTATTGCTATCACGCAAACGTGATGGAATATACTCATTTACACGGAGAAAGGAAAGACCGTGATGAAAAAAATTGATGAAGTAAGCCGACTGACAGGCCTGAGCAAACGAACCTTGCAGTATTATGATGATGAGGGGATCCTTCTGATAAAAAGGACTGAAAAAAATCATCGCATATTTGGACCGGATGCCTTGGAAAGAATATGTCAGATTCTGATCTACAAGGAAATGGGTTTTAAATTGAAAGAAATTAAAAAACTATTAGAACTTTCCAATGCTCAAAAAGACATATATTTTATAAAGCAAGTAGAATCGATTAAAAATCAAATTATAACTTTAAAGGTGCGTATGGGATTTATTTCAACTATTCGGGTCAACGGTATTCCGTTGAAACCGGACGAGCAGAGTGGAAAAACATATGTAGGGAGTATTACGGAAATAAGAGAGGAAATAAAGAAAATATTCATGGTGGAAGAAACAAATGATGAGAATGAATAAAATGATATTTACGGTATGTGGTATGCTATTATTATCATCGTGTGGAAATATAAATAGTGAAAATGCTGATGAAGGACAAAATATATTAAGCTTTGTAGAAAAAGGACGTGACAGCAATGAAGAAAGGAGGACAGTAACGATAAAAACATCTCCAGATAAGCATACATGGTACATTAAGGATTATGTTGGAAAGAATGTTGCTTCGTTTGGATATACTTCGTTGAGCGGGAATAGAATGGATGAATATGGGGATATATATCTTAAAGTGATTCTTGTAAATGAAAAAGGAACTTATATTGATACTAGTAACGAAGATGAGTTGAAAAAATATGTTGTGGTAGAGCAAAATATTCGCCCTAATACAGAAATGAAGTATATTTTTCCAAAAGATGAAGAAGGAAATGAAGTTGATACTTTTCCGGAAAGCCAGTCATATGAAGAAATTGTGTTAGCGGTGACGGAGGTTAAAAGTTCAGGAAATAGTGAAAGAAAGTTGACGGAGATATCTCCTTCACCAGACAAATATACAAGCTATATTCGGGACTATACGGGCAGAAATCTTTCAGATTGCGGATACATGTCAATAGCCGGAGATTTTAGGGACGCCTATTCAGATGGCACAGTCAAATTTGTCATCGTAACAGATGATGGGAGTTTTGTGGATGTGTCGGATGAAGAAGCTTTGAAGAAATACATAGTAATCGATCAAAATATAGAACCTAATACGGAATTCAAGCTGGAGTATTCCCAAGATGAAACAGGAGTAGAATATAGTAATTTGGTAAGTAGCCAGAACATAAATGAAATAGAATTATATGTTTCGTCAATAGATAACTGATTTGACATAAAATCTGTTACTGATATGCTACATAGAAGGGCAGGGCATCATGTCTCAATAGAATTATGATGTCCTGCCCTTTCTTAGGAAAAGATAAGAGAAAACAATATTCTGATGTTATTTGTGTCGGTTATATTGTATACTGTATATGTAGAAAATCCCTACAGACAGAAAAAGAGAGTAGATTGTACATTCATCCAGGAAAAAATATTAGATTTAGAAGGATGGTATAGAATTATCATAGCAAGCTAATATTTTATACTCAATTCGAAAGAAGAGGGGGAAGCAGTTTATGCAGGAACCAAAAAGAAATACAAAGAAAGATAATAGGCTGTTGGAATACACTAAAAGGCATCTGACGAGGAAAATTATAGTGTCGCTTTTGATTGTATTAGCTCTTGCCGCTGTAGTCATTGGACTGAGAAAAACCATTTTATCAGAAAGTAAAACAACAAAAATAGGCTTTGAGGATATTGGGGAATTAGCGACTCAATCTGCATATTGCACGCAAGTCAGCGTCACCGATTCTTCAAGGAAACTCTTTGGAGCGAAAATTCCATTTACACAGAGTAAGTATATATTCAGTTATGATGTTATTATTAAGGCAGGATTTGATTTTGGAGAAATAGAGTGGAGTGAAAACGGTACTTCAATAGAGGTCAGACTTCCAGAAGCTAAAATATTAAGTAATGAAATCGACTTAGAGTCTTTTAAAGTGTACCACGAAGAGGAAAGCATTTATAATCAAATTACGCTGGAAGACAATAATGAAGCAATGGCAGAGTTAAAGCAAAAAGCGGAGCAAGAGGCAATCGATAGTGGCTTGCTCGATAATGCCCGTAGCAATGCCGAAATAATTTTAAAAGGATTTTTTGGAAATGTATATGATCTGGACGAATATGCGATAGTTTTCAAAGATAAATAAGGAGATACACTATGAAAAAAATATTAACGGTACTTGTAGCTATAGCAATAATTATTGCTTTATTTTATTTTGTTTTATTTCTTACGGCCTAATTTAATTAGAACGGTAGCAAAAAGGTGCGCAGAAGCTAACATTTTTCTGAGTGCAGATATCGAGTTTTTCGAACAAAGAACTAAAAACGGGACTTCCTGGTATATCACTAATCCGTGATAATATTCTAAGACGTTTGTGTATATGACCCTTGAAGTATAGGGGCATGCCTCGTAACTATTCTGCATAGATTGTAAAAAGCAGAGATTTCGGGGGATTTTCCTTGAAAGATTATATTGAAGAGCGTGCTATAGAAATTGCCAATTTTATTATTGAGGAGAAAGCTACGGTAAGACAGACGGCGAAGAAATTTGGAGTGTCGAAATCTACGGTACATAAGGATGATGGTGTCATAATAAGAACAGTCAGATGAGATGCCGGGAAAGCGTTGATTTTGGCGGGTTTCACGGCTGTCAGCTCTTGGCAGGGAACTGACAGTACAATAGAATAAGGTTTTACATAGAGCGTTTATGTGTTCTCACAGGAGAATGGATGGACGCTCTATTTTTTTTGCTCAAAATCAGATTCGAAGGAGGAACAGTATGGAATTCAATGAATTCAGAGAAAAGGTGAAAGAAGCTCTGCCGGACTTTCTCACTGATAATCTCAGAAACGCTGAAATCAAAGATACTGCCGTGAATAAGCTGCAGGGCGAATCATATTCTGGAATCTCTGTTACACCGGAAGGAAGCCGTGTAGGAGTAAGCATCAATCTGGAAGACGCCTTTCTGGATTATCAGACGGGAAGCCAGTTTACTGCTGTAATGAACGGACTGGCAGATAACATTGTAGGAACACTGGGAGA
>CASEXH010000005.1 GCA_949291945.1 uncultured Bacillota bacterium | reverse complement strand
GACAGCAGAAAACCAGAAATTTGGACAATACAATTATACATATCTGGTTCTTATCAAAGAAGATTTTCCCCATAGACACAGAAAATTTTACGCCCTCCCCCCTGCTAATTGGTGTGCTGCCTGAGGGCAGCATATCCAATTAACAGGGGGATACTTTTATTCCTGCGAGCAACAAGCCAAGCGGACATGCTTGCACCGCTGTAAGTTTGACGCCCGTATGCTTGCATCGGGGGTTTTGGCTTCCCCAGTAAGGCGGATTTGATTTATGGCAATAGGTGGTCACTAAACAGTGTACTCTTCCAAATATTTGTGGACAAGCCGCTCTACAATCTGCATATTTAAAACAGTTTTTTCTGTCTCATATGTAAGGATCAGACGCTCTCCCGGATAAATGTCGTTTTCCTCATATGCATAAATCTTTTTGACTGCGCTTTGTGCATAAACCGGATCATCCATCCTGCCGTCATGCTCCCAGTAGATTTCCTGCCCGGTCTTTGCAGACAGGAAAGTAAAATCCGGATAGACCATCCCAAAATTTTTCAGATATAAAGGACATTCATATTTGTAAGGGATTCGGTTTCTGTAAAAGAAATCTGCCAGTATCTTTTCAGATTTCGAACGTACCCGTTCTCCCCGTTCGGTCAGAATCAGAGGAGTATCCTCTCTGAATTCCTTTCCTCTATACTCCCTTTTTTCCCATTCTTCTATCTGACGTTTCCAGACAGTCTCCACCGGCCTGATACGCTTTTGTTTTTCTTTATGTTCTTTCCAGTATACCATTTCCACCTCATTATCTTCATAATCCCTGGTTATTTTCTTAATTTGAGCAAGTCTTTTGGAAGCCAGCCGGATAATCTTCTCATTATAGGATTTCTGAGCGAGCCTGCAGATCAGCTTCTGGTTTTCTTTAGGGATGTACATCCCCTTTGTCTTGTCTCCCGGCATACCCTGATAAAATTGTACCCACTGTTTTTTTACAGATATCCGCAGTGAACCAGGCGGAATATCCTTTTCCATTTCTTTTGTTGTTTTCTCCAGTATATCTTCCAGTCTGCGCTGCTCGCAGAGCAGCATATCTTTAAGACCTTTCATCAATTGCTCCTTTCCTGGTTTTTCTACAAATAAATTTTTTCTGAATTTTCTGCTGGAGCCATCAGCTCATTTCTACAGGCAGATTCCGCCTTTTCCTATTTTCTACCGTAGGCTTGTCCTCATTTCTACGGGCGAATTTCATCTTTCCCGTTTTTTTGCTGTAGGCCTTGGCTTATTTCTACCGGCGAATTTCACCTTTTCTGAGTTTCTGCTGTAGGCTTTAACCTATTTCTACCGGTGAATTTCACCTTTACCGATTTTCTACCGTAGGCTTGTCCTCATTTCTACGGGCGAATTTCACTTTTCTCGATTTTTGCTGTAGGATTCAGCTTATTTCTACCGGCGAATTTCGCATTTTTCGACTTTTTGACGTATGCCTTGTCTTATTTCTACCGACGAATTTCGCATTTCCCGACTTTCTGCCGTAGGCTTCAATCTATTTCTACAATCTAATTCTTGATTTCTTATATTGGGAATGTTTTCCGATGACTTCCGGATGTTTGATATAATTAAATTGAATTGAAATGCTCTAGATCTGTGAAAAAATCCCGGAAGCCGAAACTTCCGGGATAAATATCTTTTGTAAAACAGCGTATACTCTCTGATTATCTCTTGGAGAACTGCGGAGCACGACGGGCTGCTTTGAGACCGTATTTCTTTCTTTCTTTCATTCTTGGGTCACGAGTTAAGTAACCTGCTGCTTTCAGAGCCGGTCTGTAATCGCTGTCTGCTTCCAGAAGAGCTCTGGAGATTCCGTGGCGGATCGCACCAGCCTGTCCTGTGAAACCGCCGCCATGAACGTTTACTAATACATCAAATTTGTCAGATGTCTCTGTCAGTACTAATGGCTGACGAACAACTACCTTTAATGTCTCTAATCCAAAATATTCGTCGATGTCTCTTTTATTGATTGTAATCTTGCCTGTACCTGGTACCAGGTATACACGAGCTACAGATGATTTTCTTCTTCCTGTTCCATAGAATTTTGTACTAGCCACTGTCATTTACCTCCTATTAAAACGTTAATACTTCTGGCTTCTGAGCTGCGTGATCATGCTCTGGTCCAGCGTATACATGTAATTTTTTAATCATGGCCCTTCCTAAAGGTCCTTTTGGAAGCATACCCTTAACAGCCAGTTCAATTACTCTTTCAGGTTTTTTGTCCATCATTTCTCTTAATGTGGACTCTTTCATTCCGCCAACATAATCAGAATGTCTGTAGTAAATCTTCTGATCCAATTTCTTTCCTGTCACTTTTACTTTATCAGCATTTACAACGATCACATAATCACCTGTATCAATGTGAGGTGTGTAGATCGGTTTATTTTTTCCTCTTAAAACTTTCGCAATTTCAGATGCAAGACGGCCTAATGTCTGTCCATCAGCGTCTACAACGTACCATTTTCTCTCAACCTTATCTGGATTAGCCATATAACTGTTCATGGTTTTCCCTCCTGTTATCATCAATATACAATAAAATTTCGTTATTAAAAAATCAAGTAAATCTGCCGTCCCTGTGTATTTCCAAGGTTCCGGCCTTTTGTGCAAACTCCTTTCAGTGCCATACCGGGGCTTTTGGCTAGGCAACTTCACAGTTCGTCACATTGAGTTATTATATTATAAGTAAAATCCCGTGTCAACAACTTTCTGCACATTCTCTGGATTTTTTTCCTGTTTTTCCTTTTTCTTCTCTTTCCACTGGCCGGCCCTCTCCCGGATCAGCATAGGCGTCCGTTCTTCCAGATCTTTTCTGCCAAGCTGCAGTTCATTGCAGACTAACACCAGGTTGTCCACAGTCAGAGGGATCCCCTCGGAATAGCCGCTGGCAAAAAACAGGATCGGATCTTCTCTGTCCGCCCGATAAAGTTTCTTTACCAGATCCTGATCTTTCTGGAGAAACTCCATCAGCGGAACTGACAAAACCGGATTTTCAAAGCGGAGGCGGAATTTGTTGCGGAGCATGGCTTCGATCTGCATATTCTTGTAGTTTTTATAAGCCAGACGTTCCAGGAGATTTACCATACTTCTGTCACAGATCTCCAGTGTGGCATAGATCCCGTTCAGTTCCCTGGAAAATTCATAATGCTCTTCCCACTCTTCCTTATGTTTATACCGCACATCATGATCCACCTCATGCCACCCTTCCGAGAAGGTAGTGCGTACCTGTACTTCAAAAGTTTTATCAATCCTGTAGTTTTCCCACAGTTCCCTGGGGAAAGCAGAGGAAATCTCCTCCGGCATACGGCATACATAATTCATCCGGATAGGATTAAATTCATTTACCTTTGGAATATCCTCATGAGAGTCTTTTTCAATAATAGAATACGTCTCTCTCAGGAGCTCCTTGCAGATCGGAACGTCATCCATATAATAAAGAACGATCCGGATACCGATCAGATCCTGAAGTTTCTTATCCTTCTCAATATATTCTTCTTTCTTCCATTCCAATTTATGCCAGATGGAGCCTGCAGATTTCAGCCTGGAAAAAATATGAAAATAAATACCGCTTTTGCTTAGTTTTTCCTGGATATCCTTTCCCAGGGCTTTTCTCAGGCCCCTTACTTTATCATTTGTCAGATATTTGGATAACTCTTCGATTTCTCTCATAAACACTCCTCTTTTGCGGTCAGACAGGCTGCCGCCTACAGAAAACCAGAAGTATCATTCATCTGATATACTTTGCTTATTATAACAATTTTCCTTTTGTTCGTAAATGTTTTTATACATAATTATGTGACTTCGTCACAGACTAAAAAAGGAAAACCGGATATACTTTAGTCAAGCTCAAAGCAAGAGTAACTCAAAAGAAAACTAACACAAAACAAGAATCGATCATGAAGGAGATAAAATTATGGCTGTATTACACGTAAAAGAAAATGAATTTCAGAAAGAAGTATTAGAATCCGAAAAACCCGTCCTCTTAGACTTTTTCGCCACCTGGTGCGGCCCCTGCAAAATGCTGGGACAAGTACTGGAAGAGCTGGATAAGGAACAGGAAGACTTCCGTATCGTAAAAGTAGATATCGACGAAAATCCCGACTTAGCCGCCAGATGGCAGGTCAGCAGCGTTCCCTCCCTGTTCTTTATAAAAGACGGAGAGGTAAAGGACTCTGCAGTAGGATTTTTTCCAAAACCGAGGCTTCTCCAGAAAATGACAGAAGCCGTTTCCTGAATCTTGCCTACAGGGCGAACACTTCTATAAAGAAAGGCGGCAGAACAAATGACAAAAGATTATGATTTCATTATAATAGGGGCAGGGCCTGCAGGAATGACCGCTGCAGTATACGCTTCCAGGGCAGGAATGAAAACTGCCCTGCTGGAAGCCGGAGCTCCCGGAGGAAAACTTTTAAAAACCCATAAGATCAGCAACTGGCCGGGGATCAAAGAAGAGCCTGGTTCCCAGCTTGCCATGGACATGTTTGAGCATTCCACCAGTTTCGGAGCAGTTTATGAATACGGAAATGTGGTGGAGATCCGGGACGGAGAACGAAAACAGGTTATCTGCGAAGACGGAACTGTCTTCACCGCTCCTGCCGTTCTGGTGGCAACCGGAACGAAAGAGCGGCTCCTGAACATTCCGGGAGAACAGGAACATATCGGAAAGGGTATTTCTTACTGTGCAGTATGCGACGGCGCCTTTTTCAGAGATAAAGAAACCGCCGTAATCGGCGGAGGAAACTCTGCATTGGAAGAAGCAGTGTATCTAACCCAATTCGCTTCTAAAGTCTATCTGATTATGCGCAGAGATGTCTTCCGGGCAGAAAAAGCTGTGATCGATACGGTCATGTCTAATCCTAAAATAGAACTTTTCCAGAACTATATCCCTCTTCAGGTACTGGATAACGAAGGCCGTGTAGGAGGTCTGGAAATTTCCCATACCCAGTCAGGGGAAACAAAAGTGCTTCCTGTATCAGGCATTTTCCCCTATATCGGCGCAGATCCTGTCACAGGCTTTCTCAAAAACCTGCCAGTACTGGATAAGCAGGGCTATATGATCGTAAACAGCAATATGGAAACCTCTGTCCCACTGCTTTTCGGGGCTGGAGACGTATGCCAGAAGGAGCTCCGCCAGGTAGTTACCGCTGCCAGCGATGGGGCGATCGCCGCCCAGGCAGCTTTCCGAAAGCTCTAATGTACTGCATCACTCACATTTCGCATAATGATACAGGCCCCTGGGAATCAGTCTTCTTCTAAGTTTCTGAGGCAGGCGGCTGCTTTCTCCACCTGGTTCTTATCTGTGCGGAAAAGCTGGTACTCACTAAAGGAAGGAAGTCCCATGGACACGCCTTCCTTTCTGTATTTCATGCCGCTTTCTACTATTTTTTTGCCGGACATATGATATTCGGTAATACCGGTTTTCTGGCAGAGCAGAGGAATGTTCTCAGGAGATACGCCTGCTCCTGCCATGATCCGGATTTTCCCTTTGCTTTCTTCCCTTAATCCTTTCAGTATTTCCCAGCCTTCCAGAGCACTGTTTTTCTGGCCTGAAGTAAGAATCCTGTGGATTCCCAGATCTATGGCAGCCTGTAATCCATCCTCAGGATCTCTGCACATATCAAAAGCCCGGTGAAGGGTGACCTCCATCTCTCCCGCAGCTTCCATGAATCTGGAAAGCTGTGCTCTGTCCAGCCTTCCATCAGGGGTCAGGGCCCCAACCACTATTCCTTCTGCCCCCATTTCCCGATACATTTTTATTTCTTCCACCATTACCTGGATCTCTTCCTCTGAATAGAGAAAATCTCCGAATCTTGGCCGGATCAGCACATGGATCCTGATGGAATTCCTGCTGCGGATCTGACGGAAAAGATGGGGACTGGGAGTAGTTCCCCCTATGATCAGGTTCTGGCATAATTCAATCCTGTCCGCCCCTCCCTCCCAGGCAGCTTTTGCTGATTCAAAGGAATCTGCGCATATCTCTAATCTGAATTTCTTCATATAACTTTCCTTTCCCTGCCCTCAATGTACATGGGCCTAAACGTCCTATACACTGAGGGGAAATTCTCCATATTATTATGAAAGTTTCCGCCTGGTTTTTCAAGAAATTTCTTACAAAAAGCAGGACTTGTCCGGTCCTGCTTTTCTGATCATTTATTTTTTCCTTTATCCAGCATATTTGTCATACTTTCCAGGGTAATGCCCAAAGTGGACATGTTATGGAGAAAAGCTGAAGTTCCGTTAGCCAGGATTCCTGCAAGGCCCAGGAAGATCAGGCCGCTGTTAAACCCGATGACAAACCGGTAATTTCTGTGGATCCGCTTCATCATACCGTTTCCCACCTTTTTCAGTATCACCAGTTGATGCAGGTCTTCCCCTGAGATGGTAATATCCGAAATCTCCCTTGCCAGCTGGGCGCCGCCGCTTACGGCAACACCGGCATCTGCTGCGGAAAGAGCCGGTGAATCATTGATTCCATCGCCCACCATGATTACTTTTCTTCCTTTGGCTTTCTCCTTTTCGATAAAAGAAGCTTTGTCCTCGGGAAGGACCTCCGCATAGAACTGATCCACCCCTGTCTTTTTCGCAATCGCTCTGGCGGTGTGCGCACTGTCTCCGGTCATCATTACCACTTTGCGGATTCCCACAGCTTTCAGCGCAGGAACGATATTTTTTGCCTCTTCTCTGAGAGGATCCTCGATACAGATCACTGCCGCCAGCTCTCCGGATACAGCCAGATAAAGATGGGAGTATTCCGTAGGAAGCTTTTCAAATTTATCTTTCTCCCCTTCCGGTATCCGGCACTTCTCATCTTCAAAGACAAAATGATAGCTTCCGATCACCACTTTGTCCTCATTAACCTGGGAAGAAATGCCATGAGCCACCACATAATCTACTTTGCTGTGCATTTCCTCATGGGCAAGCCCTTCTTTTTTGGCCTGGGCCACCACTGCATTTGCAATGGAATGGGGGAAGTGTTCCTCCAGGCAGGCTGCAAGGCGGAGCATATCATTTCTGTCTTTTCCGCCAAAGGTGACTACGTCTGCCACTGTAGGCTGGGCTTTTGTAAAAGTTCCTGTTTTATCAAAAACTACGGTTTCCGCCTCAGCCACAGCTTCCAGAAATTTTCCTCCCTTTACGGTGATCTGATGCTCCTGACATTCCCGCATAGCCGCCAGAACCACAATAGGCATGGACAGTTTTAAGGCACAGGAGAAATCTACCATAAGAATGGACAATGCTTTTGTCACATTTCTGGTAAGGGCATAAGTGAGCACCGTTCCCATAAAGCTGTAAGGCACCAGGCGGTCCGCCAGATGGGCAGCCTTTCCCTCCACAGAAGATTTCAGTTTTTCAGAGTCCTCTATCATAGAAACAATCTTCTCATACCTGGTAGAGCCGGCAGATTGTTTTACCTGAATCTTAAGCTCTCCTTCCTCTACTGCAGTGCCTGCATACACATAGGCCCCTTCTTCTTTTTTCACCGGAATCCCTTCTCCGGTAAGAGAGGCCTGATTAACCATTGCCTCCCCCTCCATGACGATTCCGTCCAGAGGGATCATGTTTCCCATATGCACACAGATAACATCCTGCTCTTTTATGCTCCTGATATCCGTCAGGATCTCCGTATCCCCTTCCAGGCGCCATACTTTTTCCACATTTAAAGACATGCTCCTGGCCAGATCTGCAACAGATTTCTTGTGTGTCCACTCTTCCAGGATCTCTCCCACACTTAAAAGGAGCATAACGGAACTTGCCGTATTAAAGTCTCCTCTTATTATGGAAACGCTGATAGCTGCAGCATCCAGTACAGGAACCTCCAGTTTCCTGCGGCAGATACATTTCAGACCTTCCTTAATAAAGTGGAAAGACTGGATCACAGTTCTTATCTTAGCTGCAGGGGACGGCAGGAAAATCTTGCAGAGAAAATGAATGGCCAGTTTTGTAACCAGCTTTTCTTTATATTGGTTCATCAGTTCTCTGCCGGTGTTTTGAGGAACTTTTTCCAGAAGCTCCTTGTCTTCAAAGGAAAAAGCCACCAGCTTTTCAATCATCTCCTGACGGCTGCCGGTATAACAGACAACTCCGTCACCGGTCCGGTCATAGACCTTGGCCGATATAACATTTTTAAAAGAGTTTATGTAGAACAGAAGCATATCCGCTTCCCGGGCTGTCATTTTTTTCTTCTGGGTAGAAAAGCGGATACGGCCCTTGATCTCATGCCGAATTTTTATTCGCATTTCTCATCTTCCCGTTCTTCGGTCTCTTCGTCATAAACTTCTTCCTGACGCTTTTCATTGATTTCTTTAGCCTCCGCCAGAACATCCCCTGCATTCTCCTGAACAGTTGTCACGGTGTCCATAACACAGTCCTTTGCTCTTAATACGGCGGCGGTAGCCTGCACATATGCTTTCTTAGCATCTTTGCTGGACAGGATTTTCACCCCTGCAGTTCCAAAAAGGACTCCTCCTGCAAAAAGAGCTGCTTTTTTCATTAAATCTGCACTAATCATTTCTAATACCTCCTGATTTCTTATTTGTGTTTGTACCCTGTGTAAAATGTCATTCCAAGGCAGAAAAGCATTGCCCAAGCCCAAAATCTGTGCTGTTTCATATTACCTCTCCTTTTCATTTTACTTTAAGAGGCAAGGGTTAGATTAATCTAACTTATTCTTAAAAAAAATGAATACCTCTTAATTCTATTGAGTTTAGCACTTTTTTCCCGTTCTTGTCAATGAATTGCCGCAGGTTTATTACCCTCAGTGTACAAGGGCCAAACGTTCCCTTGTACACTGAGGGTAATAAAACAGGAAAAAGAAAAGCCGGGCTTTCCCGGCATACAGGCCTGGTTCAAAAGCTCCGGTTTCCCCCTTCTTCTCTTCATACAGTAATTCTAAACATATGTAAATCCGATAATTTTATCCTCTGTCTTCCTTTCCACAGGGGCATGTTAACCCGCTGTCTCTTTTTCTAAAACTTGGTCAATAGTGATACCGGATAAATATTCTTCCATCTGATTCTGTAGTCCCTGATAATATCTTCTGATCATACAGAATTGTGTTCCATGCCGGCTGCAGAATCCGTCTGCCTCCAGACATCTGTTGACTTTTGTAGTACCCTCCATTACTTCTACAATATCCCACAGAGAAATTTCTTCCGGTTTTTTGGAAATGGCATACCCGCCTCTTTTTCCCTGATATCCAGCTACCAGCCCCGCATCCTTCAATGCTTTTAATACCTTCATAAGATAATTTTCAGATATTCCCATTTTGCTTCCAATTTCAGCTACAGAGGTTATTCCGCTCTGTGTAGCCAGATATACGATCGTACGAATCGCATAATCTGTTGTTAATTTTAACTGCATGTAGTCTCCTTTCCGTCGTTCCTTAACATTCCCCTTTCAGCTTTATGGTCCTATTATCTGATTTATTTTTACAACACTCTGTCCGAGAAGAATACTGTTTCATTGTATCAGCTGGCCTGCCTTTATTCAAGGCCTTTCGTGGATTATCCCTGCATTTGACAGATAACCTGGTCTTTCACAAAGTCCTTGATCTTTTCAGGAGTAGACTCCAGAGCTATAGCAAATTCTCCATAAGTGATATCCTCCGCAGACTTCAGATATCTCTGGTCGATCTGGCAAAACTTCTTATTTCTGCGGCTGGCCTGATATTGTTTTACATAAATCCCTTTGATCAGGGAAAGAAGCACATTTATGTCGTAGGTATCCATCATTTCTTTATAATGATCTGCCAACCGGGTCTGCTGTCTGCAGGTAAATGTATCTGCCTGAATCTCCGATACCTCTTCCAGATATTTCTTTGCAGTCTCGGAATTGATGACCTCCCGCATAAACACATGATTTTCCACGGGAATATACACCTGATCTCCCTTTACAAAAATTGGCGACAGCTTGTAATATTCTCTGCCGTCTCCCATGGATTCTTTAAAAAACTCTCCAATATCTTCAACTCTGCACACACCACGTTTCCCATACATAACATAAGACCCGATCCTAAACATTTTTTCCCTCTTTTCTTCAAAATCCATACACTTTCTTCATCTATTATATTGTATCAAAAAAAGTACATAAATTTCAAAGGCAATTTTTTACGAAAATGTTCAGCACCGGATCTGAAAAACCGCATAATTTAAGCGTTCAGCGGATATTTATCTGTAAGAGCCTTTACGATTGCCATGGCCTCTTCTTTGTTGTTTCTGTCCTTGACCATCAAAGAAATCGCCTCAGCGATGCGATCCATATCCTCTTCATTCATACCTCTTGAAGTTACCGCTGCGGTTCCCAGGCGGACACCGCTGGTAATAAAGGGGGATTCAGGATCGTTTGGAATCGCATTTTTGTTACAGGTAATGTTGGCCTCATCAAGAAGATGTTCCATTTCCTTTCCGGTGATCCCCGTTCCCCGAAGGTCTACCAGCATAAGATGATTTTCCGTGGTTCCGGAAACAATGTTGATCCCTCTCTTCAGAAGACCGTTGCAGAGGGCCTTGGCATTCTTCACAATATTCTCCTGGTATACTTTGTACTCGGGAGTAAGAGCCTCTTTGAAGCAGACCGCCTTTGCAGCAATCACATGCATGAGAGGGCCCCCCTGGATACCAGGGAACACTGCTTTATTAAAATTAAATTTCTTAGCGATCTCTGCGCTGCTCATGATCATGCCGCCTCTGGGTCCTCTCAAGGTCTTATGGGTGGTAGTTGTTGTCACATGAGCATAGGGGATCGGGCTTGGATGTACCCCTGCCGCTACTAAACCGGCAATATGGGCGATATCTACCATAAGATAAGCCCCTGCCTCATCTGCAATTTCCCGGAATTTCTTAAAGTCAATGATCCGGCAGTAAGCGCTGGCGCCTGCAACAATTAATTTCGGCTTTGTCTCTAAAGCGATCCGTCTTACTTCTTCATAATCAATAACGCCCTGATCATTTACTCCATATGGCACAATATTAAAGTATGCTCCTGAGAAGTTGGCCGGACTTCCGTGGGAAAGATGACCGCCATGAGCCAGATTCATACCCATAACTGTATCTCCCGGCTTCAGCATGGCGAAAAACACTGCCATATTGGCCTGAGCTCCTGAATGAGGCTGAACATTTACGTATTCGCAATGGAACAGTTCCTTGGCTCTTTCAATAGCAAGACGTTCTACCTCATCTACGCATTCGCAACCTCCATAATATCTCTTTCCCGGATATCCTTCTGCATATTTATTGGTAAGAGGGCTCCCCATAGCCGCCATAACTGCCTTGCTTACCCAGTTTTCCGAAGCGATCAGTTCGATATGTGAGTTCTGACGATCTACTTCATCTTTGATACACTGTGCGATCTCCAAGTCTACCTGATTGATTTCTTCCCAAGAATACATTTTTCCTTATACCGCCTTTCTTTCTGATAAAGATATTTGTTTTTCTCCCAAAGACATTTAAGGGATAAAAAAGTGCCCAGAGCCGGAATCGAACCAGCGACACGAGGATTTTCAGTCCTCTGCTCTACCAACTGAGCTATCTGGGCTTTCAAAAATATGGTAAGACTGCTGTCTTACACAACAAAGCAATCTTACCATATCTATTATTGTTTTTCAACAGTTTTTTTATTTTTCTCTCATACTACAACATTGGTGATCATGCCGATCCCTTCCACATCGCATTTTACCACATCTCCCGGCATGAGAAATCTGGGCGGTATCATTCCCATACCTACTCCTGCAGGTGTTCCCATAGAAATGATGGTTCCCGCTTTCAGCACCATGCCGCTGGACAGTTCGCTGATCACATGAGGGATATCAAAGATAAAGCGGTCCGTGCTGCTGTGCTGCCTTAACACACCGTTGACCTGGCTCTTGACAGAAAGTACCGGCGGCCTTTTTACCACATCTTCCGTAACGATAAATGGACCCATAGGTGTAAAGCCATCCATACTTTTCCCAAAATACCACTGTTTATGTCTGGTCTGGACATTTCTTGCGCTGACATCATTAATCACTGTATATCCAAACACATAGTCGAAAGCATCTTCTCTACTTACATGAGAAGCGTCCTTTCCAATAATAACTCCCAGCTCTGCTTCATAGTCCAGACTGTCTACCAGTCCCGGATAGGAAGGAATAGTTCCTCCGTCAGGAGTTGCCTCATTTACCCTTTTAGAAAAGTATACGGGATAGGCCCGGTCTCTTTCAAAAGCCTCTTTTTTATAACGGGCAGATTCTTCTCCATGGTCTTTAAAATTCATTCCCAGACAGATAATATCCTGCCGGGGATGAGGAATCGGGGCACAGTGAATAACCTCATCATAGTTCAGAGTTTCCCCTTCCACAGAAGCTAAAGAACGTCTTAGCATATCCATCTCTTCCGGCTTGATATGTTCTATCAGATCATTCATATCCTGAAAATGAAGGCCGAAAGTCTCTAAAGGATAAAATCTCTGAAACGCATTGGCACACATGACGCCCAGACGTTCTTTATCATCCCCCTGAAGTTTATAAGTGAGTAATTTCATGTTCCACCCTCCTCTTAGCCGCTCTGACAGCTATATAATTTCCCGTGTGCATCTCTCTGATGCCTTGATTTAATAGTAGCATACTGCACATAAGTTTTCCATATAATTTTCCTAAATTTCTATGATTTCCGATTATTTCTTTTGGTTGTACTCTTTCTTTTATTTATGTATAATAATGAATTGAAAAACTTCTTGTTAATTCCGCTGATTCCTGCGGATACTACAAAAAAACAGGATGTATCAAAGATAAAGGAATGAAATATCATGAATATCAGAAGACTTTTGGCTGTGTGGGGCGCACGGCTGATCAAAACTGCCTGTCAGCTTACCGGAAAACAGGGTGTGACCCTGGCGGGAAAAATTGCTCTGTCAATCTATCCTCCAATTTTGAAAGAGCTGGCCGGCGAAGTGAAAAAAGATATCTTTGTGGTCTGCGGCACAAACGGCAAGACTACCACTAATAACCTTCTGGCTTCTATGCTGGAAGGGGACGGATACAAGGTGGTCTGCAACCGCACCGGTTCCAATATGCTCAACGGCGTGGCCTCTGCTTTCGTTCTTGCCGCAGGGCTTTCCGGGCACCTAAAGGCTGATTACGCCTGTATTGAGATCGACGAAGCGTCTACCGTCCGTGTATTTCCTCACTTCCGTCCGGACTATATGGTGCTGACCAACCTTTTCCGGGACCAGCTGGACCGTTACGGAGAGATCGACATTACCATGGACCTCCTTTCCCGTGCCATGAAGATGGCTCCCGAAATGAAAGTGCTGGTCAACGGTGACGATTCTCTATCCACCTATCTGGCCCTGGAAAATGAAAATCCTCATTTTACCTTCGGTATAGGCCAGCAGGTATTTCAGGAAGAGGACACCCGGGAGATCCGGGAAGGCCGGTTCTGCAAGCGCTGCGGTGAAAAAATGGAATATAACTTTTACCACTACAGCCAGCTTGGGGACTACTACTGCCCCCGCTGCGGCTTTAAACGTCCCAAACTGGACTTTGACGGTACCAACATATCCCTTGCCGATGGCATTGCCTTTGATGTGGGAGATTTCCATATCAAAGCCAATTACCGGGGATTTTATAATGTTTACAATATCCTGGCCGTCTATGGAGCCGCATCCCTGGCAGGGGTTTCCCTGGAAAACTTCAATAAAGTTCTTGGGGATTATACTCCTCAGTTTGGCCGGAACGAGCTGTTTCAGATTTCCGACACCAAAGTTATGCTGAATCTGGCAAAGAATCCGGCAGGATTTAACCAGAACATTTCTGCAGTAATGACCGACACAGCTCCCAAGGATATTATTATCCTGATCAATGACAACAGTCAGGACGGCACCGACGTTTCCTGGCTCTGGGACGTAGACTTTGACCGTCTGGCTGATGCAAACGCCGCCTCCATTACGGTATGCGGCATCCGCTGTCAGGATATGCGGCTGCGGCTGAAATACGTGGACATCCCCTGCGACCTGGAACCGGATATTGAAAAAGCCATTACGGAGAAGCTCCACAATGGGGTTAAAAATCTCTATGTGCTGGTAAACTACACCGGTCTATATACCACCCACAATATTCTCAAAAAAATGGAGGGCAGGAGATCATGAAACTGACTATCGGGCATTTATATCCGGACCTTTTAAATCTCTACGGAGACCGTGGAAATATCCAGTGTATGATGAAGCGGAGCCAGTGGAGAGGGATCGAGGCCGAAACTATTGAATTTACCCTGGAAGACACCATTGATTTCTCCAAACTGGACATTGTCCTCCTGGGAGGCGGCTCTGACCGGGAGCAGATGATCGTCTGTTCCCAGTTGAGAAATATCCAAAAAGACTTTAAAGCTTATGTGGAAGACGGAGGCACGGTCCTGGCCGTCTGCGGAGGCTATCAGCTTCTGGGCCATTATTACAAGACTGACGAGGGCACTATTGAAGGCCTTTCTCTTGTAGATCTGTATACGGAACAGGGCAGCCCCAGACTTATTGACAACATTGTCCTGGAAAACGAAGCTTTCTCTATGCCTATCGTAGGCTTTGAAAATCACGGCGGCAGAACCTATATCGGAGACAACCGTCCTTTCGGCCGGGTGCTGTACGGTCACGGAAACAACGGAGAAGACAAAACAGAAGGTGTTCTGTATAAAAATGTGGTAGGCACTTATCTCCACGGTCCTCTCCTTCCGAAAAATCCTCATATCTGCGACTATCTCCTCTCCAATGCTCTGAAGCGGAAATACGGCAGTGCAGACCTTGCTCCCCTGGACGATACCCAGGAGAAAGAAGCCAATCAGTATATTTATCACCGCTTTGTAAACCAGGAATAGTATCACAATAAACAGGCGAGTCAATGTATCGTTTGCTTATTTACTATTCAAAATTTTCCCGCCGGTTTCAGGAGCCGGAATTTTCAGGTTTCTGAAGCCGGCAACTTATTTTTTGCCGGATATGCTTCCTGTTCCAGGAGCAGCTCTTTTAAAAGTACACCTAAAATTCTTTTTTTTTATTTTTTTCAAAAAACTGTTGACAATTCAATTTGCATGTAGTATTATATCACTTGTCTTCGACAGGAGACAAAAACAAAACAACCTGCGGGTGTAGTTCAGTGGTAGAACACCAGCCTTCCAAGCTGGATATGTGGGTTCGATTCCCATCACCCGCTTATGCGCGAGTGGCTCAGTTGGTGGAGCGCGACCTTGCCAAGGTCGAGGCCGCGGGTTCGAGTCCCGTCTCGCGCTTTTTTATTTCCTAAAACTTTTTCTTATCCGATTCAGGAGATGTATTTCCAAATCTTTTTGTTTTAGTCAAAAAAGAGCAGCGGTTTTGTTTCCGCTGCTTTTCTTTATCTGATCTGTTATCTGTATCTTAAATCTCTTCTTCTGTCGTTGTCCGGCTGGTGTACCGGTACTCTCACCGGCACTCTTTTCGGCTCTTTGATCAATCCCGGGAATAAATCATTGAGAACACGCTTTACCTCTTCTCCTGCGCTGGTATTTATAAACATATAAAATAACATTTTCATTATAATCACGACCTCCTGAAACCTTTGTTTTCAAGCTACTGATTGCATTTTACCAGATTCCTGACAGTTTGTCAGTGACTTTATCACTTATTTTATACTTGTTTATAAATTCTTTAGCAATGTAAAGTCTCTCATACCAGCTTACAATAGCATGGAGCATTTTGTAAAATTTCTGTGTTATCTGTTATTTTTCCGGCCCTTTGATATGCCGCCAAATTTATCTGAATACATGGACGTATGGTAAAATCCTTATAAAAGGCCATTCTCCCGTGAAATCTGATTTCTCCATCAGACAATACTGCTTTCGGGTAAATGTTCACATAGGGGGATTTGCGTCCAGACGAGAATGTTACTGTTCTGCTCCATCTTTCATACTGGGGAAGTATCCACCAGTCCGCATATTTGTTTCTGCTGGAATAGCCTTCGGCAGCTTTCTGTTCTCTTGCGCATCCCGAAAGCAGTGCTTTTCTGCTTTCTTTATCCGGGAAGTAGGCTTTCACCTCTTTTTCTGATAAAAGGAACACCGAATCCCGGCATATATTGCCGGATCCCTCATCTATTATATTTCTTTTCTGTATAAGCGCTCTTTCTTTCTCGTTAAATGCTTTATGAAAGAATTCTTTACATTTTTCACGGGCAAGAGAATTTTGCCACTCAAGGTATTTCAGATCATATTCCAATTTCCCTGCATCACAGTATGCAGATACAATCAAGCTCTCTTTTGCAATCAGCAGCCCGCTTTCTTCCCAAACATCCAGGATGATCCATGGGATAGGAGATATATCCGATTTATCAGCCTGGGGATATCTGCCCAGGTAAATCCTTCCTCCTATCTGATACTTTCCCTTTGCTTTTGTCCACATCTCCAAATTCCAGCTTTGAAAAAACTGCTTTTTCAGCTTCAGATACATTTCTTTTCCCACTTTTCAGCCGCCTTTCTTCCCCCGGCAGGCCTGCTCGGTTATTTTCATATCATGCCAGAGCAGCGAATAAGCATTAGCCGCCGCTTTTACCGGCCTGATTGTCCATCTGTCTGCAATTCTATTATATAGGCTTATCCAAAACTCTGACAAGACATATATACACTTTTCTAACTTTTTCAAAAGGTATATAATAATGGAAGGTGCCAAAGTACATGTAGGGCCTTCCAAAAAGAAGGTACTCTTTGGATACTTAAAACCCCAAAATGCGAAAGGAGATATTTATAATGAGAAAGAACTTTGGAAAACAATCCTGGATGTATCCTCTGCCGGTGCTGATCATCGGCACATATAACGAAGACGGCTCCGCCAATGCTATGAACGCTGCCTGGGGAGGAATCTACGATACCAACCAGGTGTGTATCTGCCTCAGCGCAGGCCACAAGACCACAGCCAATATTAAAGCCCGCCAGGCCTTCACCGTAAGTTTCGCAGACGCCGCTCATGTAAAAGAAGCAGATTATGTAGGAATCGTATCCGGAAATAAAGAACCTGCCAAACTGGAAAAAGCCGGCCTCCATACTGTAAAAAGCGAATTTGTGGATGCTCCCCTGATCGAAGAATTCCCCATGACCCTGGAATGTAAGCTGGTCAAGATCACCGAAGACGGAGACATCATCGGAGATATCGTCAACGTCAGCGCAGACGAAAAGATCCTAGATGAAAATGGGAAAATCTCCCCGGTACTGCTCCAGCCCATCACCTTTGACCCGGTGAACAACGCTTATCTGAAGCTGGGAGAAAAAGTTGGAAATGCGTTTAGTGATGGGGCAGAGTTGAAATAGTAGGGGAAATCTGTTAAAATTCTTTGCATTGTTAAAGAGTTCAGGGTCTGCATACAAAAACAGTATGTAGGATCTGAACTCTTTGTTTTTTCAATTACTATTTTCCGCTTCCGTTTTGGCCGTTTTTTCCCAGTTGCTTAATGGTTCTCAGATATTCTTCCTCGACAGATCATCCACACTGGAACCAGTAGCCGCAAACAGCTTATTCAGACGCTCCGTATTAGAAGCCAGCCGCTCCTGCTCTGACTGCAGACCAGACAGATCCGCCTTATACCGGTTCAGCGCACCACGGGTTTCCTCCACTTCACGTTGGAAAGCCATGTACTGGTCTTTCCCTAAGTCGCCCCGCTCAAAGGCTTTCGCCACATCCTCCTGGGCCTGTTTCAGGGCTTCCAGCTTCTTTTCCGTATCCCCGATGGCCGACTGCAGAAGTTCCTGCTTCTGCGCCAAAAGGATAGTATTGGACGGATCCAGTTTCAGAAGATTATTCACATCCCGAAGCTGGCTCTGGGTCTTCTTTATGGAATTGTTCACTGCACTCAGCGACTTTTCCAGTCCGCTGGTATCGCCGCCGATCTCCACTGTAATACCCTTGATCCGGCTTGCCATGTGTCATCCACCTCCTGAAAATGAATATAGAAAATACCCGGATCACTCCGGGCGGAATCTTTGCATATTTTCTTTTGTCTTCGAATACAATAATCAAAGGACAAAGCCGCCGGATTTGCTAAAAGCCATTGACTTTTGAGTGGATCCGTGCTAGACTCTGTCTTAGTGATCAGGTTTCAGATACTCGTGAGGACTGAGACCGGGGGAGGACCTGCGGGCCCTCCTTTTTTTATTCTGATAACAGGAAGAGGGGAAATCTTTGTCAAAACCGTTTCTTACATACGATCAGCAGCTTGATAAACTGCAGAACGAAAAAAAACTTCAAATTCATGACCGGGCAGCTGCAAAAGAAATCCTAAAAAATATCGGATATTTTTCCTTGATCGGAGGATACAAAACACCGTTCATCAATCCCATGACCCGTATTTACCAGAACAATACTTCTTTTGAGGATATCTATGCCCTGTACCAGTTTGATCTTTCCCTGCGTGAACTTGTTTTCAAATATTTGTGTGAAATAGAATGTAAAATCCGGCAGCTTGTTTCCTACCATTTTTGCAGTCTCCATGACGAACAGCAGACCGCATACCTCACTCCTGGGAATTATAATCATACAAAAAAGAATGCTGCTGATATCACCCGCATGATCCAGATCTTATCCTACCAGGCAAATAAAAATACGGAACATAATTATGTTGTCCACCAACGGAAGGTTTACCATAACGTTCCTCTATGGGTGCTGACCAACACCCTGACTTACGGACAGATTTCCAGGTTTTACGCCTTGCTCCCCTTCCAACTGCAAAGCGGTATCAGCAAAGATTTTCCAGGCGTAAATGAAAAGAACCTGGAACGTTACCTGAAAATCCTTACCCTGTTCCGGAACGTATGCGCACATAACGAGCGGCTTTATTCTTTCCGGACCCAGATTGATTTTCCAGATACAATGCTTCATCAGAAACTGAATATACCAAAAAAAGGGAATCAGTATCTTTCCGGAAAACGGGATCTGTTCGGTCTGGTCATCGCTTTCCGTTACCTGCTCCCCAAACAGGACTTTCTGGAATTTATATCAATAAGTACATAAAAAACAGCGGGCAGATCAGCGAATCTTCCCTTTTGGATATAATGGGATTCCCTGCAAACTGGAAAGATATTACCCGCTACCGTATTTAATCACGATCCAGTAAGAACATTCAATACCTTCTGGCAAAAGGAAACATTTTCGCATAAGTCCGTTATCCTGCCATTGTTTCTTACCCCTCTTCACTCTGCGGAAACTGATATACATTCCATAAAATAAAGAAACACACCACATTTACAAAATATCCATTCCGAAAATCTCTAAGCATATCTTTATTCCTGCCAAAATATCTACCTTTAGAACGTAAGCGCCAAATATTCCTGCGAATTTCCTGATCCTCAAGTTTTGCCTATATAATTGTAGTCGATAGATATTTAGACTATTTCACTACAATTATGGAGGATAGGTTATGGCAGGTACTCGCAAAGCTCGTGTTCCAATGGTGGAACAGATCAGGCTTATCAATGAATGCCGACAGAGCGGCATGACAGATGCTGACTGGTGCCGTGAAAACGACATTGCGGTAAGCACCTTTTACAACTGGGTCAGCCGTTGTCGGAAAGCGGCAGCGGATCAGATCCCAGCAGCGAATTATGGTCATCCCCCGGTCCCCCGCCCGAAACAGGACGTGGTCCCCATTGACATTGTACCGGATCACATTCCGGAACAGAATACAGCATCACAGATGCAAAACCCGTACCTTGCTACGAAAATAAAATCCGTAGCCAGGAATTGAGCCTTGACAACAAATGTTTTCAACAATCATGAAGACATCACTATAAAGCAGTCACGATATCGGCTGCCGATAGTGAAATATAGATCATGCAAACACAGACTAACTCTGAGCTTCTACATGATAGCCATGTTTTTCTAATTCTCGTATATAGCGGGAAAGCTGCTTTTGCTCACAATTTTTACGTCTGGTCTCAAAACAGGATTCATCAAACAGAGTTCCTTGTTTTAACATAGTGTAAATGATGACAAGAAGTTTTCTAGCAAGGGCGACAATGGCTTTTTTAGCACCTTTTTTCTGCTTGATTCTCCAGTACCAGGCAGAAAGATATGTATTCCGTTTCCCGGCGATTACCCAGGCAACTTCACAAAGCATACTTTTGATATAAGGATTGCCTTTCGTAATAGATGCGCTTTTTCGTTTTCCAGCACTTTCATTATTGCCAGGACAGAGACCAGCCCATGAGCAAATGTGTTCCGTAGTTTTAAATGGCTTCATATCAATACCGATTTCTGCAATGATTGCACAGGAAGCGGTCGTGCTTATTCCATAGATACTATTCAATTGCTCGATCTGCATAGCGAAAGGGGTCATATCTTCCGCAAGATTTGTTTCAATGTATACGGTAAACCATGAGTACTGGCCCATTTTTTGACCGCCGTTTCCGGCGGCCTGGTTTACGGCTCAGTTGTTTTTGACTTGCCCCGGCAGATCTCTGGTAACTGATCTGACCATGGAAGCAGGTCTTCTATAAAACGGTAATCCGTATCATCCTGATGATCTTTTAACACTGTCAGGACATGGGTCAGATAACGGAACGGATTCAGATGATTCGCCTTTGCTGTTTCCGTTATGCTGTAGATGATCGCACTGGATTTTGCGCCATCGATACTATCGATCAACTTCCATGCATGTTTATGCAGGCAGAAGCTGCGGAGCGCTCCTTCTGTTGCGTTGTTATCAAGAGGCACTTCACCGTCATCCAGGAACACTTTCAGTGCCTCTTCCTGGTTGATACAGTAATGGATCCCTTCCAGTGTTTTCCCTTTGGGAAGACAGTCAGCGGACTCTACCTCTTTTGCCCACGCAAAGAAAGCCTCCACCAGAGGTCTGACTGTCATCTGCCGCTGCTTTTTCCGGTCTTCCGGTTCCAGATCAGATAACGGATTGTCCAGATGATAGATGGCCCCTATCCGCTTCAGGGCTTCGTATGCCACGGTATCTTTCGCAGTTTTTTGTGCCGCTTTTGGGAGTGCTTTTAATGCATCTGCGAAATACCGCCTCGCATGCGTCTTATCTCAGAACTGGAATAAGACGCATTATCCCAGAAGTATTATTATTCCAGAAGAAATGCAGATCTCAGCTTAAAACCTGATGGTACATGTCGTTTTCTCGAATAACAATAGCGTATAATTAACCTCACAGATTATTATAAGGAGGTCAATTATGGCAGAGAAAACGTTAAACTTTCACAAGCTGTCTGATTGTGTCATCAATCAACTCAAAAAGCAGAATTACATGGATTCCACATTGATGGTTTACAGGCGGATTTACAACAGAATCTACTCGTTGATGAAAAAACTTGGTATAGAAACATATACTCCTGAAATTGGACGTCAGTTTCTAGATTCAGTAAACGTATGCAGATCGACTTTTAGTGCGTATACCTGTGCGGTACGGAGGCTCAATGATTATATCGATGACATACCTTATTCACCGTGATAATGACCTCATCAGCCGCCGCAAGGGCATTGATGGTCAGCATTCCCAGGGAAGGGCAGGTATCAATCAGAATATAATCATATTTCTCCCTGAGCGGATCCAAGATCTCCGACAGGATCTTTTCCGCTCCCATTTCCAGCCGCAGCTTTGCGTCCGCCACAGACAGGTAAATAGAAGAAGGAATAAAATCTACGCCATCCTCTGTTCGGATGCACTTCTTCATGGCCGGAAGTTTTATGGTATTTTCCAGTTCCCCTGTATTTTCAATCCCATAACAGGCCGTCAGGTTCGCCTGGCTGTCAAAATCTACAGCCAGCACTTTCTTTCCCTGTTTCCGCAGTGCATATGCAAGGTTCAGGGTGGAGGTAGTTTTCCCCACCCCGCCTTTCTGTGATCCGATAACGTAAATCTTTCCCATCATCAATACCGTCCTTTCTTTTCCGCAACCTTATCCGCCGTTTCCCTGCCGCTTTCCTCAAAAGCATCCACATAGCTTGCTTCTTCTCTTGGAACGATCACCAGACGCCCCTCCTCACAAGTAACAGTAATGGATGTCCCGCAGTCAAATCCAGCTTCACGGAGCCACTGCCCTTTCATGATGGCCGGTGTGGATTTATACTGATATCCGCTCTGCTCATAGACTTTCATATTTCTGAATTTTTTCATTGCCATAGATGTGCCTCCTTAAACCGTAAATGAATATTTACTTTAGAAATGCCTTTGTCTTCCAGTCATCGGCCGTTAGTCCAACGGCACCACCTCCCTTAAATCCGCCATAACGCAAAAACAGCTGCCAATGCATTTACGCATCAGCAGCTGCCGATTTAAGTTCCGTGTATTATTTATTTGACTGTTTCTCCTGATCTTTTATCCTGTAATAGTCTTCCCTCCTGATCTTTTATCCTGTAATAGTCTTCCATATCCAGGGTCAGATCCACATGAGTGTCAGGCTTTGATTTTCGGTTGCTCAAGAGGCACACAGTCTCCACATGCACCCCCTGCGGAAACATATCGCACACCGCCACTTTTTCCAGCCTATACTCCTCCTGGCACAGCACTTTCAGATCCCTTGCCAGTGTGGCAGAGTCGCAGCTTACATATACAATTTTCTCCGGCTTCATTTTCAGCATGGTATCCAGGACGGCTTCATCGCAGCCCTTTCTTGGAGGATCTACTACGATTACGTCTGCGTATATGCCTTCTTTTTCGTATTTTTCCGGCAGGACCTCTTCTGCTTTTCCTACGAAAAATTCCGCATTTGTGATACCGTTCAGTTTGGCGTTTCTCCTGGCGTCTTCTATGGCCGGAGGAACGATTTCCACCCCATAGACCTGTTTTGCCTTCTGGGCCAGGAACAGGGAAATGGTGCCGATCCCGCAGTAGAGATCCCAGACTGTCTCTTTCCCTGTAAGTCCCGCATATTCCAGAGCGGTTCCGTAAAGTTTCTCCGTCTGTACCGGATTTACCTGATAGAAGGACAGAGGAGAGATCTGATACTGGATCGATCCGATATAATCTGTGATATATTCTTTTCCCCAGAGAGGAATCACCTTTTCTCCCAGGATCACATTATTTCTTTTGGTATTTACATT
The DNA here is from genome assembly GCA_949291945.1 of uncultured Bacillota bacterium. Classification (GTDB taxonomy): domain Bacteria; phylum Bacillota; class Clostridia; order Lachnospirales; family Lachnospiraceae; genus Blautia. The sequence goes on along the minus strand of CASEXH010000005.1, from coordinate 125,324 downwards.
AAGAGAAATGCTGGTCATTCCGGGGATATCCTTTAAAGCCTCCACAAGGCTGTCCTGAGCCGGTATCCTGGTTCCGTTAATGATGAGACAGACCATGATCTCTCCGGTCTTAAATCCGTATCTGAGAAGGATATGGCGGACCAATCCTATTCCTGTCTTCTCATCATAAGGTTCTGCATGGCAGGTTTCCATATAAGCCAGGATCCGGTTAAGGATCTCTTCATTTACCTTTACCCCTAAAAGGCAGTCCCTGTTTGGCACAATGCTGTGAGTCCTTCCTGCGTAGAATCCGGTGACGATTTCGCCTTCTTTGTTTCTCCCTACAGGGAACTGGGCTTTATTCCGATAGCGCCAGGGATCTTCCATTCCCAGGACTCTTTCTGCCTGTATATCAGCAAATCCCCCGATACGCTGGAGATTTCCCAAGACTTTCTTTTTCTTAAATTCCAGCTGCTTTTCGTATGAAAGGAACTGGAGCTGGCAGCCTCCGCAGGCTCTGGCAATGGGGCATCTGGGTTCTGTCCTGTCCGGGGAAGGTCTGAGTACCTTCAGCAGCCGGGCATAGCCGTAATTTTTCTTGGCCTTCATGATCTTTACCTCTGCCCGGTCACCGATGACCGTATCCTTTACAAACAGAGTATAGCCATCTGCCTTTCCGATCCCCTCTCCGTCATGTCCCATATCCTCTATATCAATTGTCAAAATGTCGTTTTTCTTAAATTCCATAGACTCTCCTTTTACATGAAAAAAGCAAAAACAGCCGGACTTTTGCTTTGTCCGGACAGCTTCTGCTTTTCTGTACTAGTAGTGACACAGCCGTTAACCGCCTAACGGCACAGGCTGATCATCTCTGCCCGCCAATCTACATTTTACAGACTGCTTTTCCGCAGATTTGATTCAAAGAGACGGTTGTATCCCAGCCAGTCTTTCTGTTCTCCTGCTCCGTTAAAGATTTCCGTAAGAGTTTCCATCTTGGCGTCGGTATTGTCCGCCAGATTTAAGGCGACCGCCTCTGCCAGAGCCGGTTTCTTTGGAGAACCATACTCCAGCTCCCCGTGGTGGGCAAGAATACAGTGCTTCACTTCACTTTCCAGCTTCTCCGGAAATCCGGGGATCTCCCTGGCCTTGTCATGGACCATCTCTGCGCCGATCATAATATGACCCAGAAGCTGGCCGTCATCCGTATAGTCGTTTTTCGGAAAAGGACTCAATTCTCTGGTTTTTCCGATATCGTGGAGCATAGCGGCAGTAAGCAGCAGATCCTGATTCAGTACAGGATAAGTTTTACAGTAGTACTGGCAAAGCCTGGTCACACTTAAAGTATGCTCCAGCAGGCCGCCGATAAAACCGTGGTGAACGGTCTTGGCAGCGGAATTTCCTTTAAAGGCCCGGATAAACTCTTCGTCTTCCTCAAAAAAGCTCATCAGAAGCCGGTGGAGATAGGGATTTTTCACCTGTGCTGCACAGCCTAAAAGTTCCTGGTACATGGTATCTACGTTCTTATCGCTTACCGGAAGGTAATTTCCCGGGTCATACTCTCCCTCCCCGGCTTTTCTGGCCCGTTTGATGCTTACCTGCAGACTTCCCTGAAAGCTGGTCACATCTCCCACTACGTCTATGTAATCCAAAGGATCAAATTCATCAATTCCCAGAGAGTTTGGCTCCCAGATCTTTCCGTCTATGGTTCCGGTTTTGTCCTGAAGGATCACGTTTTCATAAGGCTTTCCGTTTTTGGTCACCGCCGCCTGTTTATGCTTGCATAAATAGATTCCTGATATTTTTTCTCCTTCACGGAGTTCGCTGATAAATTTCATGGTTTTATGCCCTTTCTATTTTGCCTTTAATGTTACTTCAAAAGATACCTCCACATACCCTTCTGTCCCCTGGCGCATAGCTTTCACATCAATGGTCTCTCCTGCTTTGCAGGCTTTCAGTTGCTGTTGATATCCCTTTACCGTTTCCACAGTCTCTCCGTTAATCTCAGTGATCACATCACCGTTCTGGATCCCTACCTGCATAGCCGGGGAGTCCACTTCTACCTCTTCCACGAAAACGCCTTTGGGAATTCCCTTCTTTTCAGAAATTTCTGAAGTAATATTGGTACCGGTCACTCCCATGTAGATCATGTCCTGATTATCCGACAGTGTTTGAATCAGTTCCCTGCTGTCTGAGACAGACAGGCCCGTGATCAGATTCTGGGTATCCTCACTGGCAAAAGACTGGGCAATAATACCGATGATCTCTCCATCCAGATTTACGATCACACCGCTGCCCTGACTGCTTCCGGCAATGTCCGTAGTGATCAGACCGTATTGGGCGTCTACTCTGGACACAGTATTGGATGTGGAGGTTACGATTCCGTAACCGACAGAATCACTATACCCCATAGGACTGCCAATTGCAAGTACTGGTTCTCCCTGCTTTACATTATAGGACTCGCCCAGCGGAGCTATGGCTATGGCCTGCTGGGTCTCTGCAGGCACCTCAGATTTTGCAACTTTTAAAATGGCAACGCCTGTGTTGCTGTCTGCTTTCTGGAACCTGGCTTCATTTATAGTTCCATCACAGAAAGTCACTTCAATTCGATCTACATTTTCCACAATTCTGTACTCCGTGAGTATATAGTATTCCTGTCCGCTTTCCGCTACCAGAAGTCCGGAGATCTGACTTTCATAGGGTGTCTGGAACCAATCCTGGTCATTTTGCCGGCTATTGACAGTTACGATTGCTTTTTCCGCCTCCTGGGCAGTGGCAAAAATATCGGAATACAATGTCTGATAGTCTTCCGGAGTCATTTCCTGAATAATGGTCGTCTGCTCCGTTTGTGTATCTTCCTGGTCCTCCTGGACTTCTTCCTGCTCTTCTTCTGTCTCTTGTGTGCCGTTCTGGAACTGTACTTCCCGGTCGCTTTGCCGCTCTTCGGCCCTCTGAAGCAGACCCGGCGCCAGGGCGCCGAAAACCAGGGCCGCAGCCAGGCCGAAAACCGCTCCGGATCCTGCCAGCTTTCCTATCTGCCTTGCCAGTTTCTTTTTATCTAATGGCTTGGCCTTTATGGTTTCTTTCATAAATTCATAAGAATCCCCGGATTCCTCCGGTTCTGCGTTCTCTGTTCCAGCTGCCTCTTCCCGGGTATCCTGACTTTCCCGAACCGCTTCTTTTTCCTGTCCTTCCTTTTCCCCTGCTGTCTCTTCTTTGACTGTCTCCTGCAGTTTTTCATCCCGGTCAAACTCTTCTTTTCTATCTTCGCCCATATTACTTGTTCTCCATGTGTCAGATTTCAGAATGCTCTCTGGCATATTTTTGTCTATTATACTGAAAATTTATGAACTTTTTATGAAGAATATACAAATATTCCTCTCTGCCCCGGAAAAAAAGGGCTCCAAAAGCTTTTCATTCCCGGGTATTTCATGTAGAATAGAATGGACATAAAATTTGATTTTAACAAGGTGAAGAAGATGAACGAAAAAGCTTTAAAGACTTTAGAATATTATAAGATCACAGAACTTCTGGAAGGCTTTGCCACTTCCCCTATGGGAAAGGATATGTGCCGTCGCCTTACCCCTTCTGAAGATCTGGGCGAGATCCAGATCCTCCAGCAGGAAACTGCCGATGCCCTGGCAAGAGTCTATCAGAAAGGCTCCCTCTCCTTTGGGGGAGTTAAGGATATCGGAGGATCTTTAAAAAGACTGGAAATCGGAGGTACTCTGGGAACGGGGGAACTTCTGGATATTGCCAGTCTTCTGGAAAATGCCGGACGGGCAAAATCCTATTCCCGGAGGGATACAGATGAGGGAAATACAGATTCTCTGGACCCCATGTTTGAAGTCCTGGAACCTCTCACTCCTCTGTCCACAGAAATCCGCCGCTGTATCCTGTCTCCGGAGGAAATTGCAGATGACGCCAGTCCGGGACTCCGCCAGGTCCGCCGGAATATGAAGAACATCAACGAAAAAATCCACAGCCAGCTGGCTTCCTACATCAGCGGAAGCTCCAGGGCCTATCTCCAGGACGGGGTGATCACCATGCGGAACGGCCGGTACTGTATTCCCGTAAAATCTGAGTACAGAGGCCAGGTTCCCGGTATGATCCACGATCAGTCTTCTACCGGTTCTACGGTTTTTGTGGAACCTATGGCTGTGGTAAAACTGAACAACGATCTTCGGGAAATGGAAGTACAGGAGCAGGCGGAAATTGAAAAGATTCTTTCCAGCCTAAGCCAGACTGCTGCTGAAAGCCTGGAGCTGATCCAGGATGATCAGAAGGTCCTGACTCAGCTGGACTTTATCTTTGCCCGGGCCCTTCTGGCAAAATCTCAGAACGCCACAGAGCCCCGCTTTAATACAGATGGGATCATTGATCTGAAAAAAGCCCGGCACCCCCTGATTGAAAAACATCAGGTGGTACCTATCGATATCCGTCTGGGAGAAGATTTTGACCTTCTGGTAGTCACCGGTCCCAATACGGGAGGTAAAACCGTTTCCTTAAAAACAGTAGGGCTTCTTACCCTTATGGGCCAGTCAGGGCTCCACATTCCTGCCTTCGACAATTCCCGGCTCAACGTTTTCCGGGAAGTCTATGCTGATATCGGAGACGAGCAGAGTATTGAACAGTCTTTAAGTACCTTTTCCTCCCACATGACCAATGTTGTCCGGTTCTTGGAAAAGGCAGACCGGGATTCTCTGGTCCTTTTTGACGAGCTGGGAGCCGGAACAGATCCCACCGAGGGAGCCGCCCTTGCCATTGCGATCCTGTCCCACCTTCACAGTCAGGGTATCCGGACTATGGCCACCACTCATTACAGCGAACTTAAGGTCTACGCCCTTTCCACAAAAGGCGTAGAAAATGCTTCCTGTGAATTTGATGTAGAAACTCTTCGTCCCACCTACCGGCTCCTTATCGGCATCCCGGGAAAAAGTAATGCCTTTGCCATATCCAGCAAGCTGGGACTGCCGGATTTCATTATCGACAAGGCCAAAGAGCAGATCAGCCAGGAAGAGGAATCCTTCGAGGACGTTCTCTCCTCTCTGGAGGAAAGCCGGAAAACTATTGAGTCCGAACAGGAAGAAATTGAAAAATACAAAGAAGAGATCAAAGAATTAAAGGCTCAGTTAGAGGCAAAACAGGATAAACTGGATCAGCAGAAAGAAAAGATCCTGCGAAATGCCAATGAAGAGGCTTACCGGATCCTCAGGGATGCCAAAGAATACGCAGATCAGACTATGAAAATCTTTAACAAGGCCGGAAAAGAAACATTAAGTGCCAGGGAACTGGAAGCTCAAAGAGAGAAGCTTCGGAAAAAAGCAGACTCTGCCGGAAAGAAAATCGCATTGAAAACTCCGGCGAAAAAGAAGTCTTCCCTCACTGCCAAGGATATTTCCCTGGGAGACAGTGTCCGGGTATTAAGCCTAAATGTGAAGGGGACTATCAGCTCCAAGCCGGATTCCAAAGGTATGGTCTATGTGCAGATGGGAATTCTTCGCTCAAAGGTATCTCTAACTGATCTGGAGCTTATAGATGAGCCGGTGATCACCGGACCTTCTCTTCAGCGGACTGGGGCAGGAAAGATCCGTATGAATAAATCCGCCTCTGTAAGAACAGAGATCAATCTTTTAGGGAAAACTGTAGACGAAGCCATCGGAGAGCTGGATAAATATCTGGATGATGCCTATCTGGCTCATTTAAGCAGCGTCCGGATCGTTCATGGAAAAGGTACCGGTGCCCTGCGAAAAGGCATTCATAATTATCTGAAACGACTGAAATATGTAGACAACTTCCATCTGGCGGAATTCGGAGAAGGAGACGCCGGAGTGACTATTGTAGAATTTAAAAAGTAAGGGGGATATACATGGCTGTAAAACAGAAAATACTCATTGTAGATGATGACAACAATATTGCAGAGCTGATCTCTCTGTATCTTACAAAGGAATGCTATGACACCAAAATCGTAAATGACGGGGAAGAAGCCCTGAAAGCCTTCACCTCCTTTGCACCTAATCTGATCCTGCTGGATCTGATGCTCCCAGGTATGGACGGTTATCAGGTATGCCGGGAAATCCGGCACAAATCTAATGTGCCCATTATCATGCTCTCTGCCAAAGGAGAGGTCTTCGATAAGGTCCTGGGGCTTGAACTGGGGGCAGACGACTATATGATCAAGCCCTTTGATTCCAAAGAGCTGGTTGCCAGGGTAAAAGCGGTACTCCGCAGGTATCAGCCTACAGTGGCGCCGGCCACCCAACCTGCGGGAAAATACGTGGAATATCCGGATCTGGCCATTAATCTGACCAATTACTCGGTAATCTATTACGGAAATCAAATCGATATGCCGCCAAAAGAACTGGAACTCCTTTATTTCCTTGCTTCCTCTCCCAACCAGGTGTTTACCAGAGAGCAGCTTTTGGACCATATCTGGGGCTATGAATACATCGGAGATACCAGAACTGTAGACGTACATATCAAGCGTCTCAGGGAAAAGATCAAAGACCACCCGGCCTGGTCTATTGCCACGGTCTGGGGAATCGGCTACAAATTTGAGGTAAAGAACAGATGAAAAAATACCTGTATATAAAATTTGTCCTGGCATTTTTTATACTGGGTTTCATCGGCTTTTTCATCGTGGCCCTTGTAGGCAGTTCCATGGCGGAACACCATGTAGAATCCGTATACAGCAATCAGCTTTACCGGGAAGCCACGGATATTGCCTCTAACAGAGCTACAAAATATTACCGGGAAACACTCTCCCCGGAAGACACTTACCAGAATCTGTGCACAGTGGCCTCTTATCAGGACTGTTCTATCTGGCTGATCAGTTCCCAGGGAGAGATCCTGATGAATACTGCAGAGCCCATGTATACAGAAGACTACCCCATGATCGAAGACTTCGATCCCGGGACCGCCAGCGGTTCTTATTACCAGACCGGCTATTTCTTTAATGAATTTTCCCAAGAACAATTAAGCGTCATGGTACCGGTCACTGTAAATATGCGAGTGGAAGGGTATGTTGCCATCCACCTTCCCATGTCTGTGATATATGGAGAGCGGGATGATATCCTGAATATCATCTATATTTTGTTTTTTATTTTTCTAGCCGTGCTGGCCCTGATCATTCCGGTATTTTCCTTTATGATCTACCGGCCTCTGAAAAAGATCATCCAGGGGGCAGACGCCTTTGCCTCCGGGAATCTGAAATACAACATACCTCTGGACAAAGAGGACGAGCTGGGCTATCTGGCCCTGACTCTGAATTATATGTCCGACGAGCTGGATATGACCGGCAGCTATCAGCGGAAATTTATTGCTAATGTTTCCCACGACTTCCGTTCCCCTCTGACCTCTATCAAAGGGTACACAGAAGCCATCCTGGACGGGACCATTCCTCCCGAACTCCAGGAAAAATACCTGAAGATCGTAGTGTTTGAGACAGACCGGCTTTATAAGCTGACAGAAAGTCTTCTGACTCTGAATAACCTGGATCAGAAAGGGCGTCATCTGGATTACTCGGATTTTGATATCAATAATGTGATCAAAACCACTGCCGCTACCTTTGAGGGAACCTGCAGAGACCGAAGGATCTCCATTGAGCTGCTTCTCACAGGACAGACTCTCTTTGTCCATGCAGATATGGTTCAGATCCAGCAGGTACTTTACAATCTGATTGACAACGCCATTAAGTTCAGTCCGGAGGATTCTGTAATCAAGATTGAATCTTCTCTGAAGCACGAAACTGTCTTCGTTTCTGTAAAAGATACGGGCTGCGGGATCGCCAAAGCCAATCTTCCAAAGATCTGGGACCGTTTCTACAAGATTGATTCTTCCAGAGGAAAAGACCGGAAAGGCACAGGCCTGGGGCTCTCTATCGTAAAAGAGATCATCAATGCCCACAAGCAGAATATCAATGTAATCAGTACGGAAGGGGTGGGCACAGAATTTATCTTCACCCTGGCAAAAAGCCCCGAGAAAGAATCCTGACACAAAAAATAAGGGACTGTCCTATGGAACATATACCAGGAATATTTATACATTTTATGCGAATTTGTCGAGCACGGCTTTGAGACCATAAGCTCAAAGCAGCGCAGACTGAGCAAGAAAATGTATAAATATTCTCGGTTTCTGTTCCATAGGACAGTCCCCATTATTTATTTCCACTGATATTTTGTCAGGTGTCCTTCTAACTGCATGTGATCAAAATGATTCTGCCGCAGGGCCTCGTAAAGAACGATGGCGACGGAATTGCTCAGATTCAGAGAACGGATGTCTCCGATCATGGGAATCCGTATTGCCGTCTTCTGGTTCTCCAGCAGGATCTCCTCGGGGATCCCGGCGCTTTCCTTTCCGAACATGATATAGCAGTCTTCTTCATAATGGACCTCTGTGTAGACCTGTGGGGCCTTGGTAGTAGCCATGTAGATCTTTGCCCCGGGATTTTTCTCCAGGAAATCCTGGTAATTCAGATAAGTGGTCACATCCAGATCCTTCCAGTAATCCATCCCCGCTCTCTTAATCGCCTTTTCATTCAATTTGAATCCCAAAGGCTCGATAAGGTGGAGCCGGGTTCCTGTAGCCACACAGGTTCTTCCGATATTTCCCGTATTTGAAGGGATCTCCGGCTCATATAATACAATATTCAGCTTTGCCATTTTCTCTTCCTCTGTTACTGATAGATTTTGTACAGTTCATCACTCTGAGGTTTATCCAGATATCTGGTATCTTCTCCATTTCTTAAAATCCGGTCTTTTCCCTCAGTGGCTTTTCCCACTACAGAAGCAGGGATCCCTGCCTGTTTCAGCTTTTCTGCCAGGCCGTATCCGTCATCTGCAGCGATCATCATAGAACCGCTGGACATAAGGATATAGGGATTCAGCCCCAAAGCCTCGCAGACCTCCACAGTCTCCTGCCGGATGGGGATCTTCTTCAGATCAATATCCAGTCCCACCCCGGAACCGCTTCCCATTTCCCAGAGAGCGCCAAAAACACCCCCTTCTGTAATATCATGCATAGCGGAAATATTCCAGTCCCTGGCGATCTTCGCCTCAGGGACCACAGACAGGTACTGGTCAAAATCCTTGGCTGTCTCCACAAAGGAGGGGGCAAACTTCTTTAAAAGCTCCTCTTCTTTTTCTTTAGCTGCCACGGAAGTTCCTTCCAGGCCAATCCATTTGGTGATCAGGATATCCTGTCCAGGCTTTACCGATGCCGTGGTAAGGATCTTTTCCTTCTTCATTTTTCCAACTCCCGTAAGAGAGATCAGAGGCTGTTTTACCACCTGGGTAATCTCTGTATGGCCGCCCATAACTTCCATGTTCAGCTCCTTGCAGGCGCTTTCCACCCCCCGCATCATTTCTTTCAGTTCTCCCTCCTGGGTATCTGGCGTAAGGAGAATGGTCAGCATGATCCCCAGAGGATCTGCGCCGGAAGCCGCCAGGTCATTGGCGGTTATATGAACGCTGTGCCTGCCGATATCCTTGGTAGTACCTGTTATGGGATCTGAAGAAAGGACAAAGACCTCTCCTTCTCCCAGCTCTACTACCGCACAGTCCTGACCTACTGCAGGGCCTACCAGCACCTCGTCTCTTCTGTGTTCTACTTCTTTCAAAACGGAACGTATCAGCATAGGTTCCGGTAATTTTCCAATTTTCATCTTCCAAACCTCCGATCTAGGCCCCATTGCTTTCTCTTATAACGCATATGCTGCCAGAGGCACGACCATAGCCAGTACAATGATTACTGCCAATACTGCGGCAAAGATCCGCTGTCTTTTTGAGTCTTTTCTGTTTCTCATATTCTCTACCTCACAATCCTTCCAAAGGTTCCCAAAATCCTGTCGATCAGCCGGGAAGCTTCGTTTTTTGTCAAACTCTCCGGCTCTACATCAAGGTTTATTCTATGATATTTTACCAGATCCTGCAAGTAACGTTTTTGCGCCGGGGTGATGGGACTCTGGCGTTTTGCTTTACAGATAAGGGTTTTAGGTTCAAACAGTTCCGGAGATCTCTCCTCAAACTCTGTCCGCAGTCTTTCATAAAGGCGGAAAGTAGTGAGGGCATCTTCCAGAGCTCTGTGGGCCTCCTGCTGGGGGATCTGATAATACTGCCGCAGGCTCTGAAGACTTCTGCTCTCCAGATCCGGGAGAAGTACCCTGGCGATCTTTAAAGTATCCATTCCCTGTTTTTCAAAGGTCAACCCCATATTCACTGCACTGTGCTTTACAAAACTGTAGTCAAACATCAGATTATGTCCCAGAAGAGGCAGTTCTTCGCAGAATTCCAGCAGTCCTCCCACTGCCTCCTCCACAAAGGGCTGTCCTTCTACCATCTGGTTATTGATCCCGGTAAGGTCTGTGATCCTTTCCGGGATCTTTATCCGGGGATCCACCAAAAGACTGTAGGTTTCCTGTACCTCCCCGTCTCTGATCTTTGCCGCTCCGATTTCAATGATTCTGTCCTTCTTTGGTTCCAGACCTGTAGTCTCCAGGTCCAGAGATACATATTCTCTCATAGTTATTTCCCGCTTTTCTTCGTTTGATGAAGATTCTTATAATCTGTACAGTATTTTGTCAGAAAACACTCCTCACATTTGGGCGATCTGGCAAAGCAGATCTGACGGCCAAAGGTGATGATCTGGATATTATAAAGGATCCAGTGATCTTTTGGAAGCACCTTCATCAGGTCCAGTTCGATTTTTTCCGGATCAGTTTCTTTCGTAAGACCCAGCCGTCTGGAAATCCTTTTCACATGGGTGTCTACTACCACGCTGGGTTCATGGAAAATATTCCCCCGGATCACATTGGCGGTTTTTCTTCCCACTCCGGGAAGGCTTACCAGCTCCTCCAGGCTTTGGGGTACTTTCCCGCCGAATTCCAGGCAGATCTTCCTGGCGCAGCCGATGATATTCTTCGCCTTGTTGTGATAAAAACCTGTAGGCTTGATATCCTGCTCCAGCTCTTTCAGATCCGCTTTTGCAAAAGCCTCCATATCCGGATACTTCCTAAACAGATCTTTGGTTACAATATTTACCCGGGCGTCGGTGCACTGGGCGCTGAGCATAGTGGCCACCAGAAGCTGTTCCGGGGTCTCATAATTCAGATAACATTTATATTCTCTGGTATAAACCTGGTCCAGTTTTTCCAGGATCTCTTTCGTTCTTTTTGAAGCCATTTTTCACCTGCTTTCTATAGTTCCACCAGACAGGCCAGTCCGTCGTTGGTGAGAGGATTTCTCTTCTGATAATCAAAAAGCACCGGATAAACTCCTGTCTCCTTTTTTCCTTCCAGCACATTCCAGGTAAAAATCTCCAGGTGGGTCATCTTCTCCATCTGCCTGGAAGTAAATTTCTCATATCCGGTAAGATACCGGGGGTTTTCTTTTTCTCTCTCGTAAAAAGCCTGGATCTTCTCCTTATAAGGATCTCTTTTTGCCGTCCAGGAAGGTCTGGTCTTCATATTTTCTCTGGCGTAAAGATCTAGGATCATCAGCTCCTTGTAAAAATCCAGGCAGTCCGTTTCTCTTTCTTTCAGGAACTCCAGAAAGATCTCATATCTGCGGATCCTGGAATGAGACAGGGTATCATAACCTTTCTCCTCATAAAAAGCTCCCAGAGCCTCATAAAAAGTAAATGCATCAGGAAATTCCTTTACCACAGCTTCCACAATGTGGGAAAACTGTCCGCTGTTATAATAGATCTCCACCATTTCCTCTACACTTTTCAGCCGGATAATATCCCCGTAGGAAAGCCAGCGGGTCTTCAAAACCTCATAGGGCTCCTTTTCTTTATAAATACAGCCGTAATCTCCGGCTTTCTCATACATATAGGATCCCTTCAGCACTTTCAGGAAACCAAGCTGGAGCTGCTGGGGCGCCAGGGCGTATACCTGGTTGAAGGATCTGGCAAAACTGCTGTAATCCTCCCAGGGAAGGCCGGCGATCAAGTCCAGATGCTGGTGGATATTGCCTCCCTCATAGACCGCCCGGACCCTGGCGGCGATCTTCTCAAAGGAAGCATATCTGCGGATCTCTTTCAGAGTCTTCTCATTGGTAGACTGAACGCCGATCTCCAGCTGGATCAGTCCCGGACGCATAGTCCGGATCAGGGCGATTTCCTTTTCTGTGAGAAGATCTGCGCCGATCTCAAAGTGAAAGTTGGTCACTCCATTGTCATGATCCTGGATATACCGCCAGATTTCCAGCGCATGATCCTCCCGGCAGTTAAAGGTTCTGTCCACAAATTTTACCTGGGGTACTTTGGCCTCCAGAAAAATCTCCAACTCCTTTTTTACCAGATCCAGGCTTTTAAACCGAAGCTTTTTATCCACCGAAGACAGACAATAGCTGCAGGAAAAGGGGCAGCCCCTGCTGCTCTCGTAATAAAGGATCTTGTGAGAAAAGGAAGAAAGATCCTCATAAGGGAATACCAGCCGATCCATGTCCAGAACATCCGGAAATCCGGAATTTACTGTTCCCTCATTTCTCCGAAAACAGATCCCGGGAATCCTGTATAATTCCTCTTCCTCTTTTTGATTTAAATAATACTCCGTCAATTTCCGGAAGGTCTCCTCCCCTTCTCCCAGCATAACACCGAAGACTTCCGGCATTTCCTGGAGAAAGTTTTCCGGATCGTAGGATACCTCCGGGCCGCCTGTCCAGATGATGGTATCCGGCAGGATCTTGTGAATGTCCCGGATCAGTTCTTTTACAAAAGAAATGTTCCAGATATAACAGGAAAAACACAGAACCCTGGGGGCTCTGTGGTATATGTCTTTCAATATCTGGTCTTTTTCCTGGTTAATGGTATATTCTCTCAGAGAGATCCTCCGGGAGAATTCCCGGCAGTAAGCCCGAAGGCTGTAGACTGCCAGATTTGTATGAATATATTTTGCGTTTACTGCCGCAAGCAGGATATCCATGTTTTTTCTCCTTTTGTTTACTTAGAAAAGGCTTCCGATCTGAAACACCAGCACTGCCGCCACATAGGCCAGAAGCAGCTGGAATACTACCATTTTCAGGGTCCAGGAGGTAGAATGGGTCTCCTTCCTGATAGTGGCAAGAGTAGCCACACAGGGAGTATATAACAGACAGAACACCATCAATGCATAGGCATTCAGAGGCCCAAAACCAATGGCTCCCAGGGCGCCGGAAAGAGTTGCCATCCCCTCCGGGGAACTGATGTTGTTGACTCCGTAAAGTACTGAGAAGCTGGAAATGACCACTTCTTTTGCAGAAAGTCCTGAGATCAGGGCCACCACGATCTGCCATGCTCCCAGTCCCGCCGGTCCCAGTACCGGAGCCAGGACCTTACCGATCATAGCGCCAAAGCTTGTGGTCACATCACTGGTCATACCCTGGAAGTTATAGTTTAAGATAAACCAGATCACAATGGAAGCCACGAAAATAGTAGTTCCTGCCTTAGTCAGATAGTCCTTTACCTTTTCCCATACATAAATGCGTATGGTCCTTGGATTTGGCACCTTATAATCCGGCAATTCGATTAACAGAGGCACTTTAGTGTCTGTCTTCCACACCTTGCCGATGATCAGAGCCAGAAGAATCGCTACAATCAGTCCAAGAGCATATAGGGAAAAAGCTACGATCATGGCATATTTCCCAAAAAACACGCTGGCAAACAGGACATAGATAGGAAGCCTTGCAGAGCAGGACATAAATGGAGTGAGAAGGATGGTCTTCTTCCTGTCCTCCTCATTTTCCAGAGTTCTGGAAGCCATTACCGCCGGCACCGTACAGCCAAAGCCCAGCACCATAGGCAGAAACGCCTTTCCTGAAAGGCCTACCTTTCCCATGATTCCGTCCATAACATAGGCCACTCTGGCCATGTAGCCGCTGTCCTCCAGGAAAGCAAGGGCCAGAAACAGGATAAAGATATTTGGAAGAAAGGTGAGGATCCCTCCTACACCGGACATGATCCCGTCTACCACCAGTGAACAGACCCAAGCGGAAGCGCCCAGGGCTGTAAGCGCTGTTCTGGCCGCTTCAAAGGCCCAGTCCAGTCCGATCTCAAACCAGCCCTTAATGGCATCCCCCACCGTAAAGGTCAGAAAAAATACCAGAGCCATAATACACAGGAACACGGGAACTCCCGCCACAGGGTGGGTCAGGACCCGGTCTGCCTTTTCTGTCATAGACTGGCGGTTTCCTTTATAGAATACACATTCCTCTATGATTTCTTCAATATAACTGTACTTTTCATTAATGATCTGTTTTTCATAATTTTTATCGGCAATATCCGAAATATCCACCGGCTGTTCCTCAATGATCTGCTCGTCATTTTCCAGGATCTTAATGCTGTGCCACCGGAGATTTTTGCTTTCCGGATACTGTTTTTGTATCCGGCCGCTGATTTTGCGGATCTTTTCCTCGATCTCCGGGGAATATTCCACTACGGGATCTGAAGTCTGCTCTTCATAATGATGCTCCACTGCATGAAGAAGCACGTCCAATCCGGTGCGTTTTCTGGCAGATACCGGCACCACCGGAATATTTCCCAGCAGTTCCGGAAGACGATGGAGATCAATCTCCATTCCCCGCTCTTCCACGATATCCATCATATTCAAAGCCACTACCACCGGTTTTCCAAGCTCCAGAAGCTGAAGGGTAAGGTACAGATTCCGCTCCAAGGCAGAAGCGTCTACCACATCTACGATAATATCCACATCGTCTCCCAGAATCACCTTTCTGGAAACCTTTTCTTCCATAGAATAGGAAGTCAGACTGTAAATTCCCGGAAGATCGATCAGACGCATTTTCCTGCCTTTATATTCGGTCTCCCCCTCTTTTTTCTCCACCGTAACTCCCGGCCAGTTTGCCACCTTCAGATTCGCCCCTGTGTAGGCGTTGAAAAGGGTGGTCTTGCCGCAGTTGGGATTTCCTGCAAATCCTACACGTATCTCACTCTTCATCTGTCAGTTCCTCCACTTCTATTCCCTGGGCAATATCATTTCCAAGGGCCCAGCGGCTGCCCCGTACTTTTATAATGGTGGCTCCATTTCGTTTACGGTTCAGCACCCGGACTCTGGTTCCTTCCAGGATCCCAAGGGCTTCCAGACGGCGGAGGATCTTTTCCTCTTCCCGGACATCTGCCACCCGGAAATCTTTCTCTATAGGTGTCTCATTTAATTTCATCCAGCCAACATCTCCAATCTTTTGTGTCCTTTTATCTGGTTACATTTCGCAGCCATCGATAACTCTTATATCTCCAGAGGGAGAAAGGAATCTTGATCACTTCGTCGCTGCACAGCAGAATGTAAACCCATGGCATAGGAATTCCTATAACAAAGGCCCCTACTGCCGCTCCCACAATGGAGCAGAGCCACATAACTCCCACGTCCAGAAAAAGTCCGAACCTGGTATCTCCGCCTGCCCGGAGCACTCCCACTACAATGGTGCTGTTTAAAGACTGGCCGATCACATAGTAGGACATGATTACCATCATGGCAGACAAATAACTCTTTGCCAGAGGGGTCAGTTTCAGGAACAGAGGCAGCAGCGGGGAGATCGCCAGGATCACCACGGCTCCGCCGATGCCGCAGATAATAGAAAGCCTCACAAAACGCTGTCCATACTCTCTGGCCAGGTCTTCTTTCTTTTCTCCGATAGCTTTTCCGATCATAATAGCCGTAGCGCTGGAGATGCCGAAACCGATGACCATGGAAAGCTGTCTGCACACCTGGGTTACAGAATGGGCCGCCACTGCAGCGCTTCCCAGATGTCCCACAATAGCAGAGATTGCCGCCATGCCTGCTCCCCAGGCAAACTCATTTAAGAGTACCGGAAAAGCATAGGTAAAGAAATCCCTTCCCAGAGCCTTGTCCCTCACAAAGAAGTCTCGGATATGGATCTTTACCACATCATTCTTTTTCTGTGCGTAATACACTACTATGATAACCTCAATAGCTCTGGAAAGCAAGGTTCCAAGAGCGGCTCCTGCAGAGCCCATAGCAGGGCAGCCTAAAAGTCCGAAAATAAAAATGGAGTTTAAAATAATATTTGCACAAAGAGAAACCCCATAAACCACGGTAGCAATGACTACCCGCTCAATGCTGCGGATGATATTCAGGTACACGTTAGTAAAAGCCGACAAAATATAAGAAAATCCTACAATTTTCAGGTAAGAAACTCCTTCCGCAATAATAGCCGGATCTGAAGTAAAAATCAGCATGAGATACCGTGGGAAGAAAATAGCCCCCACTGCAAACACGATGCCTGCAATAATAGAAATACGGAAGGACATTCCCATTACTTTTTCTATGGTCCTGGTGTCCTTTTTGCCCCAGTACTGGGCAGTCAGCACACAGGCGCCGGAAGTCAGCCCGAAAAACAGCAGGCTGAGGATAAAATATACCTGGTTGGCTAAAGAAACGCCGGAAAGAGCGTTCTCTCCCACTCTTCCCAGCATGATCACGTCTGTAGAAGTAACCCCCACGTTGATCAGATTCTGTACCGCCATAGGCATGACCAGACGAAATACGTCTTTGTAAAATCTTCTGTCTTCTATACTCATGTTCTTTTTTATGAATGTCATCTTAAGTTCTTTATATCCTTACAGTGTAATCTCCCCGTCAAAGACCACTTCTGCCGGGCCGGTCATATACACCAGGTTCTCCTTTCTGTCCCAGAATATTTTCAGATCGCCTCCTAAAAGATGAACGGTTACTTCTTCATCAGTGTAGCCGTTCAGCACACTGGCTACGGTAACTGCACAGGCTCCTGTGCCGCAGGCCAGAGTCTCCCCGCTGCCTCTCTCCCAGACACGCATTTCCACTGTGTGTCTGTCGATTACACGGACAAATTCCGTATTCACACTTTCGGGAAAGGCTTTGCTTTTTTCAAACCAGGGGCCGATTTCTTCGATCTTCAGATTTTTTACATCCTCTACATAAACTACAGCATGGGGATTTCCCATGGAAACTGCCGTCACCTCATAGATTTCCTGATTTATGTTCAGCGGCTGGCTAATCACCGGACTCTTGGAATATATCATGGGGATCTTCCCTGTCTCCAGGATAGGGGAGCCCATATTTACCCGGACTTCTTTCACCTTCCCGTCCTTCACAGTCAGCTCCAGATATTTCACACCGCTTTTGGTGTCTACTGAGATACTGGTCTTTTCCGTGAGACCATAGTCATAGACATACTTTGCCACACAGCGGATCCCGTTGCCGCACATCGCCCCTTGGCTGCCGTCAGCGTTGTACATCTCCATCTCAAAGTCTGCTTTTTCTGAAGGATTGATCAGAATCAAGCCGTCAGATCCGATACCGAAATGCCGGTCGCTGACCTTTACAGCCACTTCTGAAGGATTGTCTATTTTCTCTGTAAAACAGTTTACATAAACATAATCATTCCCGATTCCCTGCATCTTCGTAAACTTCATATTGATACCTCCCATATTCTGAATTTTCCAAAGGAAAAGAGGGCCTCTTTTCTCTAAGATACCCTCTTCCTTCACTTTGCTTTATCATAGCAATCTGTATTTCATTTGTCAACGGGAGAACCGTCCTTTTCCTCTGTCTGCTGGTCATTTTCCCTGTCCGGTTTTAGCAGGTAGCTCCTCCGGTTTCATGAAGTTTGGCTTCCAGGATCTCCTGTTTTCTCTCCAGGATGTCATCTGAAAGAAGCTGTGCTTCTACATTTTCAAATCCCAGTCTCTCTACCGTTTCCGCAAAACGCTCGCCGGTCTTCCCTTGCTCTCTGTAGAAAAGGATGGCTTTTTCCACCAGCTTAATGACCTCTTCTTTAGAAGTAAAGATCTTATTCAGTGTTTTGCCCATGGCGATCTTCTTGCCCCATCTTCCTCCGATATAAACCTTGTATCCGTTAGTTCCGTCTTCAATGGCATCAAAATGGCAGCTTCCGATACATCTTCCGCAGTTGATACATTTTTCTTTGTCAATTTCCATAAGGCCGTCTACAACTGCCACAGCTCCCACCGGACAGGCTTTGACTACGCCGCATTTTTTACAGCCGTTGCAAAGGTCCTGGTCATAGTTGGGGATCCTCTGTCCGATAATACCCAGGTCATTGAGATTCGGTTTTACACAGTTATTTGGACATCCTCCCACAGCAATTTTAAATTTGTGGGGCAGCTTCACTCCGTGGTATCCTACATAAAACTTCTCATGGATTTCTTCAGAAAGGGCAAAGGTATCGATCAGTCCATACTGGCAGGTGGTTCCCTTACAGGAAACTACAGGACGCACTTTAGAACCGGTCCCCCCGGTATCCAGTCCGGCTTCCTGGATAAAGGCCCGGAATTCATCGATCTTCTCATAAGGAATTCCCTGAACCTCTACAGTAAGACGGGTAGTATACGTAACATTTCCATTTCCGAATTTCTTTGCGGCCTCTCCGATGGCAATCTGCTGGTCCGCGGTGATCTTCCCGTTTCTGGTCACGATCCTTCCGGAAAAATTATCCGTGCCTTTGTTGCTGAGAAAGCCCAGGGCCTTCACTCTCTTTTCATCTTCCTTGCTTACGGTAAGTGTTGCCATAAAAATTTCCTCCCTGTATTCTTTATACTTTTATGCCTGCGTGTTCATTTGTTTCTCTATTCTTCTGGATACAGCTCTGTGCCGTTAAAGGTTGTTCCACCTTCCAGAACTTTTGTGTTGGTATAACCGTAATATTTCAGACGGTTCTGAAGGAGATAAGCCCGTTTTCCTTTGGTACATACCAGAAGGAGTTTTTCCTCTTTGTCATGTCCGGGAAGCTCTCCCTCTACTTCCGCAGGATTGATAAATTCTGCTCCCTCGATGGAAGGCGCCAGCCCTGCATCCAGAATGGTATATCCTGCCGCTTTTCCTTCCTGAAATTCTGCAGGAGTGAAAGAATCCAGTTTACCCTCCATTTTATTGATCAGCACATTGATGGTATGGTCAAAGGGATGGATAGCGGTAGAGAATGGCGGCGCATAGGCAAAGTCCAGATCTCTCAGCTGGTATACGGTAGCTTTCAGACTGATAGCAGTCACGGCAATATCCACCATTTTATCCACAGCACCTTTTCCCAGCACCTGAATACCCAGAAATTCTCCTGTAGTCCTGTCAGCGATCATCTTCACAATAAAGTTTCCTGCGCCGGGATAATAATGTGCCTTATCATCCACCACTGTTGTCACTGTAATCACATCATGGCCTTCTGCCCTGGCAGCTTCCTCATTAAGTCCTGTGCGGCCTGCATTCAGGCCGGGAAGTTTTACCACGCCGGTTCCCAGGACTCCCGGATAAGCCAGATCTGCCCCTGCCAGATTCTGTGCGGCGATCCTTCCCTCAATATTAGCCGAAGATCCCATAGGAGACCAGGCCCTCTTGCCGTTCATCCGGTTGGTGACCATTGCACAGTCTCCAAGGGCATAGATATCCGGATCGTTAGTCCTCAGATGATCGTCCACCAGAATGGTGCGGTTAGGTGCCATCTCCAGATCTGTTCCCTCCAGGAATGCTGTGTTGGCACGGATTCCCAGAGACATGATGAGTGCGTCCGCCTTAATGGCCCTGCGGGAGGTCTTTACCTTTTCCACAGACTCTGTACCTTCCACCCCTTCCAGCCTTGTGCTGGTCATAGCCATGATACCGTTATCTGCCAGATAGTCCTCCACATATCCTGCCATTTCCGGATCAAATCCCGGCATGATATGGGGTGCCATATCAATAACCGTAGTGCGAATTCCTCTGCTCATAAGGTTTTCTGCCACTTCCAGACCGATAAATCCGCCGCCGGCGATCACTGCCCGTTTGATTCCGCCAGCCTCCACAGCTTTTCTCAGATCTTCCGCATCCTGAGGGGTTCGCATAAAGAAGATATTCTTCAGGTCCTTTCCCTCAATAGGAGGGGCAATAGGAGAAGCTCCTGTTGCAATAACCAGCTTGTCATAAGAATATTCTGCTGTTTCTCCTGTTTTCACATCTTTGGCTGTTACCTTTTTCCCCTCTCTGTCAAGGGCTGTAACTTCTATGCCGGTCTTCACTTCAGCGCCGGTAAGCTTTGCAAAAGCCTGGGGAGTATTTACAATAAGCTGGCTCCTCTCATGGATCACATCTCCCACATAATAAGGAAGTCCGCATCCTGCATAAGAAATATCTTCGCTTTTTGTCAGGATCAGGACTTCAGTTCCCCTGTCTTCTCTCTTTAATTTTGCAGCCACTTTTGTACCCGCTGCCACACCGCCGATAATAAGAACTTTCATGATCATTCTCCTTTTTCTTTTGTTCTGCCTTATGGACACTTTCTCGGTTGTCTTTATTATAGCACTTGCAATAGTATAAGAAAAGAAATATAATTCTATATAATTCATAGGTAATACCTATAATGTCAGGATTGTGTGAAGGAGAAATTTTATGACCATACGCCATCTGAAAATCTTCATCACAGTGGCAGACACGGGAAAAATGAGCGCTGCTGCTGAAAAACTCTACATAACCCAGCCTTCTGTCAGCCAGGCTATCCGGGAGCTTGAGGAACACTACCAGACTCTGCTTTTTGAGAGGCTCTCAAAAAAACTTTTTATCACAGAAGCCGGAAAACGTCTCTACAGCTATGCCAGGCCTGTGGTGGCCCAGTTCGATCTGATAGAACAAAACATGGCCCAGGAAAGCCGGATAAAACGGTTACGCATCGGAGGCACCATCACTCTGGGAGGCAGCATCCTGTCCTATATGGTACGGGATCTAAAAAAAGCATGTCCCGATCTGGAACTGTACTCCTATGTAAATAATACCAGGATCATTGAGCAGAAGCTGCTGAACATGGATTTAGATGTGGCCATAGTGGAAGGCCAGATCAAAAGTCCGGATCTGGTGGCCATCCCCCTAGTCCGGGATATGCTGGTCCTGGTCTGCGGCACAGACCACCCCTTTGCCGGAAGGTCCTCCATTAAAGCCTCAGACCTGAACGATCAGAATTTTGTTATGCGGGAATCCGGAAGCGGCACCAGAGAACTTTTTGAGACCTTTATCCGCCGTCACCATCTTCATATCCGGACGGCCTTTGAGGAAACCACTCCCGACGGCATCCGCAATGCAGTGAAGATCAACGGCTGTCTGGCAGTGATCTCTCTGCGGCTTCTGGAGAAGGACCTGAAAGACCACCAGGTCTATGTCTTTACCAGCTCCGGCCACGAATGGAACCGGCAGTTCAGTTTTGTCTATCACAAAGATAAATTTCTTTCGGATCCTATCCTGAAACTTCAGGAGATTGTAAAAAGTTATGACAATATTGATTATCTTCATTCCCTGACCGGCGGGGTGCTCATAAACGGCTAGACAGTGTACTGACACGACCATAATTCAACTGTTATGGAAATGATCGTGTCAGCACACTAGTTCCCCTAAAGAGAATTTAAAAATTAAAAATGTTTATGCTTCTCATTATTCCGTTTATTTTATACCTGCCGGTCAATTTCATTAATAATTTTCTCATTCATAAGGTTATAGGATTTCCAGTATTCTTTTTTAAGCCTTATTTTCCCCCTTACTGCCAGAAAATTTAAAAGTTCTAATATTTCTTCCGGACTCATACCTGCATCTTTTTGTATGGATTCTGCAGTTATTGCCACAATTTCATGAGCTGCATAATTACGTACTTTTTTCTCTACCTCTCTCAAAGCAGATACCGCTTGTCTTACTTTAAAGTCCTGTTCCATATTTATGATGATCTCGCTGACATACTCGGAAGACAAAGGATTTTCTCTTATGTCTTTGTGTTTTGCCTTCAGGATTTCGTGTACTCTTGGTGCCTTCTTTTTCATAGTATTGATATTTATATACCAGATCCCCCTGCTATTTTTTCTACAAAAATCCTTCTCGGTTATCCCCATATTATTTCTTAAATACGCAAGAAGAACATCTAATATCGCTGGTGTGATGGCACGGATATAATCCGCATACTGTTTCTTTTTAATCTTCACTTCCAAATTCAGCAAGTATTCTATCACATTTTTATCCTGCTCATGAATCGTATCCAGAAAAACTCCAGCGTCTTTCCCCAGGATTTTCTGTACACCAAAAATATCCAGCAAGTTTCGTCGTTCTGCTGCCTGCATATATATGTATGCTTTGTCTGATAACATTTTTCGCATATTTTTCGCCAGCATCAATGCAGCAGAATAATCATATTCTTGGATCAAGCGTTTAATGTTTTCTTTCTGAATATGCAAAAAAAGACTTGATGTTTCTGAATATGAGCTTCTATCTTCAAATTCTTTATCATTATTATCCAGATTATATTCCCATTGAAGTTCTACATCATAATGATCCGTATCTTCATGCTCTTTATTAGAAGCCTTCGCTGGTGATTCTACTTGTATGGCAATATATTTATCCGGGTGCAAGCCTGCCAATACCTGAAGCGTCATCTTCATAGCAGGTGTTCCAGATGAAACATTCAATAAAATCTTTTCTCCAGTTTTCACCGGAATCTGTTGAAGGCATCGGCTAAACTCGTCATAGAAATCATCCAGTTTATGCACATTTATTAAATCCGGCCTTTCAATAGTCCTCACCTCAAAAGAATGCTTTATTTTCTCGCTTAATTTATCCAGACAATATAAATATCTATTATCTGTCCAATGATCCTGCAAAATTTCTTTTGACATATACAAATATACTTCGTCCGGTTTATATATACGGCAAATATGCAACATCGATCCATCTCTCATATTGGAAATCGGATCTGTTTTGCCCAATGGCGAAAATAGAATTTTACCCATAGTTTCCCTCTACCCTTTCTTGCAACCCCATAAAAAGGCGTTCTCACAAAATTATCACTTCATTTTCTAAAGGTTCGTGCATAATTCCAAAGCTTCGAATCTCGCCTTGACCATTAATCTTATAAGTCCTTATATTGTCCTCCTCTAATGCAAAATTTTCAATCCTTTCTAGCAAATTTTGGTATTGTTTATCCGACAGTCTCGCTTCAAAGGCAGACTTTTGAACACGAAAACCGTAACTTTCTAATATTTTCACCAATTTACTACGCCTTTTATTATCTGTAATATCGTATATTACAAGTATCAGGCTTTTCTGTTCCATTTCAGGTGCTAATGTGTTAAAAATATAGTTTTCATAATACTTTTTCATATATCTTCCTTATCTGATTATGATCGGACGGTATTCCTTTACATCCTGTTCCATGATCATATGTACCAGTTTTTGTACTTGAAACCGTATCACTTGTCTGTAACTAGAAAAGCTCTTTCCTGCTTCTTCTATATATTTTGTATTTTGCCTCATTTTCAATTCATATTTTTTCAAAAAAGTCTTCATTGCTTCATGACTCAAAAATACACCGCCAGTATTTTCGTCATTCCAAAATTCATCTATTGAAATTTCTCTCCCCACCACTAAACTCAGTACTACTGAATCAATCAGAACAGCCCGCCACTCCTCCATCAGGTCACTGGCTAAAGTAGGGTGTCTTTCTCTGTCTTTATGTAAGAAACCAGCATAAGGCGTAAGACCTGCATTCTCAATTTCTCCATATATTTCGTACATAAGCATAGTATATCCCAAACTAAGCATAGAATTAAAAGCATCTCTTGGGGGTTGTTTATTTCTCCCTTTAAATTTAAACTCTTCCGGAACCATTTTGGCTAATGCACTGAAATATTTCCTTGCAATTAAGCCTTCATATCCTTTGCAGACATCTGAATTTTCGGATGTCTCTATTTTTCTAATATTTTTCAGCATAAATGTTATTTCATCATTTACATCTGTCCTGGTTGTTCTCATATATCTTCTTAATATTGTAACCTGATTTTTAGTTTTAGCTGTTAATATACTTTTTGAAAACTCCAAGCAGAATTTGGGATCATCACTTAAATAGATCTGCTTTTTTTGGCGAAAAATATTGGAATGCCGAGTAGATTCCAGTCTTCCGAAATATGCGCCATTTGCCGAGAAAAAACTGACTGGGATATCTCTTTTCAAGCACTCTTCTACACAGGGAGTAGTTAAATTGTTATTGCCAAACAGAGCTATGGTTTCCAAAGTCTCTTTTGGAATTCTGGTCTCACTCTTATCTTTATGGACAACTTTAAAATAACCGCCTTCAATCCCTATAACAGCACCATGTTCACATAAATATAAATAACTCATTATCTATTCACCTCCAATTTATCAAAATTGAATTATTGTGTTCGTCCCCTTGCGGGGCCTACTATTTCTTAATAACATATGCTGACCTATCGGCAATACGGGGAGAAAGTTTCCGTCCCCTTACGGGGCCTACTATTTCTCAATTAAAAAGACGGAGGAAAGCAGAGAATTATTATTGTGTTTCCGTCCCCTTACGGGGCCTACTATTTCTCAATAAGGAGAAGGAATGTGACCCGGCTACACATGCCCGTTTCCGTCCCCTTACGGGGCCTACTATTTCTCAATTCTGCTTCATAATTCCAATATATGTTTTTGTTGTCTCGTTTCCGTCCCCTTACGGGGCCTACTATTTCTCAATGGGACTGTGGAGCGTCCAGTGCAACCGGGTACTATGGTTTCCGTCCCCTTACGGGGCCTACTATTTCTCAATGAATATGACGATTACGGAAAAGTTCGCCGGGTCCTGGTTTCCGTCCCCTTACGGGGCCTACTATTTCTCAATAGTACAAAAATCACGCTAACAGTGTGCTTACAAAGGTTTCCGTCCCCTTACGGGGCCTACTATTTCTCAATCAGATCTGAAAATCAATATCTATGTGACAGGCTGTTTCCGTCCCCTTACGGGGCCTACTATTTCTCAATACGCCCGTATCATCACCAAACGTGATTAACATGCCGGTTTCCGTCCCCTTACGGGGCCTACTATTTCTCAATCATCAAGAGAGGAGATAAACAAAATGCGAAAACAGTGTTTCCGTCCCCTTACGGGGCCTACTATTTCTCAATAAAGAAAGGAGGATGCGATTTTTATGACATTAAAAGTTTCCGTCCCCTTACGGGGCCTACTATTTCTCAATTTGCCCTCATATTCGTAGATATTAGAAGTAGTAAAATTGTTTCCGTCCCCTTACGGGGCCTACTATTTCTCAATACTGCGTCCTGTGTCAGATATGCAGTTAATCCCATCTTGTTTCCGTCCCCTTACGGGGCCTACTATTTCTCAATAAGCATACGCTGCAAAGAACGCTGAACAGGATTACACGTTTCCGTCCCCTTACGGGGCCTACTATTTCTCAATCTTAGAGAAATTGAACGTTCCGGCTACACAGACGGTTTCCGTCCCCTTACGGGGCCTACTATTTCTCAATGGAAGAAAAACCAGACATTGCAAAAGCCTTGAAAGAGTTTCCGTCCCCTTACGGGGCCTACTATTTCTCAATCTTATATTCCCATTCTGCCTACTACACAAGTAGTAGGTGGAGTTTCCGTCCCCTTACGGGGCCTACTATTTCTCAATGAAAAAGCACAAAAACTCTAGTCAAGAATGGGACGGGAGTTTCCGTCCCCTTACGGGGCCTACTATTTCTCAATAGACCAAAAACAGGCATACCTTGACGCAAGATCTGCGTTTCCGTCCCCTTACGGGGCCTACTATTTCTCAATTTTTGTAATCTCATATATCCAATCATCGGATTGTAATTCGTTTCCGTCCCCTTACGGGGCCTACTATTTCTCAATTGTCAAAGAGGACAGCGGAGAAGTCGTTGAAGTTATGTTTCCGTCCCCTTACGGGGCCTACTATTTCTCAATGACAGGACAGTATTCAGACATCATGGTGCTGAATGAGTTTCCGTCCCCTTACGGGGCCTACTATTTCTCAATCAGCTGTCGTTGTTTCCGTTGTTTCTGGGTTTGGAAGTTTCCGTCCCCTTACGGGGCCTACTATTTCTCAATGTTTGTATAGGTGAGGACATGAGATAAGAGGATGGTTTCCGTCCCCTTACGGGGCCTACTATTTCTCAATTGAACAGTATAAGCCAATACTCCAGCAGGTCATCAAAAGGTTTCCGTCCCCTTACGGGGCCTACTATTTCTCAATCCGATCATAAGAAATGCTGAAAGAGCCGCATTTATCCTGTTTCCGTCCCCTTACGGGGCCTACTATTTCTCAATATGAGCAAAGGAGATAAAATCACTGCCGCCGGGATGGTTTCCGTCCCCTTACGGGGCCTACTATTTCTCAATTCAAGTCAATACGTCCAGTTGGCGTATTGAGTACAAGTTTCCGTCCCCTTACGGGGCCTACTATTTCTCAATATTTACAATGTAAAAATATTTCTGATGCTAGCCGTGGTTTCCGTCCCCTTACGGGGCCTACTATTTCTCAATACCATGTAGACGCAATAGGGGCCGGAAGGGACCGGGTTTCCGTCCCCTTACGGGGCCTACTATTTCTCAATCGGTTTGAAAAGTTTTTTGTTTTGATTTACAATTTGTTTCCGTCCCCTTACGGGGCCTACTATTTCTCAATAGAAACTGATTCGAAAATACTATCCTGGCATAAAGTTTCCGTCCCCTTACGGGGCCTACTATTTCTCAATGTAGTGGTGGATAGAGAATATAAATCCTGTAACAGATAGTTTCCGTCCCCTTACGGGGCCTACTATTTCTCAATTATATGCTAAAGTTGCAGACGAAACATGGGATAGCAGCGTTTCCGTCCCCTTACGGGGCCTACTATTTCTCAATCAGAATGCAAAATATCAAAAAGCACTTCATATTGAAGTTTCCGTCCCCTTACGGGGCCTACTATTTCTCAATTTATCCTAGCGTAGACCATTATTGCTTATCGAAAAAAGTTTCCGTCCCCTTACGGGGCCTACTATTTCTCAATCGAAAATGGAGCGAATATAGTCCACTGGGAACCTATTCGTTTCCGTCCCCTTACGGGGCCTACTATTTCTCAATAAAATTAAGGAACGTGATGGATATACATGCAAACGTTTCCGTCCCCTTACGGGGCCTACTATTTCTCAATCCTACCCTCTGGAGCCCTTATAAATAAAGGCCCCAGACAATGTTTTGCGGATAAAAAGCTTTTATAACTTTAAAATGAGTATAAATCAAATGTAGTTTAGAAAAAAGCCTGTAAAATCACGGTGCGGATAAAAACTTATTTGTTTTGCCATGTAAATGCGCATAGTCCCATATCATATAGTTGTCCTTGGAAATGTGTCATTTTTCTCATGCGAGGAGACACTTTTTTATCTTGTAAATGATTGTGTTTTGGAAATTGCTTATTCAAAATTTCTTTTGTAACCCTTGTCGCATCTTTGGTATCATAAATCCCATACAATAACGTTTTTGAGATAAATCCCACACCGCCTCCCAGACATAGCACACACTCCGGATAATTTACTTTCATGGGAAACATATTTAAGTAGACGCTCTGATAATTCTGAAAAAAGTCACAAATCATTTCTGTAATCTCTTCCATTGTATAGGGAACTTTTTCAGAATTCAATGAGAGTTCAAATGCAATTTCTGTTCCCGGTTTTAGACATTCTCTCAGAATTGGAATCCTTGATCCCGCTTTCTTGCCAGAAATTCCATAATCTTCTTTTTGGCACAAAACCAGATTACTACTCTTTATACTATTACTATCACTGATAGACAATCCTGACATCATCTTTTTAATTACTTGTTCGTCCCCGATAGTTTTAGTCTCCTCCAGAAGTTCTTCTACATTTTCTGCAGCACTTTTTAAAAATCTTCTCCTAGACAATTTTTCTTTTGAAAAGGCATCTCTGGAAATAGCTTCTTTTACATTATTTTCCAGCTTTCCATTTTGAATTTGGTAATAAAGAATAATTGTTCTTAGGGCTCCCTTCAGGCTGCTTCCTGGAATATAAGCTTGTCCATATCCGTCTTTTAAAAAAGTTTTTATCCCGGATCGTCGCATATCCAGATTGCCAATATCAAGAGAGTATGCGCAAAAGCTCTTTATATCCTGGCGTTTAATTTGCGTCCTATTCTCTATCATCCAATCTTTTAGCGATTTTGTACCTGGGTTAAGAATAAACTCTTCATAAGATTTCTGTAGA
This sequence comes from uncultured Bacillota bacterium, assembly GCA_949291945.1. GTDB lineage: Bacteria > Bacillota > Clostridia > Lachnospirales > Lachnospiraceae > Blautia. The sequence continues at coordinate 97,343 of CASEXH010000005.1, read as the reverse complement.
TTTTTTTGCAATAGATATCGAAAGAATTTTTCAACATCTAAAATATATGCTTTTCCCTCTGGTCTATCCAAAATATATTCTGTTTTTTTCAATTCCTGTCCAGACCCTATAAAGACTGGCGTTACCGCTTTTAACTTGATTGTTCCCCGCTGAATACTCATTTTTCCACCCCCATAAACATTGGTTTTGCATAGCGATAAACCGGGTGAGTTCCTCCAGCAGATACATCATAAACATCACCTTTGTAAGTATTAAAAAACAATGAGCCGGCTTTAATACAATATAAATCTTTTTTCTTATGAAATTTTTCAGCATAAGTACTGGAAGCTATAAAGCCGCTCCGTAAGACAATCCCATAATTTGCCTGATGTAAGGACTCTTCTAATTCATTTTCCTTTGGCAAAGAAACAGATAATGTGATTTTATTGGGATATGCCTGATAATCTGATAATCTTTTCTCCAGAGACTCAGGCATTTCTTCAAACATAGGCTCAAATTTCCCCAGTCCGGAAGAAATCTTTCCTCCTATTCCCGCACACCCAAGACTATATAGTAAATCCTCAATATAGTCTAAAACTTCCTCTTCTTCATAGGCAATAATTACATAGATTCCTGCATTTCTGCCATAGTGAAAAACTCCCACTTGATAGGGGCCTGTATCATCTCTTTTATTTAATCTGGTGCGCACTTCCAGTTTTCCTAATCTACTAAATTCCTTTAATTCAGCTTCAAAGTCAAGATTTCCCTGCAAAAACTCGTTATAATGCTGCAATGATACAAATGAAAGTTTTTTTGCCTGTTTTCTGACTGATGCATCCTGATTTTCTTTCTCGATCCTCACCATTGGCTTTGGCAAATAAAAGGTATCTCCTATATAAGGCATACCGTCTGACAATAATAGTTTTTCCTCCCTTATCCAATTTAGCAGCTGTGCAATACCAGATTCTCCATATAGTTTCAGTGCTTCCTGACATAAAGCGGAAAAGAATGTGTCTGCACAAAAAACATAACCGCTTTTAGCAAGACGTCCTTCACCTATATGAATTCCCGTATAAAAATTTAATTTGTAAATTGTATACTTCATGCGACTTCCTCTTTCAGTATCTGATTACAGGAATTAATCAATGATTCTTCAATATTTCCAATACATACTTCCGCTTCTAACTGGTTGATTTCTATTCTTCCATAGCCTCTGCTCCCGTGTCCCCCCAGGTAATCATAGCGTAATAAATCGATTCCTTCCTTCAGTAATCTGAAATCTTCCAGAGTCTCTTCTTCTGTCTCCGCATTATAGATAATTTTTAAGGGAAAAACGACGCCTTTTATTACTCTTTCAATTTGTCTCGGATTTGCAACTCCACTAAGCCGGTTGATGGAATTTTCATACTTTACTTCTGTTGGGGAATAAATTCCAATCTTTCTTAGTTCTTCAATATTCTCCGCTACCATATCTGAAAAGATCAATCTGCTGCCTTGTGCTTTATCAGCTGCTGAATATCCAAATAGTCTTTTTATTTCCGGGGCGTCATCTTCTATTGCATTTGTCGGATTCTTTTCCTTGTCATTATGAATTTGCGCCAAAAGTGTCCTTATTTTTCCTTTCAAACTGCTCCCCGGTATCATAGGTTCCCCTGAAAAAGCGTCACGCACTACAGGCGAGTCAATTGCTCCGATTGCCGAAAAGCTTTCACTTCCTCCAATATGTAATCCAGTCAGCACTTTAATCTTTCCTGTAATTTCTATTTTTCCTATCATAATCTTCTCCTATTCTCCTCCATAATATCTGTGATATGCCACCAATGCTTCTACATAATGGTAATACAGGATAAATCTTTCTCTGTTATTCCCAATCCCATCTATATAAGTCATCATATTTGTTTTCTCTATAAAATTTTTAACGTCTCTATCTCTGCCGGACTCATATGCACAGCGCATTTTAAAATACTTAAGTTCAATCTGTATATCTTTTCCCAATAGTTCCTCTCTTTTATGGATTACACGATTATATAAATCGGACAGCATCGACAGAATATTTCTGATCTTAGAAGTTGATATTTTTGCCTTCTGGGATTTTAACTCCTTTATAATTGCCTCAGCATTTTCCACATATGTGTCTTCATTGAGCCATTTACTCACCATATCTCTCCCTCCCTGGTTTTATAAGCATATAAATATATTGCCGTTATCGCTTGTTTTCTATCCTCGGCATGTTTCATCCATTGATATATTCTTTCGGAAAACAAATGCATTCTCTCTTTTTCCGCCTTATCAGACTTGTTCTCCGGTTCTATTCTGCCTAATAAATAAGCCAGCCTTGCTAAATTTATCTTTTCTCCATTTTCTTCCATTTCCCTGAGCAGCCTCAGCAGATGATATAAAAAACTCCGGCCTTTATCCCTTCTATTTTTGAAAAATTCATTTAAAGTATGGTATTTTTCATTTATGACCTTTTCCTGAAAAATCTCCCACGAATATGTATTTTCTTTATCAAATAAAGTAACAGAATTTTTTCCCTCCATTGCTTTTGCACAATCTTCCAGCTCTCCTGTTATCGCAGCCATGTTTGCAATCGGAAATTTTCCGTCAAAAATCCCAATCCCTGCGGAGAAGCTCAGACTCGACTGTGTATAACGCTTAAAACTATGATATAAATCAAGTGCAAAACCAATGATGTCATCCCAACTGCCTACGATGAAAAGATCGTCACCTCCTGAATAGACTACTACTGCTTCTCTTGGTCCCCCTGCCTTTTCAACAATATAATTCTTTCCGTTTTGCAACAGTGTATTAATATGTTTTTTAAAATACAACGACATTTTTCTGGAAAATGTAGCGGTTCTGGATAGCGTTACATATTTTTCTCCCTCACTTTCCATTTCAAAACCACTAATAAAGGCCTTTCCCAGATTATCGACGTCGGCCCGCAATACTGCTATTTTCTTTGTTCCAACAGAATTCTGTTCCAGCTCCTGAAAAGTATCTCGTGCGGAATAATCTCCAACCCACAATTTTGTCACATGGAAACCTGTGTGAATCTGGTTTTTCCCATACGTTTTCACATAATCTGGTTTTTTCATTTCCTTTATCGTATCTTCTTTATTCAAAATTTTCAAAGAGCATCCGAAAGGCAGGGGCAGGCTGTTTTCACTTTCTCCGCAAGTCACAACGAAATAGGATTTTTTTAGTAACTGCGATGACATTTTTTCAACTTGTGAGCAAAATATACATTTATCCTCTTTTGTCAGAAAATCCGTTCTATGGCATACCTTACACTCTCTGCTGTGTTGCTCCCCTGCCGAATGCCGGTTCAACCAGATTAGATCTCCGGAGTCATATCTGTGGATTTTTTTATCAGATATCATTTTTGAAACATCCCGAAACATTTTTTTATAACTTTTGTCAGGAATATTCATAAGGGTATTTGCCGTACATTTTACATAACCTGTTCCTAAGAACAGCAAAACCTTAAACCTTTCAAGGAACCATTTATTAATCTGCTTCTCAAAGTTTTCCAAATATTCTTTTACTCTTTCGGTTGCCGGCAACAGTAAATATGCATGCCCACCTCCAGAATACAGAAGATTACATCTGGATAATTCTAGCTTAAAGAGCAGCTGATCAATACAGTATTCCATCAATATCTCAAGATAAAAAGACCGGACACGCAAAGCTTTCAACACTTTATCGCTTGCTGTAGTATATATAAAATCCTGTATTCCTGAAATATCCATACTGTATAAATAGAATACCTGTTCATTGTAAAAGTTCCTGCTATTTTCCAGCAACTCCATCTTATAATTTTTTCTATCCTGTTCACTTAAATATTCGTGTATACAGCTTCCCACCGCAGCAGTCAATTTTGAATGGTCATAAAGAGAGATATCTCCTCGTTCTTTCTTTGATGTAGAGGAGGGGATAAAATTAAATACCCCCTCTAATACTTCAAGAAAGGATTCTATATAATCTTCTTCATATGTAATTCCTAACAAAGAGTCCTTAAGCTGTGCCAAAACTGCCTGATAAAATCCAGAACTGTAAGGAATTTTCTTGTCTTCCGGATAGGCAATTCTCGAATCTAAGTCTAAAAATCCTGGAGGATAGTATTTTTCTTCAGAATTCCCGTTCATATGATTAAATATACTTTCCAAAGGCACACCCTGCTCATATCCAAATTGTCCGTTTTCTTCTCGTCTATCTAATCCAGACGCAATATTATCTGCAATATAAGTGATATATGCCAGAGAATCATTCTTCACTTTCGCCTGAGCCAGTTCTTTCTTGTGATGGTAACGAATCTGTTCTAAAACATCTTCATCCTGGAGCTTTGCCTCTCTTTCCAGCCATAGACTACCGAGAATACTGTGATTTTCGTTTCCGCCAGTACGATAAACGACCTTCCCCACATCATGCAGAAGTCCCCCTAAAATAACTTTTACTCTTTCATCCGTCATATCTTACCTTCTTTCTGATATTTGAGCAGCTCCCATACCGAGAGCCGTCTTTATTCCGATCCCGGCATAACCGCCGAAATGCAACAAAAAATTAACCATATTAATAAATGCCTGAGATCCATATATCTTAAATCTTATATTTCCCTGGAAGCCTTTTATCCCTGTTCCTTCCAGATAAAATTTCTTTGTTCTCAGCCTATAATCTATAATTTCAACTTTATTCTGAATTTCTGTCAGGATATCTCCATCTCCAAATGAAACCTCATAATCACATGCGGCAAATTTTTGTAAAAGACTTTGAAAAATCAACTTTACTTCTGGAAAAATCAAATATTTCCCCTGTCTTTTAAAAGAAGTCGGTGTAAGAAACTCTACTGTGCAGATATCTGGAGAATCTGTAAAATAAGTTTTCTTTAGTAAGTCATCTATACTTTCCTCCTCCCATTTTTTTTCTAAAATTCGGATAGGTGTATTTGACGATTCAAGGAGGATTTCTTTCTTTTGTAAAATCAAATTTCCTATTTTTTCATCAGCCTCAGATGTTAGCGTATGGATATGCCACTCCCATTTTTCTCCATTTCCATATAAATATTGGCTGAATGGCCTAAGTGGCTCAGTGTGAAGGCGCAATGCATAATCTCCATCTACTTGTTCCATCAACCACCCGTGAAATCTTGAAGCTTTATGAATATTTATATCATTTCCCTGGATTTTCAAAATAATTTTTTGCATATTCTGTCCTGCTTTTCTATACATAATAATATAGCTATTGTATCAAATAAACAAACCAACAGCTAGCCCTTCTAAGGATAATTTACAAAAATTACCATTGCCGTTTCTATTCATTAGCTACAGTGGTTTGTGCATAGAAAAAGCCCTGCAGAGCTTTCTGTCTTCCGACAGATTCCTGCAGGGCTTCTTCTTGTTCATATTACTCTTCCGGAGCAAACTCCTCTTTGCCTACACCGCAGATTGGGCAGACCCAGTCTTCCGGCAGATCTTCAAAAGCAGTTCCAGGTGCGATTCCGTTATCTGGATCACCGACTTCAGGATCATATACATATCCGCAAGGTTCACATACATATTTCTGCACTTTTCAGTACCTCCTATAAATATAAATGTTTTTTCAGTCCCTTGGGACTGTCCTTAGTCTACCACACTTTCCTCTCCGTTACCAGAGTAAATTTGTATAGATTATCTTTTCTTTATATTTCCGTTCTTCGCCTTTACATCTGCTGTCCGTATCCTGGAGTTTTTCTTTCTGGCCAGGACCTGGATCTGCTTCGCATCCGCCTTGGAAAAAAAGAAACGTTTGCTCCTGTTTCCTCTGACGAAATGCAGTGCTAGAAGCCCCGGCTGGTTCCGGTCTTCCAGCAGAAGAGAATCTATCTCCTTCCATTGCCAGAAATCATAGTGAGTGGTGATCTTCATCTGATAATAGATTTCCAGTCCCCTCTCCGTTACCGCCACATCTTTCTCCATAAGCAGAGTCAATATGTACAGAATGGCAAACAGAAGCAGTATACGGTAAGGGGTAATGATCCCGCCCAGAATCAGCGCTGCCGACAGGATCCAACCTCCCGTATATACCCACCTCTTCCGTGGTTTCAGCTCTTTCGGGTAATAAATCGGGGTTTCTAAAGATTCCCAGGGAAGATGTTGCGCACTCACAATGTTACTCCTTTCAAAACGATCTTACAATTCAACTATGCCTGAACCTTCGGAGCTTTTCCAGCCTCACGAAGAGCATTCAGATTCTTAACAGCCTGCTCATGGGCTTCTTCCGGAGCTCCTGCTGGTTTATGCATTTTGGTCTTACCTAAAATATTGGTGTAGGCACCGTCTGCCCAGAAAATATTTCTGCCCAGGAATGCGGTAATAGCCGCATAGATGGGATTCAGCAGATTTACAAAGGCAAATGGGAAGTAGGCAAAAGGATGTACTCCCAAAACTCCCATCTGATAAGCACCGCAGCCCGTCCATGGGAACATAACCGCCCAGAGAGTCCCGCAGTCCTCCAGGGTTCTGGAAAGCATATTCCTTCCCAGTCCCATCTCATCATATTTATCCATATACAATGGAGCAGGTACGCCGATTCCCAGGAACTGGTCGCACATGGTAGCGTCGCAGAACAGAGAAGTCAGCAGTGTGGCAAGGATCAGGCTTCCAACAGAGTGGAGTTTATGTTTCAGTCTACCAAACAAGGTTTCGATACAGCCGCAGCGTTCCAGAGCACCGCCATAGGCAACTGCCAGCAGGATCAGGTTGATGGTCCACATCTGACTGTCCATGCCGCCTCGGCTCAGCAGCTCATTTGCCAGGTCGTTGGATGACTCCAGAGTGATACCATAATGTAAGGTATTGAACAGGTCGCTGACACTGTGCATTCCCTGGAAGATCATAGTGCAGAGGATACCAACGCCTACAGAGATAGCGATCCCAACCAACCCCGGCATTTTCAAAATACACACGATAATGATCACCGCAATGGGCAGAAGTACCAACGGATTCAGGTTGAATCCTTCTGCCAGAGCATGCTGCAAATCTGTAGCCACAGAAGCATCAAAGTTAGATGTATCAATATTCAGTCCCAGGATCGTATATAAAATCAGTGCGATCACAAAGGTAGGAGCTGTGGTAGAAACCATAGCAGTTACATGGTCAAACAGTCCTGTCTGAGCCACTGCCGCCGCCAGGTTTGTAGTATCAGACAGAGGAGAAAATTTATCTCCCACATAAGCGCCTGAAATTACCATACCTGCTGTCAGAGCCGGATTAATTCCCAGTCCGGCACCAATTCCCAGGAAAGCAATTCCGATGGTAGCGGTTGCTGTCCAGGAAGAGCCGCAGGCCAGGCTGACGATAGAAACCATCAGACATCCTACCGGCAGGAACAGGCTTGGCGTCAGAAGATCCAGTCCGTAATAGATCAGAGCCGGAATAGTGCCTGACATAATAAATGTGGCAACCAGGATACCAACGGTACATAAGATCAGGATTGCTTCCATGGTGGCATTCAGCCGGTCCAGCATACCGGCCAGCATATCCGAAAAGCTGTGTCCGCAAAGGGCACCGATGATGCAGGCCACTGCAATAGAAATTACCAGGGGCATATGGGCATCTGTATAATCTCCGCCCCCGACAAATCCATAGATCATCAATACCATCATAACCAAAATGGGCAGGACTGCCTCAAATACATTGGGCAGGCGAACCGACCGTTCTTTTTTTGCGTTTTCTCCCATAATACTTTCCTCCTTTTTTCGTTTCAGAGCTTATCTTGTCTCAATCTCCCCGCCGATAGCTTCTTCTACTGCTTTGATCAGAGAGCCGTCTTTGATGATTTCTTCACAGTAATTAATGTCGCCATACAGCTCTCTGTCTTCGTCCAGAGTTGCTACCTTACTGCGCACCAGATCATAAGCAGCCTGAGTGCCTTTTCCAAGGCCTTTATTTCCCCTCATATCAATGCCCTGACAGGCAACCATAAGCTCCATAGCCAGCACTCTTCTAACATTTCCGCCAATCTCCCCTGCTTTTCTCGCTGCGATCGTACCCATAGATACATGGTCCTCCTGTCCTGCAGAAGACGGAATACTGTCAACAGAAGCCGGATGTGCCAGCACTTTGTTTTCCGATACAAGAGCTGCCGCAGAGTATTGTACGATCATAAATCCTGAACACACGCCGCCATGTGGTGTCAAAAATGCCGGCAGGTTGCTGTAAGCAGGATTTACAAGACGTTCAATCCTTCTCTCAGACACATTGGCAAGTTCTGCCAGGCCGATCCCCAGGAAGTCAAAACTTAAAGCCATAGGCTGTCCGTGGAAATTTCCGCCTGAAATTCCCGCCTGGTCTTCTTTAAAGATGATTGGGTTATCTGTAACAGAGTTGATCTCAATATTTACCTTATCCAGGACATAATTGATCGCATCCTTGCTTGCTCCGTGGATCTGCGGTGAGCATCTTAAGGAATAAGCGTCCTGCACCCGGATTTCTCCCTGACGAGTGGTATTCTTGCTTCCTTCCAGCAGTCTTAACAGGTTTCTGGCCGTTGCCAGCTGTCCGGAGTGAGGACGCACCTGATGGACTCTTGGGTCCAGAGCATCCACTACGCCGTTCTGGGCCTCAAAGCACAGAGCATCGGCGATATCTGCAACTTTCAGCAGATTTAAAGCATCATAAACCGCCAAAGCTCCCGCAGAAGTCATTGCCTGGGTACCATTATTCAGTGCCAGGCCTTCTTTTGCATACAGTTCAATGGTAGGTATTCCTGCACGTTTCATAGCTTCCGCTCCAGGCAACAATTCTCCCTCATAATAAGCCATTCCTAAGCCCAGCATAGGAAGTACCATATGAGACAGAGGCGCCAGGTCGCCGGAAGCTCCCAGAGAACCTTTCTCTGGAATAAAGGGAGTTACTCCTTTATTCAGCATATCTACCATGGTCTGCACCGTCTCCAGACGGATTCCGGAAAAGCCTTTCACCAGGTTATTGATCCTCAAAAGCATGATCCCTCTGGCAATATCTTCTCTAAAGGGATTTCCTGCGCCTACCGCATGGGTAATGATCAGATTTTTCTGGAGGGCCATGCACTGGTCGTGGGAGATCACCACATCACTGAATTTACCGAATCCGGTAGTAATTCCGTACACAACCTTTTCATCTTCCACCAACTGATCCACTACTTTTCTGGATTCAATAATCTGACTCTTTGCCTCCTGGGCCAATTCAATCTTGGCATGTCCCCGACAGATGGCTGCGATCTGATCCAGTGTCAGGTCATTTCCCGTAATCATTATGTTACTCATATCACACCCTCTTTTCCTTATTATAGTATATAAAAAATTATACAGTTCTCAGCGTCTAAAAATCGTCAATGAGCAGCATTTTGCATAATATATTCTCGTTATTTTCCGCCCACCTTTGTTATTTTTATTCATTTTCTCTTTTATTACTTTGTTATCTATGCGCATTTTTACCAAATTATCTCTTTAAAACTTCATCTTTGGAAAGCATCAAAAAGACCGCCGGTACAGTATTTCCGGCGGTCTTTCGTCAGTCCTTCAAATAAAATCTTTCTCCATTTCCTGCAAAAGCATTTCTGTAGAAGGATTTTTTATTTTTTTTGAAATCTTCCTGCTTTCCTCATAATAGCTTCTTGCTTCCTCCACTCTCCCTTCTTTCAGTAAAAGCATGGCCAGATAAGCCTCTGCCTTTTCTCTTCCCCAGTAATATCCATGACGTTTCAGGCACTCTATCGCCCGAAGAAGATATTTTTCTCCTTCTCCATATTCTCCCTGAAGGAGACGAACCTGGCCCAGTCCTGAATAAAACTGTCCCAGCCCATTAGCCATCACCTTATCGGTTCCTGTCTCCAGAGCCTTTTCATAATATTCCGCCGCATGTTCCAGTTCTCCCTGCTCCCGGTATAAATCTCCCAGATAGCCGTAGCAGGCAGCTATACTGATATGGAAACAGCCTTCTTCCGACTCTGGCATCTGGAAGATTTTAATTGCCTGGCGAAAACTTTCTTCTGCTTTCTTATAGTCTTTCCTGTATAAATAATACCATCCCAGCAGCCTTGTAAAAACTCCCTGGGCCTCTTTCTCTCCCTCTTTAAGAAGAGCAAAGCCTTTATCCAGATATTCCTTTACCAGTTCCGGCTCTTCCACCTGTATTCCGTAAAAACACATCTGCTTATAACTGTTCAGAAGAGTTGTTTTATTCTTCAGTTCCTCAGCCAGAAGAATACTCTGTTTAATACAGGCTATTCCCGACTCATATTCTCCCTGGGCAATATTATATCTTCCCTTGACATAATACATCTTCATTTTCATATCCCGAACCTTGGGTGAAGTATCAGAAAGGCGTATGACCTCTTCCGCCAGATCCATGATCTGGGATGCGCCTGCCATCAGGAACTGTTCCTCTTCCTCCTCTTCCATTTCCCAATGAAGAATAGGAAAGTTTTCATTGACCAGGGTATAGTATTCACTGAGATAAGTAATTTTATACTCATATACCTTGGCTCGGTTATGACATTTTTCATAATGATAGATGGTCATAGGAAGCCCCGGAAAATTCATTTTTCCTTTTCCCTGATTTTCATAATACTCCGCCAGCATCTGATGATACAGACGTCTCTGTCCCTGGCTCTGCCGTTCATAAATATACTCCCGGAAAACCCGGTGGAAAAATTCATAATAAATGTTCCACCCAATAAGACTTTCCTTTATCAAATGCCTTTCCTGGAGTTTTTCCAGCACACGGATAAGGGTCAGTCTGTCCGTATCTGGAAGAAGAAGCTCCAGTTCTTCAATGGCAATCTTCTCCGGAAAAACAGACATACAATCCAGCACCCTGTTTTCAATCTCCGGCAGCCCCCCCAGTCTTGCCTTTATCACATTATGAGCTTTTGGAGAGATTTCAAGGGTAAATCCCTTTTCTTTGATATAATTGATCATTTCCATCAAAAAGAAAGCATTCCCGTCTGTCATCTCATATATCTGTTCCCTCTTCTTCTCCTCCCCGTCCAACTGGGGCAGAAAACGATGAAGGAGTTCCCAGGTTTCCTGCTTTGTAAAAGGCTCCAGCGGAATGATCCTGAGAAGATCCTGACGGATCAGCCTCTCCAGGGCTTCCATGATCTCCTGATCACAGTTCTGGTCATACGTACAGATCACCAGAATTTTGTCTGTTCCCACTGTAAGAAGAAGCCGGTTCAGAAGCTGAAAACTCATGGTGTCCATCCATTGAATATCATCAAAGAAAATCACCAGTTTGTGGCTCTGGGTAATTTTCCTGCACATTTCGATAGTAATGCGCTCAATACTCTGGAAAGCAGGCTGTTCCCGTCCGCTCTTTTTCTCCTCTGAAGCTCCCTGGACCAACTGGTGAATCTGCTTTTTCTCCTCACGGATCAAATCCTGATCAAACATGCCGTTTTCCGCACATTGTTCCATTTCCCAGAAGATATCATTCCAGGGTCTGAGATAAAATTCTTTTTCCTCCTGATAACAATTTGCCTGGAGAGTAAGTCTCTGATAACCCTTCAGCATCTGGGCAGCTTTATTCAAAAGAGCAGTCTTCCCAACCCCTTCTTCTCCGGCGATCGCTACACACTGCGGAATTCCCGACGGACCAAATCCATTTATGCACTGACTGATCAGATAGATTTCTTCCGTTCTTCCCACAAAAGACAGATTCCAGCTGTCTCCCGGCTGGGTCACATTTCCTTTTACATTAAAAATCCGGTGAAAAAGCTGGGTAATCTCTCCGGAAGGTTCTACCCCCAGATCTTCTGCCAAGATTTTCTCCAGATCATAATAGAGCTTGATGGCCATGTTATAATTTCCGCCTGCAGCATAGATTTCCATGATTTCATAGTAAAGCTCTTCATTATACGGATCCTGGCGGATCAGCATATTGCTATATTTCTGAATCTGCCCCATATCCTTATGGGTATTTGCCTCGCTCAGCTTTTTTTTCACAGTTACCCTGATACGCTGGTCATATTGTTCCTGCATAGAGGATACCCATTCTTCAAATTCATAACAGTTTTTAATATGAAAATGAGCCAAAAACCCTTCCTCCTCATGCTCCGGAATATAATCCTCTCCCACATTGTCCCAGTCAATCTGCACAGGGCATTCCGGATTCATAGCAATTCCTGTGTGTCCCTCAGTTACCAGGATTTCTTTGCCCAGCAGCTTTTTTATCTGATAAACAGCTTCCCTGAGATTTTTTCTCCCTACATTTTCATTGTCCGCTCCCCATAAAACATAAATGATCTCTTCTCTGGTAACATTTTTTTTCACGCAAAGATAATAGAAAAAACCTTCTGCTTTCTTATATGGAAAGTTTACTCTTTTTTCATTTACTTCTACATATGGCCTGCCTAATAGATGTACACTAATTTTATCCAATTTTTCATCCCTTTCTGCCTATTCAGGAACTTGTTTTTCATTTCTATTCTACCACTTCTTTCCCTTATTTTCACAGTTTATCCGGAATTCTTCTAAAAACCGTTGAAATTTTATTCGGCTGAGTATATGATTAAATTAAAATTACAACAGAGGGGGAAATTTATGATCGTTCGAAAACCGCTGATCCTATACTATGACAACGGGCAAGAGGAGAAAAAAAAATCCCTGGAAAAGGCAGCTCTGCATCTGGGCATTGCTTTTATACCGGTTACCGGGGCTCATTTTCTTCAGACCGTGGGACATCTGGCTAAAGTCAAAGGTTTTCCCGCCAGAAAAATACCGCCTTTTGAAAATTCTCCTGAAATCACAAAAGACGTACTCGTCATGTGTAATTTCACTGAAGAAAAGCTGGATATGCTCCTGGAATCCATGAAAAACGGCACTATTCCTAAGGTGGCCTTAAAAGCTGTCCTCACTGCCCAGAACTGTTTCTGGACTTTCGCTCAACTGTTTCAGGAACTGGAAGAAGAACATCTGCAATTCTACAGTGAAGAATCCACCGATCAGTAAAAAGAACCGCCATAACACAGGCGGTTCTTTTTTTTCATTTCAAAGCATACACTCCTATTAAGCACTCCGGAAAGGTAGCTATATGCTCACAAAACGCATTCTCAATACTATTCTCGCCTTAGGTTTCGCCGCACTCCTGGTTTTATGCGGACTCGTCTATGTGCCCCGTCTGATATCTGTAGCCGGTACTTCCAGCAGCCGTGAACTTCCCATCTACTGTGTAGAGACAGATAAGCCTCAGATCTCCATCAGCTTTGATTCCGCATGGGGAAATGAATACACACAAACCATCCTGGATATCCTTGCCGCCCACAATGTAAAAGCCACTTTTTTTATGACCGGTCAATGGGTTGAAAAATTTCCGGAAGAGGTAGTAAAAATCTACGAAGCCGGACACGATCTTGGAAATCACAGCGAAAGCCACCCTTACATGAGTAAACTGGAAGAAGCAGAGCAGATCCAGGAACTTATGACCGTTCACAATAAAGTAAAAGAACTGACGGGATATGATATGTTTCTCTTTCGGGCTCCCTATGGAGATTACAATGATTCAGTGATTTCCTGCATCCAGGAAAATAATTACTATCCCATACAATGGGATGTAGATTCCCTGGACTGGAAGGATTACGGCGCCCAGGATATTATTAAAAGGATCACCGAAAATGAAAGACTTGGCAACGGAAGCATTATCCTGTGCCACAATGGCGCCAAATACATCACTGACGCTTTGGATACTGTTCTTACCACCCTTCAGGACAAGGGATATGAGTTTGTCCCAATTTCCCAGCTCATCTATAAAGACCATTATCATATAAACTATGAAGGCAGACAGATCCCCGATACAGATTCCTGAAGAAACAGCATCAGATCTGCCATATATTAATTGGGAACGAAGTTTCCTATCAAACAAAAAAGTGCCCGTCAATAAGGCACTTTTCGGCTGCGGATAACAGGACTTGAACCTGCACGTCGTAGACACCAGAACCTAAATCTGGCGCGTCTGCCAATTCCGCCATATCCGCTTAGAATATTTAGAAAAGAAAAAGCCCAAACTATATTTGTTTGGGCTTCCAGTGAAGCATCGGGGATTCGAACCCCGGACAACTTGATTAAAAGTCAAGTGCTCTACCGACTGAGCTAATGCTCCATAATGTCAACTGGGCTAGCTGGATTCGAACCAGCGAGTGCAGGAGTCAAAGTCCTGTGCCTTACCGCTTGGCGATAGCCCAAGACCGCCTTACGGCTAAGGTGGATAAAGGGATTCGAACCCTTGGCCTCCAGAGCCACAATCTGGCGCGCTAACCAACTGCGCTATACCCACCATATTCATGCATACATATGCAAGCGTGCTTGGAGGGATTCGAACCCCCGACCCACGGCTTAGAAGGCCGTTGCTCTATCCAGCTGAGCTACAAGCACATCAGCATCAGATATTGATGCGAAAGCGGGTGATGGGAATCGAACCCACATATCCAGCTTGGAAGGCTGGTGTTCTACCACTGAACTACACCCGCAGATATTTATTATTGGAAGAATCGGGGTGACAGGATTCGAACCTGCGACCTCCTGGTCCCAAACCAGGCGCTCTAGCCAAGCTGAGCCACACCCCGTGGTGTTTTCTCTGTCTTCAAGCACTTCCGCTTGACGACGAAGTTAAATATACCATAGAAAAAAACAAAAGTCAACACTTTTTTTAATTTATTTTTAGTTTTTTTTATTTTTCCCTATTTCACATTTATCTGTGTCCGGCTCAGCTATAGCGTAGCTATATTTGATCATTCTTCTATGTAATTTATGGTATAATGAGCTTCCCCTTCTCTGTCAATTTCCATAATAAGAAAACTGGGCTTTCTTCCCCACTGTCTGGGATAGGAAAGGCTCCCGGGATTCAGCACAGTTATCCCTTTTTCTATATCAATTTCAGGTTGATGAGTGTGACCATACATTACAATATCAATATTTCTGGAATACCCTTCTTCTTTCAATCTGTCTGTTCCCATGGAAACTCCGTAATAATGTCCATGGGTAATCAATACCTTATACTGACCCAGATAAAAGATTTCTTCCCTTGGCAGATCTGAGAAAAAGTCATTATTGCCGGATACCATATGAGCAGGGCAGTCCACCAGAGCTTCTATATAGTCTTCGTGTCCTTCGATATCTCCAAGATGGATAAATTCGTCCACAGGACTCACCCGCTCTATCACCTTTTTTAAGTTTCTTTCATGGCCGTGGGTATCACTGACTACTAATATCTTCATACATTCGCCCCTCAACTTTACCTATAATACCTCTTCCTTCTCTAAAATCTCCTTCATCTTTCTCAAAGCATTGCCTCTGTGGCTAATAAGGTTTTTCTCCTCAGGAGACAGCTCTGCAGTAGTCATCCCTCTCTCCGGGAGATAGAAAATCGGATCATATCCAAAGCCGTTTTCACCTTTTTCTTCATATCCGATACGCCCTTCCACAGTGCCCCGTACCACAAATTCTCTCCCATCAGGAAAAACTGCGGCAATGGCACAGACAAAGCGAGCGGTTCTCTCTTCATCCGGAACACCTTCCAGACGATCGATCAGATTCTGATTCTTGATCCTGTAAGAAGTATCCTCACCCATATATCTGGCAGAATAAATCCCCGGTTCTTTATCCAAATAATCAATCTCCAGGCCGGAATCATCGGCAAGCACCACCTGTCCTGCCAATTTGCAGATGGCCCGGGCCTTGATCAACGCATTCTCTTCAAAGGTAGTGCCGTCTTCCACTACATCCGCATAGACCCCCGCCTCTTTCATGGACTGGATTTCCAATGGCAGATCCCCCAGGATTTCCCGGATCTCCACCATCTTATTTTCATTGCCTGTAGCAAATATCATTTTTCTCATATTCCTCTATTCCTTCCTTTCCTGCTGCCGTTTTCCCTTTGGAGGCTTCGGTCCCAGGAACTGATAAAAATATGTTTTCATCATTCCATTATAGATCTTCCGGTTTTTGTCTGCTTTTCTTCCGATATACTTCTCCGCCTCTGTAAACGCAGTAATCACATACATAGACCAGGAATCCAGCCCTGCAAAGCTTTTCCCCAGATTCGTATAGATCTCCGGAAGGTTCTTCCTCTCCTCCAGTCTCTCTCCATATGGAGGATTGGTGACAATAAAGCCGTATTTCTTAGAATGGCTCAGATCCTTCACATCTCTGGCCTGAAAATGGATCAGATCCTCTACCCCTGCAGATCTGGCGTTTTCTCTGGCAGCCTTCACCATCTGGCCATCCAGATCATATCCCTGGATATCTGTGGAAAGATTTCTGATCACCATGCTTTTCGCCTCGTCATGGGCATAATACCAGTGCTTTCTGGGAACCAGATTCTTCCATTCTTCTGCCAGAAAGCTCCGGTTCATACCAGGAGCGATATTGGCCGCCATCAGTGCTGCTTCTATAGGAAATGTACCGCTTCCGCAGAAAGGGTCCACTAAGATCCTGTCACGGTTCCAGGGGGTCAGCATAAGAAGGGCCGCAGCCAGGGTCTCGGTAATAGGGGCTTTGCTAGTGAGACGGCGGTATCCCCTTTTATGTAAGGACACTCCGCTGGTATCTATGCCGATAGTTGCCTGATCTTTCATAAATGCCACACGGATAGGATATTCCGGACCATCCTCTTCAAACCACTCAACATGGTAAACTTGTTTCAGACGCTCTACAATAGCCTTCTTCATAATAGACTGTATATCGGAAGGGCTGAACAGCTTGCTCTTTACAGAATTGGCTTTTGCCACCCAGAATCTTCCATTTACAGGAATAAAAGCCTCCCAGGGAAGGGCTTTTGTCTTTTCAAACAGTTCGTCAAAGGTCTCCGCTTTGATCTTCCCGACTTTCAGAAGAACCCGCTCCGTGGTTCTGAGAAAAATATTAGCTCTGGCTATAGCCTCTTCATCTCCAAAAAAGATTACTTTCCCATCTTCCACCTGGCTGATCTCGTAGCCCAGATTCTGAATTTCTCTTTTCAAAACAGCTTCCAGTCCAAAATGACAGGGGGCGATCAATTCATATTTTTTATCCATCAAAGCTGTAACTCCTTCACCACTTCTCCTTCAAATCCCCGGATACTGAAAAGTCCGTTTTCCAGAACAGCATAGGTAGGAATATTTCCTTCTTTGGGGATAGACACAGAACCCGGATTCAGAATCGTATAATTCTCTCTCTTATCTGCCCGGAGTACATGTGTATGACCATGGATGAAAATATCCCCGCTCTTCATTGGAGGAAGATTTTCTTCGTTATAGACATGTCCATGGCTGCAGTAAATTGTCCGCTGGCCGTCCATGAGGATACAGTAATCCGCCATAATAGGGAACTGCAGAACCATCTGGTCCACCTCTGCGTCACAGTTTCCCCGCACAACGTAGAGATGCTCCTTCCATTGATTAAGCATAGCGATAACCTGCTTTGGTGCATAATCTCTGGGAAGGTCATTTCTTGGGCCGTGATACAGCAGGTCGCCAAGCAGGACCAGACGGTCTGCCTTCTCTTTCTGATAAGCCTCCAGCATTTTTTCACAATAGTATGCGGAGCCATGGATATCTGATGCAAACATATATTTCATATCTTTTGTTCTCCTTTATTTTCTGTCCTGATCTGTTTAGGAACTGCCAGGTATTTTATTTTTTATTCTACTATGCCCGGAAGGAAAATACAAGTTAGAACCTTGATAACATCGGATCCCGCCTACAACTGACTTTACCCTGAATCCCATTTTCATTAGTTCCCTGGCAGCAAACAAACTGGAGCTTCCTCTCTCACAGTACAACACCAGAAGCTTTCTTTTAGAAAACTTTCTGCATTCCTGAATATCCTCATAGGGAATATTAACGGCGGTTTTCAGATGGCTTTTTCCATAAGCTTCCCTCTCCCGCAAATCTATGATCATGGCATCCTGTCTGCCTATATAAAAATCCAGTTCCTGTGCAGAAATCGTGTCGATGCTCTGCATGTGATTATACTCCTTTTTCTTTTAGTATATGCATGCCAGAGCCCTTATGTAGCGGATAGGGAAAGACTCTTCCCTATCCGATTGGCTGGAAGATTAGTATTCGTATTCTGATTTAGAACTGTTTTTTCCGGAAGCGGAATTTTTATTTTTAGATCCGCCAGAGTTCTGAGAATTTTTATTGCTGTTGTTTTCTGAACGGTATCCACAGTTCTCCACAAATGTATTCTTGGTGTTCGATGCTCCTGATCTGTTCTTGTTGCTTTCATTGCTATAATTCTTAGCCATTGTCTTTACCTCCTGGTTGAACATTTTTGTTACAATCCTAGTATTTCATAAAGTCCCGAAAATATTCTCCCGGAAATTGTTAAAAATTTATTTTATTAATGTGAAGACTCAAAAATAAATATTGCATAAGTTTTTAAGAAAAAAATAATATTATTGCTTTTTTTTTCCTTTTATATTATAATATGGGTTGTAAAAAGAATTTACCCTTCAAAAAATTTTTTTTACATTATAACCCCTTATTTAATTATTTATACTCCCCTCGAAATGCTCTGCAGCTCCCCTGCAGGGCATTTCTCTTTTTTCAAGTAATATAACAAATTTCAAATCTTTTTCCACCATAAGAAAAGCAGCCCAAAACGGACTGCTTTTTACTGGTTATTTTCTCAACCCAAACTCCTCTGCCAGTTTTTCAAACCCCGGCATGGAGTTCAGGATGGTTTCATATGCCACACAGTAAGCGATGCGCACATATCCCGGGCAGGCGAAAGAAGATCCCGGCACGATCAGGATATGATATTTCTTCGCTGCCTCACAGAACACTTTCTCATCTTCTACAGGAGACTTTACAAAAAGATAGAAAGCTCCCTCCGGTTTGATACAGGAGAATCCCAGATCCTTTAAGCCCTGATACAAGGCGTTCCGGTTTCTGTCATAATAGGGCACATCTGCTTTTGCATCCAGGCATCTGGCTACTGCCCGCTGCATAAGAGAAGGCGCATTTACAAATCCCAGGATCCTGGTAGCTACATTTGCCCCATTCTGAAGATCTTCTGCATCTGCAGCCTCATCCGGGATCACCAGATATCCGATCCGTTCTCCCGGAAGAGAGAGGGATTTACTGAAAGAGTATCCTACAATGGTATCTTTATAGTATTTGGTGAGATAAGGCACCTCCACGCCATCATATGCCAGCTCCCGATAAGGCTCATCAGAGATCAGATAGATATCTGTTCCGAATTCCTGTTCTTTCTTTTCCAGGATCCCGGCCATGGCCTTTATCGTTTCTTCAGAATATACCACGCCGGTAGGATTATTGGGGGAATTGACAATCACTGCTTTTGTCTTTCCGGTGATCTTTTTTTCCAGCTCTTTCAGATTTGGCTGGAAGGTTTCTGTATCCGGGCTTACTACTACCACTTCTCCCTGATAGTTTGCCACATAAGAATTATATTCTCCAAAGTAAGGAGCAATGGCCAAAACCTGATCCCCAGGGTTTAAGATGGTTTTCAGGATCACATTCAGTCCCCCTGCCGCTCCTACGGTCATCACAATGTTATTCTCATGAAAAGCTGTGCCAAAACGTTGATTAAGGGAATCTGCCACTGCTTTTCTCACATCTTCATAACCGCTGTTGCTCATATAGCCATGGAGCATAACCGGATCGTCATCCTCCAGTTCCTTTATAATAGCTTCCTTTACCTCTGCAGGTGCGGGAACATTTGGATTTCCCAAGCTGAAATCATATACATTCTCTGCTCCGTATTCCTGGGCCATCTTTTTGCCTTCCTCAAACATAGCACGGATGGCAGAACTGTTCTTCACAAAACTCTTCATACTGTCTGCTATCATTTTACTTTTCCTCCTGTCTCCCTGTATGGTGCATGGCCTTTTCCGGACTCTTTGTCTGATCACAGGGACATTCTGCTTCCTCTATTATATTCTTTTTCCCTTTTCTTCGCAATGGTCTGATCCTTCTTCCAGGAAATCTGTGATCTTTTCTGCAGCTCTGCCGGAAATACTGCTTTTCTGAGCCTCTTTCATGGCCTGGATCTGCTCCGGAGATTCCAGCAGCCGGATTCCCTCCTCTACCTGTTCCTCTACGGACCGTGGGGCTATGGACATCTTATGGCTGACAAAAAATCTCCGGTTTGCGCTTTCGCAGCCGGGAATGGGGGCTGTATGGACAATAGGGATCCGGGATACTGCTGCTTCTGTAGAAGTCAGGCCTCCCGGCTTAGTATAAATAATATCGCAGGCTTTCATATACAGTTCCATCTGCCTGGTCTTTCCGATAATAAATACATCCTTTTCTCCCTCATATTTTTTCTTCAGCTTCTGAAAAATCTTTTTATTGCTTCCGCAGACCACAGCAATCCCTTCTAATCCGCCGATTTCCTTCCAGAGTCTTTCTGTCAGCTTTTCCAGATCCCCTGCTCCCATACTTCCACCCATGAGGAGAAACATTTTCCGGTCTTTTGGAAAGCCCAGATATTCTCTCGCTTTTTCTTTATCTGCTTTCAGCCTGAATCTACGGCTTACAGGAATCCCGAAAGGGAGAAGTTTTTCCCGGGGAATTCCTCTTTTCACACAGGTTTCCAGAAGATCCTGGTGAGGAACGATATAATAATCACAGTCCGTTTCTTCCCAGAAAGGAATACAGGTATAATCCGTCATAACTGCCACAGTAAGGGGCAGCGGAACCCCTTTCCTTTTCATGTAGGTCAGGGTTTCCGCCGGGTAGAGATGGGGCATGACAATGGCATCGAATTTTTCCTTTTCCAGATAGGGCCCCAGATATTTTGCCATTTTTGAGTTTACATAATATACCGGGGATTTTCTGGTAAGTCTGCTGACTGTCATCCCCAGACTGTATACCGCTCCAAATACATGAGGCGTCTTTTTCACCGTATTCACATACACATCGCCTACAGTCTCTGATACTTTCTGTCCCGCCAGGACCAGATAATCAAACAGAAGGCCCTCATGGCCTCTGGACTCCAGCTCTTCTTTCAGGGCCATTCCTGCAGCATCATGGCCTCCTCCTGTTTTACATGATAATATTAATACCTTCATTTTCTAACTTCTCCTGAATATAAATTTTATTTCCCTGTTTTCCATATGGCGCAGCTCTTCTCTGTGTTTATCGATCACAATAACGGAAATCAGAAAGGTACCTGCCGCAAACACCGGATGGATTCTGCAAAGAATGCTGCTTGCCAGCCAGCATAGATAAGCGGCTGCAGTCCTCAGACTGTGAGGATTGACGATCACCACCAGAGAAAAAAGGAGATACCAGAAAATCAGCAGTTCCAGACTGTGCAAAAAAGGATACAAGCCTGCCAGAATGCCAAAACTTACAGCAATCCCTTTACCCCCTTTTGCTTTTCCTCCCAACAGGGGGCAGGCATGGCCCAGAACCGGGCCGGCCATGATCAGGGCAAAGCCCATTTCCTGGGTTCCCAGGCTGTCGGCAGCCAGGTGGACCGGAAGAAACCCTTTCAGAAGATCGCAGACAAGAACCAGGATTCCCCAGAAAGGCCCTGCATGAAGGAAAACATTAGCTGTCCCCGGATTCCCATCCTCACTAATCTTACGGATATCCAGACCGCAGAAAATCTTCGGGATCAGGGCCCCGAACATGATTCCCCCTGTCAGATAGGCTAGGAGAAAATAGATTATATACTGTGAAATCATTTTTCCACCTGCTTTCTGTCCCAGGATCTGATCATCTTATAAAATTCCGGTATATACAGGCACAGGGTGAGAACCATGATCACAGTCACGATACCGATCAGTCCATTTGCCCAGGCCAGAGGCATTTCCGGCCAGATGACCAGGAGGATAAGAAGGATAAACAGAGCTCCCGTACAGAATTTCCCAAACCACTTTGCCCCGTCCAGTTTCCGGCCGTGACGAAGATTAATCAGGCCCATAACTGCCATGAATCCTTCTTTGAGGACCATAAGGGCAAACAGATATCTCATGGCTTCATACCGGAAAGCCAGGCACAGGGCAATGGCACCGTGAGTCAGTTTATCTGCCACCGGGTCCAGAAACTTGCCGAATTCTGTGATCATATGAAACCTTCTTGCCACCTGTCCGTCCAGAAAGTCTGTGATATAAGACAGCAGGATCACTCCTGCTGCCAGATAATAATCGCCTCTGTCCTCTGCGTTGAGATAAAGGAAACAAAATAAAGGTATCAATAAAATGCGAAAGTACCCCATACAGTTAGGTATGGAGTACAATTCTTGTCTTTTTATCTTTTTCATATAATTCATACCTGTCCCTCGCAAATACTGTACAGCAAAAATAAAGAATTCTGTAATTAAATTATGTCTCGCTGTACTAGTAAATGTAGCACGGGCTTCCCGCTCTGTCAAGAAGCCCCAGGGATATTATCCAGGTTCAGGCCGGTGAGGACATCCTCCAGCATTCTGGCCCTTCTTTCATCATAAACCGGCTGTTCGTAGGCCTCCAGCCGTTCTTTCACCGCCTGATCAGCTTTGCTGACCACAGAAGTCATTCCCTGCTTTTTCCAGTCATGATACCGCTCACAATTAAAAAGCCTGGGATGAAACAGTTCTGTCCTGTAAAGTTCCAGGGTTTCATCCTCCAGCATATAGGAGCCGCCTGGTCCTACTCTCTCTATCATGTCCATATGGATATTTTCTTCTGTGATATAATTTTTCTCCTCTGCGGACAGACGGGCCTCCAGAAGTTCCTCATCTAACAGATATTTTTCAAAGCTGAATACAGTCAGGCAGTCCATCTGGCCAAGAGCCTGAAACATCAGATCCGTTTTGCAGTCCAATGTGGTCATCAGGGAAATGGCCGTTTCAGCTCCATCCTGCCAGTCCAGTTGTTTGGCTCCGGAAAGAGAGCCTCCTACCCTGCAGGGCACCTGATAGAAATCCGCCATAGCCTTCGCATACTGGATAAAGACTCCTACCTCAGGGCCCCAGGAAACAGGTATTGCTTTTCGCAAGTCTGAGCTGTAAGTCACATTTCCGTAAACTACCGGCACTCCCGGATTTACCATCTGGGTCATAACCATTCCCGCCAGAATCTCCGCATTATTCTGAACAATAGTTCCGGCTACCGTAATGGGACTGGTCATTCCCGGAGCAGAACAGCAGGTAATACATACCGGCTGGCTTCTCTTTATGTATGCCAGGATTGCCGCCACATCTTCCCGGCTGTAGCGGAGGGGTGAGCTGATATTCTCAACTCCAAGGGTATAGTATTCACCGGTATCCTGATAAAAATCCTTCATAAATTCTATGGACATGGCAGCGCTGTGTCCGGTCTCACAGGAAGCGATAAAGGGCATTTTGGAATATCGGAGACTGAGAGCGGTTTTCAGGAGTTCCGTCTCTCCTGCCATAAGGTCTGCAGCATAGATTCCGGGCACACAGCCCAGATTCACCATGCCGCTGACCTCATCCATCTTTTTCAGATTAATATAATCCTCCATAACAGGAGTCTGAATCTTTCCATTCTTTAAAATAGCCATGGCCCCTGAAGCAGTAGCCACCGCTCTTCCTCCGTCTCCGATCTTTAAACTGGCAAAAGGAGTTTCCAGTACAAAGGATGGCTTCAGGGTTTTTCTGGCATTTTCCACCTGATCCCTGGTAAAAAATACTCTGTTGCCCTGAGTCCTTATCCCAGCTTTCTGAAAAAAATCCAGAATTTCCCTGTTTTCAAAATTCACTCCCACTTTTTCCAGTATTTCTAAAGACTTTTCATGTATCATCCGGATCTCCTGATCCTGCACCTTTTTTACAATCATCTCAGATCCGTCCTTTCGTTATTTTTCGCCCGGAATCAGGCTCTGCGAAGGATTTCCAGAGTTCCTTTCTCCCCATCCAGTCTTACATAGTCCCCAGTCTTGATTTCCTTGCAAGGATCCTCGTCAAGGGGAAAGTCTACAACCGTAGGAATCTGCATTACTGCACTGGCCACTCCTGCGCTGCTGTCGATCCTGGTAAAGGCCCAGCCCTTTGGCGCACAGCCTGCTGCTCTTGCCGCCCCAAAGTAGCAGGACCATCCATTGGAACCTTTGCTCCCTGGCATGATCAGGATAGAATCTTTAATAGTCATTCCTTTATTACTGTTTTCATAATCCTTGATCACTCCGGTTTCAGGATCAATGCCGCCCCATCCGGTAATACTCCCTGGACAAACAATGGCTTTTCCTTCTACGATTCCGGGAATGACGCCTCTGCCTCTCAGAATTTTTTCTTCCATCGGTATTCCTCCCTCCACCGTCCGGACACTGCCGCATCCATGCAATGATACTTGTCTGTGTAATATACCCTCTGTGCAGAACCATCAGACCGGACACTGCCGGATTGTTTCAAGCTGTCATACACCTGCCCCGGATAATTTTTCAGGAAACAATCTCCAATGGTCACAGGACAAGTACTGGTCTGTATAGTTCCTCCCGCTTCTTCTATAATTTTGGTATAGCCATTCAGATCTGCCATAGCCTTCACAGGGTATACAGTCCACACCATAAACCGTGTTCCCGGATGAACCTTCTTTCCCTTCATGTATTCGGCCACTTCCTGGATCTGGTGGATATCATAGTGGGGACAGCCCAGACTTACCAGATCTACGCTTCCCTCTTCTTTCTCGCAAAGATCTTCATAGGCCTTTGCAATATCTTCGTCCTCTATAGTATCCTCCCCCAGGATCTCATGCCCCATAAAAGCCTCTTCCAGAGTATTCGCCTCAGGAGTGACCCCTACTATGTGGCACATTCTGCAGTTGGTGGTGATGGCCAAAGCTGTAAAAAAGCTTTTCAGCTTAACAAAGTCTACCCCCTCAAAATTTCCTTCGATCACTGGCGTACAGCCGGTGAGGGGAAGTCTTTTTCCCATTGCCTTTCCCAGCACTTCCCAGTCCATGGAAGAATGGAGATGGGCCTTTATATGGAAAAGATGGGTTCCATATCTATTTTCTTTCACATGGTATCCCCAGTAAGGAGTCCTTCCGCAGATAGCTGACCAGAAAGCTGCCTCAATCCCGTCTGAATTGCAGCAGGCTCCCCAGAGAGAATTCCCCAGAATAGTCACGCCGGATTCTGTAGTGACAAAATGCTCTCCTTTCACCGGAATCCAGCCCATCAGGTAGGGGGAGCAGGAGCCGGCAATGATAACCCCCGCCTTTCTGCTTTCTTCCAGATAATAACTGTTTTTATCAAATACTTCTTTAGGCTGATCAAAAATCTCATATTCAAACTGATCGCTGGCCGCCACGCAGGACTGAACATAGCAGTTTTTGTCCACACAGTCAAAGGGGATCCTCTCGTCTCTGGCCAGATTCATTTTACTGAAAACCTCATGGAAATCTTCGCTTTTACATACTTCCAGATAATTGTGGGCTCCGCAGAATACGGTGGCCTTGGTAACCCGGCATAACTTAGAGGCTCCAAGCACCTGGGCATATCGCAGGATGTTCTCCATCGCCACCTGTTTCAGTTTCCCATGTCTGCCGTCCAGCATCTCCTGTTCTTCGGGTGTAAGATGCACCATACTGTCTTCCTCCTTTTTAATTTTTCTCTTCCAGACAGTCTATGATCGCTCCTGTATGGATTTCTGTCCTCAGAGCTTCCAGATAGGGATAACTATACATATCCTCTTCCATAACCGGAATCCGGTCTTTCAGATAATCCAGCACCTTTTGGCTTCCCTCTCCCCGCTTCAGTTTGTCATCAATAAACTGCTGAGCCTGATAGGCAGAAAACAGTTCGATGGCTAGTATATATTCCAGCTTTTCCACACATTGAAGGGCTTTTTTGCAGGCATTGTAGCCCATTGCCACATAATCCTCCTGATTGCCGCTGGTGGTAATGCTGTCTACAGAAGCCGGATGTGCCAGGATCTTCATATCATTCATCAGACCAGCCTGCGTATACTGTGGGATCATAAGTCCGGAATTCAGTCCCGGGTTCTTCACAAGAAAGGCAGGATAACCTGAAAGTCTTTCGTCCAGGAAACGGACATTTCTCCTCTCTGACATTTTTGCTGCAGCTCCTGCTGCGATGCACGCAGAATCCATCTCCAGTCCCATATATGCGCTGTCCGGATTTCCGTTTGAAAAAACATCAAAATCCTCTTCTGTTCCCACCACGATAGGATTATCCCCGCAGCCGTTGATCTCGATCTCTACTGCCTTCCAGGCGTCATCCACAGTCTTCTTCACGGCTCCGTGGAGCTGGGGAATGCACCGGAGAGAAAGGGAGTCCTGAACATGGCTGCCCTCTGCGGCTTTTACCACCTGGGAATCTTTCAGTATGTCTTTTATCTTATGGGCAGTTTCCCTAATCTCCTTAAAGGGACGGCAGGCGAGTACCTGATCGTCATATGCTTTTAACAGGCCATGAAGCCCCTCAAAAGATATAGCCGCAATTATATCAGCACTGTCTATGGCTTTCCTCATATCGTAAATTGCCAGGGCCGCCATAGCTGCCGGAGATGTAACCCCGTTTGTAAGGGCCAGTCCTTCTTTATAACTAAGGGTGAAAGGCTTCATCCCTGCCTTTTCAAGGGCTGTTTTACTGTCATAAAGCTGCCCCTCATAATAGGCTTTTCCTTCCCCCAGCAAAACTGACGCCGTGTGAGCTTCTGCACAGAGATATCCTACAGATCCTTCTCTGGGCACGTAAGGGATCAGATTTTTATTTAAAAATTCTCTGTACTGTTCTAAAAGTTCCAGCCGCACACCGCTTACGCCCATTCCCAGGCTCTGCAACACCATAAGAATGATGGCTCTCACAACTTCTTCAGAAAAAGGCTCCCCTACCGAAGTGGAGTGGGTTATGATAATATTTTTCTGGAGAATTTCCGCCTGGTCTTTACTGATATTCTGGGTTACTAAAGCACCGAAGCCTGTGGTAGTGCCATATACCACTTTCTGCTCTTCCACGCATTTTTCAATGATCTTTCTGGAGCACACCACCCGGTCTTTATATTCTTCTGAAAATTCCACCTTAGCCTTATATCTGGCTACGGCCACAAATTCTTCAATAGTCAGTTTTCCGCCCAGTGTTACTTTCTCAATTTCTTTGCTCTTCATAATCTCTCCTTTTATAAATTTTCGAAACCTTTCAGAGCCTCTTCCAGAACTTTTTTCTGCTTTTCTGTATACTGAGGCGGTTCATACTGGGCCAGACGTTCCTCCACTTTCTTTCTGGCTTTTTCTTCTACGGAAATCTTTCCTTCCCGCTCCCACTGGTCATAATTTTCAATATTGTAAAGTTCCGGATAATAGATTTCCTCCCGGTATCTCTCCATGGTCTCTTCTTCAAGAAGGAAGTTTCCTCCCGGTCCTTCTTCTTCGATAGATTCCAGACTCATATCTTCTTCTGAGAAGATATCAATGCTCTCTGCAGCTTTTCTGGCTTCCATTACCTGCTCGTCCAGAACATATTTTTCATAACTGAATACATTCAGTCCATCCATCTCTCCGAAAGAATGGAAGATAAAGTCAGCCTTCACATCCAGGCTGGTCATCAGGGACATGGCTGTCTCTGCACCATTCTGGAAATCCAGCTCTTTTGCCACGGAAAGGGATCCGCCTGTACGGCAGGGCAGTCCATAGAAATCCGCCATAGCCTTTGCATACTGAATGAACAAAGCCTCCTCGCAGCCCCAGGAAACCGGACTTGCAGTTCTCATATTTGACACATAGGTGGTATTTCCATAAATTACAGGCGTACCAGGATTTACGATCTGTGTCATGATGATTCCGGCCATTACCTCCGCATTATTCTGCACAATGGTCCCTCCAATAGTAATAGGGCTGGTCATTCCCGGAATTGAGCAGCATGCGATCACTACCGGAAGATTTCTCTTAGCATAAGCCAGATGTGCTTCCACATCCTCTTTAGCATATCGAAGAGGGGAGATCACATTTCCCACTCCAATGGTATAATAGCCTTCGTCTGTGTCATAGAAATCTCTTGCAAGAGCAATGGTCTCCTCAGCATCTTTTTTTCCAAAACAGGACATGATCACCGGATGGGTAGAGTATTTCAGAGTCAGGGCTCCTTTTATCACTTCGCTTCTGTCCTGGGGAAATTCTTTCACATAGGTAAGGGGAGAACTGGACAGATTGATCATAGGACTGGAGGCATCCAGCTTCCGGATCTTTACATAGTCCTCCGGAGTGGCTGCACGTGCTATACCGTTTTCCAGGATTTTTCTGGGTCCGGAAGCAGAGCAGATGGCCTGCCCCCCTTCTCCGATCTTCAGTTCTTCAAAAGGAGTTTTCAAAGTAAAACTAGGCTGGAGTGTGGAGACTGCCTCATCCACATCTTTTTTGGAAAAGAATACCCGGTTTCCCTGAACCCGGATCCCTTTCTTTTTAAACAGTTCCAAAAGCTCCGGATGTTCAAAATCCACCCCTACATGTTCATAAAGGTACAAAGTCTTTTCATGGATTGTTTCCAACTCTGAACGACTGATTTTTCTAAGAATCATAGTTTTTCCTCCGTTTCTTTAATGTTATGGCGCCTTTTGGACAGTTTGGGGCACAGATGGTACAGCCCCAGCATTTTTCCACGTCATAGGTAACTTTCTTCCCTTCTTTTACAAAGGCTCCGAAATTGCAAATCTTTGCACACTTTCCGCACTGTACACATTTATCCTTATCCCATATGATCTCGTAATGAGAAGTAGGATACCGAAGTCTCGTTCCCAGTATTTTTGCCATTTTTACCGGATAGCAGCATACGCCGTCACAGCTGCACAGACAACCATTTTCTCCAGACTGCATAAGGCCTTTTTTGTTGACCTCTCTGATCCATTGTTTCGTTTCTTCTCTGCTGAAGATTTCCCCGTGTCCCCGGTCATAGGGAGTATTTGGACCTTTCTCCAGTTTGTTGATGCACACGTTCACCGGTTTGTCCTTATACCGCTCCATGGCTTTGCAGTTACAGGGAAGGATCAGGATCTCATCACCAAAAGTATCCATCATATCCATGGCCTCTTCCAGTGTAAGATACTGAGTCTGATGCATAGGAACGTTTTCTCCCCTGGCTATTGCCAGAGCTTTGTCAGCCACCATATCCATATATACCTTCAGATCCCAGTCATTGAGCTTTCTCACCATTTCCTGAGAGTACTCTGCATAAGCTTCCGGTTCATATTGAGCGAAGTATGGGTATCGGTCATAAAAAGTGGTCATTTTATAAGAATCTGGATTTTCCTGATCTTTGGACATCACATTCCTGCTGTAGCTTTCCCATAAAAGCTTTTCCCGGTCTGTATATTCCATCTCTTCAAGCCATCTGCAGATTTTCTCGCCGGGCACAGTCTCTTTTCCCATTTTCCCTGCCAGTTTTACCTCGTAATCTCTGTACATAGGTTCAGCGGCCTGGTAAAATTCCTCCGGCACCTCCCAGATTTCCATGGCTTTCAAATATTCTTCTTTCAAAAAATCCCTCCCTTTCCTGTTTTTAAAAAGACCATACTCCCGTTTTCGGGAATATGGTCTCTTCTGCTTCAGAAATTCCTGCTCACCAGGTTTCCGTCTGCGGCAATGGGCATATATCTGGCCTTTGTCCCTTCTATCATCTCTCCATATATGGCAATATAAAAGGGTCTGTATACTTTTCTTTCTTCCAGCGGCCGGATGCTCAGATTCCTTCCCACACGACGCCTTACCATTCTTTTTGCCATGATAGCACCGCAGTCCCGCAGCCTTTTGTCCTCATAATAAGTGGGCTGAATACTGTTCTCGTCTACCTCTTTTTCCTCAGTGACGATCTCATCCTCCACATAGGCTGCGGTGCAGGTTGTGGCCTCCACCATGACACGGATTTTCTGTTTATCCTCTTCTTTTTTCTTTTTCAAAGACCGAATCAGAAAATTATCATGGTAAGTCATTTCATAGATAATGTATCTGCTCTCCAGATACATTATCCGAAGATTGATCTTTTTCTTTCCAAACATCGCCCTCATAATAGGATTTTTCCCGCCCCGGGCAATCCTGAGAGCTTCTTCTTCTTTCATTTTAATAGGAAAACATTCAATCTTCATTTTAATCCTTCTTTTCCTCTTTTTCCTTCGTCTCTTTTTCCTTTCCTTTTTTGCCGGTAGCGAAGGAGAAAACTTCTGTGCAATATTTCAGGAAAATAGCAACGGTAAACACAATCGCCACTCCCGGCGCCATAATACCGATAATAAAATCTACACCATTGAGCATTCCATATCCATAAATACAGGCTAAAACAATAAACAAAAGCACCAGGGCTCCGTCAACGCCAAACCATTCTACTTTTTCGTACTGCGGCTTTTCTTCCGGCATATTTTTCTTTTCATTATCCATTCATTTTCCTCCCTATATTCCTTTTAGTCTTCTCTGTGCGTTGAGATCTGTACCATATCTGTTTCCTATAAGGAAAGCGATCAAGGACAGAGGCAGTCCGATCAAAACCGGATCGATCTGGATACCAGAAATCGTAATCGGGCAAATGTATTGGAATACGATCCATACCACAGCCCCTACGATCATACTGGAAAGACCTGCCACATTGGTTTTCTTTCCGTCATACATCAGAGCGGCCATCATAGGTACGAAGAGCAAGGTCATACTGATACTGCTCAGGAAGAGATAAGCATCGTACACTCTTTCGAACCGGAAAGCTGTAACCATTCCGATAATACCGAAGCATACACTGGCGATCCTGGTGATACGGATGCTGGTCTTATCCTTTAAGGGCCTGTCTCCCCGGAGCATATAAATAATATCATTGGAAATGATCTCTCCTCCGATCAGGTAGTAGCTGTCAAGGGTAGAAACGATTGCACCCAGGATTCCCACTATGAAAAGTCCTTTTGCCACAACAGGCAGATTACCTACGATCAGAGAGATGTAACTTACCTCCGGCTGAGTAGCCAGGTTCACATCATGTACTCTGATCAGGACACCGCACATTATAGTGACTACGTCAAAGGAAAGCCAGATAGAAAAGCATGTCAGCATGGCTCTTTTTCCTGTCTTCGGTGAATTAGCAGAGGCGAATCTCTGATAGAAGGTAGGATCCTTGTAAATATTGATACATAAAACGATCAGAATAACCGCCTGAGGGATGGGCGTGCCGCCAAATGCCGTAAGCATTTCCGGAGCCGGACTGCTTAAGGCTTCTTTGATTCCATCAAATCCTCCCATAGAGAAAAACAGGTTCGGGAACGCTGCGGAGACACAGGTTACCATAAGGAAGAAGAAGATCATATCCGTAACCGCAACCCCCATAAGACCGCCCATACAGGTAATTGCTATAGAAACGGCAACCACAATAGCGGCAACCACAAACTTATTGGCATGCCATGCACCTTCTCCCACATATCCTACCGCTGCGATCTCCCCGATGGAAAGGCAGGTAACAACAATAGCGATGGCTCCTAAAACAGCCGCAGCTCTTCCATAATTCGCCCGAAGAAGATCCGGGATGGTCGCCTTTGCCTTAACTGAGATCCTGGGTGCGATCCACAAAGCCAGAGGAAATCTCACGGCATGGGCTCCGATGGACCAGATAAAGAACGCCGAAAATCCCATGGTGGTGGCATATCCAACTGTACCTACCACTCCTGCGCCGCCGTACCAGGAGGCCATCAGGGTTCCCACACACAGGGACCAGGGAAGAGAGCGGTTTGCTTTATAAAAGCTGTCCATATCCTGAGAAGTCTTAGAAAAGTAATATCCTACTCCCAGAATTCCCGCAAAACATAAAATCACAACAATATTGTCTATAATTGTCATACAATACCCCCTTTGTTATATTTTATAGACTTTTGTTTGCTAATGTTTTATCACAGGCATGTCGAAAAAGTGTCTGAGAAAAGGCAGAGACCGTCATTTTATACATGCAGCCTCTGCCTTTTTTAGATTTCCTTTTTAATTTTCAGTTTCCTTTCACTACCTCGATCGCTTTCTGGAGCTGATTGTCTTCTTCATGGGGAATAGATGTCTCCTGTTCCAGACCTTCATCTAGTTCTGCCACCACATCCGGTTCAATTCCCGTACCATGGATACATCTGCCGCTGGGAGTATAGTATTTCGCTGTGGTAGTTTTGATCGCACTGCCATCTGTAAATGGGATCAGACTCTGGACAATTCCCTTTCCAAATGTTGTGGTCCCCACGATGGTGCCGGTCCCATAGTCCTGGATAGCTCCTGCAAAAATTTCTGAGGCGCTGGCGCTGTTTCCGTTGACCAGTACAGCCAGGGGGATTTTCAGCTCATTTTCCCCGCTGCAGGTATATTCCTCCCGGTTGCCATCCTTATCTTCTGTATACACGATCAGCCCCTCCGGAAGGATATCTTCCAGAATATCACATACCGATGTGAGAAGCCCTCCCGGATTATTTCTCACATCAATGATCAGCCTCTCCATTCCCTGGTTTTCCAGATCCTCAAAAGCCTCCTGATACTGTGGTTCCGTCTGCTCTGTAAATTCGTACAAAGCAATATATCCGATCTGGTCATCCAGCATCTCATGTTCTACCACAGGGATATTTACTTCCTCCAGCGGTATATCTATTTCCAGGTATTCGCTTTCCCCTTCTCTTGCTATGGTAAGATGAGCCGTATCCTGAGAGCTCTTTACCTTATCCACCACCTCTGACAGTTCCATTCCGGAAACAGATTCTCCATTCACCTGGATCAGCACATCCTCCGGCTGCAGCCCGGCTTCTGCTCCGGGAGCCCCTTCATAACACCGTACCACCTTGACTTCTCCTGTATCCGCATCCTGCTGCATGACCACCCCGATCCCTTCATAAGATCCGGTAGTCTCGGTGGTCAGCTCTTCATATTCTTCACTGGTATAGTAAGCAGAATAAGGATCTCCCAGACTGGCCATCATGCCTTTGTACATGTATTCTTCCATTTCTTCGTCATCAACATCACCTGTATAGCTCTCTTTCACTGTGTTTTCAATATACTTTGCTTTCTGTACAAAACTGTCTGTTACCGCTCCCTGATTTCGCTCATTGGACTGTACTATATCATAAATTTTCAGACCTCCGCCTCCGATGATCAGGGTGCATACCATTCCCACTATAAAGCCTTTTCTGAATTTGCCCTGCTCCATGTCTCTTCCTCCGATCTTCTTTTCTGCTTACATTAATACTGGCAAGACCCACAGCCTCTGTGTGTCCTGCCAGCTTTGCTAACCTGTTCTTTCGTTCTTTACTTTTAAAAAACCTCTTTATACTCTAAGGTGCTTTCTCACTGAGAAAATACTTCCTATAAGGCCGATACCGATTCCAAGTCCCAGTCCCACAGGAACCAGATACTGGAAGACATCCGATACAGGCAGGAACTGAAGAAAGTTTCCGATATTCTGGAATCTCTCGACTATGTAAGTAATAATCCTGTTATACAAAAAGTATAAGATGCAGATCGGAATGGCTGCGCCTATGGCTCCCAGAAGGATTCCCTCAATTACAAATGGAGCTCTTACAAAGAAGTCGGTGGCACCGATCAGCTTCATGATCCCGATTTCTTCCTGACGTACAGAAATGCCCATGGTAATGGTATTCCGGATAAGGAAAAGAGCAACGATCAAAAGGATCAGCACAATAACGATAGACACATATCCGATCAGCCGGTTAAAGGTGGAAAGGACATCTGCTGCTGCCTCAGACTGCTCCACTCTTCGCACGCCATCCAGACCTTCAATGAAATTTACCAAATCTTCCTGACCTTCTACATTATCCAGGTATACGTCAAATCTGGAAGAGTTAGCCAGAGGATTATCCTGCATAAAACCTTCTGCCAGTTCATCATTGTCTTCACCCAGATAGACCTCGCTGTATGCTTCCCAGGCCTCATCTGCAGATATATAGTCCATCCTTGCTACCTCAGGGCGGGCATCTATCTGTCTGCCGATCTCGTCGATCTGATCCTGGGTAATATCTTCATCAAAATATACCAGAACGGCAATCCCTTCCTCTGCAGAACGAACAATATAATTAAAGTTCATGACCAGCGCCAGAAACAGACCGAAGAGGAAGATACAGGCAGCCATAGTAGAAATAGATGCCAGGGAGAACCGCAGGTTACGCCAGATATTTTTAAATCCCTGTTTAAATATGTATGCAATGGTACTAATTCGCATTCCGATATTCCCCTTCCTGTTCGTCGCTGACAATCACACCTTTTTTCATGGTGATCACACGTTTTCTGAAAGCGTTGACGATTTCTCTGTTGTGAGTAACTACAAGGACAGTGGTTCCTCTCTCATTGATCTCCTCCAAAAGCTTCATGATCTCAAAGGAGTTTTTCGGATCCAGGTTTCCTGTAGGCTCGTCAGCCAGCAGGATATTGGGTCTGTTTACCAGAGCTCTGGCAAGGGCAACTCTCTGCTGTTCGCCTCCTGAGAGCTGATCCGGTTTGGACTTGTACTTCTCTGCCAGACCCACCAGTGTCAATACTTCAGGAACTCTTTTTCGGATAATGCGGGTAGGGCGTTCAATAACCCTTTGTGCAAAGGCCACGTTTTCGTAAACATTTCTGTCTTTTAAAAGACGGAAATCCTGGAATACAACACCTACTCCCCTGCGGTATTTTGCCACTTTTCTCCGTCTCAGCTTATTCAGCTGCTGGCCGTTTACAGTAATTGTTCCGCTTGTAGGATCCAGCTCTTTTAAAAGCAGCTTAATCAGCGTAGACTTTCCGGAACCGCTGTTTCCCACTACGAACACAAATTCACCCTTCTCTACGTGAAGATTCATATGGTCAATGGCCGGCTGGCCTTTGCTGTATGACTTACTCACGTCTACTAAATCAATCATAATAACCTCCTGTTTTCCTATCGAGAGGCATTCCCCTCTCTTTAGTAATCAAGCGTTTCCATGTATTTCATGTATTTCACTACCATCAAAGCGATCTTGAATGTAATGGCATCCTCGAAAACTCTCAGATCCAGACCTGTGCTCTTCTGCAGCTTATCCAGTCTGTAGACCAGAGTATTTCTGTGTATATAAAGCTGTCTGGAAGTTTCTGAAACATTCAGGCTGTTTTCAAAGAACTTATTAATGGTAGTCAGTGTCTCCTCGTCAAAATCATCGGGAGATTTTC
Source organism: uncultured Bacillota bacterium (assembly GCA_949291945.1). Lineage (GTDB taxonomy): Bacteria > Bacillota > Clostridia > Lachnospirales > Lachnospiraceae > Blautia. The sequence goes on along the minus strand of CASEXH010000005.1, from coordinate 62,307 downwards.
CGTCAAAAATTTCCCGGATAAACATTTTGCACAGAGGAATAGGGAGCTGATAGATCAGACGTCCGATCCCCAGAGAACTGTAAGCGATGACCTCTTTCTCTCCAAAAAAGATCTTACCTACATCCAGAGCCATCCTGGCTTCCTTGTAGGAACGTGAAACCTCTTTAAGATCTCTCACGATGGTTCCATAGGCAATATGAGTCTTTCCGTCTTTTTCCACTCCCAGTGTTGACAAAATGGTATACGCCGTTTTCTCCAGCTGAGCATAATCATCGGAAGGGGCCAGTTCCTTTACAATGATCACACTCTTCTCGTCTACGGCAGTAACAAAATCTCCGGATTTTCCTCCCAGAAGGTTCTTGATATTTTCCAGGGAACCATAATCTTTCTCCTGGCTTGTCTCAAGAATATAAACCACTCTGCGGACATCCATTTCGATATGGAGCTTTTTCGCCCGATTCTGGATATCCACCAGCAGCAGATTATCCAGAAGAAGGTTTTTGATAAAATTATCTTTATTAAACCTCTCTTTATAGGCTGTCAGCAGTCCCTGGATCTGAAAAGCCACAAGCTTTCCCAATGTATAGGCATCATCTGCCTGGCTGTCCAGGATCAATATGTATTCCAGCTGATGATCATCATAGATCTTAAAATACAGATTGTTTCTCACTACCTGGCTGTCTGCCGGAGAATTAGCAAACGCCACAACTTCCTCCTCGCCGCATACACTTTCTGCGAAAGTGGTGGCCAGTACTTTACCCTCCATGTCGGTTACGCAAAAGTCCGTTCTGGATATTCCCTTCAGTCCATCCAGAGTATTCTGAAGTATCTGGTTTGAAATCATTTTGTCTCCCTCTTTCATCATATAGTTTTATTAATTTGTATCCCATAATATAAAAAACCCTACTATATATACTAATACATAATCTCGAAAAAATAAAGAGAAAATCTTAAATTATTACATATTTTTTTCATTTGTAACAATTTGTTCATATTTCCTTCTTTTCTTCTTTATAACTGGAAACCATTTTTTTAAAGATGTTTTTCTCCATGATTTTTCCCAGCCAGGCGGGCTTAAGGCCGGGACCTTTCCAGATCTCCTGACAGTTTCCAAGACTGAACCAGACTCTGGAATTGATCATTTTCCTGTTCTTTTTCACAAATTTTTCCAGTTCATAAGTTCTGGAACAACTCAGTACCGCCTGAGGACTGACCCCGTTGATCTCGTTGATCACCCGGTCCACCTGATCAGTCTCTCCAGTCAGCAGGCAGTCTCTCCCCACTACAACAATGTCCGGATATTTTTCCCCTAAATACTGAAACATTTCCTCTGCATCTTCCGGCGTCTCTCCCAGAATAAAAATATGATTTCTGTACTGGGACAGCATCCAGAAAAGGGTCCCTGCAAAGTCATGGCGGGAAATTTCTTCCTCTATCTTCCCGTCATGAAGTCCTGCCGCCCACATTACCTCCGGGTCGTCAGGCACCGCCTTATCCAGCATCTGGATATATTCTTTCAGTTCCGGGTCTTTCTGAGCTTCCATGAACAGCTTCATGGTAAGGGTTCCGTAAGTGGACAGGGATTCTTCCTGGTGCCAGTGGACATTTATACTCTCAATGATCTCTTCCACAGAGCAGGTATCCAGGGAAATCCCCATAATCTCGATTTTTTCATTCATAGTTCAGCTCCATCAAATATCTTTCTCCAGCTGCTTCATCAAATAACGGCCTACTACCGGTGAAAATCCGGATATATTTCGGATATAGGCAAAGTCTTTCCCGAATATTTTCTTCTCCGCCGCCAGATCCTTCTCTTCTCCGGCAAATACCCCCAGAACACAAACTCCCTGATTCCGCAGCTTCCGCACCTCAAATCCCGTATCCTGAACTGCATACTTTCCATGATATGGCTGAGGATTTCTGGCGTTAGGCCTGTTCAGAATCACATCATACGGTCTTCCGTCACTAAGCACGATCAGAATCTTATGCTCCTCATCCCTTGCCAGCAGTCCATGGCCTGCGGCCTTGATGGCAAGGCCATCCCGGTTATTAGAGGAAGTGATATATTCAAAAATATTTGCATTTTCCTTTCGGTCTGAATCATACTCCCGGAACTGGTGGAGAATCGTATAATCCCAGAAAGTACAAAAGCTCATCACCCGGTGAGGGATCTCCACATTACTTAATGCTTCGCTTAATATATAAGCCTGAATAGCCACCTGTCCCTGCCGGCTCCTCTGAGATCCGCTGGCATCTATCAGCACATCCACTACAAAACTGGAATCCTCCGCATGGAGTTCTCTTTTAAACACCTTAGCGTCCTTCGTCCTGCCGATCCTCCAGAGTCTGGAGGGGATCACGATTCCACGGTCAGACAGAGCCTCTTCAGATTCATCCCGCATAACAAGGGTCTTCTTCAACATTTCCGTCAGGATCCGAATGTTGTTTTTCACTAGGCGGTGATTATCATAATACTCGTAAAGATTTTTATCCTTCTGTTTTCTGGCATACTCATACTGATAGTTTCTCAGCACAGGCCCTTTCAGTATCCCCTTTGTAAAATACAGGCTGCAGTCTCCATGGATCCCCCTGCACAGCAGGTAGTTCAGACGTTTCTCCTCGGATTCCTTCAGAAATGTCTTTCCATAATTTCGCTCCACATAAGAATACATCTTCTGAAGAGCCTTTTCATCCACCACCAGAACTCTCTTTTTCTGTTCTTCCGGATCTTTTTCTCCCTGATTTTCCTCCGGTCCCATCTGGTCCAGACTGGTCATATTTTCCGACACCTTATCCAGATATGTCTCCAGGCTTCCATTTAGAGCCTCCTCATCCAGATAATCCTGCCAGGAAAATTCCGCCAGTTCTTCCAAAGTCACTGCCAGAACTTTTTCCAAATTTCCATGCTGGCGCTCAAAATAAGGATCTACCACCTCATTGTAAAGCTGATCCGTAACCTTTATAATGTCCATGGTGTTTTCCGCCTGATCCAGACTTTCTGCCATATCCATCCATCTCCGCTGTCTTGCAGGAGCCGGTTCAAAGCCGCTGAGAATCTCTTTAAAGAGAGAAATTTTCAGTCTTCCCGCTGCGTTTTCCTGAAGATGATTAAAATCCTTCTCCAGCACATCTTCGCAGGCTTTTTTTCTTATGGAAGACACACCCTCTCTCTCCTTCATAATTTTCCCGGAAACCGCAAATTCAATACAGAGCTGAGCCAGGTTCATCAGCGGCGCTTCCATAGCATGGAGGTAAATCTTTTTCACCAGATAAAGAGAGTATTCTTCCCTGTTAAAAAATTTTGCAAAAGCCCCCTGCTTGATTCCGTCATACAGGGCAATATATTTAGAGCGGGCAAAAGCCTGAAGATCCGGTTTAAATTCCAGGCCATAATCCCCGCTGACTGTCCACATAAGATTTTTTATTCGATTTTCCAGTTCCAGCTGAAATTCGTCCATAACTACCTCTGCTCTTCAAATACATCTCCTGCTGTCCAGGATTCTGGTATTCTGGTCATCACCACATCCTGGACGATGTCCTTTTCAAAGATATCAAAACATTTATTTACTACCCCCATTTTTACCGCAAGAGCCGGTTTTAAACCTTTTTCTACAGTTTTCAGAGCGCCGATCACTCCACGAAGGTCCAGAGCTTTAGTAGTGATCTCACTGTTATATGCTTTTAACTGCAGATCCATAAAAAGGCCGATCCATTGCTTCAGCGCATTGTCCTTGATCTTGGGAAATTTTCTTTTTAAGATAAATTCCAGAGTCTCTTCATCCTGGGCCGGCATATCAATGACCAGAAACCGGGACACAAGCGCTTCGTTCAGCTCTTTGGTGCCCGCATAGCCGTAATTCATTGTAGCAATAAAACGTGCAGCCTCATGCATATCGATCCTGTCGTATCCCGGCACATCAATACATCTTCTGTAGTCCAGCGCCGCATGAAGGACAGAAACCGCATCATTTTTTGCCATATTGATCTCATCCAGGATCCCGAATCCTCCGTACTGGGCACAGCGGTATATGCTTCCCTTCCGAAGCTGTACCTGATTATCTACAAAAGTGTCTGTACCGATCAGGTCTCCGCTGTTTGTATTTACATGAAAAGACACATTATAAACCGGCCTTCCGAAGATCCATGCCAGGTTTTCTGCCAGAACATTCTTTCCCGTGGCCTTGGCCCCTGTAAGAAGAAGATTCTCTCCCTGGAGCACCCCGGCTATCCCCATTTCCAACACTTCTCTTCCGTAGAAGGGCATATCCGGCTTGGAAACTCTGTTTTTCTCTTCCTCTGCCACCGGATAGCAGCTTCTGAATGCCTCCACCTCTTGAATAAGCCCCTCATCCACCTGCTGTTCTCTTAAAAAATCTAATGTATGATCCATTTCTTTCCTCTCCTGACCTCTTCTATTGCCTATAACAGAACCAAGGCCGCCGCAAGGAACAGTTCTCTTGTTTCATGCGACAGCCCCGGATTTTTTTCGCTGTTTATACTTCAAATAACAGATCTCCGTAGGACGGCATCGGCCAAATCTCTTTATCTACGATCATTTCCAGTTCATCAACCGGCTTCCTCAAAGCGTCCATCGCCGGTATCACCTGACGGCGGTAGAAATATGCCTTATCTCTGCCGTCTTCCATATCATGGGCCTTCTCTGATACGGTTTTAAGATTTTCCATGGCCTCCTTTGTCTCTTTCAGGAGCTGGGAAGTCAGCTGTAAAAGTTCTGTCTGTACGTCTACATCCAGCACTCCTGCGGACACAATGGCATTGATAGAATCTGCCAGATTTTTTGTATATTTAATCACTGCCGGAATGATCTGCTTGCCGGCGATATCCAGCATAGTCTTTGCTTCAATATTGATAGCCTTTGAATAGGTCTCATATTTAATCTCCTGTCTGGACTCCAGCTCCGCCTTTGTAAATACGCCAAACTTTTCAAAAAGCTCTACTGCCTTTTCAGAGGTCAGGGTATCTACTGCTTCCACCATACATGTCAGATTTGGAAGGCCTCTTCTCTCAGCTTCTTCCACCCATTCCTGGGAATAGCCGTTTCCGTTAAATACGATCCTCTGGTGCTCTGTAAAGTTTTTCTTGATCAGGTCATGAACTGCCAGGCTGAAGTCTTCTGCCTTTTCCAGCTCATCACAGGCTTCTTTAAAGGCTTCTGCCACAATAGTGTTCAGCACTACGTTGGCAGGAGCTATGGAGTCTCTGGAGCCAACCATACGGAATTCAAATTTGTTTCCGGTAAAAGCAAAAGGTGAGGTTCTGTTCCGGTCTGTCGTATCCCGCATAAATTCAGGGATAGATTTTACGCCGGTTTCCAGTTTTTCGCTTTCAATACTGTGATCTGCCATACCTGTGGTGATCAGCTGAGTCATAACATCTGTAAGCTGGTCCCCCAGGAAAACTGATACAATTGCCGGAGGTGCCTCGTTGGCCCCCAGACGATGGTCATTTCCTACATCAGAGGCAGATTCTCTCAAAAGATCCGCATGTCTGTCTACTGCTTTCAGCACACAGCTTAAAATAAGAAGGAACTGAATATTTTCATGAGGCGTGTATCCCGGATCCAAAAGATTTACACCTGTATCTGTAGTCAAGGACCAGTTGTTATGCTTCCCTGATCCATTCACTCCTGCAAACGGTTTTTCATGGAGAAGGCACTTCATTCCGTGCTGAGAAGCAACTCTTTTCAGGGTCTGCATGATAATCTGATTATGATCTACTTCCACATTGGCCTCAGCAAAGATAGGCGCCAGCTCATGCTGGGCAGGGGCTACTTCATTGTGCTGGGTCTTTGCAGTAACGCCCAGTTTCCACAACTCCTCGTTAACATGTTTCATATAGGCAGAAACTCTCTGGCGGATGGTTCCAAGATAATGGTCATCCATTTCCTGCCCCTTCGGAGGCATAGCGCCAAAGAGAGTTCTCCCTGTAAATACCAGGTCTTTTCTCTTGCTGAACATCTTTTCACTTACCAGGAAATATTCCTGTTCAGCACCTACGGAAGGTATCACTCTTTTGGCTGTTGTATCTCCGAAAAGCCGCACCAGTCGAAGGGCCTGAGTCCCTACCGCCTGCATAGAGCGAAGAAGAGGGGTCTTCTGGTCCAGGGCTTCACCTGTATAAGAGCAGAAAGCCGTAGGAATACACAAGGTAGCACCAGCCGCATCATGTCTGACAAACGCAGGAGAGGTGCAGTCCCAGGCAGTATAGCCTCTGGCCTCAAAAGTCGCTCTCAGCCCGCCTGAAGGGAAAGAAGATGCATCCGGCTCTCCCTTGATAAGTTCCTTGCCGGAAAAGCTCATAAGTACCTTGCCGCTTGGCAGTGGCGCAGTGATAAAGGCGTCATGCTTTTCTGCTGTAACACCGGTAAGAGGCTGGAACCAATGAGTATAGTGAGTAGCGCCTTTCTCAATAGCCCACTCTTTCATCTCATGAGCGATCACATCAGCCACCTCCAGAGACAGCTCCTTGCCCTCCAGTATTGTCTGCTTCAGTTCCTTATAGACTTTTTTGGGAAGACGCTGCTGCATCACGGAATCATTAAATACATCTTCTCCAAATATCTCAGTTACATTGGTATATTCGCCCATACTCCGGCTCCTTCCTCTTTTACAATTTTTTTAAAACTGTTACTAAGATACCGCAAAACCCCCGAAAATGCAAGTATTTTTTACAGTTTACATAAAGTTCCCACCCCCAGGACAATCAAACAGATACCGCTGATCCAGGAAATATCTTTCTGAAAAATATACTGAAAATGATTTCCTGCTTTCCATCCTGTCCTCATCATAAGAACTCCTCCCAGAAAAACTCCCGGGATCAAAAAGCCGGCCCGGGCCTGTACAAGTCCTGTACCCACCCCTGCGGCCACTCCATCCAGAGAAAGGAGAACTGCCAAAAGAATCCCCTGAAAATAGTCCAGTTTCCTGACCTCCTGTTCCTTTTTTGCCTTTCCCGGAAGAAAAAAACGGAGCATCCGGTATCCTCCCATACCCAGAAGGACCAAAGCTCCCCCGGTCATGGCAAAGTTCCTGGGAAAAATTCCTTCCATTGCACTGCCTGCCCAGATACCCCCGGCCAAAAAGAGACTCATTACAAGATTCATGATCAATATGATCTTTCCGGATATTCTAACATTCTGTATTCCATATGAAAAACTGACCACAAAAGAATCTGTGGTCAGTGCGATGATCAGTAAAATTCCATTTAAAAAAGCTATCCAGCTCATAACACACCATCATTTTTTCTGTTTGTATATCATATGACAGTGTTTCGATGGAGGTTTCTTTTATTTCTCAGGCAGCTCTTTAGCTGCTTCCGTTTCGTCCATAGCTTCCGATGTTTTTGAAAGCTCCCGTCCTTCCATGGTTTCCGGTGTTCTTGAAAGCTCCGGTTCCAAGACTTCTTCTTGTATTTCGTTTAGATTATTTATCAGCGGGGCTTTATCATTTACCGGAAGCATGATCTCCACTGCATGCTTCAGATTCCGGATTTCTACCATAGCATGTTCTCCGCCGTACTCTCCATCCAGGGTCCAGGGGATTTCTTCCTCTGCAATGATAGTCAGCGAGGAGGTTTTAAAGGCTTCTATCATTTTTGTATCATTTCCGCTCACCAGAGATGCTATGATCTCATTAAGATCCAAAAGCGTCTTCGGCATTCGGATAAACATTACTTCAAATACGCCGTCGTCCAGCATTACATCAGGGCCGGTCAGCTTCTTAAAGCCACCCACAGAGGTGGAATTGCTCACCATACCGAAAATAAATTCCCCCTCTAATTCCGCTTCCTCGCTGATAACTTTAAGTTTATAAGATTTAATATTGAAGATCCTCTGAGTTCCTTCCAATATATAAGCTACATGGCCAAGGATATTTTTCAGATCCTGGTTCGTCTCATAGGATACATCGGTAAACAGCCCGAAAGCCGCAATATACACAAAGAAGTCCTGATTAAATTTCCCCACATCAAAGGCATGAGGAACTCCTTCTACAATATCAGTGGCAGCCTGAAGCATGTTTTTGGAAATGTGCAGACTGTTGGCAAAATCATTAGTGCTCCCGGCGGGAATATAGCCTATCGGCGTAGTACAGTCCATCCGTAAAATACCGGAAACAATTTCATCCAGAGTACCGTCACCGCCGCTTGCCACCACAATATCATAATCTCCTGCTTTTTTCTTTGCAGTTTTAAAACCGTCCATGTAAGCCTGAGTAGGATGTACGGTGACTTCATATCCACCTTTAACGAAAATATCAAGGATATCCATCAAACGTGTTTTAATACTGCCTTTTCCCGACCTGGGATTAAATATGAATAACATTTTCTTGCTCATATAGCTTCCTCCTGCCGTTCTATTGCTTCCCTCAGAATCTTTGGTTCTTAATTCTACTACTTTTAGTAAAAAGAAACAAGATAAAAAAAGAAGTTACCTCCGGTTTCCTCCGTATGATAACTTCTTTCTGTTCACAATTTATTATCTCTGAAAATTATACAGCTTATACCAGCTCTAATACAACTTCCATTGCAGCATCACCTTTACGTGGTCCGATCTTGATGATTCTTGTATAACCACCATTGCGATCAGCGTATTTCGGAGCGATCTCATTAAACATCTTATCTACCATGTCCACGTTCTTGGTGTTTTTCTTCTTGCCGGCAGCTGCTGCAGGAACTTCTGTAACAGGGTACAGAACCTTTAACATCTGTCTTCTGGCATGTAATCTGGAAGGAGCATCCTTCTTGATCTCTTTCTGTACTTCGTCGTATACAGTTACTTTCTTACCGTCTACAACTTCTTTTACTCTCTTGCCGTCAGCGTCTTTGCGGGCAACCTTGGCTGTAACTGTTACAGTCTCAAAGTTATCTTTTTCCCGAACAGCCATAGCGATCAGACCTTCAGCAATTTTACGAACTTCTTTTGCTCTTGTCTCGGTTGTAACGATCTTTCCATGATATAACAAATTTGTAACCTGATTTCTCAGTAATGCTTTTCTCTGATCAGATGTTCTGCCTAATTTTCTATACTTTGCCATTTTAAATTTCCTCCATTTGTGGAACAATGGGCCATGCTTTCATCGGTCTTACTGACCCACTGCTTTGCTTCCATAAATTTTACATCTGCGGCTTACTCTTCGCTTGGATTTAACTGTAAGCCCAACTCTTTCAGCTTTGCCAGAACCTCTTCCAGAGACTTCCGGCCCAGGTTACGAACCTTCATCATATCCTCCGGTGTACGGTTGCAAAGCTCTTCAACGGTATTGATACCAGCACGTTTTAAGCAGTTGTAGGAACGAACAGACAACTCCAACTCGTCAATGTTCATTTCCAGAACTTTTTCTTTCTCGTTGTCTTCCTTCTCGATCATGACTTCAGCAGTCTTTGCACTTTCAGAAAGATCAACGAAGAGGCTTAAATGCTCGCTGAGTACTTTTGCAGCGAGGCTGACAGCCTCATCTGCATCCAGGGTTCCGTTTGTATAGATATCCAGTGTCAGTTTATCAAAATCAGTAACCTGACCTACACGGGTATTTTCCACAGACATATTGACACGCTCTACAGGAGTGTAGATGGCATCCACTGCAATGACGCCAATAGGCATGTCGTCTGTTTTTCCTTTATCAGCACTTACGTATCCACGACCTTTGGTGATTGTCAGCTCTGCATTAAACTTGCAGTCTGCACCGCCGTTTAAGGTAGCGATCACCTGGTCCGGATTCAGGATTTCCAGATCCTGATCCACCTGAATATCAGCGCCGGTAACAACGCCTTCGCCTTCAAACTCAATATAAGCAGTTTTTGGCTCATTGCTGTCGCTTAAGTTCTTGATTGCCAGATTCTTCAGGTTCATGACAATCTCTGTCACATCTTCCTTTACACCTGGAATAGAACTGAATTCATGGAGAACCCCATCAATTTTCACCTGGCTTACGGCAGCTCCCGGCAAAGAAGAAAGCATGATCCTTCTTAAAGAATTTCCCAGTGTAATGCCATAACCTCTTTCCAGCGGCTCTACCACAAATTTCCCATATCTCTTATCATCAGACATCTCTGTGATTTGAATTTTGGGTTTATTAAAATCGAACATGCAAAGCCCTCCTTGCTACGTGCATAATCCTTAATTATTTGGAGTACAACTCGACGATTAACATTTCATTTACAGGTACGTCGATCTCTTCTCTTGTAGGAAGTGCTTTCACTTCACCTTTCAGAGCTTCCTGGTCAACATCCAGCCAAGCAGGAACAAGACGTCCGCCTGTTACTTCCAGGATATCTTTATATCTCTGAAAACCTTTGCATTTCTCTTTGATCTCGATAACATCCCCTGCTTTTACCAGGTAAGAAGGAATGTTTACCTGTTTACCGTTTACTAATACGTGCTTGTGATCAACGATCTGTCTTGCTTCTTTTCTTGTTCTTGCAAATCCAAGACGGAAGATTACGTTGTCCAGACGTATTTCCAGCATAACCATCAGGTTTTCACCTGTCTGTCCCGGTTTCTGGTCCGCTTTTTTGTAATAATTGCGGAATGGTTTTTCCAGAACGCCGTAGATGAATTTTGCTTTCTGTTTTTCTCTTAACTGAAGTCCGTATTCAGACACTTTTCTGCTTGATCTTTTTAACTGTCTGGTGGATTTCTTATCGATTCCTAAATATACCGGGTCCAGACCTAAGGACCTGCATCTTTTCAGAACTGGTACTCTATTTACTGCCATGATTATTTGACCTCCTAATTAGACTCTTCTGCGTTTTGGTGGACGGCAACCGTTGTGTGGAACCGGTGTTACATCTTTAATACTTGTAACTTCGATACCGCATGCTGCCAGCGCACGGATTGCTGCTTCTCTTCCTGAACCAGGTCCTTTTACAAAAACGTCAACAGTCTTCAGACCATGAACAATTGCTGCCTTTGCAGCTGTTTCTGCAGCCATCTGAGCTGCATATGGAGTAGATTTCCTTGAACCTTTAAATCCCAGACCACCGGCACTTGCCCAAGATAAAGCATTTCCTTCAGCATCTGTCAATGTAACGATTGTGTTATTGAAAGAAGACTGGATATGTGCCTGTCCGCGTTCAACGTTTTTCTTAACACGCTTTTTTGTCACTTTTTTTGTAACTTTAGCCATTTCTAAACTAACCTACTTTCTCTAATATTCAAACTCTTGGTAAATTTCTGAACTAAAACAGCCTGCTATTATTTCTTCTTATTAGCAACTGTTCTCTTAGGACCTTTTCTTGTTCTTGCATTTGTCTTAGTCTTCTGTCCACGAACAGGAAGTCCTTTACGATGACGGATACCTCTATAGCATCCGATCTCCTGAAGTCTCTTGATGTTCAAAGCGATCTCTCTTCTCAGATCACCTTCTACCGGGATCTCTAACTCTTCAATCGCATCACGGATCTTTCCAACTTCTTCGTCTGTGATATCTCTGACACGAGTGTCAGGATTTACGCCTGCTTTTTCCAGAATACGGTCTGCACTTGCTCTTCCGATTCCGTAGATATATGTCAGACCGATTTCAATACGTTTTTCTCTTGGTAAGTCTACACCAGCTATACGAGCCATGTATTTGTTCCTCCATTTTCTGTTAATATTGTTCCTAATTGAGACACATAAAATTGACGGGATTCTATGCATCCAGCCGCTGAAAGGAAAGGCTCTGCCTTCCTCTTATAATTTTACGCAGCCTTTCCGGTATTGGCGTATACCGGTATTAAGCAATATTCTTCCGCTGTCCTCTCGGTTAAAACAGCCACAGGAGATGATACATACTGTATCATACTAACTAATATTACTATATTTGATCAGCACGAACAACGCCGCCAGGCGGTTCATACTGCAGCCGCACTAAAATTAACACAAACAAATCGCCAGTAACTAATCTTTGTCATTATTCAGTCTTCAAAAATTAGCCCTGACGCTGTTTGTGTTTCGGGTTTTCACAGATAATTCTGATGCTTCCCTTTCTTTTGATAACCTTGCACTTTTCGCAAATTGGTTTTACAGATGATCTTACCTTCACTGTTCTTCCTCCTTTCTGAGCATAAAAGTACATTTGATATAGTAACACCTATCTGACAAGAAAGCAAGAACTTTTTTTATTTTTCTAAATATATTTTTTACCTGTTTTGATTTACCGTCATAATTTTCCCTCTCTTTTTATTTATCTATGTTATAATTCATATGTGAGCAAAAGGAGGATATCTTTATGAACTTTCGAAATCCCAAATTACTTTTTAAAACTGTGATAGCTGTTCTGTCTGCCGGCACTATTATTTTGATGTATTTATATCGCTGGAGTCTATCGGAGTCAACCTGGGAATATCTTACTTTACTGGTGATCTTTGCTGTTGCAGTTATGGTATGGCTCATCAAAGGCCAAAAGTGGGAAGATCTTCCCTGGCCTCTTACATTTTTATGGCTGGAAATATTAGCTCTCACTATAATGCATGAATTTTCTCTCCATGATGAATTATGGGGAATTGATCGCTTTTCTCCTTATAATCTCTGGTATTGCACTGGAGCAGCTGTTGGTGTCTTTTTAATTCTGTACAAGCTTAGCCGAATACTATTTTCAAAAAAGAGCTTCTGGATCGGTAATATATTATCAGCAGCCGTCTTTCTTCTCACCCTGTCTGTTCCTCACCTCTACAATACCGCAGCGGCAGCAGTTGTAGAAGACAGACTTTCTCTCGCCGTTTCTGAAGAATCGCCCGGTGACTTCTCCTACCTGGCTCCTGTAGTCGGGGTTGAAGGGTATGGTTTTATAAACGAGTTGGGTGAAGAAGTGATTCCCTGCCAATTTGATTCTATAGACTACACTGGATTATTCTCCGGCAGTTTCCGTATCGTTGCCTCAAAACATCTATTCCTGGGCGAACATAACGAAATTTCTTATTCCTATCTGCTGGATAAAAATGGAAAGCAAATAGGCGAAGGATATGACAGAATATATGACTTTATCCCTGAGAAAAATGCGATTATCGTAGACAATTACGGGGAGGGATGGGGTGCAATTAATAAAAACGGTGAAATTATTATTCCTCTTACATACAAAAAAGAAGAAGTATATGAAAAGCTTCAGGAAGCACTCCCTGTTTCCTCCACTTCTTTCTCAACAGAAGGCAATGGCCTTTATATAATAGCAGAATCCGAATCCGGTTCTCTCTATGTGGCAGATAAAGACGGTAATGTCATCCTTTCTTCTGAAAAAGATCTGAAGTATCCAGACCAGTATTTTAAATCTTTTGAATTTGCCCAGAATGGAAGCAACGCCATTATTGCAGAAATTATTTGTATTGAAGATGGGACATGGCTTTCCTGGAATGCTCTTTATGATTCTAAAGGTAATCTTCTGCTTCCGGCTGGAAATTATGAAATCCATGGTGACAGTGAAAACGGTTGGTTCTGTAAGATGGAAAATCTTCCCTCGGAAGAAGCGCTGTTTAATCCTACACGCATTACGTACCTTAATGAAAATCTGGAAACAGTCCTTGAAATAGAAGGTCTGTACGAATATGCCGGCGATTTTAAAAAAACAGACTAAGTATATAAAAGGCCAGAAGACAGAGCTGTTTTCCCAGTCTCTAAGCCTTCTGGTCTTCCTTATTATTTATCTCTCCAAATGATTCTTCCCTTGCTCAGGTCATAGGGAGACATTTCGATGGTAACTTTATCTCCCGGAAGTATACGAATGAAATTCATCCTTAACTTCCCGCTGATATGAGCCAGGATTACATGTTTGTTCTCCAGTTCTACTTTAAACATGGCGTTAGGCAATTTTTCAACTACCGTTCCTTCAACTTCAATAACATCTGCCTTAGACATAAAACTTAAACCTCCTGTTGATTTTTATACTCTTTAATGGCTTTTTTTATCTGTTCATCTTCAAGTTTCTGTTCTGTTTCCAGTACTTTTTCCAAAGTCTCGGGAATATAATAATTGATCTGGATGTGTTTTCTCTTCTTTTTCTTTGGACTTGAGACGCTGCGGTTCTTTCCGTCTGCAAGATATACAAATTCCTGATCTGCTTTCAAGACCACATATAATCTGCCTTTATCATGACCGGCTTTTGATACGGCTAGCATTCCGGCTTTAAATTCTTTCATGAAATTTCTGCTCCTATCTGGTAAGAGTGAGGATTTCCGGTTCACCCTCTGTAATCAGAACCGTATTTTCATAATGAGCAGATAAAGAACCGTCCTGAGTAACCACTGTCCAATCATCATTCAGCCACTCTACATCTGCTCTCCCCTGGTTAATCATAGGCTCAATGGCCAGAGTCATACCCGGAATCAACCGAACCCCTCTCCTCTTCTGGGCAAAATTGGGAATCTGTGGATCTTCATGAAGGTGAGTACCGATCCCATGTCCTACAAGGTCCCGAACGACGCCATAGCCAAACTGCTGAGCATAATTGCCTATGGCGGCGGAAATATCGTAAAGATGGTTTCCCGCTTTTGCATATTTGATCCCTTCAAAGAAGCTATTCCTGGTCACATCAATCAACTGCTGAGCCTCCGGGGATATTTTCCCCACAGCATGAGTCCTGGCAGCGTCTGAATGATATCCTTTATAGATCAAACCCGCATCCAGACTGACAATATCTCCTTCCTGAAGGATCCTGTTCTTTTTGGGAATACCGTGAACCACTTCGTCATTTACAGAAACGCAGATAGATGCCGGATAGCCATTGTAGTTCAAAAAATTAGGTGTACAGCCCAGACTCCTGATAAGTTTTTCTCCAAAACGATCAATATCCAGGGTGCTGATTCCCGGTCTGACAAATTCTGCAAGCTCATTATGGACTTTTTCCAGAAGTCTGCCTGCCTCTCTCATAAGTTCAATCTCTCTGGCAGTTTTTATTGTTACTGACATGCTTTTTACGCTCCTAATATATTCACGATAGCCTGGAATACCTCTTCCATGTCAACGGTACCGTCAACTTCTTTCAGCACTCCTGCTTTTCCGTAATAATCAATCAG
Organism: uncultured Bacillota bacterium; assembly: GCA_949291945.1. Lineage (GTDB taxonomy): Bacteria > Bacillota > Clostridia > Lachnospirales > Lachnospiraceae > Blautia. The sequence goes on along the minus strand of CASEXH010000005.1, from coordinate 47,304 downwards.
CGGCTGGGTCTGATCGTGATATACTCCAAGACGCTTCTGAACAGTTTCAGGCTTATCATCATCTCTTAAGATCAGTTTTTCACCGCAGGCATCACAGATACCTTCTGTCTTTGGAGGATTGTACTTAATATGATAAGTAGCCCCGCAGCCTACACAGGCTCTTCTGCCTGACATACGGTTAATAATGTTCTCATCCGGCACTTCTACATTAATGGCATAATCCACTTTCTGTCCCATCTTGGCCAGAGCTGCATCCAGACTTTCGGCCTGAGGAATGGTTCTCGGAAAGCCATCCAGGATATAGCCATTTTTACAATCTTCCTGGTTTACCCTGTCGATGACCAGATCTACGGTCAGCTCATCTGGAACCAGAAGTCCCTGATCCATATAAGTTTTTGCTTTCTTACCTAATTCTGTCCCATTTTTAATGTTGGCCCGGAAAATATCTCCGGTAGAAATATGAGGAATTTCATATTTCTGGGCAATTTTTTTTGCCTGAGTGCCTTTTCCTGCCCCAGGTGCTCCTAACATAATGATCTTCATACCTTTTCCCCTTTCTAAACACCACGGATCTCCACCTGTAAAATACTTGCGGATCTCCGCCTGGCCTTGGTTCTTTTTGGCCCTGACACCATAATACACCAATTACCGGATTTTCGCCATATAATATTTTAGAGACAGCCGCAGAAACAGAAGATTTTACAACTGATGAAAACCTGTTCTTCCTGCGACGGTCTCTTTCTTAATAGAGTCGTTCTAACATACTCCCTTATTCACTTAAAAAGCCTCTGTAGTTACGAACCAACATACGGGACTCGATCTGTTTCAAGGTATCCAGGACAACACCTACTACAATGATGATAGATGTTCCCCCAAAGGAAACATTGGCACCGAAAACACCGTTAAAGAAAAACGGAATCACGGCTACAATCACCAGACCTGCAGCACCTATGAAGATAATGTAACTTAAAATCTTTTCCAGATATTCCTGAGTTGGTTTTCCCGGACGGATACCAGGCACAAATCCTCCCTGCTTTTTCATATTATCTGCTACTTCCATAGGATTGAAAGTAATGGAAGTATAGAAATATGCAAAGAAGATAACCAGTACAATATACAGTACCAGACCAAGAGAATATACCGGCTGGCTTGGATTAAACCAGTTGCTGGAAGTCAGACCTCTCATGATCTCACTTCCGATTCCTGTACCATTTGTCTTGCCCAGGAAACTTGCGATAACAACCGGGAAAGACATCAGGGATGATGCAAAGATAATTGGGATTACACCGGCAGTATTGACTTTTAATGGAATGGAACTGGACTGGCCGCCCATAACTTTTCTCCCCACCATTTTTTTTGAATACTGAACCGGAATTCTGCGGATACCACCGTTTAAGATCAAGACCAGAACTACCACAAGAATGATGATGGCTGCAATGATCAGAGCTGCCAATGCGCCTCTGGCAATGGTTTTGCCCTGAACAAAAGTCTGGAACAGACTTACAAGATCATTGGGGATTCTGGATACAATATTAATCATCAGAACAATGGAAATACCGTTACCCACACCGTTTTCCGTAATCCGTTCACCGATCCACATCAGCATACTGGAACCTGCAGTCAAGCAGGCTACTACAACAATACCTTTCACAACCGTCATATCTGGAATCAGCCCTCTGTTTCCAAACCCAACGGTCATGGCAACCGACTGGAAAAGAGCCAGACCTACCGTTACATAACGGGTAATGGCCGTAAGTTTCTTCCTTCCTTCTTCTCCATCCCGATGCATTTCTTCTAATTGAGGGATTGCAATGGTCAGAAGCTGGATAATAATGGAAGAAGTAATGTACGGCGTGATGTTCAATGCAAATATAGACATTTCGGTAAAGGAACCGCCAGTGAATGCATCAAAAAAATTGAATGCATCACTGGACTGGTTCGCAAACCATTCTTTAAAATAATCACTGTCTACTCCCGGAATAGGAAGCTGGGATCCGATACGGATGATCACCAGCATTAACAGCACATAAAAAATTCGACGTCTTACATCCTTTATCTTAAAGGCGTTTTTAAGAGTCTGCAGCATTAGATCACCTCTACTGTTCCACCTGCGGCTTCAATCTTTGCTTTTGCACTTTCGCTAACAGCATTGACCTTTACATTCAGCTTCTTTGTTAACTCTCCGTTGCCCAGAAGTTTTACACCATCTCCTAATTTAGAGATAGCACCGGAAGCCAATAAAGCTGCTGGAGTAACCTCTGCTCCATCCTCAAATCTGTTTAAGATATCTACATTTACTGCAATGATTTCCTTAGAGTTTCTGCACTTGAATCCTCTCTTAGGAAGTCTTCTGTATAAAGGCATCTGACCGCCTTCAAAACCTGGTCTTTTAGCTCCGGAACGAGCCTTCTGTCCTTTATGGCCTTTACCTGCTGTCTTTCCGTTTCCTGAACCATGTCCACGGCCTCTTCTGAAGTTATCGCTCTGTCTGGAGCCTTCTGCTGGTCTTAAATTTGATAAATCCATGTTGGCACCTCCTTTTCAAACTGTATTAGATTTCTTCTACTTTCACTAAGTGTCTTACCTGCTGGATCATTCCGCGAACTGCAGCATTATCCGGCATTTCCACTGTTTTGTTCAGTTTTCTTAAACCTAATGCTTCTACTGTTTTTTTATGTTTCGGAACAGCACCGATTGTAGATTTCACCAGAGTGATTTTTAATTTATCTGCCATTTTTTAATCCTCCTTATGCAAAAATCTCATCTACAGATTTTCCACGAAGTTTCGCAACCTCTTCCGGAGTCTTTAACTGGCTTAAACCTGCGATGGTAGCCAGAACTACGTTCTGTTTGTTACGGGACCCCATACATTTTGTACGGATATTCTTAATACCTGCAAGTTCGATTACCGCACGAGCTGGACCTCCGGCAATAACACCAGTACCTTCCGGAGCTTTCTTCAGCAGCATCTGAGCGCTTCCGAATTTTCCGACGAAGTCATGGGTAATACTTCCGTTTTCATCTCTTGCTACAGTAACTAATTTCTTCATAGCATCCTCTTTTCCTTTGCGGATCGCTTCAGGAATTTCGGCTGCTTTTCCTAAACCAGCGCCAACATGTCCGTTGCCGTCACCTACAACAACTAAAGCTGTGAAACGGAAGTTACGACCACCTTTAACAACCTTTGTTACACGCTTGATTGACACTACTTTTTCTTCTAATTCAAACTGACTAGCATCAATAATTGAACGTTTCATGTGTTCTTCTCCTCCCTTATTAGAATTCTAACCCAGCTTCTCTTGCTGCGTCTGCTAAAGCTTTGATTTTTCCGTGATATATAAAACCGCCTCTGTCAAAGACAACTTCTTTGATTCCAGCCTCAATTGCTCTCTTGGCAATAACTGTTCCCAAATATGCTGCAGCGTCAACGTTATTGGTCTTTTCTAATTCAGCTTTTACATCTTTCTGAGTTGTAGAAGCAGAAACCAGAGTTTTTCCAACTGTATCGTCAATAATTTGAGCATACATATGATTATTGCTGCGGAATACTGCTAAACGAGGTGTAGCAGCGGTGCCGCTGAGATGATTACGTATTCTTCTATGCTTTTTTGCGCGAACTTTCGCTCTTGATACTTTGCTAACCATTTTTACACTCTCCTTAATTATTTCTTACCAGTCTTACCAACTTTACGTCTGATAACTTCATCAGCATATTTAATACCTTTACCTTTATATGGTTCAGGTTTTCTCTTATCTCTGATTTCAGCAGCATACTGGCCGACTTTTTCTTTATCGATACCGGATACAACGATCTTGTTTCCGTCTACTTTGGACTCCAGGCCTTCTGGATCTTCCATTTCAACGGGATGAGAGTATCCTAAGTTCAGGACTAATTTCTTACCCTGTTTTGCTGCTCTGTAACCTACACCGTTTACCTCCAGAGTTTTTTCATATCCCTGGCTTACACCGATCACCATATTCTGGATCAGGGTTCTTGTTAAACCGTGTAAGGATTTCATTTTCTTTAAATCATTCGGTCTTGTAACCACTACATGACCATCTTCTACTTTAATTGTCATTTCAACGGGCAACGCTCTTTCCAGTGTTCCCTTAGGACCTTTTACAGTCACTACGTTGTTCTCGGCAACTTTTACTTCTACTCCAGCCGGAACAGCTACAGGCAGTCTTCCAATACGTGACATACCAATTTCCTCCTTACTTAAATTTTCGGAAGGGCCTATTATGGTTCCCTTCTGTTTTCAGTATTCCGATAATTACCAAACAAATGCCAGAACTTCTCCGCCTACATGGAGCTTTCTAGCTTCTTTATCTGTGATCACACCCTGGTTGGTGGAAAGAATGGCGATACCAAGACCACCTAATACTTTTGGAATTTCCTGGCTTCCGGCGTAGATACGCAGACCCGGTTTGGAAATTCTCTTCAGACCTGTGATAATCTTTTCGTTTTTGTCAGCACCATATTTTAATGTGATGCGGATTGTCTTAAATGCTCCGTCTTCCAGAACATCATATTTTGCAATATAACCTTCTTTTAAAAGGATATCTGCAATAGCAAGTTTCATCTTAGATGATGGTACATCTACTGTGTCGTGTTTTGCAGTGTTCGCATTACGGATTCTTGTAAGCATATCTGCGATTGGATCGCTCATTGTCATGATAGTTTCCTCCTAATTAGTTTAGACTTTTCATGTTAATTACTATACTGTCAGATGGCTTGCATCTGTATAGGGGTATCTTCCCTCAACTAAGCTCATCTCTCGCCTTCGGCTCGGCTTCGCTAAGGTTCGGGAAGGGCCTCGCACTAAGTTCAAGCTGCGCCTCTCGGCTTGCTTTCACTAAGTTGCTTTCGGTCTACCAGCTTGCTTTTTTCACTCCTGGGATCTGGCCTTTGTATGCCAGCTCACGGAAGCAGATACGGCAGATACCGTATTTTCTTAAATATGCATGTGGACGTCCACAGATACGGCAGCGGCTGTACTCTCTTGTGGAGAATTTCTGTTTACGCTGCTGTTTTACTTTCATTGCTGTTTTAGCCATGAATTTTCCCTCCTATAATTACTTTGCAAATGGCATGTTGAATAATGTCAATAATTCACGAGCTTCTTCGTCTGTTTTAGCAGTAGTTACGAAAATTACATCCATACCTCTTACTTTATCGACTTTATCATATTCCACTTCAGGGAAAATCAGCTGCTCTTTGATTCCAAGGGCATAATTTCCTCTTCCGTCAAAAGCGTTAGGATTTACACCACGGAAGTCACGTACACGAGGCAGTGCCAGGTTGATCAGACGATCTGCAAACTCGTACATCTTTTCGCCTCTTAAAGTTACTTTACATCCGATGGGCATGCCCTCACGGATCTTGAAGTTAGCAACGGAATTTTTTGCTTTTGTTGTCACAGCCTTCTGGCCTGTGATCAGTTCCATATCAGCAACAGCTGCATCCAGAACTTTTGCGTTGTCCTTTGCTTCGCCTACACCCATGTTAACAACGATCTTATCGAGTTTCGGCACTTCCATGATATTTTTATAACCAAACTTTTTGATCATAGCATCTACGATCTCATTTTTATACATATCTTTAAGTCTGCTCATTTATTGGCCTCCTCTCTCAATTAATCGATCACTTTGCCTGTAGTCTTAGCAACACGCACTTTTTTACCGTCCTCAACCTTAAAGCCGACTCTGGTAACTTTACCTTCATGCATAACCATTACGTTGGAGGCATCGATCCAAGCTTCTTTGTTTACGATACCGCCCTGCTGATTGCTCATGGATGGTTTTGTGTGTTTTGTGACCATATTTACGCCTTCAACCAGAACAGCGCCTTTTTTCGGATTAACAGAGATTACTTTTCCTTCTTTGTCTTTATCTTTACCGGCGATAACTTTAACAGTATCACCTTTTTTAATCTTAAACATCAGGCTTACCTCCTATAATACTTCCGGAGCTAAGGAAACAATCTTCATAAACTGTTTCTCACGAAGCTCTCTGGCTACTGGTCCAAAAATACGGGTTCCTCTTGGTGTTTTGTCATCTTTGATGATAACGGCTGCGTTTTCATCAAATTTGATATAAGAACCGTCTTTACGACGAACGCCTTTTACAGTACGAACAACAACGGCCTTAACAACGTCGCCTTTTTTAACAACACCGCCTGGTGTTGCATCTTTGACCGTAGCAACGATAATATCGCCAATATTGGCATATCTTCTGGTAGAACCGCCCATAACACGGATGCAGAGGATTTCTTTTGCGCCAGTGTTGTCAGCGACTCTAAGTCTACTTTCCTGTTGAATCATGCTGGGATTCCTCCTTCACGAATTTCCAAACTATATTCCCATAATTGGAAGACCAATTATTTCACTCTTTCTACAACTTCTACAAGTCTCCATCTCTTGTCTTTGGACAGAGGTCTTGTCTCCATAACCTTAACGGTATCACCGATGTTGCAGGTATTTTCTTCGTCATGTGCTTTTAATTTATAAGTTCTCTTCACGATTTTTTTGTAAAGAGGATGTTTTACGTGGTCTTCGATAGCAACGACGATAGTTTTGTCCATCTTGTTGCTGACAACTTTACCAACACGTGTTTTTCTCAGATTTCTTTCCACGATTTTGCTGCTCCTTTCTATCTAATAGGAAATTTCTTCCTTACGCATTTGCCTTCTGAGCAATCAGAGTCTGGATTCTAGCGATGTTCTTGCGAACCTCTTTAATTCTGCTTGTATTGTCCAGCTGATTTGTTGCATTCTGGAATCTCAGGTTAAAGAGTTCCTTTTTAGCAGCTACTAATTCTTCCTGTAATTCTGCAGCTGATTTTGTTCTTAAATCTTCTACATAATTTTTAATTTTCACTGTTATCACCGCCTTCTAAGTCTGCACGAGAAACGATTTTACATTTGACTGGCAACTTATGCATTGCAAGACGTAATGCCTCACGAGCTGTTTCTTCAGGAACACCTGCGATCTCAAACATTACTCTGCCTGGCTTTACAACTGCTACCCAGTATTCTAAGGCACCTTTTCCGGAACCCATACGTGTTTCTGCTGGTTTTGCTGTTACTGGTTTGTCTGGGAAAATCTTGATCCATACTTTACCGCCACGTTTGATATAACGAGTCATAGCAACACGGGCAGCCTCAATCTGGTTGGATTTGATCCAGCAAGGCTCTGTTGCAACCAGACCGAATTCACCGTAATTGATTTTATTTCCTCTTAACGCTTTTCCTCTCATGGAGCCACGGAATTGTTTACGACGTTTTACTCTTTTTGGCATTAACATAATTATTTATCGCTCCCTTCCTTAGTTCCTTTTGTTGGAAGTACTTCGCCATTGTAGACCCATGTCTTAACGCCAACTTTGCCGTAAGTGGTATCTGCCTCAGCGAAACCATAGTCGATATCTGCTCTTAAAGTCTGAAGGGGAATAGTTCCCTCACTGTAGAATTCTGTACGGGCCATATCCGCTCCGCCCAGACGTCCGGATACGGAAGTCTTGATTCCTTTTGCGCCGGCTTTCATTGTTCTGGACATTGCAGACTTCATAGCACGACGGAAGGAAATACGGTTCTCCAGCTGCAGAGCAATGTTCTCTGCTACCAGCTGAGCGTCTTTATCCGGTCTCTTTACTTCTTTGATGTCAACAACTAATTTTTTATCTGTGTATTTCTGTAATTCAGCTTTTACTTTCTCAATCTCAGAACCGCCTTTACCGATTACAACACCTGGTTTTGCAGTGTAAACGATAACTTTTACTCTGTCAGATGCTCTCTCGATCTCGATTCTGGAGATTCCTGCGCTGTATAATTTCTTTTTCAGAAATGTTCTGATATTATAATCTTCCACTAAGTTGTCAGCGAAATCGCCTTCAGCATACCATTTGGAATCCCAGTCTTTGATAACGCCGACTCTGAGTCCGTGTGGGTTAACCTTCTGTCCCATGATATTCCTCCTTATCTCTCATCCAATACAACTGTGATATGGCAGTTTCTCTTTAAGATTCTGTAAGCTCTGCCCTGTGCTCTCGGTTTGATTCTCTTCATTGTAGGTGCTTTATTAGCGTAGCACTCTGCAATATAAAGATTTTCCGGATTCATACCATTGTTGTTCTCAGCATTTGCAATAGCTGATTCCAGTAATTTTTTGATCACGCTGGAAGCGTATCTTGGATTGTATGTTAAGATACCAAGTGCAGTCTGCACGTCTTTGCCACGGATAACATCCAGTACGTAGCAAGCTTTCTGTACGGACATTCTTGCGTAGGATAACTTTGCAGAGGGTCTTGTATCTTTATTAGCATTTCTTGCTCTTTTAATCTGACTTCTATGTCCTTTTGCCATGATAAAAGCCTCCTTTCAAATATTAACGAACACCTGATTTTTTCTCGTCTTTGCCGTGTCCTCTGTAGGTTCTTGTAGCAACAAACTCACCAAGTTTGTGTCCAACCATATCTTCTGTGATATAAACCGGCACATGTTTTCTCCCATCGTGAACAGCGATTGTGTGTCCAACGAAAGAAGGGAAAATTGTGGAACGACGTGACCAGGTTTTAATAACTGTCTTATCGCCGGCAGCATTCATAGCGTCTACTTTTTTCAGTAAGCTTTTATCTGCGAACGGTCCTTTTTTTAATGAACGAGCCATTGTCTTACCTCCTATTATTTAGCTAATGTTTTGCCATCTCTTCTTCTTACAATTAACTTGTTAGACTGTTTGTTTTTCTTTCTTGTCTTCAAGCCAAGAGCCGGTTTGCCCCATGGAGTACATGGACCTGGGCGTCCGATACCGGTCTTACCTTCACCACCACCATGTGGATGATCGTTGGGGTTCATAACAGAACCACGAACGGTAGGTCTGATGCCCATGTGACGTTTACGTCCTGCTTTACCGATATTGATAAGGCTGTGCTCGCCGTTTCCTACAACGCCGATAGATGCGCGGCAGTTTAACGGAACCATTCTCATTTCGCCTGATGGAAGACGAAGTGTTGCATATTTTCCTTCTTTTGCCATTAACTGTGCTCCGTTTCCTGCGGAACGAACCAGCTGTCCGCCTTTGCCCGGATACAGTTCGATATTGTGTACCATAGTACCAACTGGGATATTTGCTAAAGGCAGGCAATTTCCAGGTCTTACTTCGGCGTTCTCTCCGTTCATGATCTTCATGCCGACCTTTAATCCTTCAGGAGCTAAGATGTATGCTTTCTCACCGTCTGCATATGCGATCAGAGCGATGTTAGCTGTTCTGTTTGGATCGTACTCGATTGTCTTAACTGTTGCAGGGATATCGTCTTTTCTCCTCTTGAAGTCAACGATTCTGTATTTTGTTCTGTTTCCGCCTCCGCGGTGTCTTACTGTGATTTTACCTTGATTATTACGTCCAGCATTTTTCTTTAAGGACACAACCAGAGATTTTTCCGGAGTTGAGGTTGTGATCTCGCTGAAATCAGAACCTGTCATGTGTCTTCTGGAAGGTGTATATGGGCTGTAGGTTTTAATTCCCATTACTGTCTCTCCTTTCATATCCGCCAGCTTGCAACATGCCCTGGCGTTTCTTTGCCGCAGCCAAATATCGGATTATTTTTTCTTGACTGCTGTAGTTGTCATCGTAGTTTGTACGGGTATGTTCACTCAACTAAACTCAGCTATCGCCTTCGACTCTGCTTCGTTAAGGTTCGTGAATTATAATCCCTCAAAAATTTCAATATCTTTGCTGTCTTCTGTAAGAGTTACAATAGCTTTCTTTGTCTTCGCTGTTTTTCCGAAGGTCATTCCTCTTCTCTTTGTCTTACCATCTAAGTTCATGGTATTGACAGATTTTACTTTTGTTCCTTCGAACATTTTTTCAACAGCTTCTTTGATCATGGTCTTGTTAGCCTCTGTGTGTACTAAGAAAGTATATTTCTTTTCGCCCATGGCTGCCATGCTCTTCTCTGTTACAATCGGTTTCAGGATTACATCATAATACTGTACGTTTGCCATTATGCGTATACCTCCTCAATTGCTGCTGCAGAAGCCTTTGTCAGGATCAGAGTATTATATTTCAGCACATCATATACATTGATAGTGCTTGGTAATGCTGTGATCACATCCGGAATATTTCTTGCGGATAATACTACGTTCTGATCGTTATCAGCCAGAACAACCATTGCTTTAGAAACATTCAGGTTATTCAGTACGTTCTGCATTGCCTTTGTCTTAATTTCATCTAATTTCAGATCTTCCAGAACGATCAGCTTGTTCTCCTGCACTTTACTTGTCAGCACAGATTTCAGAGCTGCTCTTCTTTCTTTTTTATTCATCTTCAGAGAATAATCTCTTGGTGTTGGTGCGAATACCACACCGCCGCCTGTCCACTGGGGAGCTCTTGTTGAACCCTGTCTTGCATGACCGGTTCCTTTCTGTCTCCAGGGTTTTCTTCCGCCGCCGGACACTTCAGAACGTGTTTTTGCTTTCTGTGTACCCTGACGATTATTTGCAAGCTGACGAACAACAGCTAAATGCACTAAGTGATCGTTGATCTCCACACCGAACACCGCATCGTTTAATTCCATTGTTCCAACTTCTTTGCCTTCCATATTATAAACAGATACGTTTGCCATTTCTATGGTCCTCCTTTCCAACGAAAACTTTATTTGCCGGCTTTCACTGTTTCTTTAACGGTAACTAAGGATTTCTTAGGTCCTGGAACAGCACCCTTAACCAGAAGCAGATTGTTTTCAGCATCTACTCTTACGATCTCAAGATTCTGTACAGTCACTTTCACATGTCCCATCTGTCCTGGCATTCCTTTTCCTTTGAATACCTTGGAAGGATCAGAACAAGCACCGTTGGAACCTGCATGACGGTGATATTTGGAACCGTGAGCCATAGGTCCTCTGGACTGTCCGTGTCTCTTAATGGCACCCTGGAATCCTTTACCTTTGCTGATCGCAGTAGCGTCGATCTTATCGCCTGCAGCAAAGATGTCCGCTTTGATTTCCTGTCCTAAAGAGTATTCACCTTCCAGCTTTAACTCTCTTACATATCTTCTGCAGGAAACCCCGGCTTTGTCAAAGTGTCCTTTCATTGGCTTGTTCACAAGATTTTCTCTCTTGTCGCCAAAGCCAACCTGTACTGCTTCATAGCCATCGTTGTCCATGGTCTTAACCTGAGTTACCACACATGGACCAGCCTGCAATACAGTTACTGGAGTTAACACTCCGTCTTCGTTGAAGATTTGAGTCATTCCGACTTTAGTAGCTAAGATTGCTTTCTTCATTTTTTACCTCCTGTGAATCTACAGCGGATTACACTGTGTTGTGCAATCATCCTAGACAAACAGTCGATATATAGTTCTATATCAACCTTGTAAGGATAATCTCTTCTCCAAACAGAATTATTTCTGTTTCATCTTGATATCAATGTACACACCTGCAGGCATCTCCAGTCTTGCCAGAGCGTCTACTGTTTTCTGTGTAGGTGCGATGATATCGATCAGTCTTTTATGAGTTCTCTGCTCGAACTGTTCTCTGGAATCTTTGTATTTGTGAACCGCACGCAGAATTGTTACAACCTCTTTCTTTGTAGGAAGGGGAACCGGTCCGCTTACAGTAGCTCCATTCTTCTTAACAGTTTCGATAATTTTGCCTGCAGACGCATCTACTAACTGATGGTCGTAAGCTTTTAAAGTGATTCTCATTACTTGACTTGCCATAAAAAAAGTCTCCTCCTTTTCGCACTTTTTGTAGTACGACAAGCGGCGACTGTACACATTCCCGTGTGTGTCATCTCAAATCTGCACACACTCCCACTCATTCGTGGTAAGTCTCTTGATGTTATACAGTGACTTGTCGTCAGTTTCCTAACTTGACATTCGCTCCACGGAAAACCTGCCACAAGGGCAGCAACCTCACGCTTCATAGCTATCATGTCACAGCACTTGTTAGTATAATAGAAGTTTTTCCAGATTGCAAGCTTTTTTTCTTCTGTTTTGTATTTTTTTTGTATTTTTTTCCATACACAAAAGAAAGCACCGAAAAAGAGCTTTTCTCCTCTCCGATGCTTTTCTTTCTATATTATAGTTATCAAAGAATATCCGAATAATCCAGCAGTGTCACCTGATTATCTTTATCCTCTTTTACTTCGGGAGCATCCCCTGCTGCCTGAGCTTTTGCCAGCAGTTCTTCAACAGTAGGTGTACTGGGAACAGATTCCGGATTAAAAATTCTCTCCTCTTCTTCCTCTGTCTCCATAGAATCCTGAGATTTTTCAGAATTCAGCGCTTCTTCACTTTCCGGCATTTCCTCCGATTCTCCCTCAGTCATCGACTCCGAAAACTCAGAGGCCTCAGGAATCTGTTCTGCTTCTTCCCATTCTTTCTCCTCAGAAATCTGTTCTACATCTTCCTGGCTGATCTCTTCTGGAATCTCTTCTGGAATCTCTTCCGGAATCTTTTGATTTTGCTCCGGGAGATTCTCCTGATCCATATTACTGATATCCGGCATGACAATGGTGGCATCCGGAACCTGTTCCGGTTCACTGACCTGAGAAACACTGGCAATTACAGAAGACATAGCTTCTTCCATGGCCTTATCAAGATCTTCCCCTGACACAGGTTCTTCCTGGGAAACATCCTCCTTAGTATCCTGGCCTTCAGAAAGCTCCTCTTCTGTCTCTTCTTCGTCATCTTCCTGAAGCTCTTTCTCTGCCATTTTTCTGCGTCGTTTTTCTTCTTTTTTCAGCCGTCTGCGTTCCCTACGGGGAAGAACTTCTTCCTCTTCTTCCTGGAAATCTTCTTCAGACTCCTCATCTTCCTCTTCTTCTCCGTCTCTGTCTTTTCGCCATATTTCAGAAAGGATAAACAGAATGATCAGAAAAAGAATTCCCAGGCCTACGATAATCAGTCCTTCTGTACTCTGAAGAGCAATCGCTCCATAGCCAATAAATGGAATCACCACGGCTACTTTTGGAATAGACTTCTGTATGGTAATGTTCTGCGTATCGCTGTTGCTATTATAAGGATCGCTTACCTGAAAAACCTCTGCATTGGCATCCATATCTGTAATCTCATAGATATAATCGCTGGATCCTTCACTGTAGATTATACGATCTCCGATTTCCAGATCCTCCACATCTGCGCTTCGTCCGTAAGCCACAGATCCTACAGGAAGGTTTGTGTCCGTCTCTGTATTATCATTCATGACCGTATCTACTCCCACAAAAGGAGGTACCAGCAATGCGGCTGCCACTACAATCGCAGCAATCACCACCAGATTTACAATTATCTTCAAAACTTTTGACATATTTATACTCCTTACTTTACAGCCTGGCCGTTATATTTGCATTTTGTTTTATCTTATCATTTTTCGGCCAGGATGTATAGAGTGAATAGTTACGAATTTTCAGTACCCCAGCACCTACATGTCTCTCAAGAAAGCGCAGTATCCTCTGTACGCTTCATAAATATCCACTTTGCTGGCAATTTCCCAGGGTGAATGCATGTTCAGGACAGCCACTCCGCAGTCAATAACTTCCATATTATAATTTGCCAGGATATAGGCGATGGTTCCTCCGCCGCCCTGGTCTACTTTACCCAGCTCTGCAGTCTGATAAGCTACCTGGTTTTCTTCCATAACCCTGCGCAGCTTTGCTATGTATTCCGGATTAGCGTCATTGGAACCGCTCTTTCCACGGGAACCGGTGTATTTATTGAAAGTAATACCATGTCCCAGATATGCTGCATTCTTTTTCTCCATAACATCCGGATAATTAGGATCAAAGGCAGCACTGACATCAGAGGAAAGCATCATAGAATTCTTTAATGCTCTTCTCAGAAGCAGTTCGCTGTACTGTCCTGCAGCGTTCATAACCTCTGCAGTTGTATTTTCGAAAAATCTGGACTGCATGCCGGTAGCTCCTACACTTCCGATTTCTTCCTTATCTACCAGGAGACAAACCGAGGTAAATTTCACTTTATCCTGAGCCAGCATAGCCATAAAGGAAGGATATGCACATACACGATCATCATGTCCGTAGGCCATGATCATGCTTCTGTCCAGTCCATAATCTTTTGCAGGTCCTGCCGGAACCACTTCCAATTCAGCGGAAAGAAAGTCTTCTTCCTGGATTCCGTATTTCTCCTCCAACAGTTTCAGGATCCGGGCTTTCACCGGCTCTTTCTCTTCTTCCCCTGTTTCTAAAGGAATACTTCCCACAAGTACATCCAGGTTTTCTCCTTCTACGACTTCCGCTGCATTTTTCTGCATCTGTTTTCCAGAAAGATGGATCAGAAGGTCTGAGATACCTACCACCGGATCATCCTCTTTCTCTCCCACAACTACCGGAATAATCTCTCCGCTCTTCTTTGCTACTACACCGTGAAGGGCCATGGGCAGAGTCACCCACTGGTATTTCTTCACACCTCCATAATAATGGGTATCCAAAAGAGCCAGCTCTGTATCTTCATATAAAGGATTCTGTTTCAGATCCAGTCTGGGTGAATCTACATGGGCTCCCAGGATCCGCATTCCCTTTTCTATAGGTTCCTCTCCGATGATGTACATTGCCAGAGTCTTCCCCATATTATTGGCATAAACTTTATCTCCCGGCTTCAGCTCTGTTCCCTGAGCGGTTATCTCTTCCAGATTTCTGTAGCCTGCTTTCTCCGCCATTTTTATCATTTCGGAAACACATTCTCTTTCTGTTTTGCAGCAGCTCATAAAATCTTTATATGCTCCACAGAAATCAAAAACTTCTTTTTTATCTGTGTATTTTTTCCATGCATTTTCCGTCTTCATGCTTATCAGCCTCCTGTTATACATTTTTTCATAGCTATTTCGATTCTACTACAACTTTCCGCTGATTGCAAGGCAGGGCTTGCTTCTTCCCGGCTTATCCTATATAATTAGCATGAATTCTGAACGAAAGGCGGCACCTGTTTTGAAAAACAAAATCAAAACCATTGAAGACCTGTCGCTGAACGCCTGGCCTTCACATCAAATGCAGATCTATGACGGTTGGATCCTTCGTTTTTCTTATTTTTATACCCATCGGACAAACTGCATCGAGCAGATCGGTCCTTCCACTATCCCTCTTCAGGACAAATTAGATTACTGTGAAGAAGTCTATGAGAGATGGGGCACTCCTGCCATCTATAAGATCACACCTCTGATCAACAGTTCTTTTGACCAGAAGCTTACAGAAAGAGGATATCATGTTGCTCATGTCACTGAGGTCATGACCATGGAACTGAAAGGGCCTCTCCCCGGCGAGATTCCATGGAAAGTAGAGCTTTCTCCATGTATCACTTCCCAGTGGCTGGAAGCACTTTTCACAATGAAAGGAACGGTGAATCCGATACACCGCAGGATCGTTCCATCCATGTATGCTGCAATTCCAAAAGACATCATTGCTGCTTCTGTTTTAGATAATGACCAGGTAATCGGCACTGGCCTTGGAATTTTAGATCGGGATTATGTAGGCCTCTATGCTATCCATGTATCTGAAAAATACCGTGGATTGCATATGGGCCGTTCTATATGTCACACACTTTTAAACGCAGCGGCACAGCAAGGGGCTTCTTCTGCCTACCTCCAGGTGGTCCAGGGAAATAAAACCGCCAAAAACCTTTACTGGTCCCTGGGGTTTGAAGATTTCTATACCTACTGGTTCCGGCAGCAATATCACGTTACGAAAAGGGATAACCATCCTGCAGAGGATCCCACCGCTTTGCTATAGTTACTGCATATCCGCTTGGCCCGTCGCTCGCAAAAATAAACCCGGCAGGCGGGAGGAATGGAAAAAAATCGGTTTTCCACTCTTTCCGGCTGCCGGGGCAGTATTTAAATCTTCAGTTCAAGTAAGACATTCCACCATTATTTCTGAGACTTTTTGCTCAGGTATTCTTCAATACCCTTCATAGCCTCTTCTTCATCTACGCCTTCTACAGATACAGTTACCTTTTCTCCCGCATCCAGTCCAAGGCTCATCATACCCATAATGCTTTTTGCATTCACCCGTTTTTCCTCATTTTCCAGATAAATGCTGCTTGCATACTGGCTGGCGATCTGAACGAGCAATGCGACAGGCCTTGCTTCCAGTCCGTTTGAAATCCCAATCGTTATCGGTTTCCTAATCATACTTGTTCCTCCTTATTCCTGTCTGCGCTCCCCATAGGGTGCGCAGCGTGGGCCTTCATGTCCATGTTTCCCACACTGTTGCATTCTCTGAGCTGTTCTGCTATGGTACTGATCTTCCGGAGTCTGTGATTGATTCCCGACTTGCCGATAGGCACAGTCAGGAGCGCTCCCAGCTCTTTCAGGGATGCCTGTGGATATTCCAGCCGGACTATAGCCGTCTCCTCCAGATTTTCCGGAAGTCTGTGGAGACCTATGGTATCCCGGATATATGCAATATCCTCCATCTGCTTTACCGCAGCATTTACAGTCTTGTTAATATTTGCCGTTTCGCAGTTCACCTTTCTGTTCACAGTATTCCGCATTCCTTTAAGGATCCTGACATTTTCCAGGTTCATCAAAGAAACCCCTGCTCCCATAAGGCCTAAAAGTTCTACGATTTGTGCGCCTTCTTTCACATAAACAACATCATACTTTTTGCGTTTCACAATCTTGGCATCAATTTCAAAAGACTGTATCAGCTCCTGCAGCTGTCGGGCCTTTTCCTGACTGGTACATACGATCTCAAAGTGGTAAAACTTGGTAGGATCGCTGATCGAACCGGCACATAAAAAAGCGCCCCGCAGGAAGGCTCTTTTACAGCAATTCTTCTGAATCACCATTTGGCTTACCAGGCCCTCCACGGCTGCAGTACTCCTGTCCGGAGAAAGAATCTTTACCGCCTGCAGGATCTTTACCGTAAGTTCCTGATTTCCTACGTCAATCGTAAATCGGTTGTTTTTTTTGACTATTCTTTCATCAATAGAAACTTCGTCATTTATTTTAAACGTTTTTTCCAGTAATGTAAAGTATTTTCTTATAATCCCTGGATTTTCCGCAGATACTCTCAAATCTGTTTCGTTCTGGCTATTTTTTCGGATTTCTCCGTTAAAGGCCACAACAGCAGCCAATTCAGCAATCTTGCAGTGTCTGGCATTGTCAATTTTTTTCAGCAGTTCTTCTTTTACATCTCCGGAAAAAGACATTACTTTCCATCCTTTTCTATATCTCTATGTTCTATACGGAGTCCGTATTCTTCACTTTTATCAAGGCGGCGGTAAAGCTCGTTGGCAAGAGTCACTGAACGGTGTTTGCCTCCGGTACATCCTACCCCAATGACCAACTGAGTTTTTCCCTCTGCAATATAATTTGGGATCAGAAACCGGATCATATCCTCCAGCTTATCGGAAAATTCATGAGCAAGATCAAAGCCCATAACATAATCCCTCACTGGCTGATCATTGCCGCTTAAGGGTCTGAGCTGCTCTATGTAGTAGGGATTGGGCAGGAAACGCACGTCGAAGACCAGGTCCGCATCCTGGGGAATTCCATATTTAAAACCAAAAGACAGCACTGTAACCATAAGATTACGAAACTTTACGTTTTCCACAAAAATTTTTCCCAGTTCTTCCCGAAGTTCCCTGGTAAGGAGTTTACTGGTATCCAGGATATAGTCTGCATAGTGTTTCAGGTCCTTCAGCCGTTCTCTCTCCTTTTTTATCCCTTCATCTACCCGGCCGCTGCCAGCCAAAGGATGACTTCTCCTGGTTTCCTTATACCGCTTCACCAAAGCCTTGTCTTCTGCATCCAGAAACAGAATTTCCACCTTTGTCCCTGGATATTTAATCTTCTCCAGAACTGATTCCAGCTCGTCTAAAGATTTACCGCTTCTCACGTCGATTCCTACAGCCACTCTCTCGATTTCTCCTGGACCGCTATCCCGGATAAGCTGTATAAATTTCTCGATCAGAGGCACCGGCAGATTATCCACGCAGAAATATTCCATATCTTCCAGCATTTTCAGGGCAGTACTCTTTCCTGCGCCTGACATTCCCGTAACAATTACAAACCGCATAGCTCCTCCTAAAATTCTCCCAGGAATTTCACTTCTGTCTCCAGTTCCACGCCAAATTTATCCCGGACTTTCTTCTGTACCTCCCGAATCAAAGCCAGAACATCACTGGCAGAAGCTCCGCCGGTATTGACTATAAATCCACAATGTTTTTCAGAGACCTGGGCACCTCCAATAGAAAAGCCCCTAAGCCCGGCATCCATGATCAACTTTCCTGCAAAATAACCTTCCGGACGCTTAAAAGTACTGCCGGCACTTGGCAGTTCCAACGGCTGTTTTTCCACCCGTCTCTGTTTCAGATCCTCCATAAGCTTCTTGATCTCTTCCCGGTTTCCCGGCCGAAGCTCCAGCGCTGCTGCCAGGACAATATAGCCTTTTTCTTTCACTGCGCTGGTCCGGTATCCCAGTTTTAAATCTTTCTTTTCCAGGGTAAAGATTTTTCCCTGTTGATCCATGACCAATACCTCTTTGAGGATATCCTTCATTTCCCCTCCGTAGGCCCCTGCATTCATCACCACTGCGCCTCCCAGTGTTCCGGGAATCCCTGCGGCAAACTCCATACCGGTAAGTCCTTCCTCCAGGGCCTGAGCTGCGATCTTGGCCAGGCTTGCTCCGGCCTTGGCATGGATCAGGCAGCCTTCCACCCCGATATCACTGACATTTTTCCACAGCTGAATCACTGCCCCACGGTATCCTTTGTCACTGACCAGAAGATTACTGCCGTTTCCTAAAATAAAATACGGAAGCTTTTCTTCCCGGCAAATCTCTACCACTTTCTGTATTTCCTTTGCACTGTGAGGACAAAGATAATAATCCGCCGGGCCTCCAATGCGAAAGGTGGTGTGCTTTTTCATAGGCTCATTTCTGTATACATTATCACTACCAAGACAAGTACAGAATTTATTCTCAATCCTGTTATTTTCCATTGTTTTGTTAAATTCCCCTTTTATACTTTTTTAAAAACCAGGTCTTTAATCACTTCTCCTGCTATCATCAGACCTGCCACGCCCGGAACAAAAGATACGCTGGCCGGCACAGGCCGTCCCGTCCCGCTCCTGGTCTCCTGGACAGTTTCGTTTTTCTTTTCCGGCTGTCCCAGACGCCTACGGTTCTCTTTAGGCAAAGGCTCTGTGGAAAAAAGAACCTTCACCTTCTTGATCTTCCTTTTCTTTAACTCTGCCCGCATCACTTTTGCCAATGGGCATACGCTGGTCTTGGAAATATCTGCGATCTGAAAACAAGAGGGATCCAGTTTATTGCCGGTTCCCATACAGGAGATCACCGGCACCCCTGCCTCCTTGGCCTTTTCGATCAAGAGCAGCTTGGCAGATACCGTGTCTACCGCATCCACCACATAATCAAAAGCGGAAAAGTCAAAAAGCTCCGCCGTCTCTGCCCCGAAAAAGGTGTCATATGTATGCACCACTGCATCCTGATTGATATCCATAATCCTCTCTTTTGCTACCAGGACCTTTTTTCTCCCTATGGTAGAGCGGAGAGCTACCAGCTGTCTGTTCAGATTTGTTAAGCTCACAACATCATGGTCTACCAGTGTCAGGGTTCCTACTCCGGATCTGGCCAGAGCCTCCACCACAAAAGAGCCCACTCCTCCGATTCCGAATACTGCGATCTTTGCTTCCGCCAGTATTTTCAATCCTTCTTTTCCTAAAAGTTCTTCTGAGCGTGAGAATGCATGAAGCATCTTCCGTTTCCTCCTCTGATTTAAGGTCTGCATATAAGGGGGGTTGTCTCATGAACTTATCCTTTATCCCGCTCATGTGACAGCCCCTCTCCTTATCACTGACCTTTATACTGTTTTTTATTATACTATCATTTTTAAAAAAAGTATAGCTTAGTTTTTCATCTTAGGTTTGAAAATAAGACTTGCCAGATAGCCGAAAATCAATGCCGAGGAAATTCCCACTGCGCTGGCAGTAAATCCCCCCATAAAAATCCCCAGGAATCCATGTTCCAGCACTGCTTTTTTCACTCCCTTAAAAAGGGTATTTCCAAAACCCAGCAGCGGGACGCTGGCCCCTGCTCCGGCGAAATCGATGATCCTGTCATAAATCCCCAGACTTCCCAGTACCGATCCGGTACATACAAGAAGCACCATGACCCTTCCCGGCATCAGTTTCGTCTTTTCCAGAAGTATCTGAACCAGAGCACAGATAAGTCCTCCCACCCAGAATGCCTGAATATATTCCATATCTTTCTCCTTTAACAGTGTTCCACCACAACCGCCTGGGCAATTCCGGGAACACTCTTTCCTTCATTATAACTGACTTTGGACAACAAGGCTCCTGTAGGGATAAAAAGAATCCTTCTCCACTCTCCCTTTTCCACCTTCGGCAGAATATAAGAGGCAAATGTGGCTGCTGAGCAGCCGCAGCCGCTTCCTCCTGCATGAGTATCCTGTGTCTCTTTGTCAAAAATCTCAATTCCGCAGTCCATATGCCTTTCTTCTATGCGGATCCCCTTCTCTTCCAGCAGATCAAACAGTATTTTCTGGCCGATTTCTCCCAGGTCCCCGGTAATGATCCTGTCATAATCTTCCGGTTTTCTGGAGAAATCCCTGAGATTTGCCTCTATGGTGCTGGCTGCTGCAGGAGCCATACAGGCTCCCATATTGAAAGAGTCTTTCAAACCATAGTCCACAATCTTTCCCGTGGTGATTCCTGTAATCCTGGCATGGCTTTTCCTGGTACCCAGAATACAGGCCCCGCTTCCCGTAACAGTCCAGGTAGCGGAAAGAGGTCGCTGACTGCCATATCCCAGAGGATATCGAAATTCCTTCTCAGCACTGCAAAAATGACTGGAGGTCACCACACCTACGCATTCCCCATAGCCTCCCGCCACTGCCATAGAAGCCAGAGACAAAGCCTCTCCCATAGTAGAACAGGCCCCGTAGAGTCCATATACCGGTCTGTGAAATCCCATAATGCCAAAGGAAGAGGCGATAGTCTGAGCCAGGAGATCTCCTGCATAGATCAGACGCAGCTCTTCCCGGGAAATCCCTGCTTTTTCCATAGCAATAGAAAGGGCTTCTTTCTGAAGGGTACTTTCCGCCTCCTCCCAGGAACTGCAGCCGAAGAGGCCATCTTCTTGTCCGATCTTATCAAAATATTTTCCCAGAGGCCCATCCCCTTCCTTCTTTCCCACCACGGAGCCGGCCCCCAGCAGATATACGCTGCTGTCAAACTGAATACTTTGCTCACCTACTGTATGTCCCATTACACAATCCCCCACATATGAAGAAAATAATAGATCAGTCCCAGAAGAGAAGAAACCAGAATCCCGTAAAGGATAACAGGTCCGGCAATGGTAAAGATCTTACAGCCGATACCGAATACCTGGCCTTCCTTCTGATACTCAATGGCCGGGGCTGCCACAGAGTTGGCAAAACCTGTGATGGGTACTAAAGTTCCTGCTCCTCCCCATTTTGCAAACTTGGGATAAACATTCAATCCCGTAAGAAGTACACTAAAAAATACCAGGATCAGAGAAGTCCAGGACCCTGCGGTCTCTTTATCCAATCCCAGCCACTGGCACAGGTTTAAAACCCCCTGTCCTAATGTACAGATAAGACCGCCGCTTATAAATGCCCCCCACATGTTTTTTGCCAATGAGTGGACGGGTGTCTTCTTTTTAACATATTTTTCATATTTTTTCGCTTTTTCCTGTTCCTTCTGCGGCTGCTCCATAGCCTTTCCCTCCTTTTTGTTTCTAAATCTAGTATGCGGGCTGCACCGGGTTTTATACACACAGCTGAAGAAGACTTCCCAGTATTTTTCCCACAGCAATGGAAATAATGATCAGTAACGCTCCTTTACTTATTCCCAGACGTCTGGCTGCTATAGCAAAGGCATTTACCACTTCCCCCAGGGCAATGATCCAGCTTCCCAGAAAAATACCGAAAAAAAGTCCTGTAAGACCGGCACCAATACTTCCCACAGATATCTGGAGGCAGTATACAGAAATAAGATTTCCTGCAATACACCCTGCCACCAGAAAATCCTCATATAAAAGAATGTGTCTTCCTGTATGGGTGATACCTGCATACCTGGGAATAATCCCCAAGCCTATGATAAAGGCTGACAGGGCAGCTGCAACAACAGCACCTCCGCAGACACCTGCAATTCCGGTAATGATAAGTCCCAGATTCATGTGTTCTGCTCCTTTCCGCCTTTTCTCCTGTTTTTATCTGCAATGAGAGTTTTGTCCACATCTTCCTCATAAGTACGCATCTGTACTTCTATAGGGGAGGGATCTTTGGTAATCTTTCCATGCCCGAAATGATTAAAAAAGAATAGAACACCGATCCCGATCCCCAGGGAATAACTGAATTCCAGAAGAGTCCATCCCTCCGGCCTAATCCCGGTAAGCTGGAAATACAATTTGGGGAAAAGGGTCTGTATATCTACGTCATTGTTGAAAGTCATGATTGAAAAAGCCGCACCGAAAAAGGAGAGGATACAGACAAATACTGTCTTTATATACTCTTTCCATCTTCCTGCTTTTGCAGGCTCTTTGTAGGTGACGATAACATTGGCCTCTCCTATATGGGTTACATCCAGATTTTTCTCCTCCCGGGCAATAGCTCTTACCATATCCACTGCTGAGACCACATATCTTCCCTGGGCATGGTCCGGTATGGTCATGACCCGGCGGACCAGATTCCGGTCCAGCACTTTCTGGTCATTGCAGGCCAGCTTTGCCACATCTCCCAAGCAGACCTGGGGGCTGTGGACCTCCACATTTTTCTCTGTTTGTAAATATAAAATTTCGCTCATAAAAACCTCCCTGTGTTAAAAAAAGGTCTGCACCTCTGTCAGGAACTGCTTCCTCTGGGTTATATTATCTCTTTTCAGGGAAGGAATTATTCTCATCTGTCTACAGTTTTTCCCGAAGGCGTCCCAGTATTTTTTTCTCCATCCTGGAGACCTGGACTTGGGACAGCCCCATTTTTTCTCCTATATAAGCCTGGGTTTTTTCCTGAAAGAAACGCAGATAGATCAGTTCACGCTCTTTAGCGCTTAAATCTCCCAGTATTTCCTCCAGAAACATTTTATTCAGGATTTCCTCCTGCTGGCTTTTTTCCTGGGGCAGTTTATCTTCCAGAGAAATGTCGCTGCCCTCGCTTTCATAGATTGTTTTTTGAAGGGACTCTATCTGCGCCCCTGCTTCCAGGGCCATGACCAGTTCCTCTCTGGAAATCCCTACCTCTGCTGCCAGCTCTTCCATATCCGGTTCCCGGTTCTCCTTCTGAAGAAGCTGTTCTCTGGCCGCATAAGCTTTGGCTGCCGTCTCCTTCAAAGAACGGCTGACCTTCACCATACCGTCATCCCGGAGATAACGCTTGATCTCTCCTGTGATCATAGGCACCGCATAGGTTGAAAATTTCACATTATATGAAAGATCAAATTTGTCTATAGCTTTCAGCAGGCCTATGCTCCCAATCTGGATCAGATCCTCTATCTCTACACCCCGGTTCTGAAACCTTTTCGCAATACTGTGGACCAGCCCCATATTTTTTTCTGCCAGTATATCTCTTGCTTCCTTATCTCCCTGGTGCACACGCCCGATAAGGGCAAGGATATCGTCCATACGCCCTCCTATTCAAAAACCGGATTCTGTCTTCCGATGAGCTTTTTCATAGTCACAGTGGTCCCCTTCCCCGGTTCTGACTCTACTGCCACTTGATCCATAAAAGCTTCCATAAAGGCAAATCCCATGCCGGATCGGTCCTGTTCCGGTTTGGTGGTATACAAAGGCTCCATGGCCTTCTCAACATCTGCAATTCCTTTTCCTGTATCCTTCACCACTACAGTCAGTTCTCTTTGATCATTCCTGCACTCTATCCGTATTTTCTCTGTTCCCTTATCATAAGCATGAACAATGCAGTTGGTAATCGCCTCAGAAACTGCTGTTTTTATATCTGCCACCTCTTCCAGAGTAGGATTCAGCTGGGTGCTGAAAGCCGCTACTGCTATCCGTACCAGTCCTTCATTACAGGATCTGCTTTCTACTTCCAAGATCATCTCATTTTTCTTTTCCATAGCCGGGTCCTCCTATCTTTTCCTGTGGTTCCACACAGGTTCCTGGCTGATCTCAATATGTTTGTAAATTCCCGAAAGCTGCATAATCCGTAAGATCCTGTCATTAACATGAATGGCGCTGACAGTGCCGCCGCTGTAGCTTAAGAGACGTTTTCTTCCCATGATCATCCCGATCCCTGAACTGTCCATAAAATCTGTATCTGAAAAATCAAAGACCAACTGCCTTACTGCTCCCCTTTCCAGCTCCTGGTCTATGGTTCCGGTAATCTTCTGGACAAAATGATGGTCCAGCTCCCTGGGAATGTACACGATAAGCATTGTCCCTCTTTTTTTCATATATTCTTCCATAATCTGTCCCCTTTCTATCCATACTCCCCCTCATCTTTAGAGGGCATTTCTCTGATTTTGGCGTATAGAAAAAGGAGCCTTTTCTAAAAGCTCCTTTTCCCCAAGGTTCCTCTTATGTATGTGCAGCCACATTTTAACCTTCGGTTCCTTCTTCCGTATTTTCTTCATCAGTACTGTTGTCCTGGGTGCTCTCGCCGTCTTCACTCTGGTTGTCTCCTTGGCTGTCCTCTGTGGAGATCTCATCTTCATGCTGATCGATATAGTCCTGGGCATCCAGGGCATTTTGGGTACCCGGATAATTATCCACTACTTTCTGATACCAGGAAACTGCATTTGCCACATCGCCTTTTCCCGCATAGGCCTGAGCCAGATAATACATAGATCTCCGGTCCTGGGTGCCGATATTTACAGCCTTCGTCAAGCTCTCAATGGCGGCATCATAATTTCCTGCGTTTATATAATTGATGCCTTCATCCCGGTACTGTCTTTTCAAAGTATCTCCCACCTGGTTCATAATAGTGTCATAGATACTCTTTCCTTCTACCGAAAGAGAATCTGAACTCACCTCTGCAATGGCATTAGCTGCATTGGTAAAGTTGCCCTGCTGATACTCATCCCAGGCCTTTAAAAGATTCTCATAATCAGTAGTTTGTTTCTGGGCTGCTTCAATCTGGCTCTGGGCCGTATCCACAGATTCCTGAGATGCAGTCATCTGTTCCTGAAGGCGCTCCAGTTCCGCTGCCTGGGTGGCCATCTGATTGCTATAGTCTACCACTTTCTGATTCGCCGCTTCGTTGACATTCTGAGTAATGGCAGGCACCACCAAAAACCAGAGCGCCGCTGCGCCCACCACCAGTCCCAAGACAAGATTTACCAGGGTATTCGTGATGGTCTTTTCCCGAAATTCAGGAGGCTGTATCACAATATCATTTCCGGACCGGTAGACCAGACTTCCGTCCTTTCCCTCCCTCTCTTTCTCCCGCATGCCAAACCGTGGCTCCAGATTTGTCCGCCTTCCGGTCTGTTCTTCTACTTCTTTAAGAAATCTCAAAGTAGTTGTATTGCTCTTATCGATCTTGGCCGCTGTTTTCAACTGTCTTCTGGCCTTCTCATATTCTTCTTCATGGATATAGATTAAAGAAAGGAGATGATAGCCTTTAATCAGCTTTGGATTGCTGGCCAATACCTTTTTCAGCTGCAATTTAGCCATATCTGTATTACCGCTTCTGCAGTATTCCAGACACTGATTATATTTTCTTATACTATTGTTGATCTCATCCAGCCGGTTTCCGTCTTTTTGGAGTTTTTCAATATAGCCCACTGCTATGTTTCCCTGAGGCATCATATTTTTACTGATTACCCAGTGGCTGAGAGCCGCCACCACTTCTCCTGTTTCAAAATAAACCAAGCCCAGCAGATTTCTGGCCTGTATGTTCAGTTTGTTCATTTTCAGGCTTCGCTTCAGACAGGTAATGGCTCCTGACAGATCCCTCACCTGGGCTTTTTCAAGGCCCTGGTTATAATAAAGATTTGACAGAGCCCAGGCTTTTTTCTGGGCTGTTACCCTGCATCCGCACTTAGGGCAATACTCAGAGGCGGTCAGTGGAGCGTTGCATATCATACAATTCATAAACTTCTCCCCTATTTATCTGAAGTGCTGCTGTTGTCTTTTATTATCTCTTTCAGGATATCGATCACATCCGTCAGATCCTGCCGGTAAATGGCGCCTTCTGCATCGTCCACTTCCAGACAGGGCTGAAATTTTTTCAGTTCTTCTTCAAAATTAATCATGGAACGTCCTCCTTACATAATCTTTTATCTCCCCTGCAAGATAGAGAGAACCAGCCACAAACATCAGGCCATTCCCCTTCTGTGCATATGCCATATCAAATGCCTTTTCCGGATCCGGCTGCGCATGTACATTCCGGCATCCCTCTTTTTTAAAAAGCTCTGCCAGCTCTGCGGCCGACTGCTTTCTGCTTCCCCAGATCTCCGTAGTCACCACACAGGAAAAGTGCAGTCCACGGCAGATCTCATGGATCATATCCCGGAAGTCCTTGTCCGATACTGTGGAAAACAGAAGTGTGATGGGATAGTCCTTCTGAAAGAATTCTACAGTCTCTGCAAACTTTGCAATGCCATCCTCGTTATGGGCACCGTCTACGATCACCCCGGGAAGTATGGTCTCCATCCTTCCCTGCCAGCGGGTATTCTTCATACCCTGGATCAGAGTTTCTTTCTCCAGATGGTGATCCTTTTTCAGAACCCCCATGGTCTCCAGAGCCAGAGCTGCATTCATCATCTGGTATCTGGCGATAAAGGGAATAAAAAGTTCTATCTCCCCATATACTCTGGAATCAGAAACAAAGCGGATCCCCTCAGGGGTATAGTCTTTCAGTTCCTGATTTTTCTCTTTCATTTCATACCAGGGGCATCCCAGACTTTCGGCCCGGGCCCTTATCACCTCTGCGGCTTCCTGATTATTGCCGTCAAAGATCACCGGCACTCCCGGTTTGATGATCCCGGCCTTTTCTCCTGCAATCTCCCGGATGGTATTGCCCAGATATTCTACATGATCCAGACTGATGGAAGTGATCACACAAGCAAGAGGCTTCCTGACAGAGTTGGTGGCATCCAGCCTTCCGCCCAGTCCGGTTTCCAGTACAATATAATCAACCTCTTCTTTTGCAAAAATCAGCATACCCATGAGAAATAGAAACTCAAAATATGTTGGATGGTAGTCGCCTTTTTCCACCAGAAAATCTGCCAGTTTCTTCACACGGCAGAAGGCCTCCAGAAAAATCTCATCGGAAACCATCACCTCATTAATCTGAAAACGTTCGTTGATCTTCACCAGATGGGGAGAGGTGAACAATCCGCATTTATAGCCGCCTTCCTCCAACATGGTGGAGATAAAAGCACAGACGCTGCCTTTCCCATTGGTTCCTGCTACGTGAATGATCTTTTTTCCTTCATCAGGATTTCCTAAAAGATCCAGGCAGTGTCTGGTATGTTCCAGTTTATTTTTTGTTGTAAACTTCGGTATATCTTCGATATATTGAACCGCTTCTTCATAAGTGAACAAGCTGTATCCCTCCTATCCTGCAGAAATGGTTTTCAGCAGCCCACCTGTCCTGGCGGGCTCCGCTGCTTTTGAAAGCCCACGGATTGCTCCGTTGCTTTTAGACTGGGCTTTCATAGTAAAGAAAAGCCACCACTTCTTTTATAATGCCATGCCCCGAAGTATGATGCCGGGGTCACTTATCATTATAATGAAGTGGTGGCAATATGCAAGCAAATTATGTCGCCTGAAGAAAAAAGCTCTTTACTCTTCCTGGTTTTCTCCCGTCTGTCCCTCTTCAGCAGAAGCTCCCACTGCCTGAGATTCTTCCGTTTCCTGGGTCTGATCCTCTTCTTCATCGACCGGTACCGGAGCCAGGACCGCCTCCTGGCTGCCCTCCTGAGGCTCATGATAGATATAGCTTTCTGTTCTGGTCAGGACTCTATGGGTAGAACTGTTGCTCCTGGTGGCAATATCCACTTCATCTCCGTCCTTAAGAAGATCTGTAAGGACAAGAAGGGTATTTTCATCTATAAAGGTGGCTTCCACCAGTTCTCCGTTCACTTCCAAATAGGAAGACTGGGTAAAGTTAGCCCCCCGGATATAATATCTGCCTTCCGAGATTTCTTCGATACTGTCAAACTGTGTATCTACCACACCCAATTTCATATCTGTCTTTTCATACGGAGTTTCTCCTCCATAGACATACCTTTCTCCGTAAAGAATGTCATACTGGAGCATTTCCAGATCTACCTGATAATCCTGGGTATTCTTTCTGGCCTGGTGGAAACGGAAAACATTTCCTTCGTGGATCCCCACCCGGTCCATGACCTCTGCCGCCATCTGGTAGGCTGCCAGGTTTTTGTCCTGTTTCTCCAGGCCCATGTTATCCCAGATCACATACTGGGTCTGGAAAAGGTAACGGTTCTTCATATCCGTCACTGTCAGATCCATAGTCGGAAGATGATCACCGTACATCACAAGGACCACATCCTCATCTAACTGGGACAGAGCATCGGTCAGCTCACCGATAAACTGGTCCATCTCATAGATCTGGTTGCAGTAGTATTCCCATTTATTGTCCTGAGCTTCTGTACTGCCGCCAGATACTGTAATCTTCGGATCCTCCAGCACCGGTTCTTCCGGATAATCTCCATGTCCCTGAACAGAGATCGTATATACATAATCCGATCCTTCTGTAGACTCCATAGCCTGAAGGATATACTTAGTCAGGTTCCGATCCCGGATCCAGTCGTTGGGATTGGTATCGTCCTGCTCCGACATATATTCAGAGGAAGTAAAAGTGTCAAATCCCAGGTTAGCAAACACCCGTTTTCTGCCGTAGAAGTTAGCTTCATTATTATGGATCGCATGAGTGCCATAGCCCAGGTCTTTAAGGACGTAAGCTGCACTCTCACAGGTTTCTGTTTCCAGGATTCCTTTATAAGGATACTCTCCCGGTCCAAAATAATGCATGCTCATTCCGGTAATGGATTCAAACTCTGTATTAGCTGTACCGGCTCCTACGGAAGGCACTTTATAATATCCGGATGAATACTCCTCCATCAGCTTCCGGAAATTCGGAATGGGATCTTCCGATAGTTCCAGATAATTGACCAGTGTGGGGTCAAAAAAGGATTCCAGCTGAAGGAAAAGGATATTTGGCCGGCTGTCCCCCGTCTCTGGAAGTGATTCCTCGCTGTCAACAATCTCTTCCACAGCGCTTTCCGAGTAATCCCTGGGGCAGCTGATCCCGGTATTAAAAATGGTAGTGGCAAGGCAGTAGGGGTATCCGTAATCCTCGTAAGCAAAAGCAATATTTCCAAAGTAATTGGAAAGAACTCTCTTCTCCAGAGCCAGCCTGGTAGTTCCTGCAAAAGCAAGTATCCCCACAATAATCAAAGGAATGTTCACCTTATAGCGAAGCTTTCCTTTGTATCTGGGGCCCTTGATAAACAACAGCACTAAAGCCAGCACTGCTACCACTGCCAGAATCACTACCACCCAGAAAAAGAAGGGAGGCAGATACCGGTCAGCGATCTCAAATGCATCAGTGATCATATGCAGGTCCGGTCCTGTAAAAGGAGTTACCCTGGTAGACAGGAGTACGCCGTTGATGATCCCCAGTCCCATCCAGAAGATCGTAAAAATCGTCCTCCAGAAGACTCTTCTTCTGAAAAGATATACGATCAGCGTAGTTGTAAAAATCAAAAATGTGTTATACAGAAAGACCAGAGGCCGTTCTGTCAGAAAATTTATAGCTTCCCATATAGAATGTCTGGAAATCGCTTCTATAAAGAAGTAACCTATAAATACCGCCAGGAACTGCAGCGGCACAGAAAACATATTCAGATATTTCAGGCATAATACCTTCCTGATTTCTTTCATAATCTCTCTCCTAAACCTCTATGCGGCAGCCCCCCTGCGCATTTTACTGCAGCTGCGCTAATCTTTCCTTTACCTGTTCCATCATGGAAGTGTAGCGTTCCAGTTTGGCCCGCTCTTCGTCAACTTTCACCTTAGGCGCCTTGCTGATGAAACGTTCATTTCCAAGCATGCTGTTTACACGAGCGAGTTCTTTCATTAATCTCTCTTCTTCTTTTTTCAGTCTCTCAATCTCTTTTTCCACATCAACCAGCTCTGCAAAAGGCATATAAATCACAGCTTTAGAGGTAACGGCAGATACTGCGTCCTCGTCAATACCGGTCTTATCCTTCTGAACGGTCACGTGGCTTGCATGGGCCAGCGGAGCAAAGAAAACATCTCCTTCTTCAAAGATCTTCCGGATCTTCTCATCCTCTGCAGTTACGAAAACCTTAGCTTTCTTGCTTGGAGGAACGTTCATACCAGTACGTACATTCCGGATACTTCTTACAGCTTCCTTGATAATCTCTACAGCATCCTCTTCTTTGGCAAAGTTCCATTCTTCTTTAAATACCGGCCAGGAAGAGATCATAATGGATTCTTCCTCCGGATGAAGGGTACAGTAGATTTCTTCTGTGATGAAAGGCATATATGGGTGAAGCAGCTTCAGGGCATTTCCAAGAACCTTCTTTAAAGTCCACAAAGCTGCGCCTTTGGTGCTGTCTGTATCGCTGTAAAGTCTGGGTTTTACCATCTCGATATACCAGTCACAGAATTCTTCCCAGATAAAATCGTATACCTTTTGTACAGCAATACCCAGCTCATATTTGTCCATGTTTTCAGTTACATCTTTTGCCAGAGTATTTACCTTAGACAGGATCCATTTATCTGCACCTGTAAGTTCTGCAAGATCCATTTTTTCAGGAACTTCCGCTTTCTCCAGGTTCATCATGATAAATCTGGAAGCGTTCCATACCTTATTGGCAAAGTTCCGGCTGGATTCCACTCTCTCCCAGTAAAAACGCATGTCATTTCCAGGGGCATTTCCGGTGATCAGAGTAAGGCGGAGCGCATCGGCTCCATACTTGTCGATCACCTCCAGGGGATCAATACCGTTTCCAAGAGATTTGCTCATCTTCCTGCCCTGGGAATCCCGCACTAATCCATGGATCAGCACATGATGGAACGGGGTCTTTCCTGTCTGCTCCAGACCGGAAAATACCATACGGATTACCCAGAAGAAGATAATATCATAGCCGGTAACCAGTACATCTGTTGGATAGAAGTACTCCATCTCCGGAGTCTTGTCCGGCCATCCCAGGGTAGAGAAGGGCCACAGTGCAGAGGAAAACCAGGTATCCAGAGTATCCTCGTCCTGATAGAAATGAGTGCAGCCGCATTTCGGGCATTTCCCGGGCATTTCCCGGGCAACTATAGTCTCTCCGCACTGGTCGCAATAATAAGCCGGGATCCGGTGTCCCCACCAGAGCTGGCGGGAGATGCACCAATCTCTGATATTCTCCAGCCAATGGAGATAAGTCTTATCAAATCTTTCCGGAACAAACGTAAGATTCCCTTCTTTTAAGGTATCAATGGCAGCCTGGGCCATCTCTTTCATACGAACAAACCACTGAGGCTTGATCATAGGTTCTACGGTAGTGCCGCAGCGGTCATGGGTTCCTACGCTGTGAGAATGGGGAACCACCTTTACCAGAAGGCCCTGTTCCTTCAGATCCTCCACCATAGTTTTTCTGGCTTCATACCGGTCCATGCCTGCATATTTGCCTCCCAGTTCGTTGATGGTGGCGTCATCATTCATAATGTTGATTTCTTCCAGATTGTGGCGTTTTCCCACTTCAAAGTCATTAGGATCGTGAGCCGGAGTGATCTTTACACAGCCGGTTCCAAACTCTTTATCCACATATTCATCAGCGATCACAGGGATCTCTCTGTCTGTCAGAGGCAGCTTCAGCATTTTCCCTACCAGGTGTTTATATCGTTCATCCTCCGGATTTACTGCCACTGCCGTATCTCCCAGAAGAGTCTCAGGACGGGTGGTGGCAATCTCTACATACTGTCCTTCCTCTCCTACTACCGGGTAGTTAATGTGCCAGAAAAATCCGTCCTGGTCCTCATGTTCTACCTCTGCATCAGATATGGAAGTCTGGCATACCGGACACCAGTTGATGATCCTGGAGCCTTTATAGATATAGCCCTTTTCGTAAAGCTTGATGAACACTTCCTGAACTGCTTTGGAACAGCCTTCGTCCATGGTAAAACGTTCTCTGTCCCAGTCAGCAGAAGCCCCCAGCTTCTTTAACTGATTGATGATCTTTCCGCCGTACTCCTCTTTCCAGGCCCAGGCATATTTCAGGAATTCTTCCCTGCCAATCTCATTTTTATCAATACCCTGCTCTTTTAATTTTTCAATAACCTTTACCTCTGTGGCAATGGCTGCATGGTCAGTTCCCGGCTGCCATAAGGCCTCATATCCTTCCATTCTTTTAAATCGGATCAGGATATCCTGCATAGTCTCGTCCAGAGCATGTCCCATATGGAGCTGTCCTGTTACATTTGGCGGGGGCATCACAATGGTAAAAGGTTTCTTGTCCGGATTTACTTTTGCATGAAAATATTTGTTATCCAGCCATTTCTGATAAATGCGGTCTTCCAGACCTTTGGGGTCATAAGTTTTTGCAAGCTCTTTGCTCATAATCTCCTCCTCTTGGTCATAAGGGTATCCTTGCATAAAAAATACCCTCCATAACCATCTGCTTAATAGTTACAAAGGGCGACAAAGCCGCGGTACCACCTTTATTTATCACTCAAAGGTCCTGTAACGGGGACAAACCGGGAAAACCTACCAAATCTCACCCTGCCGGGGAATCTCCTTCAGCCTTCCGGTTCAAAAGCTACCTTCCGCCCTTTTTCCTTAAACAATCTTTCAGCCGATGAATTGTTCTCTCTGCAAGTTCCCAGAGCGTACTCCTCTTTCTCATTACCTTTTTCTTTAGATGCCACGGATTTCTTTGCACTGCGTACTCCTGAAATCCATACATCTTCTCATTTGTCTTATCATAGTCATATTGAAAAGCTTTGTCAAGATAGGAAATTGTGAATTTTTGCGTAAATTTAACAGAAAAGAAAGAAAAGATTTTCAAAAGGAAGCTGACATATGTTTCATAGGGCAGCTTCTTATGTTACTATAAAATCTGTAAACAACAGACGGAAATGTATTTAACAGCAGGAGGACCACAGCATTGAAAGATCATTTATTTAAAAGCATATTAAAGACAGGAACCCTCTTGGGAGGGCTGACTCTGGGCGCTGTTTCCTGGTACACGCTCCGGGAATACCGTCCCCAAAAAGTGACTCCTCTGCCTGCCCCGAAAGGCGGACAGACACTTTCTCTGAAGAATCCCTTCCGGCTCCTTACCTGGAATATCGGCTTCGCCGGTTTTGACAAAACCATGGATTTCTTTATGGACGGAGGCAAAATGGTCCGTCCCAGGAACCGGAAACAGGTTATAAAAAACATGAATGGCATAAAAAAAGTCCTGGATACCCAGAAGGCGGAGGTATATTTTCTCCAGGAAGTGGATCTGGACTCTTCCCGTTCTTATCGGATAGATCAACATCGTTATTTTGAAAAAGCCCTTGGAATACCGGGTATTTTTGCCTGGAACTATAAATGCGATTTTATCCCCTATCCGCTCCCTCCCCTGGGAAAGATGAGCAGCGGTCTCAGTACTTTTACCGGTCTGAAGGTCCGTTCAGCCCGGCGGCTGTCCCTTCCTGAATCATTCTCCTGGCCGGTGAAGACCTGTAATCTGAAACGGTGTATCCTGGAAACCAGGATTTCCATAAAAGGCAGTTCCAGGGAACTGGTTCTTTTTAACTTTCACCTGGAAGCCTATGACAAAGGCGAAGGAAAACTGGCCCAGAGCCGCCTGCTGGCCAAAATCCTTTCCCGGGAATATGAAAAAGGCAATTATGTCATCGCTGGAGGAGATTTCAATCAAATCATAAAAGGAGAGGAAAAATATCCTCTCCACAAAAGCAAGAACTGGACCCCCGGTCTGCTGGAGAAGGAATTTCTCCCTCCTCATTTTTCCATAGCTGCCGATGATACCTTTCCTACCTGCCGGCTTCTGGACCGGCCTTATAACGGCTCTGCTGAAAAAGGCCGGGTATATGTACTGGACGGTTTTCTGGTGTCAGACAACCTGAAAATCTCCAAGGTTTCCGTAGTAAATACTGATTTTGCTTATACAGATCATCAGCCTGTAATGCTGGAAGTACGCTTTCTGTAGCATTTAAGTTCTTGCGGCATCGGTCTTTTTGTATCCTACTGTGCTGGTCTGCTGGCGGAATAAAAGGAGCAGCCCCCTTACACAAAGCTCAATGCACATGGCCAGCCATACGCCATGAAGTCCCCATCTTCCCACCAGCAGCAGGGACAGGGTCAGACGTACGCCCCAGATACTGATTAAATTTAGAATACTGGGAACCAGAGTATCTCCAGCTCCCCGGAGTGCTCCGGAAGCCACGATAGATACACCATAGAGAGGCTCCGCAAAAAGCTGGATCCTGAGCACTTCTGCCGCCAGCTGCCGCACCTGCAGGTCCGGGGTCATCAGCTGGAAAACCCAGGGACAGATAAAAAACATCACTGCGCCGGTGACCGCCATGATCCCGCCTCCAAGGAGGACCGAAAGATTGGAAAAGCTTTTTGCGATCTTTTCTTTTCCCGCCCCCAGGCTCTGACCTACCAGAGCTGTAGCCGCTTCCGCAATTCCATAGCCTGGCATATAGCAGAAACTTTCTGCAGTGACTGCAAAGGAGTTTGCCGCAATGGCTGCGGTACCCAGAGGGGCAATGATCCTGGTAGTAGCAATCATAGCGCCGCACACCGCCACATGTTCAAAAGCCAGAGGAGCGCCTATATGCAGGGCATTTACCAAAATCCGCCTATCTATCCTTCCTGTCTTCTCTCCTCTGAACCGGAATACAGGAGAACGGAAGCAGACAGACCAGAGCATCAGGATACAGACCACCAGCTCCGCCAGGGCTGTTCCTATAGCGGCTCCCAGCACGCCGTAATGCCTGATAAATATCATGTTGAAAAAAATATCCAGAAGACACATACTGGCATTTAAAATACTTGGCGTACGCATATTTCCGCTACACTGAAGCATAGAGCCTGCCAGACGGTTAAGCTGCACTGCCGGAAGAGAGCAGGCATAGACAAAGAAATATCCGGAGGCATCCTTCCAGAGCTCTTCCCCTGCGCCCAGCCAAATGGGCAGATGTCCGCTGAGAGCAATTCCCAGTATCATAAGAAGCAAAGAAAAACAGAGGGCAGCGCACAACCCGTGTTTCAGAATCTTTCTTGCATAGGCTTCCTTCCCTCCTCCAATCTGATGGGCAGCCTGTACGGAAAAACCTGCAGCCACCCCGCTGCACAACCCTCCAAGGAGCCAGGTGCTGGTGGATACTACTCCGATAGAGGCTGAAGCCTGGGGGCCCAGATTCCCCACCATTGCCTGATCAATATACTGCATTAGAATCGATGTTATCTGTGCCATAATGGCAGGAACGCTCATCTGCCATACAATCGCCAGCTTCTCCCGCCTTGTGATCTCGCCCTTTCGCTGAAAAAAAGCGGTCAGCCGTTCTTCAGGCCTTATTTTTTTCTTATTTTTATCCATTCTTTTTACATCTCTCTTTTTCATAAGTTCAAATTTGCATGCGCCTGATATTGGTCAACGCTCTGCTTTCTGATCAGATAAGAAAGAGTCCTTCCCTATCCGCTGCGATACTGCGGACAGCTCCAGGCAAAGCCTGTCGCTGTCCGTTGCCCGGCAAATGGTGCTGCGTGCCAGTGGCACGGGTTTAGCACGGACCGCAGCGGAGCGAAGGCCTGCTCGTGCAAGCACGGCGGTCGCCCGACCGGCGTATTGCGCAAAAAGAAGAGGCCTGTTACAGCCTCTCCCTTAGATAATATGAAGTTCTTGGCGGCCCTCCCGGCTTCTGTCACGACACCCTGGTCCTGCGGAGGATGTGTATGTTCCGTCGGCTGCGGGACAACGGGAAATTTATACAGGGCCATAAAAAGAATCCAGGAAAAACCGTCTGCCATTTAATCATGCATAATTCTATAAATTCAGGCGTTTACCTTTCGGCTTTATTCCATAAAAAATCCGCCTTCTCATGAAAAGCGGAAACATATAGTTCCTTCCGGAACTACAGGGATTTCAAACTTTGCACGGAAGTTTTCACCTTACTGCTATCAAGCAGGTTTCCTGACTTATGGATCTCCGCTTTGCCTCTCCTTCTCATACTTACGTACAATGGATTTCTCTGGCATTGCTCCCCAAATACAGTGACCGGATCGTTCAGGATTCTCACCTGATTCCCTTTTCATCGGTGTTGTGCGGTCAACACAGATGCACTTAATAGGTTTATGGAATTATACATGTGTATAATACCACCTGCCGTAACATGCGTCAAGAAATTTCCGGATTTTCTTCTTTCTTTTTTTCTTCTCTTCTTCTTTTAGTCATCAAGCCTCCGATCCTGCCGGTTTCTTTGGCAGAGAGACTTTTCCACCCGTCTTCCAGAACTTTGTCCAGGACTCCCAGTTCTTCGGCAATCTCATATTTGAGCTGTTCTTCCTGAGGAATCTTATTTAAATCAATTTTTTCTTCTTTTTTCTTAGACATAAAAAGCCACACTCCTTTTTCCTAGAGTATGGCCCTTTTCTTTTTCTTTATACAATTTTTTAGCGATATCTGGATTAAAAACTTACGCCTGCATGTGCAATATGGCTGAACCGCTGCCAGCCTTTTTCTTATTTTGGAATGACGATCGCCGCAATGATATAGGCGATGATCCCGGAGCCAAAGCTCATACAGGTCACAATGACCCAGGCAAGGCGGATCAGAGTTGGATCTATGTTAAAATACTCCCCGATTCCTCCGCAGACTCCTGCCAGCATATAATTTACAGAAGAACGATATAACCTCTTATCTGACATGACACATACCCCTTTCTATTGATTCTCAAAATCTATTCTGATATTTCCTGCATTGTTCTCTATGTCCATGGTCTTATCTGAAGATTCTGCTCCAAAGGACCCTTCATAAAAGCCATCTATGCTCTCTCCGCCCAGGTCCAGGGCGCCGGTATTTACACTGACATCTGCCGCATAGTCATTCAGTTTTCCGGTATATTTTATCTTAAGCCGTCCGGCTGCACAATTCAAAGTGGAATCCTCAGCTTCCATCAGTTCCACCTCCAGATTGCCTGCCGCCACATCTATATCACAGCTCCCGGCCGCAAGTTTTCCTTCTGCTTCCAGGCTTCCTGCACTGGAATTCAGATATAGGTCCTCAAATATCTTATCCTGTGGGATCTGGATCAGCAGAGTTTTTTCACTGTCCACTGATGGATCGCTTCTGGATATGGTAAGCACTTTTGTGTCAAGATCCATATCTGCCACATAAAGACTGGAGTCCAGCCCTGAAACCCATATTTTTTCATCCGGAGAAGGCTGTATCCGGATCTCTCCTGCTTCTGCTGTCACATAAAGGCTCTTCACTTTTGAAGCCTCAATGCTGGCCTTTTGGCCGGCCTCGGACCAGTCCATATTGCGGACACCGGTTTCATCAGACCAGTCTCTGGTCCAGGATTCTCCTCTTTCCTCCCAGTAATCTTCCCAATCCTCTCCGAACTTTTCCAGATCGTCCAGGCCCGTCAGCCGGTCCAGCCAGCTCATTCCAAACCAGCGGTTAAAAATATCATTCTTTTCTGCGCTTCGTTCCATCCCGTTCATGAATGCTTGAGGGGAAGCCCCGAAAAGGATTCCTCCTGCTGTCAGGATCCCTCCTGTGATCAGCATAACAAGAGCTGTGATCAAAGCGATTTTTGTAAACTTTTTCATGAATTTTCACCTCCCCGGATACCTCTGTGCAGGACTCTCTGGATCAGATCCACCGCCCAGCGGAATACTGCGGGAAACGCCCGGAAGACCAGCCAGATAAAAGCCAGAAGCAGCAGGATCCCCACTGCTGTCATCATAAGTGACGCTCCCACACAGGCAACTGCCGTAGGGGGAGAAGGCAGCTGGAACACCAGGGTGTGGATCAGAAACATAACGCCGCCTACAGTCAGACCGATTCCTCCCGCCAGGAGTCCGAGGATCCCTCCGACGATTCCTATCAGCAGACCCAGTGCCCCCATTCCGAAACCAAACACAAATGGGAGGGCCACTACAGCAAAAATGATCAGCAGGATCCAGCCGGTTCCGCTTCTGGAACGTCTTGGATTCTGTCCATAATTTCTTCCATATCCGGCTCTGCTGTAAGGGCCGTCATAACTGTGCTGCCTTCTTTCCCCCTGAGGATCTCTGTATCTGGTACCGTCCCAGTTATTTTCTTCCTGGCCGGTTTCTGATCCGGTTTCAGATTTCTCACTGTTTTCTTTCCTTTCCGAAGGTTCCGGCATCTTTTTCTCCTGGAATCTTTCATCGGTATATCCCGTCTCTGTATATTCTCCGTACTGTATCCCCTCGTTTTCCAGATCCGCCCGGATGATGGCCGCTACCTTCCCGGGGCTTCCCAGCTCCTGGATCACTTTTCCTTCATTCTCCGCTCCGGCATCTTCAAAGTAATCCTGATAATATTCCAGAGCCTCTTTTCTCTCCGACTCCGGTATATCCCACAGCAGTCTCTCTAACTGCTCTAAAAATTCTGTTCTGTTCATTTCAGTCCCCTCCCTCAAACAATGCACTGATTTTTGTTGAGTAGCTTTTCCATTCTTCCCTGTATAGATTCAGCTGTACCATACCTTTTTCTGTGACTTTATAATACCTTCTGTTCCTGCCTGCAAATTCCCGGTCATAGGTTTCCAGGCACTCATCTTTCTGAAGACGCCGCAGAACCGGATACAGGGTG
This sequence comes from uncultured Bacillota bacterium, assembly GCA_949291945.1. Lineage (GTDB taxonomy): Bacteria > Bacillota > Clostridia > Lachnospirales > Lachnospiraceae > Blautia. Next base: position 8,487 of record CASEXH010000005.1, on the reverse strand, counting down.
GATTCTGAAACTTCCAGTACCCGGCGCACATCCTGAGTAATCTTATAGCCGTAAGTCCCCTCTTCCTCTCTGGACACAACTGCCAGAACGATAGCATCCAGAAGGGCTGCACCTGTATTGAAAACCATATCCTCACCCCTTTGCTATTTCTTATTCAATACTATATGATATATAATATAATTTTGTCAACAATATTATATTAAGAATTTCTAAAGATTGGTGAAAGAAAAACAAAAGATCCCGGTGTTCTCACACCGGGATTGCCTTTTTAAGATAAAAGGAATAAATATATTTTTCTTTTACTTTTTTACCAGTCATCCGTTCCAAAGCTTCCTGATAGTACAGAAGCTGGATCTTATACCTCTCTGTCAGTTCCCTGGGATCTCCTGAGGGAATACGGTCTGTTTTATAATCTACCAGCACCAGATCCCCGTCTTCCTCAAAGCAGGCATCAATGATCCCCTGAACCAGGATCTCTTCCTCAGACCGATAGTCTTCCTTTACCGAGGAAGCCGGCACGGCTATGACAAAGGGCTGCTCCCGCTTAAGAAGCTCTCCTGCTGCAGCCTTCTTCATTCTCTGCCCCAGGCTGCCGGCTGCAAAATCGTAGATGTCCCTGGCCCAGACGGAATTTTTCACCGCCTCTGAAATTTTCCCCTGGCGGCAAAGCGTCTCTATCTGGTCCTGCACCTCTTTCAGACTGTTTGTTTTCTCATAATCCAGCCGTTCCAGAACTGCGTGATAGGCCGTTCCTCTCTCGGCGCCTCTCAGTTCCTCCTGCTCCGGTCTCATAAACGCTGGAACATATCCTTCCTCCGGGGCCTCCTGAGCCAGATCATTCTCATGAGAAGGGGACAATTCTGCGGTGGTCTCTTGCATCTCTCCGGCCGATTCCTGTATTTCTCTGAACGGCTCCCCTGTCTCTCCGGCTGTTTCCCGGGATTCCCGGACTGCCGGATACAGTTCCAGGCTTTCTTCCTCTTCTTCCTGAAGCCGTTTCACTTCCGATACCGTCACTTTTGCCGGGATTCTCCCCAGATCTTCGTAGGGATATACATAGGCAAGGCTTTCTTCCAGCTCTTTTCTGGTATCGGGATCATAGACTTTTTCTGTATCCCAGTGAAGGTAAACTTCCTTTTCTTCCAGCTCTCTGGTCCTGGCGTTCAGTTCTCCCATTACCAGTTCCAGAGGGGAGACTTTCCGTATCCTGAAATCTCCAGGCCCTTCATAGAGAGGATTCAGAGGATAGACTCCCAGATTCACAGACTGATACAGTTCCTTCATAGACCGGTGTCTGGCCAGGGCTGACAGGATCCAGTCCAGATAGCTTTTTCCTTTCACCCGCACCCCGTAGGGTAGCCGTCTCTGGCTCCGCCGTTTCAGCATTTCCTGCTGGAAAAGCCGTTCCGGCAGTTTTGTGAGAGTCCCTGTAAGGATCAGCTTCTCCCTTGCCCTCGTCAGAGCTACATAAAGGATCCGGAGTTCTTCCCCCAGGCTTTCCAGGGTGATCTCCTGCTGTATCGCTCTCTGGAGAATGGTCCTGGTCCGGATCCGCAGCTTCTCATCTACACAGGGAGCGCCGATCCCCAGATCTGGGTGAAGTACGATACTCTCTCTGGCATCCTGCATATTCATCTGTTTTCCCATACCTGCCACAAATACCACAGGAAATTCCAGGCCTTTACTGCCGTGGATACTCATGATTTTTACTGTATCCTCTTTTTCGGAAAGGATATTGGCTTCTCCGAAATCTACCTGATATTTTTTTAGGTTTTCAATATACCGGACAAAATTAAACAGTCCCCGGTAGCTGGTACTCTCATAATCCCTGGCCTTTTCCAGGAGCATGAGAAGGTTTGCCTTTCTCTGTTCTCCTGAGACAAAAGCCTGCTGCCAGAGGAGAAACCCTGTTTTGTCAAAGAAATCCCAGATCAGCTGGTGGATAGGAGTATAAGGCACTTCCTGCCTCAATTCCCGGTAGGTTTTCAAAAATTCCCCTACTTTCTCCCCCAGCGGCTCCCGGATCTTTTCCGTCTCCAGCAGAGCCTCATAAAGGCTGGTTCTTTCCCCGGCGTTTCCTATATTCCGGATCCGGGCCAATTCCTCAAAGGTAAATCCCCGGGGCTGGTTTTTCAGAGCTCCGGCCAGGGGAATATCCTGAAAAGGATTGTCCAGGATCTGGAGATAATCCAGCACCGCCGCCACCTCAGGGGCAGAGAAATATCCTGTCTTTGTAGTAACGCTGGCAGGGATATTACAGGAATTCAGGATCTTTTTAAAAGTCTCTGACCAGCCTGACATGGTCCTGAGCAAAATGGTAATATCTGAGTACTTTACCTTTCTTAGCTCTCCTGTGTCTTTGTCTGTTACCTGCCCTGTGTCCATCAGTTCCCGGATCCTCATGGCGATCATTCTGGCTTCCAGTTCCCTGGCAGTTTCCGGACTGTCCTGCTCCTGCCACAGAGGATCATCCTCTTCCAGGAGGAGAACCTCCGCTGCCGGTTCCGTTTCTTCAGGCAGCGGAGGAAACTGGCCTTTTGGATAAAGGGCTGCGTCCTCGTCATATTCCACCCCCCCCAGATCTTCTCCCATGATCTGATAGAAAAGATAGTTCACACTGTCCAGCACAGTTCCCCGGCTGCGGAAATTTTTGTGAAGGTCGATCCGATAAGTTTTGCCCCCGGGAATTGTGGGGTAGCTGCGGAATTTTTCCATAAACAGATCCGGCCGGGCCAGGCGGAACCGGTAAATACTCTGCTTTACATCTCCAACCATGAAGATATTGTATTCTCCCTCTTCCACCCGGGAGACAGAGGTCAGGATCTTCTCCTGGACCAGGTTGCTGTCCTGATACTCGTCGATCATAATTTCCGAAAACTGGTCTGCCAGTTCCCTGGCAGCCTGGGTTCGTTCATCCTTTTGGGGACTGTGATCTACCAGAATCTCCAGAGCATAGTGCTCCAGATCGGAAAAGTCCAGGATATTTTTCTCCTGTTTTTTCTTTTTGTAGGCTTCCATAAAGGCCAGGGTTAGATCTACCAGGACCCCTACAGGCCGGGCTGCCGCCTGGAGATGCTCCAGCATTTCTTCAGGAGATTCCTGAAAATATTTTGCTTTCAGATCATTTAAGAGATCTTTCGCCTGGCTGCGGAGGTTCTTTGCCAGCTCCTGTTTCTCCTCGGTGACCTGCTCCTTCTCTGCCTTTTTTCCGGGAGGAAGACGCTTAAATTCCAGATGGTCCATAGCCTCTTTCCACTGAAAAAATTTCTCCGTAGAAAGCAGGTGTTCCACAGATTTTTTTTCTTCTTCCAAAAGGGGAATATAAAATCCGGGGCCGTCTCCTTCCCCGGCGATTTCCAGCGCCTGGGAAAGGAGCTCCCCCGCCTCTTGTATCTGTTTCCGAAGTTCTCCTTTTATGGCTTCCATCCAGGCAGCCTTTTCCAGCTCCTCCCGGCTTTTTACCTGGTAAGCTCTGCGGCACTCCTCCAGCCATTCCCGGGGATAGGGGTAGCTCATGGAAAACTCATAGAGCTTCAGTACCAGGTCTTCAATATTCTCATCGGATTTTCCCTGGGCAAATCCTTCTACAAAGGAAGAAAACTCCTCATAATCTTCCCGTCCATAGGCTTCTTCCAGGATCTTTTCCCCTACGTCCCCTTTCATCAGCCGCATTTCCCCTTCATCTCCCATACGGAAGGAAGGGTCCAGATCAATCAGATGGAAATAATTTTTTACCACATAGGCGCAGAAGCTGTCTATGGTGGTGATCTGTGCATGATGGACCAGGGTACTCTGGCGCTGGAGATGTTCGTTTTCGCAGTCTTCCTCCAGTCGCTTCTCAATGGCTCTGGCGATCCGCTCTTTCATCTCCCCCGCCGCAGCTCTTGTAAAAGTCACCACCAGCAGACGGTCAATATCCACCGGTCGGTTTTTATCCAGGATCCGCTCCAGGATCCTCTCTACCAGCACCGCAGTTTTTCCGCTTCCTGCCGCAGCGCTTACCAGAATGTTGCAGTCCCTGGTATCTATGACCTTCTGCTGTTCTTCTGTCCATGAAACTGCCATCTTTATTCCTCCTCCCCAGTGGATACTTTCTTCAAAGCTGCCTTCATCTTTTCCCAGATCTCCTCCTGCTTACAGGTTCCCAGTCTCCGGTAGGAATATCCGGGAATCTTCTCGTCAAAACCGCAGACGTTCCGGTAAGGACAGTAATCGCAGGCGCTTTCCTTCTGATAGGCAAAAGGATTTACCTCTACATTTCCACCAAGGATCTCCTGTCCGATCTCTCTGGCCTTATAGTTTACATAATTCATGATCGTTGAAAACTGTTCCTGATCCGCCACCTTGGAATTTCCCGCAAGAGTTCCTTTGGCCGTATATTTTACCGGAACTGCCAGGGATTCTACACTTTTTCTCAGAGCCAGGTCCTTGTCCAGCCGCTCCAGGATCTCCGGTTCTCCACCTGCCAGACCGTCCATTTTCAGTTTTTTCAGAATCTCCCGGTCCGGGTGTTCCGGGTCTTTCACATCTTCCCGGTTCAGCACCGGATCTTTGATATTATAGTAAAAGATCCCTGCAGGAACGATCTCTTCTTTTGGAAAACGGCGCTGTTCCAGTTCCACTGCCGCATTTAGATACAGAGCCAGCTGAAGCTGAAGGCCATAGTACATCTTTACCGGATCCAGCTGGGTATTTCCTGATTTGTAATCAATGACCTTCACATAGACTTTCCCCTCTTCCCGGCACAAATCGATCCGGTCGATCCTTCCTGTAAGGTGGAGGATTTCTTCCGGAGAAAGCCGCAGATCCAGACTGGAAATATTGTCCCAGGGACCAAAAGCCCACTCCGTAAGAGCAGGCAGGAATCGTCCCTGGCGAAGCTGGAACTGAAGGGCCCACACCGTCCTCTTTACCATTCTTTTTGCCCGCTTTACCGTGTAGGCGTTTCTGGCTGAGGAAAGAAGCACTGTCTCTCCTGCCTGAGCCACCACCTGATCCACACAGGCTTCCGCCAGCCGGTCTCTCTCTCCATCTTCAAGCTGGGTCCAGAGAAGCCCCTGTTCCCGAAGCTTTTTGGCAAAAAGATCCAGGCTGTTGTGAAGCAGGGTTCCCAGATCCGCCATGGTAAACTGATACCGGACCCGGTCCCGAAGGACCAGGCCGTAGGTGAGAAAATGGGAGCAGGCGCACCGGGCAAACTGCTCCAGCCGGGTAGCGCTGTTCTCCAGTTCTGTACCGTAAAGGACCTGTGCCGCCGCTTTTCCGATAGCGTCCTGGGGGTTAACATAATAGGCAGTCTCCGCCAGCCGTTGGGCCCATGGTTTCCACTCGTCTTCTTCCAGAAGCCAGGTATACAACTCCTGGAAAACCCTGGTTTTCTCCTGCCTACCTCCCAGTTCCCTTGCCACCTGCTCCACAGCCCCCTGAGGGCTTTCTGTATACAGAGGAACTTCTTCCATCTCTCTGGCCCTGGGAAACAGCTTTTCCACCTGGTTTACCAGATAGGAGGGAGAAATCATATCTCCGCTTCCATTTAGGCGGCTGTAGGTAAGATAAACCTCCCTGCTTGGTTTTGTAAGGTTCAGATAGAGATAAAATTTCTGGGTATAAAGCTCTTCCCTTGCTGTAGGCGCCAGAGTCAGGCCCATTTTTCCCAGAGGCCCTTCCAGTTCTTCCCGGTTCAGATCGGAAAGGATCTTGCTTCCGTTCTTTTCCTTTGGTATCTTTCCCTCATTGACTCCTACAAAAAAGAGAACCTTAATGTCTTTCAGCCTGGTCCTTTCCATATCTCCTACCAGGACCTGATCTGCGGCAGGAGGGATCACGCCAACCTTTGCCTCGGAAAGTCCTGCTTCCAGGATCTCCTTAAAGGCTCCCGGCCGGATCTGCTCCTCCCCCAGCACCTCCACCAGTTTATCCAGAAGGTCCATAACGATCCGGTAGATCTGGCTGTATTCTTTGGCCAGGGCCATATCTCCTGCGGCTGCAAATCCCTCCTCATAAGTCTTTAATTTCTTTTCAATATGATTTTCACAAATAAATTTATACAGAGCCTGACAGCAGGTTTTAACAGTCCCCTGTGGATCCTTCAGGCTTTCTGCAAAAGGCCGCCACATATCCACAAGCCGCTGTCTTACCGGATTTAGTTTTACACATTCTTCCGGATCTTCTCCACTATAGGACCGGACCCATTCCTGCTCCCACCGGGCAAGGCCCCGGATCCCCATGGCGATCACATAATTTTCCAGCCTGTCCATTTCTTCTTCTGTGATATCTGTCAGTCCGCAGCGGAGAAACCGGAATACACTTTCATAACTAAAGCCTTCCACCACCATATCTACAGCGCTGCGGATATATTCCACAAAGGGATTCATAAAAAGAGAATGTTTCTCATCTATAAAACAGGGGATCTGATATTTTTCAAAAGCCCTTCTGGCCGCCGGAGCATAAACTTCCATATCCCCGGTCACCAGAGCAAAATCCCCGAAACGGTAACCTTTTTTCCGTACCATATGCCGGATCCGGCAGGCAGTCTCCTCCATTTCTTCCTGGGGATTCAGAGCCTCCCTGATAAATACCGCCTTTTCCCTGCCTCCATAGGGCTTTCCATTCTTCCGGAAAATATTTCTCTCCAGATGATCCAGAGCCCCATTCTCTCGAAATCTGCCCTGGTATTTCTCTCCCTTTCCCGGGATCCATATCTCGCTCCAGGAAGTTTTCGTCTCCTCTGCCAGTTTACATAATTTATGCACTGTCTGCCGGGTGAGATAAAAAAGCCCGTAGGGACTGCCCAGGCGGTAGGGATCTTCCCCTCTTCCCACAGTCAGAGGGATATATACCTGCCGGCAGAGCTTCAGAAGCTTTTCCAGCACCTGGATCTGAATCGGAGTAAAACCTGTATAGCCGTCCAGGACCACTGTACTGTCTCTTAATTTTCCCGACTGCTCCGCCCTCTGGGCCAGCACATCCAGAACCTCCTCCTGAGTAATGAATTTCCCCTCCAGATAATCAAAAAAGCCTTTATACAACGTCTGAATATCTTTCAGCTTGTAAAAAAGCTCTGGTTTTTCCTTTACATTCTCCAAAAGTCTGTCCAGATCCTCTGCCCCGATCTCGTACTGGCGAAGCTCTGAGACCATGGATTTTAATTGGGACACATAGCCCTGTTTATTCATTTTCGATCCCAGAAGCTTCAGTTCTCTCTTTTTCTCCTGGGCCACCTTCCGCAGGACCATACTCTTCCCTGTCTCTTCCAGCAGTTCCTGGGAAAGAGCCCCTGTCTCCTCCAGCACCCGGAAGGCCAGACGTTCAAAACTGAGAACATCGATGTTCATAATCCCTTTCCTGGGGTGGAGCATGACCAGTTCCTTCTGGGTCTGCATAGTAAACTGCTCCGGCACCAGCACCAGATACTGCCTGTCCGGATTTTCCATAGATTCCTGAATGATCTTATTGTAAATGTAATAAGATTTTCCCGAACCGGAGGGTCCGAAAATAAACTGTAATGCCATTTTCCTCTTTCCTTCTATTCCTAAAAAAACTTTTCGATGACTTCTGCTATCCCGTCATGATTGTTATCATTTACTGTAATGTAATCTGCTACGTCCTTTACTTTCTCCTGAGCGTTTGCCATAGCCACTCCCAGCCCTGCAAACTGGATCATGGACACATCATTAAACCCGTCTCCGCAGCAGACCATCTCCTCTCTGGAAATTCCCAGGATATCCAGGAGATGGCGGAGAGAATATGCCTTGTCCACATTTTTCGGAGTGATCTCTAAGAAATAAGGCTCCGAGCGGAACACCTGAGCCTCATGCTGATACTTCCTGGCCATCACAGGCTCCAGAGCTTCCAGATCCTGCCCGTCTCCCGTCAGCAGGCATTTGTTCACAGGAAAGTCTATAAAGGTGCCAAAGTCCTTCCGGTATTCAATGGGGATCTGATTGATCCTGGACTCAATGGCCATGTATTGATCCGGTTCTGTACCGGAATAGATCACATCTCCCCGGTAGGTAATGATCCCGATATGGTTTTCCAGTGCATCTCTCCACAGCCTGGCCGGAAGGCTTAAAGGCAGTGTCCGTTCAAAAACACATTCCTTTGTCTTGAAATTCAGGATCCGTGCCCCGTTAAAGGGCAGGATGTAACTTCCATAGGTCTGAAAATCCAGAGCCTGGGCCACATAGGAAACTCCCTGGGGAGGCCGCCCGGAAGCAATGGCCACAGGAACCCCCTTCTCCTGAAGGCGGATCACCGCCTCCCTTGTCTTCTCACTTACCTGTTTCTGTGAATTGGTCACAGTTCCGTCTATATCTAAAACCAATAATTTATATTTCATAATATTCCTCTTTTACGCTGTCTTGAAAGGCAGTTTTTCTGTATCAGTATACTCTCTAGTAGATATGGGGATTACTCCCCATACCCCTACACAAAACCGTACGTGCGCTATTAACGCATACGGCTTTTCACTTTATATTTCGTACTCTA
>CASEXH010000004.1 GCA_949291945.1 uncultured Bacillota bacterium | reverse complement strand
TCGACAGCAGAAAACCAGAAATTTGGACAATACAATTATACATATCTGGTTCTTATCAAAGAAGATTTTCCCCATAGACACAGAAAATTTTACGCCCTCGCCAATTACATAACAAAGTGCTTATACATGGTTATATCCGCCTGAGCTTTTATGGTATTCTGATCGCTCTTGCTTTATTCGTTATAGGAACCTACATTTTTTTCTTTACATCTTATCAAGAATTTCTAGGATTGAGGCCAACTATTTCAGTAACTACAATTGAACAAGGAGTAATATCAGGATGAAAAAGATATTCTCAATTTGAGTACCTGCCTTCCGCCAGGGGTGCTGTTACCGGTGTATCCAAAACTACCGTTTACAACAATGCATCCGGTCAATCTTTTCCCAAAATTAAGGTAAATACGGATTTGATATGTCCATTGAAAACGGTTATATCAATTTTAAATTTGCAACATCCTACGAACATGAGTATGATGAAATTCCTTCTTGGACTATGGAATTTGGTATCATCTATTCTTTTAAGCAGGATACAATACCTAGTGTAATATCTGTAGCTGCCGAATGGGTCAATAATTTAGTAAACGATCTGCAAATAAAAGCCTCTAAAAAAGACATCATCATTGTTACTGCCATTGTAGTCATAATCCTTGTTCCAGGTCCTGAAATTGCGGCTGTAATAGCAGGTTCAGCGGCAATTGATAGCACCGTTTCTGGCGATTCTATATCTTTGCCTTGGAAATTTATACCAAATCCCTACGTTTGCTGTAAAAATAGACGTACTTAATTAAGCCTCGCAACTCATTCTTCATGCAAGAATTTTTCCATAGTCTGGTGTAACGGCTGGCATTTGCTTCTATTTTTGTTCCATCTATGTAGGTGTGTTCAGATCCACCTGAAATTGTTCAAGGATATAGGTGGTATTGATATTCTGAAAGATCAATTCGATGGAATTCGATAGTCTAAAATTTACAAGCTCAATTTTACACTCTTTATTAATTGGTCTTTCATATCATAGATAAAAAACATATTTTTCTCGTAAGTTAAATAATATCCATTATTAGCCCATTTCACTATTTTTCCTGTTTTTTCATCATAGCTACCATCACTGTGAACAATCAATGACACGTTGTTTCCCTTTTCATTTATAACAATAATGCTGCAACCATTCTCTAATCTTAAAATACTTTCTACATCAGAGCCGTCCACTTTTCTCTCTTTATCCTGAAATATAAACTTATACTGTATGGCTTCTCTGCCTTCTATATCAATAATTTGATTCTGGTAATAAGCATTTTTACCAAGTATTTCTATTGGAATATTGTCCGATGGCTCTTCTCCCATATCTATAGAACAAGATATATCTAATTTCTCTCCATCATATATCTGATAGGCATTTTTATTCTGAAGAAGAAATAAATCGTTCCCTTCATACGTAACCTGTTCAGCTTCCGGCAGTTCCATTAATTTTGCTGTAGCTCCCTCAATTTTTATACAATATTCTCTTCCTGATGTATTGTCTGTCATCCGCAAATATCTGTCGGATTCTAAAGAGGATGCGCCATTTTCATAACTATATCTATCAATTCCCATATCCATATTAAGATAATCCAATCCTTGAATTTCTATTATTGTCCCATCAGATCTACATAAACATACTTTAGGGAAATACATTCCTTCTACTTCATAGCCTATTTGCCAGCAATCTTTATTATATACATCATACAACTCTATACTCTTGGGTTCTAATTGAGACTCCGAAAATACAGAACTATTTTTTTGATAAAATGTTTCCAATGTAAGCATTGCTTTCCCATCTTTATTCACAACCTTGATATTTCCATTTTTATCTGTTTCATTATGTAGTTGTTCTGTCCCACAATATATAACAGCAGTTTCTTCATTTGGTATTTTTTTTAAGAATCTATCGTAAGATTCATTTCCAAATTGGAAATTATTTAAACGCCCTGTATCGTCGTAATTCTCTATACATGAAACAGGTTCTCTCGACTCATACAACCAGCGATTCTCACCTACTAAATAAGCTCCTGTCCGATAATTCCATGTGTCTTCAGGAAAAGAAATGATAAGCGTTGTTCCTTTAGAAATAACCCCATTCTCTTGTTGTATCATAAATCCATCTTCTGTAAGGATTGAACGTATAAAACCACCCTGGAATTCTTCAACAAGCTCTCCTTTGCTATTAAGCAAAGCCGCTCCGTTTTCTGCTCCTCGTTGACTATTTTCAGAAGGACTTTCATATGAGCATATAAAATATTCCCCGTGTTCCATTCCCATAAACGTTTGATTCTGTTTTTTATCGATACAGCCGCCTAAGCAAACTAAAATAATTCCAAATAAGCAAACTATAACTTTTTTCATATATTGTTCTTTTGACCTCTCATTAAGTCTTTTTTATTATATCTATCATAGAAGTTTTACCATAACCATTTTCTCCCTATACCACTTTTGTACTCATCGTCATTTGGCCAAAGGTTTATCCCTGTCTTATAAAAAGACATTTGCTTCACGTTCTGATACAATATAAAGTCTTTTACATTTCTATCTCTGTCATAACCTAAAATTTGGATCCCATCGTATGAAAGAATAATCTTTTCTGTATAAATATTTTCAATTTATTTATATCATATTCTTTTTATGCAATCAATTTCTATTCTCCCTTTATTGCGGCTTCCAACTAAATAGTTATTGCTGATAAGCTAGACTTACTTCTTTTTTACGTAATTGAACCCCTTGTTTCCCTCTTCTATTATGTATTTTTTTATCAATATATCTTCCATATTGTAGAATGAAAAGGTATGATTTTCATAAGACATATAATACTCTTTATCGGCCCATAGAATTTCTTTATCTGATTTCTTTTGGAAACTTCCATCCTTATAGACAATAAAAGAAACATCTTTTCCATTTTCTTTTATTAATATAATGCTGTATCCATTACCCAGTAAATCAATACTTGTTACATCTGAATAATCCACAGTCTTTTCCTTGCCGTTGAGAACAAATTTATATCCTGCTTTATATGTCTCTGGATCCTCGGATGGCTGCACCGTATAAGAGCCAAAGTAAGAAGTGGGTCCTATAAGAAAAATAAAATGATAAGGACTCTCTTGTGCACCGATTTTACAAGATACTTCCTCTTTCTCTCCGTCATATATCTGATATGTATCGCCATCCTGCAACAGGAAAAGATTCTGACCCTGATAAGAAATTTTTTATGAAACTATATGTTGCACGTCACGGTCAGACCATATGGAATGCACAAAATAAAGTGTGCGGAATTACTGATGTGGAGCTGACAGACAAGGGAATAGAACAAGCGGAAAAATTAGTTTCCATATTGCCTGAGGATATTGATGTCATTATAAGCTCTCCCTTAAGAAGAACTCCTTATAGAACAAAATTATGGGATATACGAAGGTGTTGACAGAAAAGATCCTCAATTTCTAAACAACAAAAGAAATTTTGCATTTAGGTATGCCGCATTATCAGGACATACTTTATAGATATGACAAATGAAGAATTTTTCGACTATGCCTTGAAAAATGGTAAGTTAGAAGAATATGAATTATAAAAAGCCTGATTTATATGAAAAATCTGGATTTACATAAAAGACCGGCAAAACTGGCGCTGTTGCATTAATCATACTTCAGCACCGGCTCTGCCGGTCATTTTTCATCTTTTTCCAGCGTTCTTAAAAACCATCTATTCCCCTAAAATCTCTCGAAAGGCCTCCAGCAGTTCATTATTTTTCTCCGGACTCATGACGCAGAAACGAATATAGGAGGAGTCCAGGAAGGGGAAGGTGGAGCAGTCCCGGATCATCAGGCCTTTTCGGATACAGTGGTCAAAGATCATATCGGAGGTCACGTCTTCCCGAAGGATCCTGACCAGGAGAAAGTTGGTGCAGGAGGGATAGACTTTGACAGTCTTCCAGGAGGAAAGGGTGTCGTACATCCGCTGGCGCTCTCCTGTTATGAGAGCCTTGGTCTTGTTGATATAATCCTTATCCGAGAACATGATGCAGCCGGCAATCTCTGCCAGGCTGTTGATAGTCCAGGGATTTTTCTTAGTGTTAATATATTTCAGCAGGTCCGGATTTCCCGTTACCGCATAGCCCAGCCGCAGGCCGGGAGCAGCGAAAAATTTGGAGATCCCACGAAGGACAATGAGATTGTTGTAGTTGTTGGTGAGAGGAATCGAGGAAATCTTGCTTCCCTCCGGCGTAAATTCCTCGTAGGTCTCATCTACCATTACAGAGATTCCATGCTGGAGGGCACAGTCCAGGATTTTGCGCATGTCTTTTCTGGAAACAGCGGTGGAAGTGGGGTTATTGGGATTGCACAGCACCAGCAGATCCAGACTGTCGTTGAGCTGGCTGCAGAAATCCTCTACATCCATCTGAAAATCATTTTCCTCTTTCAGAGGATAATAGAGGGTGTGTCCTCCTTCCAGGGAAATCTCCCGCTCATATTCTGAATAGGTAGGCCCAAGGATCAGGGCCTTCTTCGGGTGGGTAGTCTGGATGAAAAGGGAGATCAGCTCTGTGGAGCCGTTGCCCACGATGATATTTTCAAAGTTTGCCCCGGTGTAGGCGCAGATACTTTTCCGAAGCTGGGTGTACTCCCGGTCCGGATAGCTGGTAATGGCGTCTACGTGTTTCGCCAGGGTATCCCGAAGAAGAGGGGAGATCCCCAGGGGATTCACATTGGCGGAAAAACTGGTAATATCTTCTTTCTTGATATGATAGATTTCTTCGATTTTTTCCAGGTCGCTGCCGTGGAAATGGTCTTTATGCTTCAGCATGATAGCGCCTCCCTGCAAGGTTTTTCAAGAGTTATGTCGTGTATTCGAGTTGCACGGCCGAACTTTGTAGTGTATAATCCATAGTAGCAGAATATTGCGGAGAGTTCAATAAAAATATACAGATAGGGTAAGGGTGATAGTTTGAAAGCACGAATGGAACAACTGATAAACGGAAGATTTGAATATGAAGTGCCCGGGCTCCTTCTCTCCCAGGAAAAGCTGGTGTTTTCCGTAACGCCGGAGGAAAAATTTAAAGGAGAGCTGCAGTTTGCGGCAGAAGATAGAAGAAGGATTAAAGGAATGGCTTACTCCTCTCACAGGAGGCTGCTCCTGGGAAAGGAGAGATTTTCCGGAGAACAGCCTGTACTGCCCTATGGGGTGGATGCCAAAGGTTTAAAAAGCGGTGATAAGATAGAGGGGGAAATCGTTTTAAGCACCAGTATCGGAGAATACCGGGTGCCTTTTTCGATTGAGGTGAAAACCCCGGAGGTCAGAACTTCCCAGGGGGCTGTACGGACCCTGGAAGATTTTGTGAAGCTGGCCAGAGAAGATTTCAGAGAGGCGTACCAGCTTTTTGTGGAGCCTTCTTTTACAAGGCTTCTGGCCGGACGGGAGGATCTTCTTCCAAGTTACCGGGCTATGGTGAAAACCCCTGCTCCCTATCAGAACCTGGAGGAATTTCTTATCAGCGGAGACTTAAAAGAGCCGGTAACGCTCAGCCTGGAAAGGGAGAACCTGGAGCTTTACGAAGTCCAGTCTTCTTTGAAAGATACCCTCAGGATCCGCCGCAGCGGCTGGGGATTTCTGCGAGCTGAAGTTACTGTGGAAGGTGACTTTCTGGAGGTAGAGAAAAAGAGTATCCATGACGGACATTTTATCGGAAGTGTCTATGAACTGGAATATATTATCCGCCGGGAATATCTGGGAAAAGGCAAGAACTTCGGAAGGATCCGGATCAAAACCGTATACCAGACACTGACCTATGAGATCATGGCTTCCAAAGGAAAGAAGCTCCAGGTCAATGTGGCTTCCTATGAGAAGAAAAAATGTCTGGAGGCATCCAGAGATCTTCTTATGATGCGTATTGGAAAGCTGCCTGCAGACCAGTGGTGCGCCAGAACAAAGGAATTGCTGGCAGATATGAAAGATAAGGGTTATTACTCTGTGGAATGTCAGCTTTTCGAGGCCTATGTGGCCATTCAGGATCAGCGGCCTTATGAGGCGAAAATCCTTCTGGATTCCCTGGAGAATAATCAGAGGGTGGAAAAAGAGGAGACCTTGGAGGGGGCCTTCCTCTATCTTTGTGAACTGGCAGGCAGGAGTATCCTTCCTAAAAAGGAAGTGCTGGAGCGGCTTCGTCAGCTTCATCAGAGAAGAAATGACAGCTTCCTGCTTCTGGCTATGATCTTTGAACTGGATACCCAGGAGATCCGGCCTCAGTCCAGAAAGATGTTCCTTCTGGAGGAGGAATACCGGACAGGATGCAGGAGTCCCTTCCTGTATCTGGAGGCCTGCAATCTGGGCGCACAGGACGGCTCTGTGTTCCGGAAGATGAACAGCTTTACCCTCCAGGTTTATATGTTTGCAAAGAAATACGGGATCCTTACAGAAGAGATGGCTTTCCGGGCAGTGGATCTGGCGGGACAGATGAAGCATTTTTCCAAGCCGGTTTATAAGATACTGGAATATATCTATGAAGTGTATCCCTCCTCTCATGTGGTATCAGGGATCTGCCAGCATATCATGAAAGGGGAGCCCAGACGGGAGGAATATTTTAAATGGTATGAACTGGCGGTGGAGGCAGATCTGAAGATCACCGGCCTTTATGAGTATTACGTAGAAACTATGAGCAGGAATTACCAGAAGGTGCTGCCAAAGGTTATCCGTCTGTATTTTGGATATAACAATACCTTAAGCGATAATAAGAAAGCTTTTGTATACAGCAATGTGATCCGGAACAAGGAACTGGATAAGGAAACTTACAACGCTTACCGGAACAATATGGAAAAATTTGCCTTTGAGAAGATCAAGGAAGGCAGGATCAATGAAGATTTTGCCGTAGTATATCAGGAGTTCTGTGTAAGTTCCCAGGATGAAAATGTAAGGGCGGCTCTGGCCAGAGTCCTCTTTACCTACCGGCTGTACTGCGACGATCCCAAGATCCGGAAGGTCATTGTCAGCCATGGGGCTCTGAAGGAAGAGCAGGTTTATCTGTGTACAGATAAGACCGCCTACATTTCTCTGTATACCAGGGACGCTGCGGTGATTTTTGAAGACAGCAGTCAGAGGCGTTATTCCGGAACTGTGGATTATAATATTCACAGTCTCCTGGATATCGAGGAATTAGCGCCTAAGCTGGCCCAAGACGGTCTCAGGTATCCGGGTATGCTTCTCCACACCTGCGGAGAGTACAGCCATGAGAACCAGGTGACCAGCGAGAATATTTCCAGTTTCCAGGCAGTTCTGGGACAGGAGGTTTTCCGGGAGGATTACCGGCAGGAGATCCGGAGACGTCTTCTGATGTATTATGAGACAAATATGGATAACCGGAATCTGAGAGAGTCTCTTCGGGAAATGGATTTCAGGGGATTTGCCAAGGTAAATAAGAGCCTTCTGATCACCATTCTGGTGAAACAGGATATGTTTGTGGGAGCCTACGACCTGATCTGTGAATACGGATATGAAGGAGTGGAAATGTCCATCCTCCTCAGACTTTGCAGCCAGATGATCCTGAATCTGGAATATGAGTATGAGGAAGAACTGCTCCTTCTCACAGAATATATTGTGAAAAACGGGATCTATGATGAAGTGCTTTTAAGATATCTTGTAAAACATTTCGACGGTCCGGTGGAGGAAACTCTGAAACTGTGGAAGCGGGCTATGGGCTTTGGTGTGGACTGCTACCAGTTGGAAGAGAAGATCCTGGTATACAGTATGTTTACCCGGTGCTATCCTGCCCAAGGACTGACGGTTTTGAAGGAATATATCCGTCAGGGAGGCAGGGAACAGGTAATCCTGGCCTATTTGACTTTTGAATCCTACGGGTATTTTGTAGGAGGAAAACAGGTGGATCCATTCCTCTTTGAGGCACTGGAAAAGATCACAGAAAAAGGCTGGGAGAGCGACATTATCTGCCGCCTGGCCCTTCTGAAAAACTTTGCTTCGGAGAATAACTGGGATCTCAAGCGGCGGGAAAAAGCAGAGAAGATCCTTCAGGAATGCGCCGCCCAGAGGCTGAAATTTGCCTTTTTCCGAAGTCTTCCAAAGGAACTTCTCCAGTTCTGCCAGATGGAGGACAAAGTCTTTGTCCAGTGTAAGGCAGGACCGGGAGCGAAGGTGACTCTCCATTATTTTGTGGAGGATCCTCAGGGCAGGAGCGAGGAAAAAGTAGAACCGGTGAAAGAACGGTATCAGGGTATTTATAATAAAGAGTTTGTCCTCTTTTATGGAGAGCAGCTTCACTATTATTTTGTGATTGAACGCACGGGAGAGACCTTCCGGACTGAGGAGGCAGTGCTGGCTGTGGAAGAGGGAGAGACCTCAGGAAGCAGTAAATACCAGATGCTCAATGCTATGCTGAAAATGAAAGATCAGGGCAGGGAAAAAGAGCTGGAAGACATGACAAAAGAGTATGTTAAAAAGGAATATCAGGCATCTGTCCTGTTTCCGCTGATGGACTAAAGGAGGGGAGAGAATATGAATGAGACAAGGAACATCATTGTAGGACTGGAAATCGGAAAAGAACAGTCTCAGCTGTGCTATTTTGACCGGAAAGAGCGGGAACCCATCTCTGTCTCTGTAAAGGCGGGAAGCAATCAGTATCTCTTTCCAACCCTGCTGTCCAAAAAGCCGGGAAAGGAGACCTGGCACTATGGCCTGGAGGCAGAGTATTTTTCCAGACAGGAAGGAGAACTCCCGGTGTCAGGACTTCTGAGGATCTGGAATCAGGACCAGGAGACGGAAATAGATGGTGAAAAGTATACCCCGGGGGAATTAATGGAAATTTATCTCAGGGGATGTATTTCTCTTTTGGGGATAGGAGAGCCTGTGCGGCAGATCAAGGCTGTGATGGTCACAGTGCCAAAACTTTCTCCGTCCCTTATCCAGGCGGTGTATCAGGCGGGAGAGCAGATGGGGTTTGCCAGAAGCCAGATGTGGGTACAGGATTATGATGAGAGTTTTTATTATTATGTTATGAACCACAGAAAGGACAACTGGGCCAGAAAGATCGGGTGGTTTCTCTTTGAGAAGGATAAGGTATCTTTTGCCCGGCTGGTAGTGGATAATCAGAGAAAGCCGGTTACAGCCTGGATCGAACATGGGAAAAGTGCAGAGCTTTCCCGGGATCCTCAGGAGAGAGATGAGAATTTTTTCCGGCTGATATCCCAGTCCTGCGGAAATGATACCTATTCTAGCATTTATATGGTGGGAGACGGATTTGACCAGGAATGGGCCCAGCGGTCAACCCCTTATCTCTGCAGGAACCAGCGGCATGTTTTTTACGGGAATAACCTCTATGTAAAGGGAGCCTGTTTTGGAGCCAAAGAAAAGTGCGGAGAAGAGAACCTGAAAGGTTATCTTTATATCAGTTCTTCTCTGATAAGGAAGAATGTGAGCATGGAAGTGGTTACAGGGGGTTCTCTGAAATCCTATCTTCTGGTAGAAGCAGGGAAAAACTGGTATGAAATCCACACCTATCTGGAGATTATCCTGGATGATAAAGAGGACCTGGAGTTTACGGTGATTCCTATGGAGGGAGGCACCAGGACCAGGTTTTCCATGAAATTGCCGGGACTTCCTAAAAGGCCTAATAAGACCACCCGCCTGGCTCTGACCATCTACTATGAGTCGGAAGAACTGTGTGTGGTCCGGGCGGAAGATATGGGATTCGGGGATCTGTATCCCTCATCGGGAATGGTCTGGACAGAAAAGGTATCATGGTAAAGGAGGCGCACAATGGGAAGTTACATTTTATGTCAGGTGAAACGGGCCTCCATGCCCTATTATATTGAGAATATCAGTACAAATATCTACAGCATCGAGGAGTTGTGTTATTATTTTTACCACAATATCTATCTTCTGGATGAGACTATCTTAAATGAACACCTCTGTGACTGGATACGGAAGGAACTGGGCCTGGAAAGGCTTTACCGGAGACTGTATAAGATCCTGGAAGAAGAGGAGGGAACTGCAGAGTTTATCCTGGCGGTGTTTAAAGAGATCAATTATCTTTCCCACCAGGAATTTAAGAAGCTCAATGAGAACTTGAACCTGCTCCAGCAGCAGCCGGCAGTCCAGAGAGAAAAGAAAAAGGGCGACTATCTGGTAGAGAATAAAATGTATGTCAACGCCCTGCGGATTTATGAGAACGCTCTGAAAAAAGAGGATAAGGAGGGCCTTGGAGAGCAGTTTAACGGCGGGATCTACCACAATATGGGCTGCGCCTATATGTATCTGTTCCAGTTTAAGGAGGCTTCGGAATGCTTCCTGAAGGCCTACAGACTCCTGGGTACACGGCAGGCTTTGAAGCATTATCTCACAGCCTGCTGTATGGCGGATAGAGAAAGTTTTTCCCAAGTATGCAGGGAAATGGAAGCGCCGAAAGAGCTGGAAGAAGAGATCCGAAACAGCCTGAAAGAAGCGGGAGAACAGGCGCCTGCACCTCAGGGAGAGACCGGGGAACTTTTAGGGAAGCTTATCCGGGATTATCACCGGAGCACAGGCTTTTAGCGGGCAGGTGTTGTGTTTTTCCTGATGATGATATATAATGCAAGAAGTTTTGAAAAAGAAAGCAGAGAGGTAGAAAGTATGAGTACAGACAGATATGTAAGTCCATTGTCCGAGCGTTATGCCAGCAAAGAAATGCAGTATATTTTTTCTCCGGATATGAAATTCCGTACCTGGAGAAGACTGTGGATCGCTCTGGCAGAGACAGAGAAAGAGCTGGGGCTGAATATTACCCAGGAACAGATTGATGAGCTGAAAGCTCATGCAGATGATATTAACTATGACGTGGCCAAAGCCAGAGAGAAAGAAGTACGTCACGACGTTATGTCCCATGTATATGCTTACGGTGTACAGTGCCCAAAGGCAAAAGGAATCATTCACCTGGGCGCTACAAGCTGCTATGTAGGGGATAATACAGACATTATCGTTATGACAGAGGCTTTAAAGCTGGTTCGGAAAAAACTCCTTAACGTGATCGCCGAGCTGGCTAAATTTGCCGATGCAAACAAGAACCTTCCTACACTGGCATTTACCCATTTCCAGCCGGCCCAGCCTACCACTGTAGGAAAGAGAGCCACTCTGTGGATGCAGGAATTTATGATGGATTTAGAAGATCTGGATTATGTGCTCAGCACTATGAAACTTCTGGGCTCTAAAGGAACCACAGGAACCCAGGCCAGCTTCCTGGAGCTTTTTGACGGAGATCAGGAGACTATTGACAAGATCGATCCGATGATCGCTGAGAAAATGGGATTCAAAGCCTGCTATCCGGTATCCGGACAGACTTATTCCAGAAAAGTGGATACCAGAGTCCTGAATATCCTGGCAGGAATTGCTGCCAGCGCCCATAAATTCTCTAATGATATCCGCCTTCTTCAGCACCTGAAGGAAGTGGAAGAGCCTTTTGAAAAGAGCCAGATCGGTTCTTCTGCCATGGCTTATAAGAGAAATCCTATGCGCAGCGAGCGTATTGCCTCTCTGTCCAGATTTGTAATGGTAGATGCTTTAAACCCTGCGATTACCTCTGCTACCCAGTGGTTTGAGAGAACCCTGGACGATTCCGCCAACAAACGTCTTTCTGTTCCGGAAGGATTCCTGGCCATTGACGGTATCCTGGACCTGTGTCTGAACGTAGTGGACGGACTGGTGGTATATCCTAAGGTTATTGAAAAACGGTTAAGAAGCGAGCTGCCTTTCATGGCTACAGAGAACATTATGATGGATGCTGTAAAGGCAGGAGGGGATCGTCAGGAACTTCACGAAAAGATCCGTGAGCTGTCTATGGTTGCAGCAAGAAATGTAAAGGCAGAAGGAAAAGAGAACAATCTTCTGGAGCTGATCGCTGCTGATCCAGCTTTCAATATGTCTTTAGAGGACCTGGAGAAGACCATGGATCCTGCAAAATATACAGGACGGGCTTCTGTGCAGGTAGATGCTTTCCTGAAGAACGTGGTAAATCCTGTGCTTGAGGCTAACAAAGAGGTGCTTGGCATGACCGCAGAGATTAATGTGTAAGCAGGAAGAAAGATATATAGATATCAGGATAACTGAATAATGCCGGAAACTGCGGGATGAAACACATGCCAGGAATATGGGCAGATTTTATGCTGCAGCTTTGGACACTAATGAAATAAAGAAAAATGGATAAGGCTGCCTTACGAAAAGCAGGAGAGGAAAAGACTGGTATTTCCTTGTCCGGCTTTCAGGGCGGCCTTTTTCCTTCCAGAAAAGGAGAGAAATATGAGAGATAAAAGCAAGGGGAATCCCCGGGCGCTGCTGCCTATCGGGGTGTTTCTGGTAATATTTTTAGGGGCAGGGATCTTATCCGGGGATTTCTATACCATGCCTGCCATTGTGGGCTTCCTGATCGCCCTGACCGTGGCTTTCTGCCAGAACCGGCGGCTGCGGTTTGCAGACAAGCTCACCGTCATATCCAAAGGGATCGGAGAAGAAAATATTGTGACCATGTGTCTGATTTTTCTGGCGGCAGGAGCCTTTTCCGGTACCATCAGCGCAGCAGGAGGAGTGGAGAGCACGGTAATTCTGGGACTTTCTCTTATGCCTCCGTCTATTGCAGTGATGGGACTGTTTATTATCGGCTGTTTTATTTCAGTGTCTATGGGTACCTCTGTGGGAACGATTACGGCTATGGCCCCTATCGGTGTGGGAATTGCCCAGGAAACAGGTCTGGGAGCTCCTCTCTGCCTGGGAGCAGTCGTCTGCGGAGCCATGTTCGGAGATAATCTGTCTATGATTTCTGACACCACCATTGCGGCGGTCCGTACCCAGGGCTGTGAAATGAAGGACAAATTTAAGGAAAACTTTCTCATTGTCCTTCCGGCGGCAATTATTACTGCTATAATCTTTTTCTTTGTGGCAAGAGCCCAGTCAGGAAATCTTGTGCTGGATAAATCTTCCTATGAGTATGAGATCATAAAGGTAATCCCCTATCTGGTAGTGCTTATCGGGGCTCTTATTGGAGTCAATGTGTTTGTGATCCTTATTGCAGGAACGATTCTTTCCGCTATCGTGGGAGTAGCCACAGGGGCTTTTGCCTTTGGAGAACTGTTCCAGAAAATGGGGGAAGGGGTCACCAGTATGTATGACATTACAGTGATTTCCATTATCGTGGCAGCTATCGTGGCTCTGGTCAGGGAATACGGCGGTATTCAGTTTATCTTAAGTGTGATTAAAAGCAGGATCAGCGGTGCCAGGGGAGGAGAATTTGGTATTTCCATTCTGGTATTTCTGGTAGACTGCTGTACAGCGAATAACACCGTGGCGATTGTTATGGCAGGTCCCATTGCCAAAGAGATCAGCGATGAATTCCATATTTCCCCGAAAAGGAGCGCTTCCCTTCTGGATATCTTTGCCTCTGTGGGACAGGGAGTGATCCCTTATGGCGCCCAGCTTCTTACAGCGGCAGGAATGGCGGCAATATCTCCTGTGGAGATCATGCCTTATCTTTATTACCCCATTTTAATGGGAGTCAGCGCTGTGCTGTTTATTTTGTTCAGGAGCAGGAAAAGCGGATCCGGCGAGTAAAAGATCAATAGGATAAAGAAAAAAGCAGTCAGAGGACTACTGGAATGCTTTGTTCCAGAAAAGTTCCTGACTGCTTTTTAACGTTGTAAAAAATGTTACATTGTTCCCTTTTACGTTGTAATTTTGTGATACAGGAGATATAATATAAAATACAGAATATTGTGGAGGTGTATCTATGTATCGGATTGCAATAGAAAAATTGTATAGATGGAAGGAGAGCAGACGCCGTAAGCCGCTGATTATTCAAGGAGCAAGGCAGGTCGGAAAGACATGGCTGATGAAGGAATTCGGCAGATCCGCTTATCGAGATATGGTTTATATCAATTTTGATTCCAACTCCAGAATGGCAGAATTATTTGCTTCAGATCTGAATACAGACCGCCTGATCATGGGGATTGAGCTATATGCAGGAAAAAAGATCGATCCAGACAGTACTCTTTTGATTTTTGACGAGGTCCAGGAAGTGCCAAGAGCTCTTTCTTCTCTTAAATATTTTTATGAAAATGCGCCCCAGTATCATATTATCTGTGCCGGATCTTTGCTGGGGATCGCACTCCATGAAGGAACCTCTTTTCCGGTGGGAAAAGTAGATTTTCTGGAACTTTATCCACTTTCCTTCCGGGAATTTTTGATGGCAGTAACAGGAACTCAGTTTGCAAAGCTCCTTGACAGCCAGGATTACAAAATGATCACTTCTTTTAAACAGACTTATATAGAGGCTCTTAAGCAATATTATTTTATCGGCGGCATGCCGGAAGCGGTTAAGAATTTTACGGAGGAAAGAGATTTTTATGAAGTCCGGGAAGTACAAAAGCGTATATTGGCGGCATACGAGCAGGACTTTTCAAAACATGCGCCCCTGGAAATTGTCCCCAAGATACGGATGGTGTGGAATAGCATCCCGTCTCAGCTGGCAAAAGAAAATAAAAAGTTTCTTTATGGGCTGGTACGTGAAGGCGGCCGGGCAAAAGAATATGAAACAGCAATCATGTGGCTTTGCGACTGTGGACTTGTTTATAAAATCGAACGGGTGAAGGGAGGGGGGATTCCTCTGAAAGCCTATGTGGACCAAAAAGCTTTTAAACTGTTTGTTGTTGACGTGGGACTCCTGGGCTGTATGACGGGACTGAGCCCCAAAATCCTGCTGGATGGAAAGGATCTGTTTAAGGAATTTAAAGGGGCGTTGACGGAACAGTATGTATGCCAGCAGTTAAAAACCCTGGAAAACTTAAGCATTTATTATTATACCAACGACAGAGGATCCTGCGAAGTAGATTTTGTGGTCGATACCGGAGAGAGAACAGTGCCTGTAGAGGTCAAAGCAGAAGTGAATCTGAAAGCCAAGAGTTTGAAAACATATTATGAAAAGTATCAGCCTGAAATTTCGATCCGCACTTCTATGGCGGATTACAGGCCAGAGGAATGGCTGATGAATCTTCCCTTGTATGCAATAGAAGAAATCTGCAGCTGCATCAGCCGGGAAGCATAAGCTGCTATTCAAAGTCTCACGGCCGGATAGTTGGAAAAGATTTTGTTTTATACTTTATTTCTGTCGTAAAATGTAGTATGATATTGTAGTAATTGATGATATCAGGGTGAAAAATTTATGTATTTTATATGTCTATGAAAATGACAGAATTTGGAACCCGTAAAACAGGAGGAATAAGAGATGGTAAAAGCAGTAGTAGGGGCCAACTGGGGTGACGAAGGAAAAGGTAAGATTACCGATATGCTTGCGCAGGAGTCAGATATTATTGTCAGATTCCAGGGTGGCGCCAACGCAGGTCATACAATTGTGAACAATTACGGGAAATTCGCACTTCATACCCTTCCTTCCGGTGTGTTTTACGACCATACTACCAGCGTGATCGGAAACGGTGTGGCGTTGAATATCCCGGTACTGTTTAAGGAGATTCAGTCGATTGTGGAAAAAGGAGTTCCCATGCCCAAGATCAAGGTGTCTGACAGGGCGCAGATGGTGATGTCCTATCATATTAAATTCGATGAATATGAGGAAGAGCGTCTGGGAAAACATTCTTTTGGCTCCACAAAATCAGGAATCGCACCCTTCTATTCAGATAAATACGCAAAGATCGGCTTCCAGGTCAGCGAGCTTTTTGAAGATGAGGCAGAGCTTCGGGAAAAAGTAGAAAATGTCTGCGAGAAGAAAAATGTTACACTGGAGCACTTATATCACAAACCTGCTCTGAATCCAGACGACATTATGGAAGAGCTGCGTCAGTACAGAGAGATGATTGAGCCTTACGTATGTGATGTTTCTCTGTATCTGTGGAACGCCCTGAAAGAGGGCAAGGAAATCCTTTTAGAGGGACAGTTAGGCTCTCTGAAAGATCCGGATCATGGAATCTATCCTATGGTAACTTCTTCTTCCACTCTGGCAGCTTACGGTGCCGTAGGAGCAGGAGTTCCCCCCTATGAGATCAAAAAGGTGATCACGGTATGCAAGGCTTACTCCAGTGCGGTAGGCGCAGGGGCTTTCGTATCTGAGATTTTCGGCGATGAGGCAGATGAGCTGAGACGCAGAGGCGGCGACGGCGGAGAATACGGCGCAACTACCGGACGTCCCAGAAGAATGGGATGGTTTGACTGTGTGGCTTCCAAATATGGCTGCCGTATCCAGGGAACCACAGATGTGGCCTTTACAGTACTGGACGTACTGGGATATTTAGATGAGATCCCTGTATGTGTGGGATATGAAATTGACGGGGAAGTAACCACAGAATTCCCAACCACACATCTTCTGGAAAAGGCAAAACCGGTGCTGGAGGTGCTGCCAGGCTGGAAATGCGACATCAGAGGCATTAAGAAATATGAAGATCTGCCGGAGAACTGCCGGAAATATATTGAGTTTGTAGAGGAGAAGCTGGGATTCCCCATCACCATGATCTCCAACGGACCAAGCAGAGAAGATATTATTTATAGAAAATAATAAAATAGTATAGGAAAGAAGAGGCTGGCGCAGTTTATGGGTCGGCCTTTTTTCTTAAAGAAGGATAGTTTTACAAAAGATATATCTTAAGAAGATTTCAATGTTCATATCTGCGAAAAATGATCAGGAGACAATTTATATCCCCCCGCCGGGCTTGTGGGTCTGCTGACTTTCTGATAAACTGAGCCTGTTAGGCGAGACATACACCTCCCCTAATGGAGGAAATCAAAACTTTTTTAGACATAGATAAGGATAAGATTATGAACGAAAATGGAATTTTTCAGTTAGGAAGTTTTCATGTAAAACCGGGTGAGAGAGTCAGCGGCTTCCTCTCTCTTGTAGACGGAGAATTTCAGCTTCCTGTTACTATTTTAAACGGAGAAGAGCCGGGAAAGACGGTGCTGATCACTGCGGGGATCCATGCAGAAGAATATGTAGGGATCCAGGCGGCTGTAGAACTGGCCGACAGGCTGAAAACAGAAAAAATTGCAGGAACAGTAGTGATCGTAAAGGTTATCAACCGGGAAGCTTTTGAAAACAGAAGCGGCAGTTTCGGATATGAGGACGGGAAGAACCTCAACCGGGTATTCCCTGGAAACAGGGAGGGAACCCAGATGGAGCGGCTGGCCTGGGGAATCGAAAAGGAACTTTTTCCTATAGCAGATTATTATATTGACCTTCACAGTGGAGACAGCTATGAACAGCTTGCCCCCTATGTGTATTATGCAGGACAGGCTTCAGAAGAGACGGTAAAAATCTCCAGGGAGATGGCCCAGCAGGTGGACGTACCCTACATGGTCTGCTCTACAGTGGCCAAGGGAGGCTGTTATAACTATGCGGCTTACGCCTACGGGATCCCCAGTATTCTCATTGAAAGAGGAGGCATGGGAGCCTGGACCAGAGAGGAATCCCATTCTACACGGAGGGATGTGCGGAATATCCTCTGCCATCTGGGGGTTTATCTGGGACAGAAAGACTATAGGATCTATTATCCTCTGGAAGTAAGGGACATTATTTACCAGTCTGCTTCCCAGAACGGCCTGTGGTATCCAAACAAAATGCCGGGAGATATGATCCGGGCAGGCGAGGTCCTGGGAATGGTCAAGGATTATCAGGGCCATATCCTGGAAGTGGCTTATGGAGAAAACGACGGGGTGATCCTCTACCAGACAGGAAGTCTTCAGGTAGAAGAATCCGGCCCAATGATCGCCTATGGAAAGATTTCCCGGGAGAAGGATAACCGGAAAGAGCGGATCACCAACTATTGGACAAAACGCAGCAGCGGCTTTAAGGAACAGAGGAAGGCGGAACTCCATGATCCCATTGCCGAAAGATGGCAGGAAGAAATCGAAAAGTATCTTCCCCAGGGGAATCTGCGGATTCTGGACGTAGGCTGCGGCGCAGGATTCTTTACGATTCTTTTGTCGAAAATGGGACACGAGGTTACAGGAACAGACCTGACTCCGGATATGATCCGCTATGCCAGAGAACTGGCGGAAGAAGAAAATGCCGGCTGTCAGTTTCTGATCATGGACGGGGAAAGTCTCGGCTTTGAGGACGAGACTTTTGACGTTGTGATATCCAGAAACCTTACCTGGACTTTGCCGGATACGGCCAGGGCTTACAAAGACTGGCTGCGGGTGCTGAAAAAAGGCGGGATCCTGCTGAACTTTGACGCTAACTACGGGGCGGTAAATTTTGCAGATACTTCTAAACTTCCCAAAAACCATACCCACAATAAACTGGGACTGGATATGATGGCAGAATGTGAGGAGATTAAGCGGCAGCTTCCTATCAGCAGCCGTGTCCGTCCTGCCTGGGATGTGGAGACCCTGGGAAACCTGGGGGTGGAGCAGTTGTCTGTAGATTTCGGCGTCAGCAGGAAAATCTATACAGTAAAAGATGAATTTTATAATCCGGATGCGCTGTTTGCCCTTTTTGCAGTAAAGGCATAAATGAAAAAACCGAGCATCTTAACGGGGGGATGGGGTTATCTCCCCGTATTTTTTTTGCCTGAAAGAAAAGAGAATAGGGAAAAAAGCCGGGATTTCAGGGATCTGCAGGCAGGACCGGACAGACACAAAAAACTGAAAAACGGAACCCCTGCCCGGGCTTGTGGCGAAAAAAAGCAGATGCTATACTCCTTCCATACTTAAGAAAGCGAGGAGAAAATGTATGAAAAAGAAACTCATTGCTGCTTTATGCACCCTTGCTGTAAGCGTCGGACTTTTGTCAGGCTGCAGTCAGGGGGCTGAATCAGATGCTGGAAGGGAGACATCTGCACAGGAAGAAACAGCCGGAGGTGCAGCAGAGGAGAATACCCAGAAGGAAGAAGTAGTGGTTACTATGCCCGCAACTTCAGAACCGGAATCCGGCTTTGACCCGGCTTTTGGCTGGGGGGCCGGAGAACACGTTCACGAACCTCTGATCCAGAGTACGCTGACGGTTACCACCCAGGATCTGCAGATGGATAAGGATCTGGCCACAGATTACAGTGTCAGCGAAGATGGTATGACCTGGACAGTGACCATCCGGGACGATGTAAAATTTACAGACGGGGAGCCCCTTACCGCCCAGGATGTAGCCTTTACTTACAATAACTGTAAAGAAAAAAGTTCAGTAAATGACTTTACCATGCTGGAAGAAGCTGTGGCCGTAGACGATACTACAGTAGAGTTCCATATGACCAGGCCCTATTCCATCTGGCCTTATACCATGGCTATCGTAGGAATCGTTCCGGAACATGCCTATGATGAAAATTATGGCCAGAACCCCATAGGTTCTGGCCGTTACATCATGAAGCAGTGGGATAAAGGACAGCAGGTGATTTTTGAGGCAAATCCAGATTATTACGGAGAGGAGCCGAAAATCAAAAAGCTGACAGTTCTCTTTATGGAGGAAGACGCAGCCCTGGCTGCGGCTATGGCCGGAGAGGTGGACGTAGCCCATACGGCGGCTTCCTACAGCGACCAGAGCGTAAAGGGATATGAGCTTTTCAGTGTGCAGACCGTAGATAACAGAGGTTTTAACCTGCCATGCAGTACGCCCCGGGAAAAAGACGGCGTTACCTATGGAAATAAATTTACCTCAGATGTAAATGTAAGAAGAGCCATCAATATCGGCATTGACCGCCAGGAGATGATAGACAATGTATTAAACGGCTATGGAACCGCTGCCTACAGTGTATGCGACAAGATGCCCTGGTATAATCCGGAAAGCGAAGTAGAATATGACCTAGAAGAAGCAAAGCAGATCTTAGAGGACGCCGGCTGGAAGGAAGGTACTGACGGAATCCGCAAGAAGGATGGAGTAAGGGCGGAATTCACTCTGATGTTCAGCAATGGAGATTCTGTACGCCAGGCTTTGGCGGAAGATACGGCCAATCAGCTCCGGGAACTGGGAATTGAAGTGACCACCGAAGGAGTAGGCTGGGATGTGGCTTATGACCGGGCAGAATCAGAGCCTCTTATGTGGGGCTGGGGAGCCCATACGCCTATGGAACTTTATAATATTTACCATACGCTCCCTGATACAGGAATCGGACAGGCAGAATATTCTCCTTATGCCAATGAAACAGTAGACAGTTACATGGATCAGGCTTTGGCGGCGTCTTCTCTGGAAGAGTCTTATGACCTGTGGCAGAAAGCCCAGTGGGATGGAACCACCGGTATTACCCAGGAGGGAGATATCCCCTGGATCTGGCTGTGCAATATTGATCATCTTTATTTTGTCAGAGACGGACTTCAGATTGCAGAACAGAAGATACATCCTCATGGACATGGATGGTCCATTGTAAACAATGTGGACCAGTGGTCCTGGGAATAAGAGAAAATACAGAAGGAGGGAGCAATGGAAGGAAGCTGGCCGAAATTTCTTGCAAAAAATATTTTGAAAATTATCCTGCTGACCATCTGTATCAGCATGATGACTTTTGGATTAATGAAAGCCTCCCCGGTGGACCCTCTTCAGGCGAACGTAGGGCAGGCAGCCCTTGGGTCCATGAGTCAGGAACAGAGAGAAAAACTGGAGGAATACTGGGGCGTTCATACGCCGCCGGCCCAGCAGTATATTTCCTGGGCGAAGGATTTTGTCCGGGGAGATATGGGGATTTCCCTTTTATACCGGCAGCCTGTAACAGAAGTGATCGGAGTAAAATTATCTAATTCTCTGTTCCTTATGATCGCAGCCTGGGTGATTTCCGGGATCCTGGGCCTTTTTCTGGGTGTAGTGGCAGGTATGAACCGGGGGAAACTGATAGATAAAGCAATCCAGGGATACTGTCTGGTGATTTCCAGTACGCCGGCATTCTGGCTGGCGCTGCTGCTCCTGCTTGTTTTCGGAGTATGGTTTCGGCTGTTTCCCATTGGTCTCAGCGTGCCTATCGGAGTGGAAGCCAGCGGAGTGACCCTGGAAGACCGGATCTATCATGCCATACTCCCGGCGCTGACCTTAAGCATTACAGGTGTCTCCAACATCGCCCTGCACACCCGGGAAAAAATGGCGGATATCATGGAAAGCGATTATGTTTTGTTTGCCAGGATGCGGGGGGAGAAAGGATGGCGCCTGTTTAAATATTACGGGTTCCGGAACGTGCTCCTGCCTGCCATTACCCTCCAGTTTGCCTCCATCAGTGAGATATTCGGAGGCTCTGTGCTTGTGGAACAGGTATTTTCCTATCCGGGTCTGGGACAGGCGGCGGTAGCTGCCGGCCTTGGGAGCGATATGCCTCTGCTGATGGCGATTACCATTGTCAGTGCCCTTTTTGTCTTTGGAGGAAACCTGGCGGCCAATATACTTTACGGACTTATTGATCCCAGGATCCGGAGAGGGGGTAAGGTAAAATGAAGATGTGGAACCGGAGACAGAGAATTCTGATAGGACTGGGCTTTTCTGTTGTTTTTCTGGCAGTAATCTGCATATGGGGAAGCTTGAGCACAGAAGAAGCCAGGGTGACAGATTTTTCCAGGAAGAATATAGCCCCCTGCCTGGAATATATTTTCGGCACCGACTGGCTGGGAAGGGATATGCTGGCAAGGACGCTGAAAGGCCTTTCTATCAGTATATTAATCGGTATTTTGGCTGCCGTAGTCAGTGCGGCGGTGGCCCTTATCCTGGGAATTGCATCGGCTGCTATGGGAAAGACGGTGGATACGGTCATCAGTTTCTGCATTGACCTGATCATGGGAATCCCTCATATGCTGCTGCTGATACTGATCTCAGTAGCTTTGGGCAAGGGGCTGAAAGGCGTGGTCATAGGCGTGGCCTTTACACACTGGCCTTCCCTGGCCAGACTGATACGGGCGGAAGTGATCCAGCTCAGGGAGAGCCCTTATATCCAGATTTCCTGCAAACTGGGGAAGAGCAGCTGGTATATCGCCAGGAAACATATGCTGCCTCATCTTGTGCCTCAGTTTATCGTAGGCCTGGTACTGATGTTTCCCCATGCGATCCTTCATGAGTCCAGCATTACTTTTCTGGGATTCGGCCTGTCTACGGAGCAGCCGGCCATTGGTATCGTACTTTCAGAGGCCATGCAGTACCTGATCACAGGAAAATGGTGGCTGGCTTTATTTCCCGGGCTTTTGCTGGTATTTACCGTGGTACTATTCTATATCCTGGGAGAGAGCCTGAGGAAAATGCTGGATCCCGGAAGTATCCATCAGTAAAGAAGCCAGGAGGAGAAAAGCATGGAAAAAGAGACAGTCCTGAAAATCGAACATATGAATATTGTTTTTACCCAGTATGACAGAGGAATGCATCAGACAGAACTCCCGGTCATCCGGAACCTGGACGTAGAAGTCCGAAGAGGAGAAGTGGTAGCGGTGGCAGGCTCCAGCGGATCCGGGAAAAGTCTCCTGGCCCATGGGGCAATGGGAGTTCTGCCCTATAACGCCCGCATGGGAGGCGATATCCAGTATCTGGGAGAGAAACTTACCAAAGAAAGGATAGAAAAACTCAGAGGAAAGGAAATCGTTATGGTACCCCAGAGCATTTCTTCCCTGAATCCCCTGATGAAGATCGGACCTCAGATACGGAAAGGGAAAAAAGATCCGGCGTCCCAAGAGAAGCTGAAAGCTATTTTCAGACGTTACGATCTGGAAGAAAAGACAGAGGAGCTTTATCCTTTTGAGCTGTCCGGAGGGATGAACCGGAGAGTGCTGATCTCTACGGCAGTGATGGAAGAACCCAGACTGGTCATCGCTGACGAACCTACACCGGGTCTGGATAAGAAAACAGCAAAACGTGCCATGGAACATTTCCGAAATCTGGCGGACATGGGCGCTGCCGTTCTGGTGATCACCCATGATCTGGAACTGGCTCTGGAGACCGTGGACCGGATTGCGGTATTTTACGGGGGAACCACTATTGAGGAGGCCAGGGCAGAAGACTTCCAGAGAGAAGAGAACCTTCGGCACCCCTATACGAAAGCCTTATGGAGGGCTATGCCCAGGCATGGATTTCAATATATTGAAGGAAGCCAGCCTTATGTGAAAAACCTTCCCAAAGGGTGTATCTTCAGCCCCAGATGCAGCCAGTGCCAGGAGGCCTGCAGAGGAGAAATCCCCTACCGGGAAGTAAGAGGCGGAAAGGTCCGCTGCCTGTATGCCCAATAGAATCCAGGCGGAAAGGTGGAAATAAGATGAAACTGGAAGTCAAGAATCTTTCTTATCAATATACAAAGAAAGGGAGAAAAATCCTGAAGGACTTCAGCCTGACTGTAGAAAACACAGAGCGGGTAGGGCTGGCCGCACCAAGCGGATATGGGAAAACCACTTTGTGCAAGCTTCTTTCCGGATACCTGGAGCCGGATCAGGGGGAAATCCTTCTGGACGGAAAGCCTATATCCTCCTATGGAGGCTACTGTCCGGTGCAGATGATCTGGCAGCAGCCAGAGTTTGCCCTGAATCCCAGACTGCGGGTCAAAGAAGCCATCCGGGAGGGAGATCAGATAGAAGAAAGAATCCTTCGGGAACTTGGGATAGAAGAAGACTGGATGAACCGTTTCCCCGCAGAATTGTCCGGGGGAGAGCTGCAGCGGTTCAGTATTGCCAGGGCCCTGGGAAAGAGGACCAGATTTTTGCTGGCGGATGAGATCACGACTATGCTGGACCTGATCACCCAGAGTCAGATATGGCACTTTTTGCTGAAAGAGGCAGAGAAGCGGGAAATCGGACTGATCGTAGTCAGCCACGATTCGGAACTGCTGAACCGGGTATGTACCAGGATCATACCTCTGGAAGAGGAAAAGGGAGAACAAAGTGGGCAGGCCCACCTCTTAAATAAAAAACAACCCCCCATGGGGCTTGTGAGAATTTTTTGAAGGTTTTATACTTTAAAAAGTGAATTTACAAAGCTGATAAGGGTGGTAAAGAATGAGAAAATACGTAATAAGACGATTTATACAATTAATCCCGATTCTCCTGGGCATTACCCTGCTGTCCTTCATTCTGACGAATATAGGTACTACAGACGTGATTGATACCATGGAAAGCAATCAGGGCGTGGTCATGTCAGAAGAAGAAAAAGATCAGCTCCGCCAGGAGATGGGCCTGGACAAGCCTCTGGCTCAGCAGTATGTTATCTGGCTGGGTAATGTACTGAGAGGAGATATGGGAGAATCTTTTGTATCCGGGAAAGATGTATTCGACACATTTATATCAAAACTTCCGGCGACGATCTACCTGACGGTCACGTCCATCTTTCTGACCGTATTAATCTCTATACCTCTGGGAATCCTGTCAGCAGTAAAACAAAATAAATTTCTGGATTATCTGATACGGTTTTTGAGTTTCATCGGGAATTCCCTGCCGAACTTTTTTGTGTCTCTGCTGCTGATCTATTTCTTTTCCCTGAAGTTGAAGCTCCTTCCTGTAATGGGAAATAACAGCGGATGGAAAAGCATTATCCTTCCAACCCTGACTCTTGCCATAGCCATGTCCTCCAAATATACCCGGCAGGTAAGAGCCACGGTTCTGGAAGAATTGAACAAGGACTATGTGCAGGGCGCCAGAGCACGGGGGATCCGTGAGAATAAGATATTGACTTTCAGTGTGCTGAAAGCCTCCATGCTCACTATCGTTACCCTGCTGGCCCTGTCCATTGGATCCCTTCTGGGAGGAACGGCCATTGTAGAATCCATCTTTATGTGGGACGGGGTGGGGAAAATGGCGGTAGACGCCATCACCATGAGGGATTATCCCATCATACAGGCCTACGTGATCTGGATGGCGGTCATTTATGTGGTAGTGAATCTGATCACAGATCTGATTTATCATTATCTTGATCCAAGGATCCGTCTGGGACAGGAGGAAGCATAGTGGAAGAAAAGAAGATTACTGTAAGAAAACAGAAAATAAAAAAAGACTATACAAAGATAAAACTGGCCGTTTACGGCGCATTGACTCTTCTGCTCATTCTGGTGGCAGTCTTTGCGCCTTATATAACGCCCTATGATCCTTATGAACAGGACCTTGGCAATGCCCTTCTGGCTCCCTGCAGGGAATATCTGCTGGGGACAGACCGGTACGGAAGAGATATGCTCTCCAGGGTGATCATGGGAGCCAGATCCTCTATTTCTTCAGCGGTGCTTCTGGTGGTGATCATCACAGTTGCAGGAAGCATCGTGGGGATTCTCTGCGGCTACTGCCAGGGAAAGCTGGATTCCTTTCTCATGCGTCTCTCAGATATTTTCCTGGCCTTTCCGGGAATGGTCTTTGCCATTGCCGCAGCCAGTGTCATGAGCGGAGGCATCATGAACGCCGTAGCAGCCCTGGCCTTTGTATCCTGGCCAAAATATGCAAGGATTGCCAGAAGTCAGGTGCTGACTATAAAGAATGCGCCCTATATTTCGGCGGCCCGGCTGGCAGGTTCCGGGACAGGGAAGATCATCTTAAAACATATTGTCCCCAATATCGCCGGTCCGGTGATCGTAACGGCGGTTCTGGATATCGGGACCATGATGATGGAAATCGCCGGACTGTCGTTTCTGGGTCTGGGAGCTACGCCGCCTACTGCAGAGTGGGGTTCCATGATGAGCAATGGAAGAAGTATGCTCCAGACGTCTCCATGGGTGATCCTGGCTCCCGGCTGCGCTATTTTTCTTACGGTTATGGTCTTTAACCTTCTGGGAGATACCGTAAGGGATATATTAGATCCCAGACAGAGCAGGAGGAACAGATCATGACACAGCCATTATTAGATATGCAGCATGTAGACATCAGTTACGGAGGAAAGCCGGTAGTCCAGGATCTGTCTCTTCAGATGGCACCAGGAGAGATCCTTGGAATAGTAGGAGAATCCGGCAGCGGAAAAAGCACGGTGATCAAGGCGGCTATGGGGCTGCTGGGAAATTCCGGAGCCGTGACCAGAGGCGATATTTACTATAAAGGACAGAATGTTGTCGATAGCAGAGAAAATGAACTCCGAAAGCTCCGGGGGCCTGAAATGGGTATGATTTTTCAGAATACAGGGGCTTCCATGTGTCCGATCCGGACCATTGAAGACCAGCTTTATGAAAGTGTTCTGGAACATGAAAAGATCAGCCGTAAAGAGATTAAAGAAAGGGCCCTGAAATTATTTGAGACTATGCGTCTTACAGACGGAGAAAGAATCCTGAAAAGTTATCCCTTTGAACTGTCAGGGGGAATGAATCAGAGAGTGGGGATCATGATGGCCATGGTGCCAAATCCCCGGCTTCTGTTGGCCGATGAGCCTACCAGCGCCCTGGACGTTACTGTCCAGGCCCAGGTGGTGAAAGAGATGATGAAAATGCGGGAGCTTTATGGGACAGCCATTGCCATTGTTACCCATAACATCGGCGTTGTAGAATATATGGCGGATAAAGTGGCTGTCATGTATCAGGGAAAGCTGGTAGAATACGGCAGGAAAGAAGACGTGATCCGCCATCCCCGGGAACCCTATACCAGGAAGCTTATCGGTGCGGTTCCCCGGCTGGACAGAGGATAAAGCTATGGAAAAAATATTGGAAGTAACAAATCTGAAAAAAACATTTTATAAGAATAAAACGCCCTTTACAGCAGTAAATGAGATCAGCTTTACTCTGAACAGAGGCGAATGTCTGGGGCTTGTAGGAGAAAGCGGATGCGGAAAAAGTACTGCAGCAAAGATGATCACCCGGCTTTTGGAGCCGGACAGCGGCAGTATCCGTCTGGACGGAGAGGAAATTCTGGGACAGAAAGGGAAAAAGAAAAAAGAGCTGTATACAAAGATGCAGATGATTTTCCAGATTCCCCAGGATTCCTTTGATCCCCGCTGTACTTTGGGAGACGGGATCATGGAGAGCATGCGCAATCACGGCATGAAACGGAAAGACGCCAGAAAAAGGATGTATGAGCTTCTGGAACTGGCAGAACTGGACAAAAGTTTTGCTTCCAGATATCCCCATGAGGTAAGCGGCGGGCAGTGTCAGAGAGCGGCCATAGCCAGAGCTCTGGCTGTAGATCCCAGGATTCTGATCTGTGATGAGGCTACCAGCGCTTTGGACGTTACCATACAGGCCCAGATTATGGATCTGCTCAGCAGACTTCAGAGGGATAGAGGACTGTCTATCCTCCTGATCTGTCATGACTTGGCTCTGGTGCAGAAGCTCTGCCAGAGAGTCCTGGTGATGTATAAAGGCAGTATTATAGAAACGGGTATGACAGATGAGGTGATACGGCATCCCCGGGAAGAATATACAAAGATCCTTATAGATTCTGTATTTTAAAGTCCCAAGTTTTGCAAAAATCAGCGGAAGGATTATCAGGAAAGGAGAAAAAATGAAACCAAAAAACATATGGAAAAAGGCGTGGGGTGCTGTTCTGGCGCTGACTATGAGCGCCGGACTGCTGGCAGGCTGCGGTTCTTCCGGGGAGGAGGACAGTCAGGATAGATTACAGTCTGAGTCCTCTTCAGGAGAAAAAGTTTTTTATTACGGAGACACCACTTTTAATGCGGAAAATGACGAGTCTGATGTGAACCCTCACAACGGATATTCAGGCTGGGCCTGTATCCGCTATGGCATAGGGGAAACCTTATTCCGCTATTCCGATACCATGGAGCTGGAGCCCTGGCTGGCCACAGAATATGAGAATGTAGATGAAAATACCTGGAGGATTACCCTGAGAGACGGGGTAACGTTCACCAGCGGCAGGGAACTGGACGCCCAGGCCGTGAAGGAATGTCTGGAGCATCTGGTGGAGGTTCATGAGAGAGCCAAAGGGGATCTGAAGATCCAGGAGATTACAGCAGAGGGCATGACTCTGACTATCAGGACTACAGAGCCGGTACCGGCTCTGATGAATTATCTGGCCGATCCCTACGGCTGCATTATTGATATGGAAGCCGGCATTACTGATGACGGAAACGTAGTGGGCACCGGTCCATATATTGCCACAGAAGTGGTTACAGACCAGGGACTGACTTTGGTAAAAAATGAAAATTACTGGGATGGAATGCCGAATCTGGACACCATATATGTGCAGACCATCAGTGATGGAGATACCCTTACTATGGCTCTTCAGTCAGGAGAGCTGGATGCGGCTTACGGTCTTCCTTACTCCAGTTTGTCCCTGTTCTCAGAAGAGCCCTATACGATTTCTTCTGTAGAAACCTCCAGATCCTTCTTTGCACAGATGAATTATGCCACAGAGGCTCTCCAGGATGAGAGAGTAAGGGAAGCCATTGCCTGCGGCATTGACAAAGAAAGCTTTACAGAGGTACTGATGGAAGGCAATGGTTCCGCCGCTGTAGGTCCTTTCCCGTCAAACTTTACTTTTGGGGGCGATGCAGTTACCGCACCGGAATATGATCCGGACAGGGCTAAAGAACTTCTGGCGGAAGCAGGATGGACAGATACGGACGGAGACGGTTATGTGGACAAGGACGGAGAGAACCTGACTATTCGCTGGCTTACTTATCCCAGCCGTCAGGAACTGCCCCTTCTGGCAGAAAGCGTTCAGGCTACTCTGGGAGAGATTGGCATTGACGTTGAAGTAAACAGTACGGCAAATCATCTGGATGTTATTGAAACCGGCGAGTGGGACATCTACGCCAGCGCCTTTGTCTGCGCACCTACAGGAGATCCGGAATACTTCTTTACCACCCACTGCCTGGATTCTTCCACCCACAACAGAGGGGGATATCACAGTGACAGACTGGAAGAGCTGGAAGCCCAGATGAGCACTACTTTTGACGCAGAAGAAAGAGCTTCTCTGGCTGTGGAAATGACTCAGACGATCCTGGACGACAATGCTTTTATCTTTGCTTCCCATCTGCGGATGTCTATTGTTTCAGGAGAAGGGGTTACAGGTCTGGAGGCTCATCCCTGTGACTATTATGAGATAACCGTGGATCTGGATAAAAATTAAAAGGGGCTAATCATATGTACCGTATATTTATCATAGAAGATGATCCGGGGATCGCCCGGGGGATCCAGAAACAGATGGAGTCCTGGAACCTGGAAGCCCGGTGCGCCTCAGATTTTGAGAAGATCATGGAGGAATTTTCTGACTATCACCCTCATCTGGTCCTGCTGGATATTTCTCTGCCTTTTTACAATGGCTATTACTGGTGCCAGGAGATCCGGAAGATTTCCAGGGTGCCGGTGATCTTTATCTCTTCCGCCTCAGATAACATGAATATTGTTATGGCCATGCAGATGGGCGGGGATGACTTTATTGCCAAGCCTTTTGACCAGATGGTGATGACCGCCAAGATCCAGGCTGTGCTGAGGAGAACTTATGACTACGGAGGAGAGCAGGCTTTTCTGGAACATAAAGGCGCTGTTTTAAATATGGCAGACGCTTCTCTATCCTATGAAGGGGAAAAGATCGATCTGACCAAAAACGAGTACCGGATCCTTCAGACCCTTTTGGAAAACAAGGGAAAGATCATCAGCCGGGAGCGGCTTATGGAGAAACTCTGGGAAAGCGACAGTTTTGTAGATGAAAATACTTTAAGCGTGAATGTAAACCGTCTGCGGAAAAAGCTGGAGAAGGCAGGCCTGACAGATTTTATTTCTACGAAGGTAGGCATGGGATATCTCATCGGATAAGGAGAGCGGTATGAAAGTTTTGACTGCATATATAAAACAGCACAAAAGAACTGCGGCCTTTTATTTTATAGCTATGGCAGTGTTTTTTGTCCTTTTGTTTTTCTACAGGCTGCCGCCGGCAGCCTGGGCTTACGGGGCAGTGCTCTGTCTGTTTTTTGGTCTGGTCCTGGCAGTGCCGGATTACCTGAGATTCCGAAAAAAGCATCGGGAACTGAGACAGATGGGAGAGCAGCAGGAGATAACCGGTGCAGAACTCCTGCCGGTACCGGAAGGCCTTCTGGAACAGGATTATCAGGATCTGATCGCCAGACTTTGGGAAAAGGAGAAAGATACCCAGGACAGGCAAAACCGCCGGTACCAGGATATGAGCGATTACTATACCATGTGGGCCCACCAGGTGAAAACCCCTATTGCCGCATTAAAGCTGAGGCTGGAAAATGAGGACAGCCCTTTGGCAAGGGAAGTACGGGGAGAGGTAGTCCGGATCGATCAGTATGTGGATATGGCCATGTGCTATCTCCGGCTGGATTCTGAGACAACAGATTACGTTTTTGAAGAGTGTGAGATGGATCAGATCCTCCGCCAGGCAGTGCGGAAATTTTCTTCTTCTTTTATCCAGAAGAAAATCCGGCTGGAATATGAGTCCATGGACTGGAAGGTAGTTACCGATGAGAAATGGCTCCTCTTTGTCGTAGAGCAGGTGCTCTCAAACAGTCTGAAGTATACCAGGCCCCAGGGAAAAGTTTCCGTAGAGCGGCAGGAAGGGGAGATTCTCTGTATCCGGGATAACGGTATCGGCATTGCCCCGGAGGATATTCCCAGGATCTTTGAAAAGGGCTATACCGGCTATAACGGCAGAAGCGACAAAAAAGCCAGCGGCCTTGGCCTGTATCTTTGCCGCCGGATCTGCAGCAATCTGGGATACCGGATCTGGGCCTCTTCCTCTGTGGGAGAGGGCACTGCAATTTATATAGATCTTAAGAGGCGTCTTACAAAAATGTAAGACCGTAACAGGGAAATGTAAGCTGAATCGATGGCGGCACATTTCCCTGAATTGCTATAATGGCCTTGTAAAAAACAAGGAGGAAACAACATGGCGATATTAGAAGTGATAAATCTGAAAAAAACTTATACCACCCGTTTCGGCGGCAGTCAGGTTCGGGCGTTAAAAAACGTAAATTTTACTGTGGAAAACGGAGAATACGCAGCAGTGATGGGCGAATCCGGTTCAGGAAAGACGACTCTGCTGAATATCCTGGCAGCCCTGGACCGGCCCAGCTACGGTACCGTGCTCCTGGACGGACGGGATATTACCAAGCTGAAGGATAAGGAGCTGTCCGGTTTCCGAAGGGATAATCTGGGATTTGTATTCCAGGATTTTAATCTTCTGGATACCTTTTCTGTCCGGGACAATATTTATCTGCCTCTGGTACTGGAAGGAAAACACTACCGGGAAATGGAAGCAAAGATCCTTCCTGTAGCCCGGAAACTGGGAATTACAGACATACTGGAGAAATATCCCTATGAAATCTCCGGCGGACAGAAACAGCGGGCGGCAGTAGCCAGGGCGCTGATCACCAATCCCCGGCTGATCCTGGCGGATGAGCCTACAGGAGCCCTGGACTCCCGATCTACAGAGGAACTTTTGGACCTGTTCTCTGCCATACATGCAGAGGGCCATACCATTCTTATGGTGACCCATTCTGTTAAAGCTGCCAGCCGGGCAGGGAGAGTTCTCTTTATCAAGGACGGGGAGGTTTTTCATCAGCTTTACCGGGGAAACAGCACCAATCAGGAAATGTATGAGAAAATATCCAATACGCTCACTGCCCTGGCGGG
Organism: uncultured Bacillota bacterium; assembly: GCA_949291945.1. Taxonomy (GTDB): domain Bacteria; phylum Bacillota; class Clostridia; order Lachnospirales; family Lachnospiraceae; genus Blautia. The sequence goes on along the minus strand of CASEXH010000004.1, from coordinate 105,848 downwards.
AGGTGAAAAGCTGTGAAAAAGAGACTTTATCCAAGACTGGCCTGGCAGGGAATCCGAAAAAACGGGAAAATCTATTTCCCCTATCTGGCGGCCTGTATTTTTGTAGTCATGGTCTATTACCTTATCGGCTTCCTCTCCAGCGATCCTGTGATCCGGGAAATGGAGGGAGGAGCGCAGATGCAGATCATTCTGTCTCTGGGAACAGGGGTTATGGGCATTTTTTCCGTGATCTTTCTTTTTTATACCAACTCCTTCCTCATGAAGAGGAGAAAAAAAGAGCTGGGGCTGTACCATGTCCTTGGCATGGACCGGAAAAACATCGCAGTAGTACTGATCTGGGAAAACCTTATGACTGCAGGGATTTCTCTGGGAGGGGGAATTCTGGGAGGGATTCTCTTTTCCAAGCTGGGGCAGCTTGCCATGATCTATCTGCTGGGCGGGAAGGCAGATTTTTCCTTTTCCATAAACTCTGATATTCTGATCCGTACCCTCAAAACATATGGGGTGATCTTTCTCCTGCTTCTGGCCTATAGGATCCTGCAGATATTCCGGACCAGACCTCTGGATCTGCTGAAAAGTGAAAGCCTGGGAGAACGGCCTCCAAGAGCCAACTGGCTGTCGGCAATCCTGGGGGCAGTGCTTCTGGGAGCAGCTTACGGCATGGCTGTAACGGTTAAAGAACCTGTTACCATTATTTGGCTTTTCTTTGTGGCGGTGCTTATGGTGATCGGAGCTACCTATCTGCTTTTTATGGCTGGTTCTGTTACTTTATGTAAAGTATTGAAAAAGAACAAAAAATATTACTATAAGACAAACCATTTTGTATCGCTGTCTTCCATGATGTTCCGTATGAAGAGGAACGGCGCCGGCCTGGCCTCCATCTGTATTCTGTCTACTATGGTCCTGGTTATGGTGTCCGGCACTGTCAGTCTGTTCCTGGGAACCGAGGACAGTCTTCGCTCCAGATATCCCAGAAATCTGGTGGTAAATACGCCGTCTCTGGAAGATGGGGTTGTAAGCCAGGTAAACCAGATTGTAGAGGGTGCTTTGGAAAAATACGGTGTCCGGGAAGAAAATGTCCTTCACTACCGGCAGCTGGTGATGTCCGGCATGGCTGAGGGAAATCAGATGATCCTGGACTATGCAAATAAGGGAGAATTCTCTTACACAGAATATGAGAATATCCGTCAGATCATGGTGGTGCCTGTGGAAGACTACAATCAGATTATGGGAACAGATGAGACCCTGGACAGACAGGAGGTCCTGGTATGCAATACAAAGACAGACTGGCAGGAAAATTATCAGGAACTGATCCTGGAAGGACTGGGTACCTGGAAGATCAAGGATCAGGTAGAATTTGTAGACAATGGCATAGACGCCATGCAGATCATTCCTACCACCTATCTCTTTGTATCGGACGTAAGCGTGATGGAAGAAATGTATCAGAGCTATCCCAAAGCCGGGGAACAGTTTGAATTCTGGAATTATTATGGAACAGACCTGGACTGCAGCGATGAGACCCAGAGCCTTATTGCCCAGGAGATCAGCGCAGGACTTCAGAGCCTGGGAGAACAGGATCCTGCTTTTTCCGCAACTACTGTAGAGTGTGTAGGGGCAGAGCGGATGGATTTTTATTCTACGTATGCAGGACTGTTCTTCCTGGGGATCCTGCTGGGCATCGTGTTCCTTCTGGGGATGGTGCTGATCATGTATTATAAGCAGGTGTCAGAAGGCTATGAAGACCAGAGCAGATTTGAGATCCTCCAGAAGGTAGGCATGACCGAAAGGGAAATCCGGAAAAGCGTCAATTCTCAGGTCCTTACGGTGTTTTTCATGCCCCTGATCTGGGCGGGGATCCACACAGCCTTTGCTTTTCCTATGATCTACCGGCTGCTGCAGCTTTTCAGTCTTCACAATATGTGGCTTCTTATCGGGATCACCGGAGGATGCTTCTTGGGATTCGGACTGGTGTATGTGCTGATGTATCTGCTGACGTCAAAAAGCTATTATAAGATCGTCAGGGGCGGAAATTTTTCTTCACGTAGGCAGAGGGGGTAAGCCCCGTACACTTTTTAAAGATTTTACTGAAATAATACGGGGTGTTTCCGCAGCCAACCAGCTCGGCAACATCCTGTATTTTTTCGCCTCCGCTGGAAGCCAGGATTTCCTTTGCTTTCTGAACACGGAGATTCATAAGAAAACCGGAAAATTTTTCACCGGTTTCTTTTGTAAAGCAGCGGCTGACATAACTGACATTCATGTAAAGATAGTTTTCCGAGATCCATTTCAAGGTCAGATCCGGGTTCTTGTAATGCTCCTGGATATAGTCTATGAGTTTCGTAATAAAAGGGCTGTACTGCCGGGAACTGAAAGAAGAAACGGATATGACTTTCTGGATATAGTCCAGGACCAGAACCGGGATTTGTGCCATATTTTCTTCTTTGTGCAGGTTGTAAAGGAAATCTGTGATCTCAGGAAGGATCCCGGAGGGCAGATGGGTTCCCAGGGAAATAATAATATTATCTGCAAGCTGCAGGAGAAAATCCTTGTTGGAGACGGAGGTCAGAATGCTTTTCAGCTCCCGCAGACTGCTTTCACGTTCCTCGGAATTTCCGGCAGAGAGCAGAGGAACAAGATGGTTTATCTTTTCCACAATCTGTCCGTAGTTAAAGGTGGGAACTTTTCCGGTGCCTTCAATGAAATACATGATGTCATAGCGCTTTATTCTTTTGATCAGCATAGTCAGCAGAGATTTAAGATCCGGGTATTTCTGCCGCTGATAATCAACGGAAACGGTCTCGCCGGGAAAGGATACTGACTGAAAATAAGCATCCAGTTCCTCATAGGAGGATTCTCCGTTAGTAAAGAAAAACAGAAGAATATTTTTGATATATATGAGGTAAACCTCTGTATCCGGCATACTTTCCTGGCGGAAAGTATGGAATTCTTTCAGACAGAGATCCAGATTTTTTTCTTCCAGATAATAGACACAGCAGAACTGATAAGGGACATTTGTCAGATCCAGATAATGCTCGTAGGACTCAAAAAAAGAATCCGACAGAGAGATTAAAGATACGCCTTCCCGGATCATGTTCTGGATCAGTGTTTTATGGAGATCTTTCAGTAAAGCTCCGTTTGGACCTTTTTCACTGTCTCGCTCAGAGACTGCCTGATAATAATCCCTGGTTACATCCTGGATACAGTCAATAATCTGCTCTTCCGTGCAGGGCTTCAGCAGATAATGACGAACGCCGCATTTCATGGCTCTTTTTGCATAGTCAAATTCTCCATAGCCGGACAAGATGATAAACTGGGTATTAAGATCTGTACGGCTGATCCGTTCAATCAGCTCCAGTCCTGAAATGCCTGGCATCCGGATATCGGTCATAACAATATCCGGACACTCGTCCAGAATGGTATGATAGGCGTCTACTCCGTCGGTACAGGTGCCGATAAGCCGGATATCATATTTTTCCCAATCAATAATATTGGCAATAGCCTGGCAGATCATTTCTTCATCATCTACAATCAGCAGTTTTAACATATTCTTACTCCTTTTTTTTACAGGGAATGCGGATCTCAGCTACCGCACATTCTTCATAGGTTTCTTCATCTTCAATATTATAAAGCAGCAGTCCGTAGGGCTCTCCGTAAGTCAGCTGAAGCCTGCGGTGGATATTCAGGATACCAATACCAAATCCGTGAGGCTGTATTTCGCCGCTCTGCAGTTTCTCCATGCAATTTTCTTCAAAGGAAGATCCGGTATTGGTGATCCGGATGATCAGCAGCCCCAGGACTTCCCTGCAGACAATGGAAATATAGCAGGTTTCTGAGGATTCTTCCAGGCCGTACCGTATGGCGTTTTCCAGCAGAGGCTGAATGGTGAATTTGGGTATGAAAACTCCCAGGAGATCGGAAGGCACATCTGCGGAAAAATCCAGCCGGCGCTGATAGCGGATTTTCTGTATGGTAATATAGTTGTTTACGATCTGCATTTCCTGATCCAGAGTAAAATCTTCAGAATTTTTTCCAAGAGAGAAGCGCAGCAGACTGCCCAGAGCTGTGGTGATCTGAGAAATTTCTTCGGACTTGATCATTTTCGCTCTCCAGTTAATGGATTCCAGAGTATTGTAGAGAAAATGAGGATCCATCTGGCTTTCCATAGCTTTTAGCTGGGCTTCCTTTTTTAAAATCTCGTTTACATAATTTTCCTGGATCAGAGTCTGGATCTTTTCTACCATAGAATCAAAATTTTTATAGAGAAGGCCGATTTCATCTTCCTGGTATTTTCTGGGCGCCTCCGGCACCTGGTAGTTTCCTTCTCCAAAACTTTTCATATTTTCCATCAGCCGGTCAAAGCGATAGAAGATGGCAAGTATGACTTTTACAGCCAGATAGCTGACCACAGCCAGAGCAGCCACCATAATAAGCAGGAAGAGCCTTCCTGATAAAGTGACGGTTTTGTAAACAGAACTGTACGATACGGTAGAAATATAATCCCAGTCATAGAGAGGGATTTTTCCCCGGACGGCGAATAAGGTCTCTTTGCCGGCTTTTTCAATTCCGTAATCTCCCGACAGATCTTTGGAAAGTTCCACTGCCTGACGGTCGGAGAGTGTGCTTCCATTATAGATCAAAGCATCGCCGTCAAACAGGAGACAGGACATATCATCATAATCTGAGTGGGAACTGACTGCCGTCTCAGTAAGAGCGGCGGGGTTCAGAGAAATGATCAGAACTCCTAAAGGCTCCAGGCTCAGTTTGTCGATTTTTCGCAGTTCCTTTACAATAAATATTCCATACTGGGATCCGAAGTCGGGTACCACAGTAGTAGCCCCCTCCCGGCTCTGGGCTCTGGCGATCAGGGAGGAGCGGAGCTGGTAGGGAACTTCCATAAAAGAGGACAGGGAAGTGGAAATGATCTCCTGATCCTGGATAATGGACATATAAGAAATAGAATCATTCTGAAAGGCAAAGAGATAGCCGGATAATTCATTATAGATCCTGGTGTTGTATATCTGCCGCTGTGATCCCTGCTCTAATTCTTTCATTTCTTCCAGATTGGTCTGGATCACCTGGTTGGCTAAAATCGAGTCTATGATGGAATCCACAGACTGAAGCTGACTGGAGATATCCGAGGCTGCATAGGTCATGGAAGCAGCAATAGACTGATACAGCCTTTTTTCATAAGATCTGGATGTAAAGGCCATAGTCGCCAGTCCGGAAAGAAAAAGAATAAAAAATCCGGAAAATATAACAATCAGTATTTTATATTTTAGACTCAGATCGTTGAAGAGCTTGTCAAGGACTTTAGAGCGGGTTTTTAATCTATTCATCAGTATTTTCCTCCACTGAAATTATAGATTATGAAAAAAGAAAGCACAATTCTTTTCAGTTCCGGGGAATAAATAAAGTAATGAAATTACCGGAAAAGTCATTTTCTTACAGGCAGCAGTAAAAAAATTGCGAAAGAAAGTCATGTTTCTAAATTTCTTTTCGTCATTTTTTTGCTTATAATTGGGTTATCCAAAAACAAAGATGCATCTTGAACAAAAATTATGGAGGAATGTAAAGTGAAAAAGAAATCTTTAAAGAAAGCAGCAGTTCTTGCCATAGCAGGCGCTATGGCGGTAACATCTCTGGCAGCATGCGGTGGCTCCGGCAGCGGAAAGGATAGCGAAGGAGGAAGTTCTGATTCCCTCACAATGGCATGGTGGGGCAATCAGGTAAGAAACGAGCGCACCCAGCAGGCTCTGGACGCATACAAGGAAGAGAGCGGCATAACAGTAAGCGGACAGTTCTATCAGTGGGGCGATTATTGGAGCAAAATGGCAACCTCTGCAGCAGGAAAGAAAATGCCGGATGTGATCCAGATGGATATGTCTTACATTCAGCAGTATGTAGATAAAGGACAGCTTCTTGATCTGACACCATATATTGAAGACGGAACCCTGGATACCTCCAATATTTCAGAAGACATTGTGAATATGGGTAAAGTAGGAGACGGTATCTATGGCATTGCTGCCGGAACCAGTGCTTCCTGTATGTTTTATAATAAGACCCTTTTAGACGAGCTGGGAATCACCATTAATGACAACATGACTTTGGACGAATTTATTGATATTTCTAAACAGGTATATGAGGAGACCGGATATCGTTCCAACCTGTACCACTATGGCCTGTATATGGATATGTATGCAAGAGCCAACGATATCCAGGCCAGCGACAAATTAGGGGGCGACAGCGCAGATGACTATCTGCCATACTTTGAAACACTGGAGACCGGCATTAAAGAGGGATGGCAGATCTCTCCAAGCCAGGCGGCAGATACAGACAGTGTAGAGGAAGATCCTATGGTATACGGGTCAAATCCGGATAACATGACCTGGTGCACCATTAACGGTTCTGCACAGCTTACCGCATATCAGGCAGCAGCACCGGAAGGAACAGAGATTGCTCTGACGACTATTCCTACAACCGATCCTCAAAAATCCAACTATGTAAAACCTGCTATGTACTTTTCTGTAAGTGCAGATACAGCCAATCCGGAAGAAGCTGTAAAACTGCTGAACTATCTGACCAACTCTGAGACAGCCTATGATATTCTGCTTGCAGAAAGAGGTGTACCTGCTTCCACAGCTATTTCTGAGGCGATCATGGACAAATTAAGTCCTGCAGAGCAGGAAAATGCAAACTTTGTAAATAATGTGATCGCACCGAATTCCAGCCCGATGCCTCCGTTCCCTGTAGAAGGAAGCACAGAGGCCCAGGATCTTTTAAGAAAACTGGAAGAAAAGGTAAAATACGGAGAATATACAGCCCAGCAGGCTGCAGATGAATACTTCACAGAAGCGAATAAAATGCTTCAGGGTGAATAAAGAAAACCAGGCTTGGAGCCGCTGCCCTTTGCATAAGGCGGCAGCGGCTCTTTTTGTGCGATACGCCCGGCAAGCGGCTGCCGTGCTTGCACGAGCAGACATTTGCAGGGCAACGGACAGCGAACGGCTTTGCCGTGAGCTGGCAGCGATACGCCCGGCAAGCGGCTGCCGTGCTTGCACGAGCAGACATCTGGTAAAACTCCGATGATGAGAAAGGAGAAATGGTTTTTTCATGAATAAAAGCAGTAAATTTTATCGGTTTATAAATAAAGAAAAAAATGTAGGCGTGATCTTCTGCCTGCCCTTTATTGTCGGCTTTCTGGTATTTCTGATCGTACCTATGGGAATCTCATTGTATTATTCCTTCTGCGATTACGACATACTGTCTCCGCCGGAATTTGTGGGATTAAAGAACTACATAGAAATGTTTACCCAGGATGAAGTATTCTGGCACTCTGTAAAAGCAACCTTTTATTTTGCTCTGGTATCTGTGCCTCTTCGTCTGATCTTTGCGCTGCTGGTAGCCATGATCCTTGTACGGCCCACGAAAGCAACAGGATTTTACAGAGCTGCCTATTATCTGCCTTCGATCATCGGGGGTTCTGTTGCTGTGGCGATCCTGTGGAAAAGAATGTTTGCACCGGACGGCGTGATCAACAGCCTTTTAGGACTGATCGGAATTGATACAAACTTTGCATGGCTCAGTGACACAAGAACAGCAATCTGGACTCTGATCATTCTGGCTATCTGGCAGTTCGGATCTTCTATGCTGATCTTCCTGTCTGCTTTAAAGCAGATACCCAAAGAATTATATGAAGCGGCTGATGTAGATGGTGCAAATAAGTTCACAAAATTTTTCAAGGTTACCCTGCCTCTTCTGACACCGACGATTTTCTTTAATCTGGTTATGCAGATCATCAACGGATTCCTGGCCTTTACCCAGAGTTTGATCATTACCCAGGGAAAACCTATGGATACCACACTTTTCTATGCGGTATATATGTATCAGCAGTCCTTTAATTTCAATCAGGCGGGATATGCATCTGCAATGGCATGGGTAATGCTGCTGCTGATCGCAGTGATCACCTTTATTTTATTTAAGACCAAAAGATTCTGGGTTTATGAACAGGAGTGATAGAAGTGAAAGCGAAAAAAAGAACAGGTACGATTATTTATCATATTTTAGTATGCGGTTTCGGACTGCTGATGCTTTATCCGCTGTTTTGGATGTTTATGAGTTCTTTTAAAGACACCAATACCATCTTTACAACGGCCAGAAGTCTGATCCCGGATCCTTTTACTCTGGAAAACTATGCAAATGGATGGAAGGGATTTGCGGGGGTATCTTTTGCTACCTTCTTTAAAAATTCTCTTTTTGTAGCAGTTTTAGGCACGATCGGTACGCTGGCTTCTTCTGCCTGTGTGGCCTTTGGTTTTGCCAGATGTCAGTTCAGGGGGAAGAAACTTCTCTTTGGCGCTATGCTGGCTTCTATGATGCTGCCGGGACAGATCCTGATGGTTCCCCAGTATCTCTGGTATGAGAAGCTGGGCTGGGTAGGAAGCTTTGCTCCACTGATCGTTCCTTTCTGTTTTGCGATTCAGGGATTCTTTGTTTATCTGATGATGAACTTTATTCAGGGTATTCCGAGAGAGCTGGACGAGGCGGCAAAGATCGACGGCTGCTCTTATTATGGGATCTTCGGAAGGATCATTCTTCCGCTGATGTCCCCGGCTCTTATTACCGGCGCTATTTTCTCCTTTATGTGGAGATGGGATGACTTTATGTCTGCTTTGCTTTACATTGATGATCCGTACAAATATCCGGTGTCTCTTGCACTGAAACTGTTCTGTGATCCGGGTTCTTCTTCCGATTACGGAGCAATGTTCGCTATGGCTACTTTGTCCATTATTCCCATTGTACTGATCTTTATTTTCTTCCAGAAATATCTGGCAGACGGAATCGCTACATCAGGCTTGAAAGGATAATATCATATTATGAGAAATTGGGAACAGGCGTGGCTGGCTTATCAGCCCAATGAAGACTATAGAGATAAGAATATTTTCCGTTCCTATTATGCAAAGGAGTACGGAAACTGCTGCAAAAGGGCAGAAGAGGAGATAAGTATCGCTTCAAAAGCTCTTTTTGGTACAGAATCAGAAAAAGTTTCAGAAAAGGAAAAAGCAGGGATCGTCCTGGAAAAAAATCCTGGGCTGTCAACGGGAGAGGAAGGCTATTTTATACAGGTGTCAGATTCTCAGGCAGTGATTCAAAGCGCAGGAGAAAAAGGAATTTTATACGGGACTTTCCGCCTTCTTTTCATGGCTTCTGCAGGTGAAAGAATCCGTGGTCTGGAAATCAGAGAGAAGCCGGAAAATCCTTTCCGGATGCTGAATATGTGGGATAATATAGACGGTACTATAGAGAGAGGTTATGCAGGGAACTCTTTTCTCTATGAAAAAGGAGAAATCCAGATCACGGACAGGACCAGGGATTTTGCCCGGCTTATGGCCTCTGTGGGAATCAATGCCATTGCTATCAATAATGTAAATGTGAGAGACGGGGCAGAGTGGCTGATCACCCGGCGCCACAGAGAAAAATTAAAAACCTTGGCTGAAATCCTGGGAGACTATGGGGTATCCATGTATCTGTCCATTGATTTTGCGGCGCCTATGACTATAGATGGCCTGGCGCTCAGTGATCCGCTGGATTCCCAGGTAAGACAGTGGTGGAAAGAGAAAGCCAGAGAACTGTTTGAGGATATTCCCAATCTGGGGGGATTTCTGGTGAAAGCAGATTCCGAAGGCCGTCCCGGACCTTTTGCCTATGGAAGAAACCATGCAGATGGGGCTAATATGCTGGCAGAAGCCGTACAGCCTTATGGAGGAACTATTATCTGGCGGTGCTTTGTATACAACTGCCAGCAGGACTGGAGAGACGAGAAGACAGACAGAGCAAAAGCGGGATATGACAATTTTGCTCCTTTGGACGGAATGTTTGCAGATAATGTGATCCTTCAGATCAAGAATGGTCCTATTGATTTTCAGGTAAGGGAACCGGTCCATCCTCTTTTCGGACATCTTTCCAGGACAAATCAGATTCTGGAAGTTCAGGCAGCCCAGGAGTATACAGGACAGCAGATCGATGTGTGTTACCTGGTTCCTATGTGGAAAGAAGTTTTGGATTTTACTACCGGATGTGGCAAGGAACAGGATACGGTAGCAGACATTGTGTCGGGCAGGACTTTCGGACAGGTACGCTGCGGCATGGCGGCAGTATCTAATACAGGAAAGGATCCAAACTGGACAGGCCATGACCTGGCTGGAGCCAATTTCTTCGGATTTGGCCGTCTGGCCTGGAATTCTTCTCTTGACAGTGGAGAAATTGCCAGAGAATGGACGAAACTCCAGATCACCAGAGATCCTCAGGCTGTGGAACTGATCACAGGAATCCTTCTGCGGTCCAGAGAAGTGTATGAAAAATACACAGCGCCTCTGGGAATCGGTTTTATGGTGAATCCCTCCTATCACTATGGACCAAATCCAGAAGGGTATGAATATTCTCCCTGGGGAACTTATCACCGGGCGGATCATCTGGCTATCGGTGTGGACAGAAGCGATACAGGAACCGGATACAGTGAGCAGTATTTTGAGAAAAACGCCTGTGTTTATCGGAACAAAGAAACCTGCCCGGAGAATCTTCTCCTGTTCTTCCATCGGCTGCCCTATACCTATCGGCTCTCTTCGGGGAAAACTCTGATCCAGCATGTGTATGATACCCATTTTGAAGGATATGAGGACGTAGAGAAGATGGAACAGGAATGGATTTCTCTGGAAGGAAAGATCCCGCAAAAGATATATGAAAGAGTGAAAGAGCGGTTTGACCGCCAGAAAAAGAACAGCAGAGAATGGCGGGATGTGATCAACAGCTTTTTCTACCGCAAGTCCATGATTCCTGATGAAAAGGGACGGAAATTATATTAAATAAATGATACAGAATGCTCTCATACAGATTTTGGCCAGTCTGGATGAGGGCATTTTTTCTTTTGGGGGAAATCTATATCTTATGAATAGTCGCCGCAGGATACTTGTGTTATACTTAAGGCTATATGAGAGATATGATCAAGAATCAGACAAGGAGCGTATCAGCTTATGACAGTCACTGTGGTAAAAAAATTGAATCCATATTTTGAGATCATCGGCCTTCTCTATGACAGCGTCCGTCCGGAATCTGCGGAAGAGGAAGCATGGAAAAAGTCTGCCCGGAACCGGGGACTAAATCCGGAAGAGCTTAACAGGAAGATAGGGCCTGTTATAAGAAAATACCATGCCGCTTTTCAAAAATACAGGACAGGCAGGGAGATGGAAGACTTTGACTTTTTCTTTTTGCATGAGGAACCGGAGTTTGCCCTTTTTTTCCAGAGTATCTGCGGAGAACATCCGGAATGGTTTGCGAAAGAACTGAAAGAGGAACAGAAAGGCGAGATTCAGCTGGCTTTTCTCCAGGAATTTTCAGAAGAAGAGAAGATCACAGAGCCGCCGGCCTTTGAGATAATGGTAAGAATCCTGGAAAGGGCCGGTTACAGCGGCGGTCTGGGATGGAAGTTCCTGCTTTTTCTTCAGGAGCCGGTGAAAAAACTGCAGAATCTTTCCCGGATCTTAAAGGCAAATTTCTCTGCATTTGAAAAAGCAAAAGAAGCCGTTCAAAAGCCGCTGGAAAAGTTGATGGAAGATTTTCAGGAAGGTATGGAAAAGGAGTATCTGATCGCTAAAATTTCCGGGGATGTTACAGCTTTTCCAACCTTGGTATGCTCGGGAGCAGAGGTCATCAGTTCAAATCCGGAAAGCACCACAGCCTATATCGGGCTGTTTGTAAAGGACATCTATAAAATGCTGGAAAAGAGCAGAAACAACAGAAAACATCTGCTCCCTGTGCTGAAAGCTCTCAGTGACAGCAGCAAATTTGAAATCCTTCAGTCTCTGCTCATATCTCCAAAATACAATCTGGAGATCGCAGAGGAATTAAAACTATCGCCCCCTACTGTGTCCCATCATATGAGCGTGCTTTTGGAAAACGGACTGGTAGATGTGGAGAAAAAAGAGGGAAAAGTATATTATACTCTTTCCAAAGAAAGGCTCAGAGAAGTGGTGAGAGAATTGGAGAAGATTTTTTCACTGTGACGAGGAGGCCTCGTAACTGACAAAAGAAGTAATGGCGGGGCCTTCTTGTAACAAATGGACAGGGGAAAGCGACAGATAATATCTTGCTGCAGGCCTTGTCGGGCCAGCAGGCACCTCGGCTGTACCATTCAGTGTGAGAGTACGGTTCAAATCCCAGAAATCCAATCTTAACCGTTCAAATATGTTTATTAGTACGGTTCCAACACAAAAAATCAAATCTTAACCGTCCCAATTATAAATAGGTACGGTTCTATAGTCAAAATGTATTTTCCAACCGTAATTTTTTAAAATATGAAACGTGTTTTAGCAGAAAGGGGAACTTATATGGCAAATCTTAAAGAGAGCTTACTAAAAGAGCAGAACAGACTGGAGAAAATATTAAGAAAAGCGGAGAAACAGTTGAAAGATGCTCCTCTGGGGACAATGCGTCTGTCTAGCAGTAAGAAACAGGTTCAATATTATCACTGTATGCCGGGAGAAAAGAAAAATGGCAGGTATCTTCCAAAAACAGAAGAGCAACTGATCCAAAGGCTTGCTCAGAAATCTTATGATGAAAAGGTGGCAAAACTGGCAGGAAAAAGACTGGCGCAGATCAGAAGAATAACAAAAGATTATGAGGAAGACGAGATTGAAAAACTGTTTTCAGATGAACATATAGAAAGAAAAAAACTGATCAGCCCCATTGTGCCTACCTGGGAACAGCGGGTAGAAAAGTGGGTATCTGAAGATCGCCTATAAATATGAATGTCCCCTTCATCTGAAAGGATATGGGATGGTTTATCCGGATTTTACATTTTTATCAAGAAAAACAAAACAGGAAATTTATTGGGAGCATGACGGCAGAATGGACGATCCCGGGTATGCCCAGAACGCAGTCCGAAAAATCCTGGCATATGAGGAAAACGGAATATATCCCGGTGAGAGCCTGATTCTTACTTTTGAAACAGAAAAAAACGTATTGAATACAAGGATCATAGAAAGACTTGTTCACAGATATTTATTATGACCTATGAAGAAGCGAAGATTGGCGTGCTGACGACCATAATTCAACGAATGACTTGTCGGAATTTCCAGTTGCGATGTTGTTGTCAGTCAGCGCAGCCACCGCTACGTTTCCTTCCGCTGCCTTGCAGACTGGAAAATTCATTCAGTGTCATGAATTTGAAAATAATCGTGTCAGCATACTGGTACGGAAAAATATTTGACATATATCTAATTTTATTCTATTATATATTTTATAAACATCTAATTATAAGGATATGCACAAACCTACAGACTGAAATATATAAAGGGGAAGTTCCTGCGGATTTGTGTGTTTTTTATTCTTGATAAATTAGATGATTATAAAATATATTAGAAAGGAATAAAAACGTGAAATCAAAACTTTTCCACAGGAATTTTTCTCTTCTTATAGCCGGACAGGCCAGTTCTCTTCTGGGAAACGGGATCCTGGATTTTGCCATGTCCATGTATGTCCTGGATAAGACCGGATCGGCGGCGATATACGCAGGTTTTCTCACAGCTTCTATGATCCCCTCCATTTTATTTTCTCCTCTGGGAGGGATCCTGGCGGACAGGGGAAACAAACGGAATATTATGGCAGGCCTGGATTTTCTGGCTGGTTTGGGCGTACTGCTGGTGGCAGTGTTTATGAGAGAAGAAAACAGTCTTGCCATGATCTGCGGCCTTTTACTTTTTGAGTCTGTACTTGGTGCTTTTGAGAACCCTGCGGTCCAGTCCTGCATTCCCTTTATGCAGAAAGGAGAAAATCTGATCAGGGCAAATGCGGTGGTGATCCAGATCAATGCCTTGTCGGCTTTCTTTTCTCCCATACTGGGAAGTCTGGTCTACACGGCTTTTGGTCTGAAACCGGTGCTGTACGCCGGAGTGGTCTGTTTCTTCTTTACTGCATGTTTTGAATGCTTTATAGAGATCCCCGGTCCAAAATATGAAAAACAAGGCCGAGAAAATCCTCTGCTGCTGGTGAAAGAAGATTTTCTGGACAGCCTTCGCCTCATAACCAGGGAGCGGCCGGCTATTCTGAAAATGCTGTTGGTGATCAGTGTGGTCACATGCCTGCTCCAGGGGGTAAGCGCAGTGGGATTCCCCTATATTATCCGTAATGTCCTGGGATTGAGTTCTATTTACTATGGGTTCTCGGAAAGCGCTGTGGGCCTGGCCGCCATAGCAGGAGGGATCCTGGCCGGTCTGGCGGCTTCAAAAATCCACGGGAAAAATATTTACCTGATCATAGGCGCCCTGGGATTCTTTCTTATCCCGCCGGGAATTTTATTCCTTCTATCAGGGAATCCTTATATCCGATATGGAACCCTGGTGTTGTTTTCTGTGCTGCTCCAGCTGGCTGCCTGTGGTTTTTCCATTTTTGCCACCTCCCTTATCCAGAGACTGACTCCGGGAAATATGATGGGAAAGGTTTCCGCCTATACAAGCGCTTTTACCCAGTGTATCCAGCCCCTGGGGCAGATCCTGTACGGATTTCTTTTTGACAGTTTTTCCGGAGGCGTTGCCTGGATCCTCATCCTTACCGGAACCATTCTGGGAGGCTTTGCACTTGCTGTAAAAGGATTCTTCAGGAAAACGGAAAGAGAATTTACTGAAAATTAACATTGTGCGAGGAATCTATAGAGCAACTAAATATTATCAGAAAAATAGTATAAATTAACTCTGGTTTTTCTTTAAAAAAATGGTAAATTTTAAGTATGGGGCAGAGGAGAGAGAAATAGTTCTCTGTAGCTCTGCACAAATTTCAGGAAGGAGCGTGATACTATGAGCGACCCATTTTCCGGGTTTGAGAAAAAAAGAGATTATCTGATCTGCATCGATTCAGACGGCTGTGCCATTGACAGTATGGATATTAAACACTTCAGGTGTTTTGGTCCCTGCATGGTAAAAGAGTGGGGGCTGGAGGCTTATGAGAAGGAGCTTCTGGAAAGCTGGAATGAGGTAAATCTCTATTCCATGACAAGAGGGATCAACCGTTTTAAAGGACTGGTGAAGGCTCTCACGGAAGTACAGGAAAAATACCAGCCGGTAGAAGGACTGGAAACATTGGTGAAATGGGTGGAAGAATCCGATGAATTGTCCAATCCGGCTTTGGAGAAAGCAGTAGAAGAGACCGGAAATATCTGTCTGAAAAAAGCCCTGGCCTGGTCTCAGGCGGTAAATGCCTCCATTAAAGAGCTGCCAAAGGAAGAGGTAAAGCCTTTTGAAGGTGTGAAGGAAGGTATAGAAATGCTCCATGAGAGCTGCGATATTGCCATTGTATCTTCTGCAAATTATGAGGCGGTTAAGGAAGAATGGACCAGATTCGGATTGATCGATCATGTGGATGTGGTTCTGGCTCAGAATGCAGGCTCAAAGAAGAGCTGTATCGAGAAGCTTCTCACATACGGATATGATAAAAATAAAGTAATGATGACCGGAGATGCGCCGGGAGATATGGATGCGGCAGATAAAAACGGAGTATTTTTCTATCCTATTTTAGTAAAAAAGGAAAAAGAAAGCTGGGCCAATATCGGAGAGGCAAAGGACAGGCTCCAGGCAGGAACTTTTGCAGGAGAATATCAGGAAGAGTTAAAAGAAAAATTTGTAAAGAATCTTACAAAATAACAGGAATATCAGGAGGAAAGCAAAATGGTGAATTTAAGAGAGAAACCTTATTACCTTAATGACGAGCAGATCCAGTGGGTGGAGGATACCATTTCAGGTATGACCATCGAAGAGAAAATCGGTCAGCTGTTTGTCAACATGGTAGGGAACGCTGAGGAGAGAAAACCGGAGAATATCAAGAAAGTACTGGATACCTATCATCCCGGCGCTATCCGTTATCATAACGCTCCAAAGGAGGAAATCTGGGCTATGGCAGATTGCCTTCAGAAGACTACCAAGATCCCTCTGCTGATCGCTTCCAACTGTGAGGCTGGCGGAAACGGCGGAACCGGCGGGGGAACACCTATTGCCAACGGTGCAGCTATGGCAGCTATCGATTCAGAAGAAGCCGTAACAGAAATGGCAACCATCTCTGCCAGAGAAGCTGCAGCGGTAGGTTGTAACTGGAATTTTGCCCCTATCGTAGACCTGACTTACAACTGGAGAAATACCATTGTCCAGTTAAGAGCTTTTAACGACAATCCTGAGGATGTTATCCGCTATGCAAAAGCCTTCTTCAAAGGAATGAAAACACAGAATATCGCCACCTGTATGAAACACTTCCCGGGAGACGGTACAGAGGAAAATGACCAGCATCTGATCATGGGCGTCAATGAATACGACTGTGATAAGTGGGATGCTACATTTGGAAAAGTATATAAAGAACTGATCGATGCAGGAGTTATGACTATTATGGCCGGCCACATTGCCCTTCCTGCTTATTCCAAGAAACTGCGCCCAGGAATCAAAGATGAGGATATCCGCCCTGCAACCCTGGCTCCGGAGCTGATTACAGATCTGCTGAAAGGCCAGTTAGGATTTAACGGTCTGGTAGTTACTGATGCTTCCCATATGATCGGTATGTTTGGCGCCACCATTCCAAGAAAAGAGCAGGTTCCCCAGGCGATCGCAGCAGGCTGCGATATGTATCTGTTCTTTAATGACAGAGAAGAAGACTTCGGCTATATGATGGAAGGCTACAGAAACGGAACTATTACAGAGGAACGTCTGAACGATGCCCTTCATAGAATCCTGGGCGTAAAGGCAGCTCTGAACCTTCACATCCTTCAGAAAGAAGGAAAGCTGGTAGCTCCTAAGGAAAATCTGGCCGTAGTAGGCTGCGAAGAGCATCACAAAGCATCCAGAGAGTTCGCAGACAAATATGTAACTCTGGTAAAAGACCGTCTGAACTATCTGCCTATGACCCCGGAAAGATATAAGAGGATCAAACTGATGTATATCGGTTCTGAGGCAGTGGTAATTGCCGGAACCAAGTTTAAATCCAATGATGAAAATATCATCAAAGATATTGTGAGCCAGTTAGAGGAAGCCGGCTTCGAGGTTGACGCAGAAGTTCCTTCCGCTAAAGGCAAAATGGAAGACTTCAAGAAGAAATATGATTGTGTGCTGCTGATCCTTAACGTACAGGGATTTGCTCAGTTTAATACTATGAGAGTAAAATGGGACGAGCCTACAAAGCAGCCATGGTATATGTCTGAACTGCCGACCTTTGTGGTATCCTTAAGCTATACCAACAATCTTATCGATGTTCCTATGGCAAGATGCTACATTAACTCTTACATGGATCACCATGAAAGCTTTGCAGCCACTCTGGAAAAGATGATGGGCAAGAGCGAATTCAAGGGAAGATATAACGAGAATGTATTCTGTGGAAGATGGGAGACCAGATTCTAAAAAGGAGATCGAAGAATAAATTATGAGATTTTATGAATCATTAAATGAGGACTGGAAATTTGCAAAGACTGATCAGGTGCCGGAGAAAATGCCCTGCCACGGACAGGACAAGGACTGGGAATGGGTAGACCTTCCCCATACCTGGAATAACTGGGACGGACAGGACGGAGGCGGAGATTATTACAAAGGGAAAGGTGTTTATTTAAAGACCATTGAAAGACCTGACGTACCTGCTGATTATAAAATCTATCTGGAATTTGAAGGAGTAAATTCTGTCGCAGAGGTTTATCTTAACAACGAAAAAGTCTGCGAACACAAAGGCGGATATTCCGCCTTCCGTGTAGACGCAACAGAGGCGCTGAAAGAGGGAAAAGTTTATCTGGCTGTAGTAGCGGACAATAAGAACCGTACAGATGTATATCCCCAGATGGCAGACTTTACCTTCTATGGCGGTATCTACCGGAATGTGACCATGATCTGTGTGTCTCCCACACATTTCTGTCTGGACTATTTCGGATCTGCGGGAGTGGCTTTTGATACCAAACTTCAGGGAGAAGATGCTTTGGTAAATCTTTCTGCCTGGGTAACAGACGCCAAGGAAAGCGATATGGTACAGTTTGAGATCATGGATGAAGACGAGTCTGTAGTGGCAGAAGCTTTCGCTCCCGCTGCCTGGGAGACAAAGGCTACTGCCTGTATAGAAAAAGCTCATCTGTGGCAGGGAGTAAAGGATCCCTATCTGTATACTGTGACGGCCAGAATTGTACGCCATAATGAAGTCCTTGATCAGGTAGAGGCAAGCCTTGGTGTAAGAGAGTTTTATGTGGATCCGGAAAAAGGATTCTTCCTAAACGGTATTCCCACACCTCTCAGAGGTGTATCCAGACATCAGGACAGACTGGGACAGGGTAATGCTCTTACAGAAGAAGATCATTTAGAGGATGCCTACCTGATTGCAGAGCTGGGGGCAAATACAGTCCGGCTGGCCCACTATCAGCATAATCAGGCATTCTATGATGCCTGCGACGCACTGGGCCTGGTAGTATGGGCAGAGATTCCTTTTATCTCGGTTATGAGCAAAGATCCCAAAGGACATGACAACTGCCGCCAGCAGATGAAGGAACTGATCTATCAGAACTATAATCATCCCTGCATCTGCTTCTGGGGCATCTCTAATGAGATTACCATCGGCGGAGACCGTCCGGGACTTCAGGAAAATCTGGAAGATCTGAACAAACTGGTGAAAGAGCTGGATTCCACCAGACTGACTACTATGGCACAGGTATCTGCCCTTCCGAAAGAGTCCAGACACAACCAGATCACAGATGTGCTCAGCTATAACCATTATTTTGGCTGGTACGGCGGGGACTATACCCAGAATGAAAAATGGCTGGATGAATTCCATCAGATGTATCCGGACAGACCTCTGGGTATTTCCGAATATGGCTGCGAGGGCATTATCAGCTGGCATACAGACGATCCAAAATGCAAGGACTATACAGAGGAATATCAGGCGGAGTACCATGAGCATATGGCTAAGATCATTGACGAAAGACCATATCTGTGGGCGACTCATATCTGGAATATGTTTGATTTCGGCTGCGACGCCAGAGATGAAGGCGGCGTAAAAGGGAGAAACAATAAGGGACTGGTAACTCTGGACAGAAAGGTGAAAAAAGACGCCTACTACATTTATAAGGCATACTGGTCTGAAGAACCCTTCGTTCATATTACCGGAAGAAGATATGCCCTTCGTCCTTACGATCATATGACTGTTAAAGTATATTCCAACCAGAAACAGGTAACTCTGTATGTGAACGGCAAGAGTGCAGGCACACAGGAAGGCAATAAGATTTTCCTGTTCGAGAACATTGCTCTGGATCAGGATATCAATGTGATCACTGCCAAAGCAGAAGGCTGCCCTGCAGATACGGTTACCTTCACTAAAGTATCTCAGCCATACGCCGGATATGTACGGCCGGTAGATGAAGAAGATGAAGGCGCCGGAGTGAAAAACTGGTTTGAGGGAGTGGACGAAAACGGAGAACTTCCGGAAATGACCTTTAACGAGGGTTACTACAGTGTCCGTGATTTTGTCAGTGAGATTCTGACTAATGAAGAAGCTGCAGAGATCCTGGTAAGCGCAATTAACACCTACGGGACTATGAAGACGAAAAGATCCATGCTGGGAATCCTGTCGGGCGTACCGGTAGAGGATCTGGCGGAGATGTACGCCAGTGACAAAGAAAAGAGAGAACGGCTTCTCAGACTTGCAAATGCAGAACTTCAGAAGGTAAAGAAATAGTTAACAGAGAAAAAAGCCCCTCTGCCTTCAGGTTTTTCTGAAAGGCAGGGGGACTTTTTTCCTTTAAAGAAATGATTTACGCTTAAAGAAATGATTTACTCTAAAGGAATAATCCAGTCTTCCATATCTCCGATGACTTCCATATCTACCAGCTCTGTAATATCCCAAAGGGCCTTATTTTCATCAGCGACCATATAACAGTAGTTGCCATCTTCAGGAATGTCCACCTTGATATCCTCTTCCTGATAATCCAGGATTTTCCAGATCCCATTGTTGCGGAAGATGACAATCTGGGAAGGAGAGTCAGAAGCAGATAAAATATCGGCTGTTGTTATCGTTGCAGTACCGGCTTCCACGGTTTTGCCCAAAGAATACTCCCGGTATAGCAGGTCGTTATAGAATGCATTTTCTTCCTGGGTCGTATTTTCCCGGACAGAACGGGGCTCATTTTGAGAAGAAGGGGCTGAAGCCTGGGCCTCGTTCCCGGAGACTTCAGACATGGACTGGCTGCTGACTTCCAGGCCAGTCCCTGCCTGACAGCCGGACAGGAGGATCAGAGAGCCGGCAAGCAGGGCAAGAGCAGGAAAAGTGGTTGTCTTCATAGAAGATACCTCCTTTCATACAAATCACGTTCCTATTTATCTATCTATATCATATCATGGAAAACAGAAAAAAAGAAGAGACAGTCTCACAGAAATTCCGGGCTTTCTATATGCCGGATTTCCGTGGGAGCGTCTCTTCTCTCTTATTTGACACCGAAATCTGCTAACTGGCGCATAGCGCTTTTTCTGCCGGTGAAGTGTACGGCGTGGAGCCCCTGGGCTCTGGCCTCTGCCACATTGTCCAGAAGGTCATCGATAAAGACTGCCTTAGAAGGCTCAATATCAAAATCTTTTATCAGCTTCTGATAGATCTTTGGATCAGGCTTTAAGCAGTGGATCTGCCAGGACATATAGCCTCCATCCATAAAATCCAGGAACTTCATTTCTTTCTGACACCGGTCAAAGAGGGGCTTTGAGAAGTTAGACAGGATATAAAGCTTATATCCCCGCTTCTTAAAATATGTCAGCCAGCTCTTTGTGTAAGAATAAACACGAATGGTCTCTCCCATCCGTTCAAATGTCTCTCGGATCTGTTTTTCATGAGCAGGATCATTATTTATGAAAGCCTGCAAAAGCTCTTCTTCTGAAAGGATTCCCCGGTCACCCTCTGTCCAGGTATCGCTGAGAAATACAGCTTTTGCCACAGCCTGGGCTGTTTCTTCATCATATTTCAGATCCCGCAGTAATTTCTTCCAGTCATAGCGGACAAGAACTTTGCCGATGTCAAAGATCAGCGTATCGATTTCGGAAGTTTCCGCCAGGATCTTTGGAATCACTTCATCTTCCGGACGGGTCCACTTGTATACCAGAAGTATCGCATAGATCAACACTGGTATGATCACCGTTCCGAAGAGAGAAGCCATCAGCATATTGCCTGCAGCAGAATTATCCGTCAGGGCAAAGATCAATGTAAGGACATACATGCCTGCCAGAAGGATAACTCCTATGAGTGCAAGAAGTCGTTTCAGGTTCTTCACTTCTTAATCTCCCTTGTCTAGAATATCTATTATTATAATAATTTTTGAGGTATCCGTCAATGTATAAACAACTTGGCCGCAGATTTTGGGGATATACTTATCAGGACCTGGAAAAGGATCTGGAAATATTCGCCAGGGCTTTTCCGGAAACTATGGAATTGAAAACTCTGGGAAAAACGGCAGATGAAAGGGAAATTTACTGCTTTATACTGGGACGGGCGGACGCCGGGGAAAAGATTTTCTTATTCGGCGCTATTCACGGAAGAGAATATATGACCAGCCAGCTTCTTATGGAACAGACTGCAGAATTTCTCACAAAACTGTACCGGAAAGAAACTTATAAGGGCTATTCCTATAAAGAACTGCTAAGGGGGAAGGCTGTCTATGTGGTGCCCATGGCCAACCCTGACGGGGTTACCATCAGCCAGCAGGGCCCCAGAGGGATTAGAGATCCCGAACTTCAGAAACAGGTATGGAAGATCGGGGAGAGAGAAGGGGGGAGAATGCCCTGCGGCCCCTATTACAGAAAGTGGAAGGCCAATGCCCGGGGCGTGGATCTGAACCGGAATTTTCAGGCTTTCTGGGAAGAATACCATGATCTGAAGGGACAGCCCTCAAGGGAAGGATACAAAGGTCAGGCCCCGGAGGATCAGGAAGAGTCTAAAGCACTGGCAGAGCTTACCAGGCAGGAAAAGTTTCAAAGGACAGTCAGCTATCATTCCTCTGGAGAAGTCATTTACTGGGATTTCGGACAAAAAGGAGAATTCCGGAGAATATGCCGTAACTTTGGGGAGCGGATACAGAGGATCACAGGATACGGCCTGCCGGAAGGCTGGGATTACCTGGACCCGGCAGGCTACAAGGACTGGGCCGTAAAAGAAAGGAAGATCCCCAGCCTTACCATTGAAATTGGAAAAGCAGAGTCTCCCCTGCCCCCTTCCGCCTTCCGGGAGATCCTGAGAAGGAACCGGGGCGTCTGGGAGGAGACTCTGCTGTCTCTGTAAAAAGAGTTTTTCGGGAACCCTGCTATGTACAAAGGCTGCTGCGGTAAAAAGTATCTTACTGCCGTACTCCCTTACCGTGACAGCCTTGTTAAAAGGGGAGGATAAAGTATTTCTACTTTTTCTTTGGTCGTCTGCGGAAAGCGCCACCCATTTGTGCCATCCCTCCGTGGACTATTTCTAGTATTGCCGGGAGAGGAAAATCTATACATAATTTCGGAAAAAATATGGACTGTTATAAAAATGGCGATTTTGCAGGAAAATCGGAATTCAAAAATAGCGATTCTGTAGGAAAACGCCTTGATAAAAATAGCGATTTTGGGTAATGGCAGAGTTCCTTTTCTAATTTTCAGAAGTTACATAAAATAAGATCTTGGTAATATACTCATTTTCGTCATAAGAAGTAATATAATCATTGATACAGAATTCGTAGGAATCTGAGCAGATCTTCAGGTTATGGCTCCGGCAGTACTCCAGGATCTTTTCATAGGAACGGCCAATGGAAAGGTAATCTCCCACATGATAGATCCCTGCGCATTTCCCGGCGGGAAGCTTACGGATATTTTCGGCTTTGTCGGTTTTTTCTATGGGAAGAAAAGCGTGGGACGCCTCTGTATAACAACCTTCCAGGATACGCTCCAAAGGGACGACTACCCCGCATTGAAAAAATACAGGAAGCTGTTTCTGAAAAGAATCGGCAAAGCACTGTTTGGTGGCAATGCTGATCTCCCGGAGGGTGTAAGGCTCTTCTACAGACTGGACCAGGATGTATTGGGAGCTGATATCTTCCAGAAACACAGAGCTTTCTTTTCCCCGGAGCCCCCTGGTTTCTTCCATCTGCTGGCAGCGGTTCACCAGACGGCTTCGGATCATGAACAGTTCCTGGATCCTGCTGTCAATGACCGAGAGCTGGTTTTTCATGGCGGCCAGACTGCTGTCAATGGTATAGTGCTGCATATGCTCTTTGATTTCGCTGAGAGAAAAACCGATTTTCTTCATAATGAGAATGGTATCCAGGTAGTCAAGCTGTTTGGCGCTGTAGTACCGGTATCCGTTGCTGGGATCTACATAATCAGGACGAAACAGGCCGATCTTGTCATAGAAGATCAGGGTCTGCTTTGAAATTTTCTGATATCTGGCCACTTCGCCGATGGAAAATAAGTTCTCCATGCTGCCTCCTTTAAACAGAATGCTCCGGGATGAAAACACTGGCTGTGCAAAATTTGTGTCCCGGATCTCTTGACATTATAGTTACTATATCCTTTATTATAAAGTTCCAAAAGAGAAAAGACAAGGAGGCGTTTTTGTGAAGACAAACAGGTTATTGACTATAAAAAATAAGCTCACAGAGGGACTCACCTGGAAAAAAATCCTTTTGATCATACTTGGGGCAGGAATCTGTACCTTTGGCATACACAATATCCACCAGCGCACGGGGATCACAGAAGGCGGGGTTATCGGTATGATGCTCCTGGTAGAGCGGTGGCTGGGGATCTCCCCTTCGGCTATCACTTCGGTTCTGGATATTTCCTGTTATCTGCTGGCTTTTAAATATTTGGGAGGACAGTTTATCAAGATTTCCATGATCTCTACGTTAAGTGTATCCCTGTTCTATAAATTCTGGGAATTCTTTCCCCCTATGCTGCCGGATCTGTCCGAATATCCCCTGGCGGCGGCTGTGGCAGGAGGACTTTTCGTGGGGATAGGCGTAGGGATCATTGTCCGTCAGGGAGGATCCAGCGGCGGTGACGACGCCCTGGCCCTGACCATATCCAGAGTGACTCACTGGCGGCTGTCCCGGTCCTATCTTTTTACAGACCTGGTAGTCCTGGGGCTTTCCCTGACTTATATTCCGGTTTTACGGATTGCTTTTTCACTGATTACAGTTACGATCTCTTCTTTCCTCATCGATCTGGTACAGAACTTTGGGAAGGACAAGATATCCGAAACGTCCAATGTCCAGGCTCAGGGAGAGTAGAACAGGATGATAGAAAATTATAATGAAAATATACTAATGAATATTCATTAATATCTTGCATTTTAAATTTCTTTTGCATATACTTATAGTAAAGAAAAAGAAATGAGGTGTTAATAATGGCAAACGCAGCAAACATTCTGCAGAGTTTGGTTCCGATTTCTCAGTTCAATAAAGGAAAGGCAGCTCAGATATTTGACAGGCTTCGTACAGAAAAAGAACTGATCGTGCTGAAGAATAACCAGCCTTCCGCAGTTATTTTGTCGCCGGAAGAATATACACGGCTCACAGAGATTGAAGAGGACTATATGCTACTTCTTGAAGCAAACGGCAGACTTGAAGCAAATGGGGATAAACCAGGCATTTCTTTTACGAATGTACTTAATGATCTAGGTATCAGTGAATCCGATCTTGATGATGCAGAGGAAGTGGCTATTGAATGATTTGGAGTATTGAAGTTATTCCTGCGAGCAACGAGCCAAGCGGGCATGCTTGCATGTCCATTTGGCGACTGCCGCAAGGGTCAAATACCCCGATGCTTGCATTGCTATAAGTTTGGTGCCCCGTATGCTTGCATCGGGGTATTTGACTGAAGAAGCAGAAAATGATTTAAAAAACTGGATCATTCTGTTCAGCTCCAAGTCTTAAAAGGAATCCGAAAAGTAAGCCAGAATCCTCTTCCTGTGCAGGAGGGAGGCTATGGGAAACCTTTAGGAAACAGAACTGGAAATAATCTGACAAATCTTCTGAAAATAAAGTTTCGGAATCTGGGGATCAGGGTTGTATATAAGACGATCCAGATTGACGGTATAATGAAGATTATTGTTATTTCAGCAAGAACGGATGAACAGGTATACAAAGAAGCAGGAAAACGCCGGGAAAAGTACGATTTGTAGAATGATTTTATCCTTAAAAACATCTTGCCTTTTCCATGAGAACTCCCATAATAGTAGTTGGAGGAAAAGGAGATTATGAACAAGATTCTGATTTTAGAAGATGACAGAAAATTAAATGACGGGATCCGGCTGGCTCTCAGAAGGGAAGACTGCACTTTTCTCCAGTGCCAGACCATAGGAGAGGCCAGAAATCTGCTGAAGAAAGAAAAAGTCCGGCTGATCCTTCTGGACCTAAACCTTCCAGACGGAAACGGACTGGACTTTCTCCAAGAGATCCGGGCAAAGAGCGCCGTGCCGGTGATCATCATTACCGCCAATAATATGGAAACAGATATTGTTATGGGGCTGGAGCTGGGGGCCAATGACTATATTACCAAGCCTTTCAGCCTGATGGTTTTAAGAGCCAGGGCAGGGGTACAGTTAAGACAGCAGGATATGTCCGGGCAGACCCTGTATCAGGAAGGCCCTTTTTCCTTTGATTTCCAGCGGTTGGTCTTTCAGGTGAGAGGCCGGGAAGTGGAATTCAGCAAGACAGAACAGCGGCTTCTGAGAAAACTGCTGGAGAACAAAGGCGCTACTTTAAAAAGAACCTATCTCATTGACGAAGTATGGAGCGGAGATACAGAATTTGTAGATGAACATGCCCTGACAGTAGCTATCAAGCGGCTGAGGGACAAGATCGAGGAAGACAGTAAAAATCCCAGATACATCAAAACAGTATACGGGATCGGATATACCTGGGCGGCACAGTGATATGGAAATGATAGTATTTGGAACAGGAATGTTTGTTTTGGCAGCAGGGATCTGCCTTTATGGAAGACAGAAACAGCGGCGGCTTCTGGAACGGCTGGAGTCTATGCTGGAAAAGGCCAGAAGCGGAAATTTTCGTCAGGAAGAGATTGATGAGACTATGGTATCCTCTGTGGAAAATTCTATGGCCCGTTTTCTGGAGGACAGCAGACTGGCGGAAGAAAATCTGAATCAGAGCAAGGAGAGGATCCAGACCATGATATCGGATATTTCTCACCAGACGGCTATACCCATTTCCAATATCCTGGTATACAGCCAGCTTCTGGAAGAGGACTGTACAGATCCTCAGATGAGAGAATATGGGACCGTGATCCGCCAGCAGGGAGAAAAGCTTCAGTTTCTCCTGGATTCCCTGGTGAAAATATCCAGGCTGGAAAACGGGATCATACAGACAGTTCCTCAAAAGGGGGAGCTGGGTGAACTGGCCTGCCAGGTAAAAAGCCTTATGGAACAGAAAGCCGGAGAGAAACAGATATCCCTTGAGGTAAAGTCAGGGAAAGAGATGGTCTATGCCTGGTTTGACCGGAAGTGGACCAGGGAAGCCCTGATGAATCTGGTGGATAACGCAGTGAAATATACGCCGGCTGGTGGAAAAGTTACCCTGGAAGTGGTTTCTTACAGCCTGTTTTCTAGGATCGACGTCCGGGATACGGGAATCGGAATAGAAGAGGAAGAACTGCCGGAGATCTATCAAAGGTTTTACCGGAGCCGGGACGTCCTTTCAGAGGAAGGGGTAGGACTGGGCCTGTATCTGGCAAGAGAAATTGTCAGAAGCCAGGGAGGATATATCAAGGTTTCTTCAAAGAAAGGGGAGGGAAGTGTCTTTTCCGTATTTCTTCCCAGTGAAAAAAGAGAAAATGTCTCCAGACTGTGATATTTCAGAAACGGTCTGGAGATTTTTTTCTGCTATCCTGTCCTTAAAGAAATCCGGGCCTTTGGGTTTGAACAGGATACCGGGGAAAAGGAGGCATTATGAAAATACTGGAAGTAAAAGATCTGAGAAAAATATACGGAAAGGGAGAGACTCTGGTGAAAGCCCTGGACGGGGTCAGTTTCTCTGTGGAAAAAGGAGAATTTCTGGCGGTGGTTGGGACCAGTGGCAGCGGAAAGTCCACCCTTCTCCATATGATGGGAGGGCTGGATATTCCTACCGGCGGAAAGGTACTGATTGATGGAAAAGACCTGTCTTCCATGAAGGAGGAAGAGCTGACTATCTTTCGGCGGAGGAATATCGGCTTTGTATTCCAGAGTTATAATCTGGTCCCTATGCTGAACGTTATGGAGAATATCACCGTGCCCCTGGGGCTGGACGGCAAAAAGCCGGATAGGGAATATCTGGAAAATGTGATCGGCATGCTGGGGCTGGAAAAGAAGAAAAACAGTCTTCCCAGCCAGCTTTCCGGAGGTCAGCAGCAGAGGGTGGCCATTGCCAGGGCTCTGGCGGCAAAGCCGGCCATTTTGCTGGCTGACGAGCCCACAGGGAACCTGGACAGCCGGACCAGCCAGGATGTGCTGAGTCTGCTGCGGATCACCTGCCAGCAGTTTCACCAGACCATGGTGATGATCACTCATAATGAAGAGATCGCTCAGACAGCGGACCGGATCTTGCGCATTGAAGACGGAAAACTGGTGAAGGGAAGTGATGACTATGGTATTGGTGAATAGCAGAAAGACCATCTGGCTTCTGACCAGGCGTTTTTTGAAGATTAACCGGGGGAGAAATATCATAGCGGTCCTGGCAGTGATTATGACTGCAGTAATGTTTACCGCTTCTTTTACCGCAGCAGTTTCTGTGCTCCGCTCCACTATGAATCAGGAGATGCGGACCAGTATGGATTCCAGCCAGATTTCTGTTCAGGACCTTACAGAAGAACAGTTTCGCCAGATCAGCCAGTATGACAAGATCAAAGAGATGGGCTACACGATTTTTCTGTCGGTGGCGGAAAATGAAGAGCTGCAGACCATCTCCACAGAAATCCGTTATGCAGATGAAAACGGGGCCAGGAGTTATCAGTGCCTGCCTACCCAAGGAACTCTCCCCCAGGGGGAGAAGGAGGCTGCTGTCAGCACCATTGTTCTGGATCTGCTGGGTGTGCCTCACAAGATCGGCAGTACCGTGACTCTTACCTATAGTGCTTCGGGGAAACAGATTACAGAGGATTTCCGGCTCAGCGGTTTCTGGGAAGGAGATCCTTTGCCAAAGGCCCAGATGGTGTGGGTTTCCAGAGATTACTGTCTGGCCCATATGAAAACCGCCACAGAGGAGTCCATTGCAATGGGAGATTTTGAGGGGGACTATAATCTGAGTCTGTGGTTTGACAATATCTTTAAGCTGAACCAGTATAAGGAAGAGATCGAGGAACTTTATCATGTTTCGGATACTCCCGCCAGGATGGATATTCCCCCGGCTTATGACAGGCTTTTCGGAGAAGATGGTTTTCCTTTTGCCACGGTAGGGGCAGTGGTTTTTCTGGTCTTCCTGTCCGGTTATCTGATCATTTATAACGTGTTTCAGATATCGGTAAAAAATGATATCCGGGCCTATGGGCTTCTGAAGAATATCGGGACTACGGGAAGGCAGTTAAAGGGGATCGTCCGAAGGCAGGCCCTGCTCCTGTCCGGAATAGGGATTCCCATTGGCCTGCTCCTTGGGTGGCTGGCTGGCAGGGCCATGGTGCCTTATCTTATGGAATCGGAACTGGGGGCAGAATCCCCGGAAGTTCTGGTCAGTACCAGTCCCTGGATCTTTCTGACTGCCGTTCTTTTCTCCCTGGCTACGGTCTATATTGCCTGTATGCGTCCCTGCCATATTGTAGCGAAAGTGTCTCCTGTGGAAGCGGTGCGGATGACGGAAGGATCTGCCCGGAACCGGGAAAGAAAAGGCCATAAGGTCACTCCGGGGATCATGGCCCTGGAAAATATGAAAAGGACCTGGAAGAAATCTGTACTGGTGGTGTTATCCCTGACCCTTCCCATCTTCCTTCTGAACTGTATCTATACAATACAGAAAGGGTTTGATTTTGACATTTATATAGATACTTATATTTCTTCGGACTTTAAGATCACAGGATCCGGAACTATGGCGCAGTATGCCGATCTGAATGCACTGACTCCCGAGATATTAGGGGATATCCGGAGTCAGGAAGGCATAGAAAGCCTGGCCTGTGTCTATGACACGGAGGAACTCCATCTCTTAAGCGAGAAAGAGTATAAGATTCTGGAAAATATGATGGATCTTGCAGAAAAAGAAAAAATTTATGACAGCGCCTGGGCAAAAGAAGAGAGAAAGCGTCTGGAAAGCAGACAGACACCCTCCCATGTATTGGGAATCAACCAGGCGGCCTTTGAGAAAATGGAATTTCTGGACAGCTCCTGTACCTGGCAGGAATTTATACAGGGAGACTATGTGATCGTTTCCGCCAGTATATACGGCTTTGGGGGATATTCAGAACCGGGGGACAGGATCACCCTTGAGATCGAAGGACAGAAGAGAGAGTTCCAGGTCCTGGGGGTGGGGGCTATGCCTTATGATCTGGAGTATCCTTTTGGAGCAGGTACTTATTATGATATTTCTTTTTACCTTCCGGAAGAGACTTATCTTCAGATGGGAGGAAATCCGGGGGCGATGACTGTGGGGATTGAGGCAGAGGAAGGAGAGGAGAAAGCACTTGGACAATGGCTGGAAGATTATCTGACTGATAAGCCCCAGCTTCTCATGGACTCCCGCATGGAACTGGAGCAGCAGTGCAGCCGGTTTGCCGGAAAATATATGTTAATCCTGGGACTTTTGTGCGGGGTGCTGTTTGTGATCGGAGTACTGAACTTTTTCAATACTTCAGCAGTGTCTGTCATCAGCAGGAAAAAGGAGCTGTCTTTGCTGGAAGCGGTAGGAATGACCAGAAAGCAGGTTCTGAGAATGCTGTGTACCGAAGGAGGGATCTATTTCCTGGCAGCCCTTGGGCTGGCGGATACAGCAGGGATACCTCTTATGCGAGCAGTGATCGCAAAGACCGCAGGCAGGAGTTTCTTCTTTACTTATCACCCTTCCATAGCGGTCAGCCTTCTGGCCATTCCCCTTCTGGCCCTCATAGCCTGGGGAGTTCCCAGATATCATTACCGGAAAATGTGCCGGGAGACTGTTGTGGAGCGGATCAGGGAAGAGTAGGTCCTGTAGTTTTTCCGTGCTTGGCATGGCCTGGATCTTTTGCTATACTTTTATACAGAATGCAGATTTTGCAAAAGCTTTGGCAAAGTATGCTGCAGCAAGGAAAAACAGGAGGAACTTTAAAAATGAAAGAAGACAGTAAAAACGACTTATTTGAGAAGGCGCCTATTCCCAGGGCCTATTTCACTTTTGCCCTGCCGGTAGTGTTCAGCATGGTGGTTTCCCTGGTCTATAATATGGTGGATACCTTTTTTATCGCCCAGACCGGAAATACAGATCTGGTGGCGGGAGTTTCTTTAAGCGCTCCTGTTTTTACACTGATGATCGCTCTGGGGGATATTTTCGGACTGGGGGGAAGCTCGGTGATCTCCCGGCTTTTCGGGCAGAAGTTGGATAAAGACGGGAAGCGTCTCAGTGTGTTTTGCTTTTACGGCGCTATTGCCTGCGGAATCCTGGTGACTGTGCTTCTTCTGCTATTTAGAGGGCCTGTACTTACTCTTTTAGGGGCGGACAGGGATACCATGACCTATGCCTCCCAGTACTATACCTACATTGCCCTGGGCGCTCCCTTTATCATTGTGTCCTATACACCCCTGAACCTTCTGCGGACAGAGGGATTTGCTACTGCTTCCATGGTGGGAAGTATCCTGGGAGCTGTGGTGAACATGATTCTGGACCCGGTCTTTATCTTTACCCTGGATATGGGGGCGGCAGGTGCGGCTATCGCCACAGTGATCGGCAATATTTGCACAGACCTGTTTTTTCTGTGGTTTCTTCTGAAGAGAAGCAGGCGGCTGTCTGTGGATCCCAGAGGATTTCATATCCAAAAGGGAGAACTGGGACAGATCTTTGCCATTGGGATTCCAGCTTCTGTTACAAATTTAATGCAGAGCCTGGGAATGGCCCTTACAAACCGTTTTCTCCTCCCCTATGGAAATGACGCTGTGGCGGCTATGGGGATCGTGATGAAGGTAAACCTTATCGCAGTGCTGGTACTGGTGGGACTGGCTTTCGGCGTCCAGCCTCTCATTGGCTACAATTACGGAGCGAAAAACAGCAGGCGGCTGAGGGATATCCTGAAATTCAGCTATGGATTTGAATGCGGGACGGCGGCGGTCCTGGCGCTGCTTCTGTCCGTGGCGGCTCCGGCACTGATCAAGATTTTTATGCAGGATCCAGGGATTATTGAGCTTGGGGTTCCAATGCTCCGCTTCCAGCAGGCGGGAATGATCTTTATCGCCGTGGTGCTGGTGACCACAAGTACTTTTCAGTCTGCGGGAAAAGCTCTGGGGGCCTTCCTTCTGTCTCTGAGCAGACAGGGCGCAATTTTCGCTATTGTGATCTTCCTGGCTTCAAACACTTTTGGATACAATGGCGTCCTGGCTTCTCAGGCGGTTTCAGATTGTCTCACTGCCATCCTGGCGGCAGTACTTTTGTTTCGGTGGATACGGGAAGAAAAGGGAAGTGTCTTTTAAAAATAGAAAAGAGATATAGCCATAGAAAAAAATATCTGTTATACTTATATTCAGAAAGTAAACTATCCCGCTGAGGGCGGGAGTCAGGGATTCAGCAAAGGCGCTGACGGAGAGAGAGAACTCTGTCAGCGCCTTTCAATTTTTATCAGGAGGTTATTTATGGGAGCCTTTGACAGAGTTTTAAGCGGTATACCAGGTCTGGATGATCTGCTGGATTATATCCGCATGGGAGACAATGTAGTGTGGCAGGTGACAGATCTGGAGGAATTTCGGCATTTTATGGAGCCTTTTGTAGAGCAGGCCATTGGTGACAAGAGAAATCTGATCTACATGCGGTTTGCAGACCATGAGCCCCTTCTTTCCCCCAGAGAAGGGCTGAAGATCTTTGAGTTTAATCCGGATAAAGGCTTTGAAGCCTTTACCGTGGATATTTACAACCGGATCACCATTGAGGGGAAAGACGCTTTTTACGTGTTTGACAGTCTTTCTTCCCTTCAGTCTGTCTGGTATACAGACCTGATGATGGGAAACTTTTTCCGGGTGACCTGCCCTTATCTGTTTAAACTGGATACAGTGGCTTATTTCCCACTTCTCAGAGGAAGACATTCCTTTGACGCTGTGGCCAGGATCCGGGATACCACCCAGCTGCTTTTAGACGTCCATACAGGGGATAAGCTTTATGTCCATCCCTTAAAGGTGTGGAACCGGTATTCTGCCAAAATGTTCCTGCCTCATTCCTGCAGTATGGATCTGGAAGATTTTAAGGCGGTAGACGGAGGCGTGGCTTTAAGCCGGTACTATCAGATCCTGGAAGAGGAAGAGGCCCAGAAGCAAGACCAGAACTTTGACAGCCACGACAGGTTTTTTTCTATGGCAAAGCTGGAGTACCAGCAGGGAAGGTTCCGGGAAGAGACGGAAAACCAGATCCTGGAAAGTACCATGACTAAGGATAAGCGGCTTCAGGAAATGCTGAAGAAATATTTTAAACCCAAAGATTATTTCAAACTCCGGGACCGGATGATCGGCAGCGGCGCTATTGGAGGAAAGGCTTGCGGTATGCTCCTGGCCAGGAAGATCGTGAATACCCTTCTACCGGAATACCGGGCACACAGGGAGGCCCACGATTCCTATTACATTGGTTCGGACGTATTTTATACCTATATTGTTTCCAATAACTGCTGGGAGACCAGGATCGCCCAGCGGACAGAAGAAGGCTATTTTGAGAAAGCCGGACAGCTTCAGCAGGCCCTGCTCTCCGGAGAGTTTCCTTCCAATATCCGGGAAAAATTCCGCTCGGTGCTGGAATATTTCGGACAGAGTCCCATTATCGTCCGTTCTTCCAGTTTCCTGGAAGACGGATTCGGCAACGCCTTTGCGGGAAAATATGAGTCTGTGTTCTGTGTAAATCAGGGAACACTGGAAGAGCGGCTGAAGGTCTTTGAGGATGCAGTGCGGAGAGTTTACGCCAGTATTATGGATATATCTGCTTTGGAGTACCGGAAACAGAGAGGCCTGGAACACCAGGACGAACAGATGGCTGTGCTGGTCCAGCGGGTTTCCGGCTCTCACTGGGGAGATTATTTCTTCCCTGCGGCGGCAGGAGTGGGATATAGTTACAGCGCCTATAAGTGGAGCAAAGACATGGATCAGAGCGCCGGAATGCTCCGGCTGGTGGCAGGCCTTGGGACCAGGGCCGTAGACCGGACGGAGAACGATTATCCAAGGCTGGTAAATCTGGACCGTCCCGCCGTATCCATGCAGATCAATGTGGCGGATAAACACCGGTTTTCCCAGAAAAATGTGGATGTGCTGGACACGAAGGCAAATCATCTTCTCACAAAAAGCACAGATTCCCTTATGGAAATCCTGCCTCTCTGGTATAAACGGGCGGTGATGGAGAGAGACTATGAGGCAGAAGAGGCCCTGAACCGTATGGGACGGTGGCGCCAGGTGTGGTTTGTTACCTGCCAGAAACTTCTGGAAAACCGGGAGTTTACCGGGCTAATGCAGAAGCTTTTGAAGACCCTGGAACAGGTCTACGGAAATCCGGTGGATATTGAATACACAGTAAATATAGATGAGGAGGGGGACTTTGTGGTGAACCTTCTTCAGTGCCGGCCTCTATTTACGGGAAGCAGAGGGGGAAAAGTGGAAATCCCCAGTCTTTCAGAGGCAAAGACATTTTTCCATCTGAAGGATTCCTCGGTAGGCAATTCCCTGAAAAAACAGATCCATGTGGTTATACAGATCGAGCCGAAATTATATTATGAATATTCTTACGGAAAGAAGCACCAGGTGGCAGAAGCTGTAGGAAGGATTAACCGGTATTATAAGGGATCGGGGAAAAATCTTCTTCTCATGACTCCCGGCAGGGTAGGAACATCCTCTCCGGAGCTGGGGGTTCCGGTAACTTTTGCGGATATTTCCACTGTCTCCGGGATCTGCGAAGTCTCGGACAGCCGGGCTGGCTATATGCCGGAACTGAGCTACGGAAGCCATATGTTCCAGGACATGGTGGAGGCGGAGATCTTTTACAGTGCTTTGTGGGAGGATAAGCGAAAGCTGGCTTATGATCCGGAACTTTTTGCAGAAGAGGAAAACTTTTTCCCACAGATCTGTCCGGATATGGAGGAACTTTTCCCCATGTTCCGGGTAATAGAACCGGAAAACCTGTATTACTGGAATGATGTTATGTCCGGGGAGACTCTTTGCGGAATTGCCGAAAGTTAGGATTGAAAAATAATCAGATATCGTATATACTGTACCTGTTAAATTAAAACAAGAGAAATATAAAAGGCAGGTAAGATATATGGCGTTATTACAGCAATGGAGAGACAAAGCGTATTCTCAGCAGGCGGACAGAGGCCAGCTGCAGAAATTCTGGACAGATTATTTTTTAATTGAAAAAGGAATTTACGAACAGCTTCTCAGCAATCCTGACGAAGTGGTAAGAGGAACCGTAAAAGAGCTTGCAGAAAAATATAACGTAGATGTTATGACAATGGTAGGCTTCCTGGACGGGATCAACGACAGTCTGAAAGTTCCAAATCCTATTGAGGAGATGGAAGAAGATACAGAGGTAAATCTGGGCTATGATCTGGAGACTCTGTACAAGAACATGGTAGACGCAAAGGCGGACTGGCTGTACGAACTGCCACAGTGGAATAACATTTTCTCTGAAGAGAAGAGAAAAGAATTATACAAGGAGCAGAAGAAATCCGGAACTGTTGTAAAAGGACCGAAGATTGGACGGAATGATCCATGTCCATGTGGAAGCGGCAAAAAATATAAATACTGCTGCGGCAGAAATAAATAACAGACATCACGCTCTGTGTGCTGCCTGTTATCATGAATAAGTAAGAACAAAGGAGGAGTTGTCGTATTAGTCATATGTCAGGAATATTTATACATTTTAAATATTCTCGATGCTGATTAATACGACAGCTCCTCTTTTTTCGGAAAGGAGAGTTATGCCGGAAATCATTTTCCTCTGGCTGGGCCTTCTGTGCCTGGGCTATTTTGTGGGAATTGTCAGATACGTGGGCTGGACTTCCAAATTCCCCGTGGTCTGGGCGGTTCTGGGAGGCGTTTTGGTGGCGGCGGGAATCCTGATCCTGACAGACAGTATTCCTCAAAGGATTCAGACCTTATGCTGGGGCTTTGGCCTCCTCCTGCTGGTCTCTGTGCTGGTGGTGGTGGGAGTGATTGCCTCTGTCATGTTCCTAACTGTGGAGCCGGATCTGGACTACCTGGTGGTACTGGGGGCTCAGGTAAAGGGAACAAGGCCAAGCCTGTCCCTTCAGTACAGGATCGACAGTGCCTGTGAATATCTGAAGGAAAATCCCGGCACCCGGGCAGTGCTTTCCGGGGGAAAGGGGCCGGACGAGGGAATTTCTGAGGCCAGGTGCATGTACGAGGAAATGCTTCGCCAGGGTGTGGACCGGGAACAGCTGATCCTGGAGAACCGGTCTGCCAGCACCAGCCAGAATATTGCATTTACCCGAAATCTTCTGAGAGAAAAAACAGAAAGTGAAGAGGGCGCAGAAGGGATATTACGGCGCCTGAAGGTAGGAATTGTCACCAACGGCTTTCACCTGTACCGGAGCATGGCCATAGCCCGGAAGAAAACAGACTGGCAGGTCTATGGGATCGGAGCCAAAAGCAATGCTTTTCTCCTGCCCAATTATCTATTCCGGGAATTTTTCTGCGTTATAAAAGATAAACTGATGGGAAATCTGTGATCCTTCAGGAAAGCTCTTTTTCGGTTGCAGACGGAAAAGAGGAATATAAAAATGCATTTACTTACAAAGAGACAGAATATAGACACAAAACTGATCAGGGAGATCAACAGCACGGCTATCCCTCTGATATTAAGCACTGTAACAGGAACGGTCATGGGCATGATGGACCAGGCCTTTGTGGGACACATTTCTGTGTATGCCTATGGGGGCGTGGGACTGGTAGCCTCCTGTATCAACAGCCTGATCGGAGTTTTAGGAGCTTTTTCTATAGTATTTAATATCCGGGGCTCCCATAGAAGAGGAGAGGGGGACCAGGGAAGCCTGAACCGGCTGTTTGGCAATTTTCTTCTCCTGTCCCTGATGGCGGGCATGGCCCTGTGCCTAGGTTTTGCCCTGTTTTCCCGTCCAGTCCTGGAGCTGGGCTTTGGACTTCATGGGGAAACCCTCACCGAGGCGGAAAATTATCTTCAGATATTCAGCCTGACCATTCCTTTGAATCTGCTGTTATTTATCTACTCATCGGTATTTAAGATCTTCCGGAAAACAGGGATCATTTTTCTGGTATCCCTGGGAGCGAACCTGCTCAATATCCTTCTGGATTATGTGTTGATCTTCGGACATCTGGGATTGCCGGAAATGGGAACCAGAGGGGCTGCCCTGGGAACGGTAACGGCTCTTGCAGTGAATCTTGGCTTTTATGCCTTTCTGGGGAAGGATTATGTAAGATTCTCCCGAAAAGATCTGAGTCTGGAAAAGATGAAACAGATCTTTCAGTTTTCCCTTCCTTTTCTGGGACAGGAAACTATGGAAGACATTCTTTTTGTGGTGGGACTTAACGGGATCGTGGCCAGGCTGGGAGTTACAGAACTGGCCGCCTATAATCTGATCGCTCAGTTTATAAACCTGATCCTTATGCCCATGTTTGGCTATACTGCCGCCAACACCTCCCTGGTCAGCGAATGGGCCGGAAAGGGCGACCGAAAGCAGGCAGACAAGACAGGCAGATATGCCTTTGGCCTGCTCTGTATCTGGTTTGCAGTATTTTATATGATCTTAGTCTTGGGAAGAGCAAGATTTGCCCGTCTGATCTCCCCGGACACAGAGGTGATCGCCCTGGCCGCAGCCTGTATTAGCGGAAAGATCCTATGGATCTACCTGATCCAGGGACTGGGATACCTGGGGCTTTCCCTGGCCTATACCTGGAAAAAAGCAAAGGAGTAAGATCCTAATTCAGCTTCCGAAACTGAAGAGGAGTCACTCCTGCAATCCGTTTAAACATAGTGATAAAATGGCTGACGCTGGAGAATCCGGTAAGCCTGGCAATATCCTGTATTTTTAAGTGGGGGTCTGTGATCAGCAGGCCCTTTGCTTTATTGATCCGAAAAGAGGTCAGATATTCGTAAGTGGAACATCCCAGGAATCGTTCAAAAAGCCGGGCCAGATACTGGGGAGTGATATAGACCAGACGGCTGAGGACTTCCACCGTAAGTTCCTGGCTGTAGTTGCTTTCGATTTCTTTCATAACCGGTTCTACATATCGTTTATACAATTCTTCCTTTTCCAGATCGTGGGTATACCCCCCTTCTACAAATTCCAGAAGAAGATTATAGCAGCACATGGACAGGGTTTTTTCGTCTGTTGGAGGATTCTCGTACTGGAGGACTGCCGATCCTATGAGACCGGCGATCCGTTCTCCCTGGGAACTGTCTGTAAAGATAAAAGGACGCCCTCCGATCATTTTGCTGATACTGTCTTCCACAGTACCGGTAAATGTAGCAAAGCAGGTTCGCCAGTCCGATCCCAGATTTTTATAAAAATGTCCCAGAAAAGGGGAGATCAGAACGCCCTCTCCCGGATTTAAAATATAAGATTTTCCCTGGATCCAGATCTCTCCCTGTCCGGATTCTGTCTGGAGATAGTGAAAAAGAGGATATCCCTTGGGGCGCCGTGTCGGGTCTTGGAGCCAGTTGTTTCCGATAGAATCAAAGACAAGAGGCTGTCTTACTGGGGCGCTGCGGAAAAAAATGGGCATAATCGTCACCTGTTTCAAAATATGATATTTTTTAGTTTAACATATTATACATTCCTCTGTCCATCCCTGGTATGATGAGGATAATGAAAGTTCAGGATGCGAGAACGAAAAAGGAGAACCAGATCATGAGCGGAAAGTTTAAAAGAATTTTATATGGAGGAGATTATAACCCCAACCAGTGGCCGAAAGAAATTTGGAAGGAAGATATGGCATATTTTAAAGACGCCAGGATCAACAGTGCCACTATTAATGTGTTTTCCTGGGCAAGGCTCCAGCCTTCTGAAGAGGTCTACGATTTTTCCCAGCTGGATGAGATCGTGGATATGCTAAGCCGGGAGGGCTATGACATCATTATGGCTACCTCCACAGGGGCTATGCCTGCCTGGATGGTAACCAGATATCCGGAAACAGCCAGAACAGATTACTATGGCAGACACCACAAATTCGGACAGCGCCACAATGCCTGTCCCAACTCCCTGGTGTATCAGAAATACGCAGGGGCACTGGCAGGTAAACTGGCCCGGCGTTATGGAAACAATCCTCATATCGTCTGCTGGCATGTAAATAATGAATACGGCGGAGAATGCTACTGTGAAAATTGTGAAAAAGCTTTCCGTGTATGGCTGCGGAAAAAATACAAAACTCTGGATGCCCTGAACGAAGCCTGGAACCTGGAATTCTGGGGCCATACCATCTACGACTGGGATGAGATCGTTTTGCCAAATGCCTTAAGCGAGGGATTGGGAGAAGAGAAAACAGCTTTCGCAGGAATTTCCATTGATTACCGGAGATTTAACTCTGACAGTATCCTGGAAAATTATAAGATGGAACGGGATACTATCCGACAGTATGACAAAGAAACGCCTATTACCACCAACTTTATGGAAATCTATAAGGGGCTGGATTATTTTAAATGGGCAAAGGAAATGGACATTATATCCTGGGACAATTATCCCCGGTACAATGCGCCCTGGAGCTATACGGCTCTGTGCCACGATCTGATGAGAGGTCTGAAGGGAGAGCCTTTTATGCTCATGGAGCAGACCCCCAGCCAGCAGAACTGGCAGAAGTATAATACTCTGAAACGTCCCGGACAGATGCGGGCCCAGAGTTATCAGACTATTGCCCATGGAGCAGATACCATACTTTTCTTTCAGCTCCGCAGAAGCGTAGGGGCCAGCGAGAAGTTCCACGGTGCCGTGATCGCCCACTCCGGAACCACCAATACCAGAGTGTTCCGGGAGGTCAGCCAGTTAGGGGCAGAACTGGAGAAACTGGGAGACAAGACACTGGGTTCTGTGAACCAGGCTCAGGCGGGACTGATTTTTGACTGGGATAATTTCTGGTCGCTGGAATACACCAGCGGCCCTACGGAAAATCTCAAATACGTGGATCATATTCATCAGTATTATAAATATTTTTACGACAGAAATATCGGTGTGGACATTGTTCCCTGGGACGGAGATTTTTCCAAGTATAAGATCCTTGCGGCGCCGGTCCTTTACATGGTAAAGGAAGGAATGAAGGAGGCTCTGGAAGCCTATGTGGCTCAGGGAGGGATCCTGATCACCACCTATATGAGCGGACTGGTAGGCCAGTCAGACAATGTGTATCTGGGAGGCTATCCCGGACCATTAAGAGAGATGGCCGGGGTATGGGTAGAAGAGATCGACGCTTTGGCGCCGGAACAGAAGAACCAGATTCTCTTTGCCGACGGCACAAAGGCAGACTGCGGACTGCTCTGTGATCTTATGCACCTGGAAGGGGCCCGGAGCCTGGGAACTTATGAGAAAGATTTCTATAAAGGAATGCCTGCGGTTACCAGAAACGCCTATGGAAAAGGCGCTGTATATTATGTAGGAACCCGACTGGAAGAAGAGGGACTTTATAAGGTCATGGATATGGCGGCAGAGGAAGGAAAGATAACTTCCCTGTCCACAGAGCCCACAGGTCTGGAGATCACCTGCAGAAAAGGAGAAAACAGCAGCTTTTACTTCCTTATAAACTTCAAAGACCAGCCGGAGAAGATTCCGGAATCCTTCATAGGGGACACAGACCTTCTTACCGGAAAAGTCATTGAGCCGGGAGAGATGATGGAAAAATACCAGGTGCGGCTGGTAGAAAAGGCCTAATGGACGGACTGTTCCATAATCTTTTCAAAAATTTGTTGAGGCTAAAAAGGTATCGTAATATAATGATACCAGGGTGAAAAGGTCAATGCCCACATGAGCTTGCTCATAAGTGGGTGCAGGATCTTGAGACCTGCTGAAACATGAATTTTGGAAAGGTATGGGAAATAAAGTGATCTATCATAATATTCTTGAAGCAATGGGAAATACGCCTCTGATCCGTCTGAACCGGATGACAGAGAAGGGAAGCGCCCAGATCCTTGTGAAATTTGAAGGGCTAAATGTGGGTGGTTCTATTAAGACCAGGACTGCATATAACATGATAAAAGACGCCGAAGAAAAAGGCCTGATAAAAGAGGACACCATCATTGTGGAACCCACCAGCGGCAATCAGGGGATCGGCCTGGCTCTGGTGGGCGCTGTCCGGGGATATAAGACCAGGATCATCATGCCGGATTCGGTAAGTGAAGAACGGCGAAAGCTGATGAAGCATTATGGAGCGGAAGTGGTCCTGATCCATGACGCCGGAAATATCGGAGAATGTATAGAAGAATGTCTGAATACGGCCCTGAAAATGGCCGGGGAAGACCCCAGGGTCTTTGTGCCTCAGCAGTTTGAAAACCCGGCTAACCCGGCTGTCCACAGAAACCAGACAGCTGTGGAAATCCTGGAGCAGGCAGAGGGTCCTATTGACGGTTTTTGTTCCGGAATCGGAACCGGAGGGACCATCACAGGAATCGGCGAGGTACTGAAGGCGAAAAATCCTGACATGGAAATATGGGCAGTGGAGCCGGAGCATGCGGCAATCCTTTCCGGAGGTTCTATCGGCACTCATCTGCAGATGGGGATCGGGGACGGTCTGATCCCGGAGATCCTGAATACAGGGATTTATGATGATATCTGCATTGTTACCGATGATGAGGCGATCCAGACTTCTAGAGACCTGGCGTCCAAGGAAGGGCTCATGTGCGGAATATCCTCAGGCACAAATGTGGCGGCGGCCATAAAGCTGGCCAGGAAGCTGGGAGAAGGAAAGACTGTAGTGACCATTCTTCCGGATACGGCAGAGCGGTATTTCTCTACTCCTTTGTTTGACGAATAAGAGATTGGAACCTTCCTGGAAAAAGAAGGTTGACAAACCACCAAAGTGGGATATAATATGGAAAAAGAAAGACAACACGTTGAAGAGAAGAGTAGAATGTGAAAGGTCCCAGAGAGGAAGGCATATGCTGGAAGCCTTCTGTCACGGAAGCATTTGAAAACTACCTCTGAGTGGCCCCAATCCGGCCCGGTGATCCCGTTATCGTCAAAATGAAGTGGTTCCGGCAGTGATGCCGGTTCAAATAGGGTGGAACCGCGAGAATCTATACCTCGTCCCTTTTGCCGAAAGGCGGAAGGAACGAGGTTCTTTTTATGCCGGCCGGAAAGCAAGGATAGAAATGAAAAATCAGCAGGAGGAATGAAATTATGAAGATTACTTTAAAAGATGGCTCTGTGAAAGAATACCCAGAAGCAAAATCTGTCATTGAAATTGCAGCAGATATCAGCGAAGGACTGGCAAGAGCAGCCACCGCAGGAGAGATCGACGGAGAGATTGTGGATCTGAGAACCCCGGTGGAAAAAGACTGCAATTTAAATATTCTCACATTCAGCGACGAGAAGGGAAAGGGCGCCTTCCGCCATACAGCTTCCCATATCATGGCTCAGGCCATTAAGAGACTTTATCCGGAGACAAAGCTGGCCATCGGTCCTTCTGTGGCAGACGGTTTTTACTATGATGTAGACAGAGAGACTCCATTTACAGCAGAAGATCTGGAAAAAATTGAAAAAGAAATGAAAAAGATCGTAAAGGAAAATCTTCCTCTTACCAGATCTGAAAAGCCAAGAAACGAAGCCATCGAATATTTTAAAGAAAAAGACGAACCATATAAGGTAGAGCTTATCGAAGACCTGCCGGAAGATGCAGTGATCAGCTTCTATTCTCAGGGAGAGTTTACAGACCTGTGCGCAGGACCTCATCTGATGAGCACAAAATATGTAAAAGCTTTTAAGCTCACCAGCCTGGCAGGTGCTTACTGGAGAGGAAATGAAAAGAATAAAATGCTCCAGAGGATCTACGGAACTGCTTTTCCAAAGAAAGCAGAGCTGGAAGAATATCTCCATATGCTGGAGGAAGCCAAAAAACGTGACCACAGAAAGCTTGGAAAAGAATTGGGACTGTTCATGATGAGAGAAGAAGGTCCTGGATTCCCATTTTTCCTGCCTAATGGAATGGTGCTGAAGAATCAGCTTCTGGATTTTTGGCGTGAGATCCACCGGAAAGCAGGATATGTGGAGATTTCTACACCGATCATGTTAAGCCGTCATCTCTGGGAGACTTCCGGACACTGGGATCACTACAAAGAAAATATGTATACTACAGTTATCGATGATGAGGATTTTGCCATTAAGCCTATGAACTGTCCGGGAGGCATCCTGGTTTATCAGTCAGAGCCACGTTCCTACCGTGACCTGCCTATCCGTATGGGAGAACTGGGAATCGTACACCGTCATGAAAAATCAGGACAGATGCACGGACTTATGCGTGTGCGCTGCTTTACCCAGGATGATGCCCATATTTTCATGACACCGGAACAGATTAAAGATGAGATCAAAGGCGTGGCAGACCTGATCGACAGTGTGTATAAGCTGTTTGGCTTTAAATATCATGTAGAGCTTTCTACCAGACCGGAAGACAGCATGGGAAGTGATGAAGACTGGGAGATGGCTACAGAGGCTCTTCAGGGAGCATTAGACGACCTGGGGCTGCCCTATGTTGTAAATGAAGGAGACGGAGCTTTCTACGGACCAAAGATTGATTTCCATCTGGAAGACTCCATCGGAAGAACCTGGCAGTGCGGAACCATCCAGCTTGACTTCCAGCTGCCTCTGCGGTTTGAACTGGAATATACAGGAGCAGACGGAGAGAAGCACAGACCGATCATGATCCACCGTGTGGTATTCGGTTCTATCGAAAGATTTATCGGTATCTTGATCGAGCACTTCGCTGGAGCTTTCCCAACCTGGCTGGCTCCAGTACAGGTGAAGGTGCTGCCCATTTCCGACAAACATCTGGAATATGGACAGAAAGTCCTGGAAAAACTGAAAGAGGCAGGCGTTCGGGCTGAGATTGATACAAGAGCAGAGAAGATCGGCTATAAGATCCGGGAAGCTCAGATGAAAAAGATTCCTTACATGCTGGTAGTAGGTGCAAAAGAGGAAGAGGAAGAAAAAGTATCTGTGAGAAGCCGTTTCCAGGGAGATGAAGGCCAGAAAGGACTGGAAGAATTTATAAAAGACATTCAGGAAGAGATTGCTTCAAAAGAAATCCGCAAGGCTGAACAGGAAGAAAAGTAATTTTTGATGTATAAGAAATAGAGAAATGGCACATATTATCTCTGATAAATCTATTTTAGGAGGTAATATGTATGCCATTATTAAGCTGTACAGCAAGAACCTGTCTGTATAATAAGAATGAATACTGTTCTAAAGGAGACATCCAGGTAGATGGACCAAACGCTCAGAGACCGGATGAAACCTGCTGCAAAAGTTTTGTAGAGAAAAAAGAAGGCGCTATGAACAGTATGGAAACAGGTACAGCCACTCAGACTATCCAGGTGGCCTGTAAAGCCTGTGAGTGTACCTATAACGATCAGGAAAAATGTGACGCTGCAAAAATCACCATTGCAGGAACAAATGCCTGCAGATGTGATGAGACTATGTGCGGAAGCTTTTACAAAAAGTAAAAGATACAGAGAAAAGATTTTTAAAAAGGGCATTGGAGGTTAGGCCTCCAATGCCCTTTTGGAATATTTAGGAGAATCATAGGCTTTCAGGAGTCTTTTTTTCCTCTTTGATAAGATTATCTAATATATCGATAAAATCCAGTACTTTTTGAGAGGGATTTTTAGCATAAATAAGCCCGTAAGGAATGGTGAAATCCCAATCTACCGGGATTGTGGTCAACAGTGGGTGGACATTTTTCCAAAATATGCCAGAAAGGGCCAGTTTTGAAGAGGATGCCAGGTCATTAAAGGTCTGAAGACCATCGGACACTATGTCTTCAATCTGCACCTGAGGATGGAAACGTTCCAGAAAATCCCGGACACGATCTGCTGCAGGTGTGTCGTTTCTTTTTGCGAGAAAGAGAGTTTCACCATATAAATCTGTAACGGACAGACGTCAAAGGGGATTTTGCGCAAATAGTTGACATGACTGAAAGAATCCGCCATACTTAAGGAAATGCAGACTGAGAGAAAGGGCGGACAAAATGAAAAAAAAAGATGATAACGGCAGAAAGATGACCATCAATGATGTAGCGGAGCAGCTGGGCGTGTCTGTCAGTACGGTTTCTAGAGCTATATCCGGAAAGGGACGTATAGGAAGCGCTACCCGCAAAAAGGTTCTTGAATTTATAGAAGAGCATGATTACTATCCTAACAGCAGTGCAAAAAGTCTTGCGCAGGCCAGAACGAATAATATTGCGCTTCTCATCCCGGAAGTAAAGACCCTGGTGGCCCAGCCTTTTTTTATATGTGTATCTGCGGTGTGAATGAAGCAGCCCAGGCGAGAGGGTATGATATGTTTGTGGTTACAACCAATGGGCAGGATACGGTGCGGCTTAAAAAACTGTTGGACCACCATAAGATCGACGGAGTGATTTTGGGAAATACCCACAGAAATGATCCCTTTGCCAGGCTGCTGAAATCCAGAGATTTTCCTTTTGTGACCATAGGGTCTATGGATGATGAATCTATTGTTCAGGTCGACCATGATAATAAAGGGGCGTGCAGAGACCTAACATCTATTCTTCTTTCCCGCAGGATGAAACGGATTGCTTATATGGGACAAAAAGGGGACTTGATCGTAAATGAAGAGAGGTATGAAGGATATCTTCAGGCATATGAAGATGCGGGACTGAAGGCGGA
Organism: uncultured Bacillota bacterium; assembly: GCA_949291945.1. Taxonomy (GTDB): domain Bacteria; phylum Bacillota; class Clostridia; order Lachnospirales; family Lachnospiraceae; genus Blautia. The sequence goes on along the minus strand of CASEXH010000004.1, from coordinate 60,853 downwards.
TATGACCATTGTGTACAGGAACAATATGACAGAACTGATCACAAGAAGGAATGCAGATGCCCTTTTAAAAGAATAAGTAGACTGCATCTTGTGCCAGGATGACGCAATCTGCAATATTGTCCTGCAGGAACTGCACAGACAAAATGTGAAAGTCCCGGAAGATATGAAGGTGGCTTCTTGTCATAACAGTAAAGTATTGGACAGTTATCCGGTGCCGATCACATCCCTGAAATTTGATAATACAGAAATCGGGCGAAAGGCATGCGGTGTGCTGCTGGATATACTTGAGGGAAAAAAGGTATCCCTTAAAACAGAATTAGATTACGAGGTAGTATTAAAAGAATCCACAAAATAGAGAAAAAGCTATAGTAACGGATAAACATAGGAATGTTTTGAATGGGCGAATCTAGCGCAAATGCGCAAATAAAAGCCGGATAAGATACCGGGGGCAGGCAGGTATTCTGGTATTGCGATCCCTATATGCGGGCCTGTGTGAACATGGACCAGGGAGGCGCCATCGTGGACCTGCGCCCCTATGCTGCAAAACTGAAATGGGAAGTAGGGATTGGAACGAAGCATATTCAGGACGCCTCCTATCCATTCCTTATCCAGGAGAAATACCGAGCAGGATATTTTACTCATTATGCAGGGGAGGGGACTGTGCGCAGCGCAAAACTTACTTACAAAGGAGAGGAAGTGGACCTGTGCCTGTGCCGGACCAAAGCTCATTTCTCAGAGGAAGATATGGGAGATGGACGGAAAAAAAGAGTTCTTACGCTGGACCCGGTAGACATCGAATTTTATGATCTGACACTGAAACTGCAGACCAGGATCTTATTTACAGAGGGGAGTTCAGATATCCAGATTGAGAGGAAGGTTCTGGAAATGAGTGATCCGGATGCCAAGGTAGAACTTAACGAATATATGGTTGCATGCTATGGTACTACAGAGTATCCGGAGGACATGACCGGCATCACACTTTCCTGCAAGAAAGGAGGAGAGGAAAAGAAACTTTCCTATGAATACAAATGCAGAGAAGAGGAGATGGAGGGTGCCGACTGTGTAAGCGGGGTAATTCCCCCCATTGAAACCAGGGTATCTATGAGCATGGATAAAAAAGAGGCAAAAGGCTATGTCCGGGAAGGATACGCATTTTCCCCTATGTTTACCCTGGGATATTCTACAGAAATTTCTGATAAGGAGGTAGTGTCAACATGGCTCAGGCTGGAAAAGGCAGACTGAATTACCGCTGCCCCATGTGTTTTATGAGAGACCTTGATATCGATATGTTCTATGACAAGGATAAGGATGAGTATTACTGCATCCGCTGCCAATACGTGGGAAATGAGGAAGATGTCCTTAGGAGAAATGAAGTCATCCGTATGAAATACGGAGCAATGATGAAGCGGTATACAGTGGAAGATTTTTCATAGCGTAATAATTTACAGAAAAACATCCCTGAGAAATCGGAATTCTATTTTCCGATTTCTCAGGGATATTTTATTGATAGATGGTTTACAATATATGACAGATGTTGTTTATTACTACAGCGGTGGAGTCCGAGGGGTATTTTTCAACTGCTCGCTGACATCTGTTGACTTTCGGCTAATCAGCTCCCTGTATTTAGTAGGAGTCATTCCCTTTGCTTTCTTAAACAGTTTTGTAAAATAAGTCAGATCAGGTATTCCGCACATGATTGCTATATCCTGTATGGAATCTACCTGGGTATTTAGCAGATATACGGCTCTGTCGATCCGCTTGCTGTTCACATAGGCGGTAAGTGTAGTTCCTGTTTCCTTTTTAAACATAGCAGAGAGATAACTGCTGTTTAAGGAAAAAATAGAAGAAAGATGTTTCAAGGTCAGATCGGAGGCTAAATTTAAAGCAATATAATTTAAAACTTTTTGGATAATGGGAGAAAAACCTTTGGTGGAATAGGTTTTTACCAAAAAGCAATATTTCCTTACCATTTCCCGGCGGAGAGGATCTACCTGGGAAAGTGAAGTCAGATTCTCAATCTTGGCAGCCATTTTGCTGGACAGGTCATCCAGATAAATAGGATGGACTTTGCCCCTCTGAGCAGCCTTGCGGAATAATGTATTTCCGATGATCAGATAATTTTTCTGATCTCGGAGAGTATCCGGTACACGTTGCTCCAGGTCTGAGAGATAAGCCGGGCGGTAAAGATGTTGCTCTGCCGTTTCATAATCCCCTCTGGCAATGCATTCCATCAGCTCTTCTTCGTTTTCATAACGGCTTTCCATACTTTTGATCGTATTGGCACTGGGTTCCGGCTCCATGATATCGTCAAAGTGGAAATCAAAGGTGTTTTGATTCTTTAAATAAAGGATCTCGTAGGTATCAGGGGCAAAAATACGGTTTGCAAGACACTTTATATAGGTTCCTAAGGCAACCCTGTTCTGAAGCTTGGGAAGTGTAGCAAAATACTGTTTGATATAGGTATGATATTTGCCGGAAATTCTTAACCGTTCACAAAGTTTCATGATGGTGTCTACGGCAGGAGCTTCGAAAAGAAAAGGACCTGCCATCAGGAGCGTTTCCGGATTTAAGGGAAGCAACAGATAATTACAGGTAAACAAATCTTCCCCAAAGATGATCTGTACCTTGTCCCCATAAAGGCTATTAAGATCTAAAAAGGTTTCCTGAAGCTGAAAATCAGATTTTCCTGTCAGAGTTTTCCTCAGCCCCAGATCAAATTGGTCGTCCCATTGCATGGGAAGAGAAACTTCGTGAACAGGAATCCGCAGTTCACTGAAGAGCTCTTCGGTGAAATCTATCAGAGTATTTGACATATATCTCTCCATTGGTAATATTTTTATTTATTATAGTATAATTTTTATGCGATTTCAACCCACACAAAAATTATACCGAAAAATATAAAAAAAGTCTTAACGTTTTTATAGAAAATTAATATATAATGAATACTAACGACTTACATATGTAATGTAGAAGGAGGTAATTTTTAATGAGTAACACTACGAACAAAGTCCAGCCTTTCGGCATGAGGGACAAACTCGGTTACATGTTCGGTGATTTTGGTAATGACTTTACCTTCATCCTCTCATCAACGTTTCTGATGAAATTTTACACAGACGTTATGGGTGTGAGTCCTGTCATCGTTGGTATGATGATGATGGTGGCCAGATTTGTGGATGCCTTTACCGATGTAACCATGGGACAGATCGCTGACCGCAGCCGTCCTACGGCAAAGGGAAAATTCCTTCCCTGGATCAAGAGAATGTGCGGACCTGTGGCCTTGGCATCTTTCCTGATGTATGCAGTATGGTTTAAGGATATGCCTATGGCGTTCAAGATCGTATGGATGTTTGCAACCTACTTGCTATGGGGAAGTATCTGCTACACAGGAATCAACATTCCTTACGGTTCCATGGCATCTGCAATTTCTCCTGAAGCAAAAGATCGTTCAGAGTTGTCCAGCTGGAGAACTATTGGCGCAACTTTAGCAAGTATGTTCATCGGTGTTGTTCTTCCTATGATCGTTTACTATGAAGATGCAGAAGGACATACTTTGATTTCCGGTACAAATATGGCAATCGCAGGAGCAGTCTGCTCTGTTTGTGCTGTTATCTGCTATCTGATCTGCTATAATCTGACTACAGAGCGCGTAAAGATTGAGAAAAAAGAAGAAAAGTTCAGCCTTATCCATCTGCTGAAAACATTGATTTCCAGCCGTGCTCTGATCGGTATTGTACTGGCAGCTTTGCTTCTCCTTCTGTCACAGCTTACATTAGGCAGTATGGGACAGTACATCTTCCCGAACTACTTTGGAAGCAAAGAGGGTGTATCAATTTCTGGCTTCTGTGCAAACATCCTGGTTATTGTACTGGCCTTTATTGTACCGACTCTGGCAGCTAAAGTTGGTAAGAAAGAATTATCTGCTTTCGGCGGGATTTTAGGAGCAGTGGTATTTTTCATTGCTTTTATTCTCCATACAGATAATCTGTATCTGTTTATCGCCCTTTATACCATCGGATATCTGGGAATCGGTTTCTTCAATGTAAACTGCTGGGCTATGATCACAGACGTAATTGATGATGCAGAGGTGAGAGAGGGAGAAAGATCTGACGGTACTTTCTATTCCGTGTATTCCTTTGCACGTAAAATGGGACAGGCTGCTTCTTCAGGACTTTCAGGAGCTCTTCTGGGTATTGTAGGATATACAGAGGCAACAGCCTTTGATCCAGATGTTTTAAACGGAATTTATGATATTTCTTGTCTGGTTCCCGCAGCAGGATTCCTGCTGATGGCTCTTGCCCTGATCTTTGTATATCCGCTGGGCAAGAAGAAAGTAGACAGCAATATCGCAGTGCTGAAAGCAAAAAGAGAAGGAAAGAAATAAGAAAATATAATTTAAATAAGCAGTAAATGTACAGTGCCGGCAGGGGAAACTTTACCGGCACTGTTTTACACTAAAACCAATATCATTCAGAGCCAGACTCTGAGAAAAAGGAGGAATTTTATGTTATACCCGATTTTGACACCATCCAGATTATTAAGCGACTTAAGCGGCGTATGGGACTTCAAGCTGGACAATGGAGAAGGCTTTGACCAGGAGTGGTACAAAGCTCCCCTGGAAGATCCTATGACTATGCCGGTGCCGGCTTCCTATAATGACCTGAAGGAAGGCATTGACTTCAGAGATCATTACGGTTGGGTATTCTATCAGAGAAAGATTTCCATGCCTTCCTTTGTGAAGACCCAGAGAGTGATGCTTCGGTGTGCGGCAGTTACCCACTATGCAAAAATTTATTTAAACGGAGAACTGATCTGCGAGCATAAGGGCGGCTTCCTTCCTTTCGAAGTAGAGATTACAGAGAAACTTCAGGATGGAGACAACCTTCTGACCATTGCCGTAAACAATGTGATCGACTATACCACCCTTCCTATCGGAGGAAAATCCAATATGATGAACGGCATGGGAGGCTTCGGCTCTTCCAGCTCTGCAAAACCACAGAACAATCCCAACTTCGACTTCTTCAACTACTGTGGAATTACAAGACCTGTAAAAATCTATACGACACCAAAGGACTACATTGAAGATATTACTCTGGTTCCTGAGGTAAGCGGAACTACTGCCAGAGTTTCCTACAAGGTAGATACTGTGGGAACAGGAGACTGCAAAGTAGAAGTTTTTGATAAAGAAGGAAATCTGGTAGCTCAGGGCCAGGGAACCCAGGGCGTTCTGGAAATTGAAAATGTGCATCTGTGGCAGCCTCTGAAAGCATATCTCTATGATGTGAAAGTGACCTTCGGGGAAGACGTTTATACACTGCCTTACGGCGTAAGAACAGTAAGAGTAGAGGGGACCAAGTTCCTGATCAATGAAAGACCTTTCTATTTCAAAGGCTATGGAAGACATGAAGATACCTTCCCTAACGGAAGAGGCATGAACCTGCCGATGAACACCAAGGATATGTCTCTGATGAAATGGCAGGGAGCCAACAGCTTCCGTACCAGCCATTATCCATACAGCGAGGAAATGATGCGTCTCTGCGACGAAGAAGGTTTTGTAGTTATTGATGAGACTACTGCTGTAGGCGTAAACTTAGATTTCGGCGGCGGTGCAAACTTCAATGGACAGAAAGTTAGTACCTTTGATAAGGAACATGGCGTACAGACCCAGGAACACCACAAAGACGTGATCCGTGATCTGATCTCCAGAGATAAGAACCATGCCTGTGTGGTTATGTGGAGTATTGCCAATGAGCCGGATTCCTACAGTGAAGGTGCTTATGACTACTTCGCACCTCTCTATGAGCTGGCAAGAGAGCTGGATCCTCAGAAACGTCCCTGCACATTGATCAGTGTACAGATGGCACCTCCTGAAAAAGACTGCTCTGCAAAACTCAGCGATGTGATCTGCCTGAACCGCTACTATGGATGGTACTTTGGCGGCCCGGATCTGGAACTGCCGGAACAGGCCCTCAGAAAAGAATTAGACTACTGGAAGACCATCGGAAAACCAGTGGTATTTACCGAGTACGGTGCAGATACAGTTATGGGTATGCATGATACCACACCGGTCATGTATACAGAGGAATTCCAGGTAGAATACTACAAGATGAACAACAAAGTTTTCGATGACTATGATTTTGTAGTAGGCGAGCAGGTATGGAACTTTGCAGACTTCGCTACCAGCCAGAGCCTGCTGAGAGTCCAGGGAAATAAGAAGGGAATCTTTACAAGAGACAGAAAGCCGAAATTAGTGGCTCATTACTTCAGAGACAGATGGCATAAGATCCCGGACTTTGAATACAAAAAATAAAAATTGAGAGACTGCCCTATCGGTACTGGGCCGGTAGGGCAGTCTTTTACTGTTTTATCAGAGGAATGTTTTGATAAAATCCCTGACAAGATTGACGTAAGGAGCCGGCAGATGAATGAAGAATTGCAAAAGGCATATTTATATATAAAAGAAATCATGTATGCGGCATTTAGAGTGGCGACAGTCCTCACAGAGTATCCATACGAAAATATTAATGATATGGATAAAGGACTGCGTAATATCTTGATAAAAAACTATAATACAGAAGAAAACAGGAAGTATTTTACCAATATTGTACCAAAAGTTGGAAACCATCTTTTTATGCTAAAAGCGGATTGGGCTTTTCTACGATTGTATATATTACCCCTGAGAAATACGGACATGGTGTGATTTCAGTAGGCCCTTTTATGAATCAGGAAATGGACAATGGCATTATCAAAGAAATTTTGCATACCAATGGCTTTGAAATCGGCTATCGTAAAATGATATACAAACATTATCAGACTCTGCCTGTTATAAATGAAAACGCAGTTATCCATACATTATCCATTTTATTAACACAAGAGCTGGAACTGCAGGAACCAATTAAACAAATACGGCAGACCAATCAAAAAATAGAATCTGAACAGGTGAGATATAAAAGTAGTCTGGACGATGAGATTACAAAGGAAAAAATTATGGAATACCGGGAAACCCATAATATTTTATTAAATGCAGTTTCTCAGGGAAATATAGAAGCTGCAGAGAAAACCTTTCCCTGGCTGCTCTCAGGAAATATGGAGAAAAGCAATTTGTCTTTCAGAAAGATGAAACTATTTGCCCATAGTCTAAATGTAAAGTGCGAAACAGTTTTATTGTCAGGGGATATACACCCTTTTTATGTGAAAAAACTATCTGCAGAGCTGGAAGAGCAGATTGAAAAAGAAAGTAAATACTCAGAGCTGGAGGGCGTTTGCTATCAGATCTTGCAGAAATATTGTCAGCTGGTAAACCATTACCGTCTGCCTAATCACTCAAAAACAGTGCGAGATGCGGTTAACTATATTCAATTACATGTGTGCGAACCGCTGACCCTTGCTGTTCTGGCAGAGAAATTAGGGAAGAGCAGACCTTTTTTGTCTTCTGAATTTAAGAAAGAGACAGGAAAGACGATAACGGAATATATACATGAGTATAAAATGCAGTATGCGGCCATGCTCCTTTATCTGCCGGATATTTCTATTCAGGATGTGGCAATACAGGTAGGCATCAATGATGTAAGTTATTTTATTAAAATGTATAAGAAATATACCGGACTCACTCCCGGCGAATATCGTAAAAAGTTCTACTTATAATAAAATAATACAAAAGGCATTAATATTATTCTATCGTGAGACAGCAGTACATTTTATAATAATGTTAATTTGCAGCGGAACGGAGGAGTAAGAATGAGAACGGTAGAAATTATTAAGGAAGCGCTTTTTGCAAAAAAAGGAGAGGAATTTGAAACAGTGTCCCTTCCTCATACCTGGAATAACCTGGATGGGCAGGATGGAGGAGGAGATTACTGGAGGGGAGAAGGAGTTTACAAAATTTTTCTCCCTGAACATCATGACTCAAAAAGGCAGTATATTGAATTCAGAGGTGCAAATCATGTGGCCGTTGTGTATTGCAACGGGCAAAAGCTGGGAGAGCATAAAGGGGGATTTTCTACATTCCGTTTTGAATTGACAGATTTTATGAAGGATGGAGAAAACGAATTGACGGTTGTGGTATCAAATGAAGAATGCGATGTATATCCCCAGCAGGCGGATTTCACATTTTTCGGAGGTCTTTACCGGGAGGTATGTTTTATTGAAGTGGAAAATTCCCACTTTGATCTTATGCAGACTGGGACAAGCGGCGTCTTTGTCACACCTCATGTGTCAGGAAAAATCCGTATTGATGGGTTTATCTCCAATGCAGAGAACTGCCAGATCAGATGCCGTATAAAAGACAGAGAAGGGAAGACAGTTGTTGAAAAAACAATCACCGCCGAAAGCCACACGATAAGTGATCTTATGATAAAAACTCCGGTTTTGTGGGATGGCTTAAAAAATCCATATTGCTATACTGCAGAACTGACATTGCTGAAAGAGGGAAAGGAAACAGATCAGGTCAGGGAATTGTTTGGTATCCGCAGCTTTCATGTGAACCCGGATGACGGATTCTATCTGAATGGCGTACGTACTCCTCTGCACGGGGTTGCCAGACACCAGGATCGGAAAAATATGGGCTGGGCCATTACACATAGAGAGCATGAGGAAGACATTGAGATAATAAAAGAAATCGGAGCAAATACTCTGCGTCTTGCCCATTATCAGCACGATCAGTATTTTTATGAATTATGCGATAAAGCAGGCTTTATAGTTTGGGCGGAAATTCCGTTCATAACAGCTTTTCGTCCTGGAAAGGAGGCCTATGAGAATACACTTAGTCAGATGACCGAATTGATCGCTCAGAATTATAATCATCCCGCTATCTGCTTCTGGGGAATTTCAAATGAAATTTCTGTTACATGTGAGAGTGAGGAGCTGTATAGAAATCTTTGTGACTTACAGGCTCTTTGCAAAAGAATGGATCCCAGCCGTCTGACAACAATGGCGCAGGTGAGCATGCTTTCTATGGAAAGTGATCATAACGACATAACAGATGTACTTAGTTACAATCATTATTTCGGATGGTATATGGGAGATGTTTCTGAAAACGGTCCATGGCTGGATAGATTCCATAAATTATACCCGGATCGATGTCTGGGAGTATCTGAGTATGGGGCCGAGGCAAATATTGCGCTTCATTCTGCAAATCCGGAAGGGCATGATTACTCTGAGGAATATCAGGCATACTATCATCACGAAATGCTGAAGATTTTTGAAAAACGGCCTTATTTATGGAGTACACATGTATGGAATATGTTTGACTTCGCAGCAGACAGTCGTGATGAAGGCGGTTGCAAAGGCCGCAATAATAAGGGACTTGTAACATATGACCGTAAGACAAGAAAGGATTCTTTTTATATCTACCAGGCATATTGGTCGGAAAAGCCAATGGTACATATCTGCGGAAGGCGATTTTTTGATCGTACAGAAGATCAAAGAAATATCCTGGTGTTTACCAACTGCTCGGAAGTACGCCTCTATGTGAATGGAGAACTTGCAGGAACAAGCAAATCAAAAGACCATGGGGTATTGTTTGAGAACGTTGCACTAAAAGATGGAGTGAATGAGATTTCGGTAAGAACAGAAAAAGAAAATGTCAGCGATACAATTCAGTTAAATGCAGTGGCTGTGCCTAATCCTGCCTATTCACTTCCAAAAGAGGAAACCGAGGCGGGGAATTGGTTTGATTCAATCCGCACGGATGAAGAATTAGAATTTAAAGAAGGATACTTTTCAATCAAAGATAAAATCGGTGAAATGCTGGAACAGCCTGAGGCAAGAGCTGTGGTACAGGAGCTGTTTGATAAAGCGTCTGCGAAAGGCGGAGCCGGAGAAGATATGCAGAAATCTATTGAAATGTGCAGAAATATGGCATTGGAACCTATTTTGACTATTATGAAAGCGCCAAAAGGTACTGCAGCATATTTGAACAACAAGTTAAACAAGATAAAAAAACAGAGTGATATCTGAAGAGGTGATTTATGAAAGCATTCGTATTGCGCCACGGTGGTAATATTAAAAATATGCGTTTTGAAGAACTGGAAATACCGGCTGTTAAACCGGACGAACTGCTGGTCAGAGTTCACGCTGTGTCATTAAATCCGTCGGATTATCAAACTGCAGAATATTTGGGAGAATTGGAAACACCGGTTGTTCTGGGCCTTGATATTGCCGGGGAGGTAATGAAAGCCGGGGAAAATATTAAAACTCCTGTGATCGGAAAAAGAGTCTTTTATTTGCGGGAGATAAATAATCCATACGGGGGATTTGCAGAATATGCAGTAACACCGGAAAAATTCGTATGTGAAATTCCAGAGGAGCTTGACTATACCCAGGCGGCTGCCCTGCCTGGAGCAGGTATGACGGCATACCATATTATGTACGACAGGTTCCATCTTCGTACCGGAGGTACAATCTTGATACAGGGAGGCGCCGGCGGGGTAGGAAGCTACTTGATCCAGCTTGCAAAGCTAAATGGTTTACGGGTTATCACTACCTGCTCAAGAAAGAATTTTGATTATGTTAAAAAGCTGGGAGCTGATTTTGCTATTGACTATAAAACAGAGGATGTATATGGCCGCATAAAGGATATAACAAATCAGGCAGGCGTTGATTATGCAGTGAATACCGTAGGCAGTGAAAGCGCCACAAAAGATATGGAGATTTTGAAATTCGGTGGCGAAATAGCGGCAGTTTCCGGACTTCCTGATATGTCCCAGTGGAAATTTTATAGTAAGGGGATTTCCGTACACGAAATCGCATTTGGAAATTATCTGACAAGCTCAGATGCTGAAACGCAGAAAGTACCGGCTCAGACCGCAAAGGCAGTCAGTTCTCTTGTGGCGGCGGGAAAAATCGGAGTTCCTGAAATCCAGGAAATTGATTTTGAGGATATCCCGGAATATTTACAGTTGATGAAAGAAAAAAAGGTACACGGGAAAATCGTGGTACGGCTGTAAGCCGGACTTTCATCGGCAGGAAGTATGGAGTATCTTTTGTCTTGTATCCTTAAAGTAATATTGTAAGGTGGAACTCTTTCTCAGTGTAAGAGATGTCCAGGGTTCCGCCGTTTTTTTCTATAATTTCCTGAACGGAGGCGATTCCCAGGCCGTGGGAGAGGGGATCTTCCTTGTCTGTGAGGAAACGTCCTTTTCTTTTCTGTACCTCATTTTCCTTTGTGTTTACAATCTCATAGCTGAAGTATCCCTCTTTTGTATAGCGGGCTTTAGCGGAAATCTTCCGCTGTTGTCCGGAGGGGATTTTGCTGCAGGCTTCTATGGCGTTGTCTAAAGTGTTAGCAAAGACGGAACAGAGGGTAATATCATCCAGTTTTGTAAAACCGTCAATGCTGATGCTGAAAAAGCAGTCAATGTTTTGCTCAGAAGCCTGGTTATACTTTGCATTCAGAAGAGCGTTTACAACACTGTTTTTACAAAATGGACGGTTTCCCGTCTCTATGTATCCCATAAGTTTTTCCAGGTATTCCAGAGCTTCTTTTATATTTCTGTCTTTTAACAGACTGTCCACCACAGCAAAATGACTGTTCATATCATGGCGGAGCCGTCGTATCTGAAGCTGGTTTTTCTCCAGCTCCTCGTAATAGTCTTTTTGAAGCCGGAGATTTTTCCGCTCCATGTCTGCCTGGATGGTGTCTGCCAGATAAGAGGCCAGATAAATACTGGTAAAGTTGGTGGCGATACAGGCCAGCATACAGGGATAAGCCGCAGGGGCCAGATTGGGGGTAAAGCAGACCAGACTGACTACTGCTGTAAGAGAAGCCAGGCAGATCAGGCTGAGAAACAGCCAGGAACGCCGGTCCAGAAGCTGGCGGGCTTTCAGAAGCCTTCGGTTCATGGACCGGTAAAAAACAAACCAGAAGAGCAGGGGTACAATTTCCGCCAGATTGGAGAACAGCAGATTGGTAAATCCCATTCCGCCCCAAAAAGTAAAGAAAATCCAGGTCCCGATATTATTCAGGAGAAAATTCAGAGCTGTAGCAATGGGATAGAGGATCATTACAGCAGAAATCTTCAAATACCAGGGTCCTTCAAAGAAAAAGGTAGTCCCAAAGAAAAGGCATAATACAACCAGGATATTAACCGGGTCCTGGGCGAAAATAACTACAGAGGACACCAGGGTACAGAGCATCCAGGCTAGGATCTGTAAAAACCTGGGCTCTCTGGGCTTCAGAAGACAGGATACGGTTTTAAAGAAGAAATACCCCTGTACAAAATTACAGGAAGTTCCGATAAGGCTGATGAGATTTTCCATAGGATCCCTGCTTTCCAATTTAAGAGTGAAGAAGTTTTCTGGCAAAGGCTGCGGCCAGTTCCTGGCGGCAGGCCCTGCTTACAGGAAGCTGCTCTTCGCCGCACAGGCAGAAGGTGTTTCCGATCCTGGAAACATGGCTCAGGTTTACCAGGTAGCGGTTATGTATGCGGATAAAGCCTGTTGGGAGTTCTGCCTCAATATCTGAGAGCCTGGCATAAAATACTTCCTGGCCTTTTACGGTGACTGCAGTTACCTTTTTCCGGTCACTTTTAAAATAGAGGATTTCCTTTAAAGGAAGGCGAAGAAGCTGGCCTTTCTGCTTTATATAATAAAACTGCTCTTCCATCCTGCGGCTTTCCTCTACGGCCAGTCCCAGAATTTCCCGGATCTTGTCTTCCCGGTAAGGCTTCAGTATATAGCGGAAGGCCCGGACCTCATAGCCCTGAAAGACAAAGTCCGGATAAGCGGTGATGAAGATAATTACAATATGGGGAGAAATCTTCCGAAGCTGGGTGGCCGTATCTATGCCGTTTAAACCTTTCATTTTGATATCCAGAAAAAGGATATCCCCGTCTTCCTCTTCTAATCCTTCCAGCAGAGCGCTTCCGGAGTCAAATTCCCGGATCCTGCAGGGGATTCCCTGCAGCTGCAGTTCGGTTTTTATTATTTTAGAAAGAGACTTCCGCAGCTCTTTTTCGTCATCACAGATACAGATTTCCATGATTTTTGCAGCTCCTTTTGACTGTGATAGTTTGATCTGTGACAGCGTCTTTCTTCCTGACGGACAGGCCTGAAAGCCGATATCAATAATATTATATAGGGTTTTCTGAAAATTTGCCAGCAAGAGGGATGATTTTGCCGAACTTTCCCAAAATTCTGTCAAACTTACCTATTTCCTGAATATCCCTTTCAGGAGAGAAAAATTATAATAATGATTGCCTAAAATTTATACACAGAAATGGGGAGGTAGACCAGATGTTAAAAGTTGAAAATTTGAGAAAAACCTATAAGACAGGGAACAATTCCTACCTGGTATTGAAAGATTTGTCTTTTCAGGTGAAGAAAGGAGAATTTGTGGCGGTTATGGGGCCAAGCGGTTCGGGAAAGACGACTCTTTTAAATTGTATTTCCTGTTTTATCCCTCATGACCAGGGAAAAATCCTGTTAAATGGGAAGGATCTGTCAGGCCTTGGACAGAAAGAGCTTGCAAAAGTCCGGAATCAGCACCTGGGTTTTGTATTCCAGGATTTTATGCTCCTGGACGGACTGACGGTTTTTGAAAATATTTGTCTTCCTCAGGTCATAGCAGGAAAGCCGGTGGGAAAGATGGAAGAGAAAGCCCGGAAGTTCTGCAAGGCCTTTGGAATCGAGAAGATACAGGAAAAATATCCCGCAGAGATTTCAGGAGGAGAGAAACAGCGTACAGCAGTGGCCAGAGCTATGATGAATTCTCCTTATATTTTGCTGGCGGACGAGCCTACAGGAAACCTGGACAGCAGATCCTGCAAAGCAGTCATTGATGCTTTTCTTCAGGCAAAAGAACAGCTTGAGGCTACTGTTTTCATGGTGACTCATGACAGCTATGCAGCTTCTTTCTGTGACCGTGTCATCGTGCTCCGGGACGGTGCCGTACATACAGAACTGACCCGCCGGGGTTCCAGAAGAGAATTTATGGATGAGCTGCTGGATGTACTCCGGGAACTGGGAGGTGACAGGGATGACCAGGAATAAGATTTTTGCCAAACTCCGGAGAAAGAATAAAGGGCAGTATGGGATCCTTGCCTTTTGCATTTTCCTCTCTGTGCTGCTGCTTACAGCCTTTGCCCTGATGTATTTCGGACCTACGGTACAGGAATTTCTTCCTGAGGGCGGAGATACACGAAAACTGGCTATTCTGCTTTTAGGAGCTACGGCGGTAGGATGTGCTATTTTCACCCTCTATGCTTCCATACTCTTTTTTCGGTATAAAAGCAGAGAATACGGTATTTTTCTGGCTCTGGGAGAGCAGAAGAAGACCCTGGGGACTATGCTCTTTAAAGAACTGGCTCTGCTTACAGGGGCGGCTGCAGCCCTGGGATTACTGGGAGCCATACCTCTGTCCTGGCTGATCTGGAAGCTTTTTGAATCCTTTCTGGTTTCTACAGAGGAAATGGAATATCGCTTTGGAATAGGCGGACTTCTGGTGGGGCTGGTCTTTGCCATTATACTGGCTATTCTTTTAGGAGCTGCAGGAAGGAAATTTGTAAAAAAGACCAATGTTATGGATATCCTGCGGACCCAGCACCAGCCGGAAATGGTGAAGAAGATTCCTGCCTGGACATTTGGGGCCGGCATGGGGATGATACTGGGAGGGCTTCTTCTGGCTATGGGGCTGCCCAGGATCTTTGTCCATGTCTTTCATGTAGGCCCCCCTTCTGTTCTGAACCTTTTTTATTTTCTGGCAGTGGCAGGCATCTATCTGGTGCTGCTCAGTATAGTAGGGCAGAACCGGAAAGGAAAAAATAGAAAGAAGTATTACAAAAATCTGGTGTCTGTAAGCCTTATGCGGTTTTCCGCCAAATCTACCACACGGAATATGTGCGTGGTCGTCCTTCTGCTGTTTGCAGGAATTTTTGCTGTCTATTATGGGCTCCTGTATTCCGACAGTGCCGGATATATTGACAACGGGACTACCAGAGACTTTGTTCTCCACTATCCGGTTCAGGAGAAACAGGTGACGAAAGAGGAGATCCGGAAGCTGGCAGGAGAGTATTCTGTGGAAATCCAGGATTACACTGAGGGGGAAGGAGCCAATCTGGTGATTACTTATAAAATGACAGATTATACAGAGGACAATGAATATGTGACGGTTACCAGAGAAAAAGGAAAAACGGCTCTTTTTTTCTCCGGAAAAACCTATCAGCAGCTTACGGGAGAAGCCCCTGGGGTGGCTCCCGGAACCTATAAGACCATAACGGAGGCAGGGCATCAGGATAATATCTGGGATTTTACAGACGGTCTTTCAGAAGTTTCCAATCCGGACACAGGGACAGAGACTGGCCTGACTTTTGGAGGAACACTGGAATATAACAGTCTGTCAGATATGTCTGAGCCTTTTGCCTATGTGCTCAATGATAAAGATTATGAGACTCTGACAGAAGGTATCGGACAGGAGTGGATGGAGCATCTGGTCTTTTTTGACGCTGCCGACCCGGAAGCCTCTTATCCTTTTACCAGAGCTTTGTATGAGGAATATGTGAGCCGGGCTACAGACCTTTCTGCTCATATGGGAAATTATGACCGGTGGGAAGAGCTCCAGGCCAAAGCCAATGGGGAAGAATATATGTATGGGGATAAGGTTGAGATGGACCCGGAGGATACCCAGCTTCTTGGAAACTGGAGATACGGGCCGCAGTTTCAGATTCTGAACAGCCAGGAATGGATGCAGTTTGTTGGGGTCTATGTGATGCTCTGCCTGTACATCTTCATCATCACCCTTTCCACAGTGGCTATTATGACTTATGTAAGAGGTGTCTCTGTGGCTGCGGACAACCGGGAAGTTTTTGTAAGCCTGGAGCGGCTGGGGGCAGACAGTGAGTATCGGAAGAAAGTTTTAAAAGCTCAGCTCAGGAAAATTTTTATTTACCCGACAGTTCTGGGCTGTGGGGTAGGATTGCTTTTCAGCATAGGAATGAACTATATGAATGACGGAAGACTAACCGCTGCTGAGCTTCGGAGTCTGATGATAGTTCTGGGAATCAGTCTTCTTATCTTTCTGTTTCTGTGGGCCGTTTACCAGGCAGCCAGGAGAAAGGGAGAAAAAATCCTGGGAATCTTCAGGGAAAAGCAGAGATAGGTTGTGGAAAAATAGAAAAGTAAGAATATTTGCTTGGATAGGTATTTTTTGAAAAATATTCATATCTTTTTATATACAAAAAATGTATTTTTCAGTATAATTTTTGTGGTGAAAATATAAGGCTTAACAAAGAATAATCTGAAAAAGAGAGGAAAAAGAGATGAGATTTTCAGAAACAGAAAAGAGACAACTGATCATTTTTGCGGCACTGGCCTATGGGATCACTTATGTCCTGGGACTGCTGATGTGGTATGGAAACAGCACAGGAGCAGATCTGAGTGTATTTCCCAACGCCCAGATGCTTTATCCGGCGGCGGGAGTTATGATGGCTTATCTGCTTACCAGGAAAGGAGACCAGAAGGTGCCCAGGATTTTTTATGTGACCTTCCTTGTGATTACAGTCCTGATGATCCTGTGTGCCCTGGGTTCTGTATTTCTGCCTCAGAGTATACAGGCAGGACAGATGGAAATGTCAGTATGGATGGTGCTTGTACAGGTGGTATTGATCCTGGGAAGCATTGTATTTTGGATCACCCTTCTGGTCTCGGGAAAAGAGAGGCGGGAAGCCTGCGGTCTGCGGTGGAGGAACTGGAAAAAGTCGGTTTTGTGTATGCTTTTGTTCTTTGTGCTTTACAGCCTCCGTATGGGGATTTCCAGTGCTCTGGGAGGACAGATGGGAGAATTTATCCAGCTGTGGGCTTTGCCTTCTACCTGGTTCTATCTGGTTACATTGGTCCTGAATTTCTTCCTGGTAGTAGTGGCCTTCTTCGGAGAGGAATATGGATGGCGGTATTATCTCCAGCCTCTCCTGCAGAAAAGATTCGGACTGAGAAAGGGCGTACTGCTTTTAGGGGTGATATGGGGACTGTGGCACCTGCCGCTGGATTTTTTCTATTACACCACGCCGGATATGGGCGTGATCTATGTGGCGTCCCAGATCGTTACCTGCGTCTTTATAGGAATCTTCCTGGCTTATGTCTATATGAAGACCAGGAACATCTGGGTAGCCGTGGCTGTCCACTATATGAATAACAATCTGATCCCTATGTTTGTTGGAAATTATTCTGCAGATGTACTCCAGGGACAGACCATTGCCTGGGGGGACGTACTGGCTTCTCTGATTCTGAACCTGGTAATCTTTGGAGGGTTTATCTTCCTGAAGCCATTTCGGGAGAAAAAAGAAGCCTGAGAAGATCTCCTGGCCATAGATAACACAGAAAAAAGGACTCTTTATGGAACTGTCGTAAAACATATGTCAGAAATATTTATACATTTTATGCGAATTTGTCGAGCATAGCTTTGAGACCATAGGCTCAAAGGGCTGCAGACTGAGCAAGAAAATGTATAAATATTTTCGATTTTGATTTGCGACAGCTCCAGAAGAGTCCTTTTTAGTTTCCCAAGGCGGTGAGCCAGGGAATGTTATACAACGATCCAGCCCATTGTTTCAGAAATCGCAAAGATCAGGATCAGGGCCAGGAAAATGGGAGCGATCCATTTCAGCATGATCCGGTAGAACTTTTTAATCTTGAAGGGACCATTAAGTTCCACTTCATCCTCAATAACCTTGGGTCCGATAAAATGCCCCACGCAGATACAGGTGAGAATAGCCACAATAGGCATGAGCACACTGTTGCTGATGAAGTCAAAGAAATCCAGCAGTCCCAGTCCCAGAAGCTGGATAAAGCTCAGAGGTCCGAAGCCCAGAGAGACGATGGTTCCCAGTATCAGGACATAGATGGTGATCAATATCGTGGATTTTTTTCTGCCCCATCCGGTCTTATCCCGCAGAATGGAAACCGCAGTCTCCATCAGGGAGATAGAAGAAGTCAGGGCTGCGAAAAGCACCAGCAGGAAGAACACTGCTCCGATCACTCCCCCAAGGGCCATATCGTTGAAGACCTTCGGCAGAGTAATAAACATCAGGGAAGGTCCTTTGCTGAGGGCAGCTTCATCTCCTCCTGAGAAAACAAAGACCGAAGGCACAATCATCAGACCTGCCAGGAAGGCAACTACAGTGTCAAAGATTTCAATCTGCCGCACAGAAGCTTCCAGACTGCTTTCTTTTTTCATATAAGAGCCGTAAGTGATCATAATTCCCATAGCCAGAGACATAGAATAGAATAGCTGCCCCATGGCCGCCAGTACAGTGGTGGCGGAAAATTTGGAAAAGTCGGGGAAGAAGTAATATTTTACACCTTCCATAGCGCCAGGCCGTGTAACACAGTAAATGCTGATGCCTACGATCATGACGATCAGCAGGGGCATCATAAAGCGGCTGGCTTTCTCAATTCCTTTTTCAACACCCATGATCACTACAATGGCGGTGAGAAGAACATAAATGCAGAACCATACCACCGGGGAAACCGTCTGGCTGGTAAAAGCGGCAAAGTATTCGTCCCCGGAGGCAAGTCCGCCGTCTCCGGTAAGGAAGGTGACAAAGTATTTGATCACCCAGCCTCCGATAACGCAGTAATAAGGGGTGATGATAAAAGGTACGGCGCAGGCCAGATAGCCTACGAAACCGAAACGCTTATCCAGTGACTGGAAAGCGCCGATGGCGCTGAGTCTGGTCTTTCTGCCGATGGCGATTTCTGTGACCATCAGTGTAAATCCGAAGGTCACTGCCAGGATCAGGTAGACCAGCAGAAAAATACCCCCTCCGTATTTTGCAGCCAGGTAAGGGAAACGCCAGATGTTTCCAAGGCCTACAGCCGAACCTGCAGCAGCCAGAACAAAGCCCATCTTGTTTGTAAAAGATCCTCTTTTTTGTTCCATATTTTTCTCCTTTGTATTGTGTGTAAGGTATGTAGGCATAATTATGCCATTTCTTATAAGAAAAAACAAGGGATTTTTTATACAAAAAAGCTTGACTTTGTGTTTTAGCTATGCTATATTACAAAAGTCTGAAGAAGAAAAAGAAAGCAGAGTATCCACTCTCACCTTAGCACAAATGGGTGACTAACGGTTTATAGAATGCAGTGAAGCGCACAGCGTTTTCATATGGAGATATCAGGTGGATAGTGTCTTTTGCTATCCGCTTTTCTTTTGCTCTGTAGATTCTTATTCATGACCATGAAAGCCGGAAGGCTTACGTGTTCTTTTCTTAAAGGAAATGGCCAAGGGGGCCCGAGAGTGTTTTATCAATATTATGGAGGTGCACGACTATTAGCGATTTAATGATCAACGAACAAATCAGAGACAAAGAAGTACGTCTTATTGGAGCGGATGGACAGCAGCTGGGAATCATGTCCGCAAGAGAAGCCCAGAAACATGCAGTGGAAGCCGGACTGGATCTGGTAAAGATTGCTCCCACAGCAAAGCCGCCGGTTTGTAAAATTATTGACTATGGCAAGTATAAGTACGAATTAGCCAGAAAAGAGAAGGAAGCTAAGAAGAAACAGAAAACCATAGAAATCAAAGAAGTGCGTTTATCCCCTAATATTGAGGAAAACGATTTGAAGACCAAGGTCAACAACGCCAGAAAATTCCTGCAGAAAGGAAACAAAGTGAAGGTGACTCTGCGTTTCCGGGGAAGGGAAATGGCACATATGCAGAGCAGCAAGCACATCTTAGATGAGTTTGCGCAGATTCTGTCCGACATTGCGGTGATCGAAAAGGCGCCTAAGGTGGAAGGCAGAAGCATGACTATGTTTTTGACAGAAAAACGTTAATAAGAAAAAGAGTTTAAGGAGGACATAAACATGCCAAAAATGAAAACTACCAAAGCTGCTGCAAAGCGCTTCAAAACAACAGGAACAGGTAAATTAAAAAGAAATAAAGCTTACAAGAGCCATATCTTAACAAAGAAATCTCAGAAGAGAAAAAGAAATCTCAGAAAAGCAACTATCACAGATGCAACAAATGTAAAGAGCATGAAGAAAATCCTGCCTTACATGTAATCTGGACAGTCGGCAAAGTTTCATTGAAAAAAGATTATCTTTAATATAGGAGGAAATTAAGAATGGCAAGAATTAAAGGCGGATTAAACGCTAAGAAGAAACATAACAGAGTATTAAAAATGGCTAAGGGCTACAGAGGAGCCCGTTCCAAACAGTATAGAGTAGCAAAACAGTCTGTAATGAGAGCTCTGGCAAGCTCCTATGCAGGAAGAAAACAGAGAAAACGTCAGTTCAGACAGCTTTGGATCGCTCGTATCAACGCTGCTGCAAGAATGAACGGTTTATCCTACAGCAAATTCATGCACGGCTTAAAGCTGGCGAACGTTGACCTGAACAGAAAAGTTCTGGCTGACATGGCTATCAACGATGCAGAGGGATTCGCAACTCTGGCAGAACTGGCAAAGAGCAAATTAGCTTAATAGATTTTTCAAGGGGTTGTCGCATTAGTCATATTCTCGATTTCGACTAATGCGATAGCCCCTTTTCGTATTTGACAAATTAGGGCATTTTGACTATAATATACTTAACAAGGGAGCCGGAAGGTGACTGCACTTCACCCGACCCGGCATAATTTAAGATTTAGCTATAAGAGATAGCCGTTCCT
Source organism: uncultured Bacillota bacterium (assembly GCA_949291945.1). GTDB lineage: Bacteria > Bacillota > Clostridia > Lachnospirales > Lachnospiraceae > Blautia. Next base: position 40,257 of record CASEXH010000004.1, on the reverse strand, counting down.
AAACTTTGACGAGAGCAGGACGGCTATTTCTTATGGGTATAATTAAGAATGGCGATAATCAATAAAGCAGCGTTTACGATTAGACTCAATTCTTCATATGTACTCATAATAATCACCACCCTCCGTAAGGTCTCGGATTGGGTGAGAGCACGTCCCCCAGCTCCCTGGGTAAATATACGATCTTATCTTGAATACAGTATAAATATCTTTTTCCAGCAAGTCAATAACACCGTCTAGGAAGAATATCTATTTCCCATCTATCCTAAATTTCATAAAAACTTAAATTCCCGTGTAAAAACCGCAGATGTCCACATACTAATTTTGGCAGCTATCCAGCTATGCAGCTCAGATTTTACGAAGTTAATCTTGCGAAATTAACTCCAGTATGTTATGCTATTCGGGCATGTCAATTTATTAACAAACCTTTGATGGAGGAAAACAAAATATGCACAGAAATGAGACAAAAGGATTTCCGGGGGGAATTCATCCTACAGACGGTTACGATAAGTCTCTGACTATGGACATTCCGGTGCGGGAATACTGGCCGGAAACAGTGACGATTCTGGCAGAACAGTCTTTTCGTGCCCTCTGCAGCCTGAAGGTCAGGCCTTTGGACCATGTGCAGGAAGGAGAGCGGATCGGGGATCCGGATGCCTTTATGGCGGCCCCTCTTCATGCCAGCGTTACCGGAGAAGTGATAGAGATCAAAGAGGCAGAGAATCAGGGAAGGACCGTGACAGCCTGTGTGATCCGGCGGCTGGAAGATCCAAAGAGAGAGACCATGTCTTATGAAAAAGAGGGAGTTTCTCTGTCTGAGATTGATTCGGAGAAGATTTTAGAAGGGATTCGGGAAGGCGGCCTTACCGGTATGGGAGGCGCAGGTTTTCCTGCATTCCGAAAATATGAAACCGATAAGCAGATAGATACTTTGCTGGTCAACGGTGCGGAATGCGAGCCTTTTTTGACCTGTGATTATCGTCTGATGCTGGAGCAGGGACCTGCCCTGCTTAATGGCGTCCGGCTTCTTTTGAAAGCTTCCGGTGCTGGCAAGGCTTATGTATGTATTGAAGACAATAAGCCGGAGGCCATTGAGAATCTTCGGAAGATTTTGGAAAAGATGAGAGAGCAGGGGATTTTAGACCAGGGAGAAGAACTGGAAATAAAAGTGCTTCCTACAAAGTATCCTCAGGGCGGTGAGCGCCAGCTGATACAGAGTGTTTTGGGAAGGGAAGTTCCTATGGGAGGGCTGCCTGCCGATGCAGGAGTGATCGTTTCCAATGTGGGAACTGCCAAAGCCGCAGCAGATATGGTTCTGGGGAACAGACCCCTGACAACCAGGATCGTTACGGTAACAGGCTGTGTGAAAAATCCGGGAAATTTCCTGGTCCCTATAGGCACTTCCGCTAAAGAACTGGTGGAACTATGCGGAGGAGTCACCACAGAAAAGAATCGGATCATCGGGGGAGGTCCTATGACAGGCCCCTGTGTGGCTTCCGACTGGAAGGGAGAAGAGGAGCTGTTTTACATTACCAAGAGCACTTCCGGTATCCTGGTCCTTCCGGACAGCCATTACGAAGAGCAGCCCTGTATCCGCTGCGAGGCCTGCAAAAATGTCTGCCCTGCAGGGCTTACTCCCTACCAGATTGATTTTGCCTTTTTAAAGGAGGACTATGATCTGTGCCAGAAGCTCTATGCCAGCGAATGTATCGCCTGCGGCTGCTGCTCCTACATCTGTCCGGCCAAAAGAGAACTGACACTCCGGAACAGACTGGCGCGAGATTTCGTGAAGCAGCGAATGAGAGAAAAGGCGGTGAAGAAATCATGAGTCCCACAAAAGTAATAAACGGCCCTCATCTGAGGACTGCCCAGACTACCAGAAATATCATGCTCCATGTTTCTATTTCCCTGATTCCGGCTCTTCTGGGAGCAGTGTATTATTTTGGAATCCGGGCCCTTTACCTGACTGCTTTTTCTGTAGCAGTATGTGTACTGACGGAATTTCTGTGGCAGAAGATAACCAAAAAGCAGGTGACAGCAGGAGACTTCAGTGCGGTAGTTACCGGAATGCTTCTGGCTTTTAACATGCCTGTGACAGTGCCTGTCTGGGTACTTGGGGCTGCGGCTGTTTTCAGCATCCTGATCGTAAAGCAGATGTTCGGAGGCATTGGAAGTAATTTTGCCAATCCGGCCCTTATGGGAAGACTTCTGGTCATGGTTTTATGGCCGGGGACGGTTATGGGATATACGGTGCCCAGGACACTGACAGCAGACGCTGTTTCCCAGGCTACGGTTCTGGGAACGGTAAAGGCAGGAGGAGAGACGGGATATTCTTATCTTCAGATGTTTCTGGGAGAGGTTCCCGGCGCTATGGGAGAGACCAGCAAGCTCCTTCTCCTGGTAGGATTTGCCTATATGTGTTATATGGGTGTGGTGAATGCAGAGGCTGCCCTTACCTATATTGCTACAGTGACAGTCTTGACCTTTGTTTTCGGCCCCGCCGGCCTTTTTACCGGAGACATTCTGGCCAACCTTTTTGGCGGCGGACTGATCATGGGAGGATGCTATATGCTGACCGATTATGTCTTTGTATCCAGAAGAGGAAAACTTCTGTATGCTCTGGCAGCAGGTATCATTACGGCTGCCATCCGTATTTTCAGCACATATCCGGAGGGAATCTGCTTCGGGATCCTGACGGCTAACTGCCTGGCAGGAATTCTTGCCCTGCTTTACCGGCAGCAGGTATATGGAACAAAGAAAAAGGTGATTTAAAGGAGACGAATATGAAAAATAAAAATGTCAGAGGAATTCTTGCGTTGATCATAGTAACGGCTCTGTCCTTTGGAGTGATTGCAGGCTCTAGGGCTTTGGCAAAAGACCAGAGTACGGACCAGGGACAGGACAAGGCCCAGATAACAGAGGAACTGGACGTGACAGGGGCCGAAAATATCCAGTCAGCTGTCAGAACAGAGGAAGGCTATCTGGTAACTGTGACAGAAGCCGGATACGGCGGCGATATTGTTCTGGAGGTATCCTTTGGGGAAGATAAGGCTACTGTGACAAATGTGGCAGTGACAGAACAAAATGAGACAGAAGACGTTGGCTCCAAGATTACAGAAGAAGAGTTTTTAAGTCAGTTTGCAGGAGCAAAGGCTCCGGTTTATCTGCCAGGTATGACACTGGAAGAAGACACTGCTTCTGCTCAGGCGGAAGACCTGGAACTTCAGGACGGAACCTATGAGGCAAAAGCAGAGGCTCCTGACAATAATGGCTATACCGACCAGATGACGATAACTGTGTCTGAGGGAAAGATCACAGAGGCTGTATGGGATGCTGTAGACGGAGATGGAAATAAGAAAAGCGAGCTTTCTGAAAACGGTCAGTATGTTATGACTGAGGACGGACCTACCTGGGCAGAGCAGTCTCAGGCTTTAGGGGAAGCTCTTGTTGAGAATCAGTCCCTGGCCTTTCTGACTATGGATAATCAGGGAAAAACAGATGCAGTATCCGGCGTGAGCATTTCCGTAGGGGGATTTGCCAAGCTGGCTCAGCAGTGTATCGACCAGGCAGCAGGAAAAGCAGCCCTGGTGTTACAGGATGGAACCTATGAAGCTAAGACAGAAACTCCTGACAGCAATGGATACACGGACCAGGTGACCATTACAGTTGCTGACGGAAAGATTACAGAAGCTGTATGGGAATCTGTAGATGCAGATGGAAACAAGAAAAGTGAGCTTTCTGAAAACGGCCAGTATGTTATGACTGAGGACGGACCTACCTGGGCGGAACAGTCCAAGGCTTTAGGCACAGCTCTGGTAGAAAATCAGAATCTGGATTTTCTGACTACAGATAACCAGGGAAAGACAGATGCAGTGTCTGGCGTAAGCATTTCTGTAGGCGGATTTGTGAAACTGGCCCAGCAGTGTATTGACCAGGCCGGGGGAATCGAGAGCCAGGGAGGATCCGAAGGCCCACAGGAAGGAACAGAGGTAGATGGAGTATCCGGCGCCACCATTTCCTCCACAGCGGCTGTGAAAGGCATCAATGCAGCTTATGAATTTTTACAGACCATAGATTAAAGAAACGGGGGAACAGACATGAAATTAAAATATCCGGCAGAAGCCTTTGCTCTGGGTATTGTGCTTTTTTCCCGGAATATGAAGGAGGCCTTTGCAGGGGGAATACTGGTACTCCTGGCTGTGGTCTTCGCTGAATTTCTGAAGAATCTTTTCGAAAACTGGATACCTGTCTGGAGCCTCAGGCTGTGTGTACTGATCGGCACAGGAGCTGTTACCGCCAGCGCTTTCCTGCTGGGCTTTACAGCCCTGGGGATCACTGTGGATAACGGTACCTGGCTGATGACCGCAGTAATCGGACTGTTAGCCGGAAAAACCGCTCTTTTCGGAAATCTGGAGGCAGATTACGGAAATATCTTTTATGAGTCCGGGATCCTCTGGGGATTCTGGATCCTGCTGGGAATCCTCAGGGAGTTCCTGACTCAGGGAACAGTCTTTGGAAACCTTCTTTTAGAAGAAGCACCTTTCTTTTCCCAGAGCTTTCAGGGAACTGCCTTTGGCTTTCTGTCAGCAGGATTGGCCCTGGCCTTTGCGAATGGAATCCTGAAGAAAAAATCTTCGGGAACCCAGAGCCTGTTACTGGTGATTCCGGTGATCCTTTTTGCAAGGCCTTTTGAGATGGTTACCTTCGGAGGGATCATTGCCTTTATCTGGACAGTAGGGGTTTCTGTACTTCTTTACATTTCCGTACAGAAGATTCTGAGGTTTTCCAATCCGGGACCTTATTTCAGAGGACTTCCTCTGGAAATGCTTTCCATGAGCTTTATTTATTTGATTTTGAGTATTTATTAAAAAAAGGACTCTTCTGGATACCTTATGGCACAGATGCCATCTAAGGGACCAGAAGAGTCCTTTTTTTATAACTATTCAGCAAGAGTGATTTCGTTTTCGAAATCTTCGCTGTAGTGGAGCTGGTAATCCTCTGTGATGAAGACTGCCTGTACATCAGGGAGACTGTTGATCAGTTCCATCCCCTTGTCCAGACCCAGAGCAAAACAGGTGGTGCTCAGACCGTCTCCGTCTACAGATTCATCGGAGACGATGGTGACAGAGACCAGATCATTCTCATAAGGATACCCGGTGGAGGGATTTAAAATGTGGTGATACAGCACCCCGTCCTGTTCAAAGTACCGCTCATAAATTCCAGAGGATACCACGGACTTATCGGAAATTTCCATAACAGCCGCTGTTTCGCTTCGGTCTGCGAAAGGCATCTGGACGCCGATGCGGAAGGGGCTTCCATCTGGCCGCTGGCCTACGCACAGTACATTTCCGCCCAGATCGATGATGGCGCTTTCAACTCCTTCTTCCAGAAGATACGCTTTCATTTTGTCAGCAATATAACCTTTGGCAATGGCACCAAGATTGATTCCCATTCCTTCTTTTTCAAAACGGATACGATTGCCTTCCAGAGTAATATCCTGATAATTGATGAGCGGCAGAGCGGCCTCTATGGCTGAACTATCGGGAACGGTGCCCTCTCCGGAGGTGAAATCCCACAGAGAGGAAAGGGGTTCTATGGCGATATCAAAGGCTCCTTGGGACAGCTGGCAGTAGGAAAGCCCCCGGGAGATCACATCGGCAGTTTCTTCTGACAGTTCATAGAAACCCTCTTCATCCTGGGGAAGCTCGCCGTGATTCAGTCGGTACAGCTCACTGGTTTCTGTGGTAGGACTGAGAAGCTCGTCATATTTTCTGCATAATTCCAGGGCGCCGTCCAGAATGGATTCGTCCTGAGAGTCATAAAGGGTTACCGTAACAATGGTATTCAGTAAGTAATCGGTTTTGCTTATGGGCTCTGTTTCCCTCTCTTGATTTTGATATACCAGGGCAAAGACCAGAAGCACCAAAAGCAGAAGAATGGCAGCCAGAACTGCCCGCTTGCTTTTTGTATTCATAGAAGCTCCTTTAGTAAAACATTCTGTTGACTTGTATTCACGGAACCTATTTTACGGGAAATGGAGGAAGTATGTCAAGAATGGAAAAGCTGAGGATAATGGAAATACAGGTGACGAAAGAAATCAGACATGATAAAATAAAATGATAAAGCAGAGAGGAGAAGGTAGGATGACAGTAAGATTCATGATCACAGCAGTTATGGGAGTGCTTTTATTAGGCTGGGTGATTTTCTGCGGAGTCCAGTTTATCTTTCAGGACAGGAGACGGATAGCCGGGGCGGATTTCATCGGCCAGGCAAAATGTGAAAAATGCGGTACAGAATATACGGTAAGCCCCCAGGAGTTCAATAAAGGCGTCATGACCAAAACCAGGAGCCTTACCAAAACCCAAGTCTACAGAGGGGCTTTTGTAGATACGCCTCATTATGCCTATTATGCAAAGAAATTTTACTGCCCCTGCTGTAAGAAAAGAGAATATGCTCAGGTTTTGAATATCAATGAGATAAATGAAGATATGAGACAGCAGCGATATGAAGAACTGAAAGAACGATATTTTCAAGAGGATACAGAATAATATTCTACACTGAGGTATCAGTACATAAAAACTTTGCATATGGAAAGTAGGAAAAAGGAGTAAGATTTATGGACTTATTTGATTATATGAAGGAACAGAATCTGGAACAGGAGGCCCCCCTGGCCTCCAGGATACGCCCTTCTACTTTAGAAGAAGTGGTGGGACAGGAGCATATCATCGGAAAGGATAAGCTGCTTTACAGAGCCATCAAGGCAGATAAATTAGGCAGCGTTATTTTTTACGGCCCTCCTGGAACAGGAAAGACCACCCTGGCGAAAGTGATCGCCAATACTACCAGTTCCCGGTTCCGGCAGATCAACGCTACAGTAGCCGGAAAAAAGGATATGGAGGAAGTGGTAAAAGAAGCCCAGAACTATCTGGGAATGTATGGGAAGAAGACCATTCTTTTTATTGATGAGATCCATCGGTTCAATAAGGGACAGCAGGACTATCTCCTTCCCTTTGTGGAGGACGGTACGCTGGTACTTATCGGGGCTACCACGGAAAATCCTTATTTTGAGGTAAACGGCGCTTTGATCTCCAGGTCCATTATTTTTGAACTGAAGCCTCTCACCAGGGAGAATATCGAAACCCTTCTGGACCGGGCGGTGACGGACAAGGAAAAGGGAATGGGCAGCTACAATGCAGTTTTGGAAATGGACGCCAGAGAGTTTCTGGCAGATATTTCCGGAGGAGACGCCAGAGCAGCCCTGAATGCTCTGGAACTGGGAATCCTGACTACAAAAAGAGGGGAAGACGGAAAGATCCATATTGACCTGGAAACGGCTTCCCAGTGTATCCAGAAGCGGGTAGTGCGCTATGATAAGACAGGAGACAACCATTATGACACGATCTCTGCCTTTATTAAGAGCATGAGAGGCTCTGACCCTGACGCCGCAGTATTTTACCTGGCAAAAATGCTCTATGCAGGAGAGGATATTAAGTTTATTGCCAGAAGAATTATGATCTGCGCCGCAGAAGATGTGGGAAATGCAGATCCTCAGGCTCTGGTAGTGGCTGTAGCGGCAGCTCAGGCAGTGGAACGGCTGGGAATGCCCGAAGCCCAGATCCCTCTGGCTCAGGCAGTGACTTATGTGGCCAGTGCGCCAAAGAGCAATGCAGCCTGTATGGCGGTCTTTGACGCTATGGAAGCAGTGAAAAACACCAAGACTACAGTGCCGTCCCACCTTCAGGATGCTCATTATAAAGGCTCAAAGCAGATGGGCCATGGCGTGGGATATCTCTACGCCCACGATTATCCAAATCATTACGTGGAGCAGCAGTATATGCCTTCGGAGCTTTTGGGAAAGAAATTCTATCACCCTACAGAGAATGGATATGAAAAGAACATACAGGAATATTTTCGGAAAATCCATGGGGAAAATGATTGAAGTCAGCAGTGTAAAGTGGTAAAATCTGTAGATAATATTGAGCGCCCGTAAAGGATTGAAACAGATGGGATTTTTGAAAATATATCATCAGTAAAACAAAAGAAAGACAGGGAGTGGAATCGTGCATTTTTTTAAAAATCATCATCAGGTCAGAGAAGAGGAGCATGATTTTTCTAAGGGAAGCGTGGCGGGGATCATCCTTCGCCTTGCCCTTCCCCTTATTGTGGCTCAGTTTATAAATGTGTTATATAACATCGTAGACAGGATTTATATCGGGAGGATACCGGGAGCCAGTTCGGCAGCCCTTACAGGAGTAGGGGTTGCTTTTCCTGTTATCACGGCGATCACGGCTTTTTCAAATCTGGTGGGCACCGGGGGGCCGCCCCTGTGTTCCATTGCCAGGGGAAAAGGGGATGAGGAACGGGCAGAAGGGATCATGGGGACTTCTTTTACTATCACCCTGATCACAGGGGGAATCCTGATCCTGGTGGGAATGGCGGTTAAGGAGCCCCTTCTTTACGCCCTGGGAGCCAGCGATGCAACCTTTGGCTATGCAGATGATTATATCAGCATTTATCTTTTGGGAACGGTCTTTGTTATGATCAGTCTCAGTATGAATGGTTTCATTAACTGTCAGGGCTTTGCCAGGACCGGTATGTTTACGGTGCTGATAGGAGCTGTCATCAATATTGTGCTGGATCCGGTTTTTATTTTCGGATTTGGCATGGGGGTGAAGGGAGCTGCCATTGCTACGGTGATCTCCCAGGCGGTTTCTGCTATATGGGTGGTAAAGTTTCTTACAGGAAAACACACCCTTTTGCGTATCCGGCTTTCCCGGATGAAAATAAATCTGGGGTATGTGAAGGAAATCCTGGCCCTTGGACTTTCCGGCTTTATTATGGCGGCCACCAACTGTGGTGTGCAGATCGTCTGCAATGTCACCCTTCAGTCTTTTGGTGGGGATGCCTATGTGGCGGTGATGACTATTGTAAATTCTGTCCGGGAGGTACTGAGTGTTCCGGTAAACGGCCTTACCCAGGGATCTCAGCCGGTGATCGGATTTAACTATGGCGCCGGAGAATACCGAAGAGTAAAGGCAGGAATCAAGGTTATGGCGGCTATCGGTATCGCCTATACTACGCTGGCCTGGATCATCACTCTGCTGATCCCCGGGGTGTTTATCGCTTTGTTTAACGGGGGAGAAGATCTGATGAAGATCGGCGTGCCGTCCATGCGGATCTACTTCTTCGGATTTTGCTTTATGTCCCTGCAGTTCGCCGGACAGAGCGTGTTTACCGGACTGGGTAAAGCGAAACACGCCATTTTCTTTTCGCTGCTGAGAAAAGCAGTGATCGTCATCCCCCTTACCCTGCTGCTGCCTCATGTGGCAGGTCTGGATGTAAACGGGGTTTTCCTGGCGGAACCGATCTCTAATTTCATTGGAGGCACCGCCTGTTTCGTCACCATGCTCTGTGTGATGTGGCCGGCTTTATCAGAAGAGAAAGAGCGGGAAATGAAAAGAAAAAAACAGATGGATAGGAAGAAATTATGAACCAATTAGAAAAATACAGAGAAGAACTGATGGCCTGCAATGAGAAGATACTGGAAGGACTGCTCCAGCGTAATGCTGTGGTGGAAGAACTGATGGCCTATAAAGAGGAAAATAAAATGCCTATGCTTCAGCCGGAACAGGAGGAGCGGCAGCGCAGCTGGCTGGAAAAACAGATGGAAGGTCATAGACACAAACAGGAAGTGGAGACTGTCTTTCAGGCAATTCTGAAAAGCAGCAAGAAGATACAGGCCAGAAAATTATTTTCCTACAATATTGTGCTGATCGGCTTTATGGGATCAGGAAAATCTACGATCTCGGAATATCTTCATACCCTTTTTGATATGGAAATTATTGAAATGGATCAGATGATTGCCCAAAGAGAAGGCATGAGCATTTCAGATATTTTTGAAACCAGGGGGGAGGAATATTTCCGGAATCTGGAAACCAGTCTGCTTATTGAAATGCAGGAACGGTCCAATGTGGTGATCTCCTGCGGCGGCGGTGTTCCCCTGAGAGAACAGAATGTAGTGGAAATGAAGAAAAACGGAAGAGTAGTGCTTCTTACCGCCAGCCCGGAAACCATCCTGGAAAGAGTCAAGGACAGCCATGAACGTCCTCTTCTGGAAAACAATAAGAATACAGAGTTTATAGCCGGTCTGATGGAGGCAAGACGGGAAAAATATCAGGCAGCGGCAGATATTATCGTGGCTACAGATGGAAAGACAGAATTGGAGATCTGTGAGGAACTGGTAAAGAAGCTGGTGGATTTTGACAGAAAGGAAGGGTGAAAAATATGGAAAAGAGAATATCAGGATATACAGGTTTGATGGGATTATTTGGTTCACCTGTAGGTCATTCCGCTTCGCCGGAAATGTATAATTTCTGTTTTCAGCATGACGGACTGGACTATGCCTACCTGGCCTTTGACGTAAAAGCTGAGGATATGCCTGAGACAATTAAGACTATACGCCTGCTGAAAATGAGAGGTGGAAATTTTACCATGCCTTGTAAGAATATCGGGGCAAAACTTATGGACCGCCTGTCTCCTGCCGCACAACTGGTAGGAGCCTGTAATGCCTTTGTCAATGAAGAGGGTGTTCTTACCGGCTATATTACAGACGGAATCGGGTTTGTGAAAAATTTAAAAGAACATGGCGTGGAAGTCAAAGGAAAAAAGGTCCTGGTCCTAGGCGCAGGAGGCGCAGCCACAGCCATCCAGGTCCAGCTCGCCCTGGAAGGAACGGAAGAGATCCAAATTTTCAACCGGCAGGACGAATTTTATGAGAGAGCACTGGAAACCAGGAAAAAACTGGAAGAAAAAGTCCCTCAATGCAAGGTAGCGGTAAACCGGTTGGAGGATAAAGAAAAGCTGCAAAAAGCAGTGGCAGAAGCAGATATCCTGGCAAATGCTACTATTGTAGGAATGAAGCCGGATCTTCATGAGGAAACTCTGATCCCAAAAGAATGGATGCGAAAAGACCTGGTAGTGGCAGACATTGTTTATAATCCGGAAGTTACCAGAATGCTGAAAGAAGCCAGAGAAGCCGGCTGCCAGACCATCGAAGGGAAAGGCATGATGCTCTGGCAGGGGGCAGAAAATTACCAGCTCTTTACAGGAAAAGAAATGCCGGTGGAGGCTTACAAAGATGCGATGCGGACAGCCGCTGCCATGTCTCCGTCTCCATAAGTGGGATGTTCCATGAAATCACCGGAGACTTTGCTCAGAGACTGATTCTTTCAGAATCCCGATGTGTGCGTCAGTGCTGGTTTCCAGCATGCCAAGAAAGAAATCCCAGTCTTCAAAACCGGAACGCATAGATTCATCATAGCCTCCGCACTGTTCCCATATTTTCCGACGGAGTATATGGGTGGCAGGACAGCAGTTCCGGGAAAGAAAGGCAGCTATGCTGCCCCCAGAGGACGGACTACAGAGTCAAGAACACCGAAGGTATGGAGCCAGGAAGAAGCAGCGGTTATAGAGGAATCCTTTTCTCAACAGGCCGCTGGCTTTTTCAATATAGGGGAGGCTTCAGCCGGTCATCTCCATCCAACACAAGCACCAGAGGAGCCTATTCTTATTCAAATCTTTCATGATACCCTCCAAAACGAATTTTAGTCCGGTGTTTTGTATACCACAGAGCAACGAGCAAGCAAACGCATTTGAAGACTGATGCCTGTAATAAAAAAATTCAATTCATGTAATTTTGCACAAAAGTTAGTCGACTAATTAAAATTTTGTAAATTAATCATAAAAATTGTTAAAAATAAGGGAATAAGGGTTGATATTTTAAGAAGATTGCCATATTATAAATTAGCCGACTAACTAATGGAAGGAGATGAAAAAATGGAAGCTGAGAAAAGGGAAGAGGATCTTCAGAATCTGTTTATCAGACTTACCCACCTGTATTTTAAAAAAGCTTTTGCGCTGGTTAAGAACACCGGGATCCATCCCAAGCAGGTTCCTCTGATCGGCCTGGTATACTGCCGGGAGGGAATCAGTCAGAAGGAAATTTCCCAGGCGCTCAGGATCAGCCCTCCCACCGTGGCAGTATCCATTAAAAGACTGGAAAAGGCCGGGATCATTGAACGGCGGGCAGACGAAAGAGATCAGAGGCTGAGCCGCATATTCCTTACAGAGAAGGGCAGGGCTGTGACAGGAAAAGTCAGAGAATGCATTAAAGAGAAAGAGAAGGCCCTGTTTAAAGGATTTTCTGAAAGCGAAGTTTGTCTCCTTCGGCGTTTCTTTCTTCAGATGATCCAGAATCTGGAGGAAGACGACAATGAAAAAGATATAGAAAGACACAATAAGGGGTGACAGTATGTTAAAAATGTTTCGTTACATGAAGGAGAGATGGTATTATCTTGTGATGATCCTCCTTCTTTTGTTTGTCCAGGCTTTTTGCGATCTGTCCCTGCCGGATTACACATCGGATATTATTAATGTGGGGATCCAGCAAAAGGGCATAGAAGACGGAGTGCCGGAAAAAATCCGTGAGGAATCCATGGACCGGCTTTTCCTGTTTATGGATCAGGAGGACCGTGAACTGGTCCAGACGGATTACAGCCTGACAGATGGAGTTTATGAACTGAAAGACATAAATGAGGAAGAACGGGAAAACCTGAACAGTATCCTGGGGATTCCGGAACTGATCGTAACCGGCCTTTCGGATCCGTCCTCCCAGGAAGTGACGCAGATAAAAGAACAGATGGGGCTGGATCAGGATGCAGATATTTTCCAGGTTCTGGAACAGCTTCCTGAGGAACAGCTTTCTCAGATGCTTTCCGGCATGGAGGGACAGTTTGAGGAAATGCCGGATTCTATCGTGACCCAGTCAGCGGTGCTTTTTGTACAGGAGGAATACAGTGCCCAGGGAGAGGACCTGGACCAGATGCAGATGAATTATATCCTTCTCACAGGAGGAAAGATGCTGGGCCTTGCTTTTCTGGGAATGGCAGCAGCTATAACCGTTACCTTCCTTTCTGCAAGAGTTGCGGCTACTCTGGGAAGAAACCTGAGAAACAGTGTGTACCGTAAGGTTCTTTCTTTTTCAGGGGCTGAACTGAATCATTTTTCTACCGCATCCCTGATTACCAGGAGCACCAACGATGTGCAGCAGATCCAGCTTCTTTTTGCCATGATCTTCCGTATCGTTCTCTATGCGCCTATCCTGGGAATCGGAGGCGTATATAAAGTATTCCAGACCGACGCCTCTATGACCTGGATCCTGGCTTTGGCGGTCATCATGATCATGCTTTTCGTAGGCCTGCTCTTTAAGATTGCTATGCCTAAGTTTACTAAGCTCCAGTATCTCATTGATAATCTGAACCTGGTGGCAAGGGAGATCCTGACCGGCGTCTATGTGATCCGTGCTTTCAGCACAGAGAAACATGAGGAAGAGCGTTTTGAAGACGCCAACCGGACACTGATGAAGACCAATCTTTTTGTAAACCGCTGTATGACCTTTATGATGCCTGTAATGATGCTGATCATGAACGGCATCACCGTGCTGATTGTCTGGAACGGCGCCCATGCTGTAGATGAAGGAACTATGCAGGTGGGAAATATGATGGCCTTTATGCAGTACGCTATGCAGATTATCATGGCTTTCCTGATGATTACCATGATGTCTATCATGATCCCAAGGGCCGGTGTTTCTGCAAAGCGTATCAATGAAGTTATGGAGACAGAAGTAAGCATCCGGGATGGAGAAAGCCACACAGAACCTTCTGCAGACAGAAAAGGCGAAGTGGTCTTTGAGCATGTAGGCTTTGCTTATCCGGGAGCTGATGAAGAGACTATTTCAGATATCAGTTTTACTGCAAAAAAAGGAGAGACCGTGGCCTTTATCGGAAGTACCGGAAGCGGTAAGAGTACTCTGGTAAATCTGATCCCCAGGTTCTTTGATGTGACCAGAGGCAAGATCCTGGTGGACGGCGTGGATGTCCGGGAAATGGATCTGAAGAACCTCCGGGATAAAATCGGCTATGTGCCTCAGAAGGGAGTTCTGTTCTCTGGAACCATTGATTCTAACATCCGTTATGGAAATGATGACGCCTCTCCGGAAGAGGTAGAAAGAGCTGCCAAGATCGCCCAGGCCTGGGATTTTATCCAGGAAAAGGAAGATGGACTGGAAGATCCTATTGCCCAGGGAGGAACCAATGTTTCCGGAGGTCAGAAACAGCGTCTGTCTATTGCCAGAGCCATTGCCAAGAATCCGGAAATCTATATTTTCGACGACAGTTTTTCTGCCCTGGACTATAAAACAGATGTAGTCCTGAGAAGAGCGCTGAAAAAGGAAACCAAAGATGCGACGACTCTGATCGTTGCCCAGCGTATCAGCACCATTCTTCATGCAGACAGGATACTGGTACTGGATGAAGGACGTGTGGTTGGTCAGGGAACTCATAAAGAGCTTTTAAAATCCTGCGACGTATATCGCCAGATCGCTATGTCACAGTTGTCAGAGGAGGAATTAGCCAATGAGTAATGGAAGACCAAGAGGCCCCATGGGCGGGCATGGAAGAGGAATGTCCGGTGAAAAAGCCAAAAACTTTAAAGGGGCAATGAAAAGACTTTTTATCTATATGGAGAGATACCGTATCCAGCTTTTTATAATGCTGCTTTTTGCTGTGGGAAGCACGATCTTTAACATTATAGGGCCAAAGATTCTGGGAAGAGCTACTACAGAGCTTTTCAACGGACTTGTGTCAAAGATCAGCGGAGGGGCTGGGATCGATTTCGGAAAGATTGCCCAGATTCTCATCGGAGCCATGTGCCTGTACGCAGTCAGCGCCCTGTTCTCCTTTATCCAAGGCTTTATCATGTCGGGAATCTCCAATAATGTGACCTATAATCTGAGAAAAGATATTTCCGGCAAGCTGAACAGGCTTCCTCTGAAATACTACGAGACTAAGACCCATGGAGAGATCCTTTCCAGGATCACCAATGATGTGGATACCCTTCAGACCAGTATTAACCAGAGTTTCACCCAGCTGATTACTTCTGTGACTACCCTGATCGGTGTTTTTGTGATGATGCTGTCTATCAATGTGTGGATGACGCTGGCCTCTCTTCTGATCCTGCCGGTTTCCATGGTGATCATCGGCAATGTAATGAAACACTCTCAGAAATATTTCCGTGATCAGCAGAGATATCTGGGTGAGGTAAACGGCCAGGTAGAGGAAATCTATGGAGGACATAACGTAGTTCAGGCTTTTAATAAGCAGGATGATGTGATCCATGATTTTGAGAAGACCAATGATATGCTTTATACTTCCGCATGGAAGTCCCAGTTTTTCTCTGGCATGATGATGCCCATTATGCAGTTTGTGGGAAATCTGGGGTATGTGATGGTAGCTCTTTTAGGAGGCTATATGGTAATCCGGGGCAGTGTTGCTGTAGGAGATATTCAGGCTTTCTTCCAGTATATCCGGAACTTTACCCAGCCTATCCAGCAGATCGCTCAGGTAACCAATATGCTTCAGTCCTCAGCGGCTGCAGCAGAGAGGGTCTTTGAGTTCCTGGACGAAGAGGAAGAAGACCAGACAGTGGAGAATCCTGTGGATATTCACAATTTAGATGGAAACGTGGAAGCTTGTCATGTGGCCTTCGGTTATGACCCAAGCCATGTGATTATTCATGATTTCAACATGAAGGTAAAGGAAGGACAGAAGGTGGCCATTGTAGGTCCTACGGGAGCCGGAAAGACCACCATGATCAAGCTGCTTATGCGGTTTTATGATGTAAATTCTGGAGAAATACTCATCGATGGACATAATGTAAAAGACTTTAACAGAAGTGAACTGAGAGAAATGTTCGGCATGGTGCTCCAGGATACCTGGCTGTTCCATGGAACCATTATGGAAAATATTCGGTACGGACGGTTGGATGCCACAGATGAAGAAGTTATCGCTGCAGCCAAGGCAGCTCATGTCCACCACTTTATCATGTCCCAGCCGGGAGGCTATCAGATGGTCCTCAATGAAGAAACCAGCAATATTTCCCAGGGACAGAAGCAGCTTCTTACTATTGCCAGAGCAATCCTGGCAGACAATAAGATCCTGATCCTGGATGAAGCTACCTCTTCTGTAGATACCAGAACCGAGGAGCGGATACAGAGCGCTATGGATAACCTGATGAAAGGAAGAACCAGCTTTGTGATCGCTCATCGTCTCTCTACCATCCGGGATGCAGACCTGATCCTGGTGATGAATGAAGGAGATATTATAGAACAGGGAACCCATGAGGAACTGCTGGCAGCCGGAGGGTTCTACGCAAATCTCTATAACAGCCAGTTTGAAAAGGCGGAAGCGGTATAAGCCGCTTCCGGGGTGGCAAAGTTCTCAGGAACCGCCGTCTGTTTTATTGCTCAGCCTGCGCTGCTTTGAGTCTGTAGTCTCAAAACGTGCTCGGCAAATTCGCATAAAACAGATGGCGGTTCCTTTAGTTTTCTGGGGCCGGAAGAGGTTATACCGGCAGTGAGAAGAGGTTATACTAGCAGGCTGGGGAGTTTTTTCAGTCCTTTTTTTCCGGCAATATAGGTTTTCCGCTGCCGCAGGTAGTAACGGCGGAGATTGCCAAGCTGGGCGGGGGAAGGTTTTTTCTGGCCATAGGCGAAGGCTTCTGCGTCCGTGTACAGAGCGACAAGTTCTTCTTTCAGAGGATCAGGGAGTTTTTCTGAAAGAAGACGGAAATATTCAAGGTCTGTGGAAGTCTGGATCTCTATGGAAAATTCCAGTTCCCAGAGTCTTATCAGATTTTTGAACACAGTCAGGTATGCCTGAGTGGAATTGCCGGCAAAATAGCCCAGCCGGAAGCGAAACAGCAGGCGGCGGACAAACAGCAGGAGGAGAACCAGTACACCCAGGACTAAGATGGTGATAAGAAGGCCTTTTCCTATCGCTGCAAGAGTATCCAGAACACCGGGATCCTTTTCTCCGCTTCCGGTAATTCCGCTGTTTTCTTCGCCGGTATTATCAGGAGTTTCTTCCTCAGCCGTATCCCGGGGAGCAGTCTCATTGGTCTCTGGAGTCTGAACGGCAGAACGCTGGGAACCTGGGGTTACCTCTACGGGGATCCAGCCTGCACCTTGAGTATAGACTTCCACCCAGGCATGGGCCCGGGAATCCGGGATATCCCCGGTGAAATTTCCCTGGGAATTTTCAGTCACCATATCCGGGAGAACGAAATAACCGCTGACATACCGGGCAGGGATGCCATACATGCGGAAAAGCTGGGTACCCACAGTGGCAAAGTGTATGCAGAACCCCATTCTCTGTTCATAGAGGAGTTCCTGGGCAAGAGGAACATCCGAAGAAAAGGAATCCAGGGCCAGACTGTAGGAAGCATGATCCCACAGAAAGTTTTGGATCTCTTCTGCGGCGTTTCGGATATCCTGATCAGAGGGATCTTCTGGTATGGAGGAATAAACCGGGAGCTGTTCCAGCTCTGCAAGAAGGTTTTCCGGTATCTGCTCTTCCCAGGTAGTATAACGGTTCTTGCAGAAAGCTTCATAGGCCCTTAATAAGTCCCGACTGTTCTGATCAAAATTATCCATAGATACTTCATTCATAGTATCTATGGTGAGAGGAAAGCATTGGCCGCTGATATTTGGAGAAGCATTGACGCTCAGACGGTTGCTTTCGGATTGGTAAAGGCTGCTGCTGTTACCGGCCAGAGGCAGATAAGTGAAGGCAGGAGAGGCAGGAAATTCCATGAACAGGGAAAAAGTATCTTCCACAGGAATCCCATACAGGGGCATATTATAGACGTCCCCGGCCTGTTGTCTCGAGAAACCGCTGCCCTGAGCGTAGGTATACCACTCTTCATCCCCCGGAGGACTCCATTGATAATCTCTGTAATCGGCCCCTACATAACCTCTTAAATACAGAGGCTGAGAAATTTCTCTATCCATTTCCAGGGACAGGACATTCTGGGAAGTGTAGGAGGGCGGGTTGCTGGTGATCATCTGGGTGTCAGTCTGAGCCTCGTAGGAAAAGCCGCCTGCACCGGTCTCTCCCTCCCCATGCTGTGAAGGGACAGGAGCTGCTTTTCCTCCGAATAACAATTGATTTCCCACTGCGTTAATTCGGGCAGAAAAAACCTCGCTGGATTGAAAGACCCAGGGAGAGAGAAGGGGTGTAAAGACACAGGCGGCAGTCAGAAAAAGAAGTCCCTGAATGGGAAGGGCAAGCAGCCACAGCCGGGATACATTTTGGGAGAAGAGAGCCCCTCTCCAGAGGATAAAAGCTCCTAAAGGCAGGGCGAAAAGGGTAACAGGAACAGAGACTTCCAGAAGGTAAGAGAACAGTCCAGGAAGTCCCAGAAGCAGCACAAAGAGAAGGCGTTTTTTCCAGAGCATGGATAGAAGGATCAGGAGCATATAAAGAGTGATCAGGAAAAAACAGAGGATCCATTTATCCTTTATGCTGTCCTCGTATCCGGGGAAAAGACGGAGATTATAAACAGTGTTGACTAATTTTTCTACGGCTCCTGCGGCGCTGGAAAGCTGCCGGGAAAAAGCTTCCCGGAAAAGATACAGGAACAAGAACAGCAGACCCCAGCTGCCAAGGAGGGCTGCCGGAAATCTTCTGCTTTTCCGTAGGGAAAAAAGTAGGGAGCCCATAAGCCCGGGAATCCCCCAAAGGCCTGCTGAGGCAGTAAGTGAGAAACCGGGAGAGAAAATAAGGGAAAAGTTCAGGAGAAAGCTGCCGCAGGCAAAAAAGAACAGAAGAAGAGAACAAAGGAATCCCAGCAGAGGGCTGCCTTTGCTATGACCGGAACTTTCGATCTGGATCGTAAGGGGAAAATTTTGCTTTTTCTTCATGTCCATCCTCCAAAGTTATAAAATGATTTCTGCCAGGGCCATATCCTCTTCTAAAGTTTCCGGAGAGGAAGAGAACAGCTTTTTCTCCTCCTGCCAAAGATTCAGGCCGGTATCCAGTAAAAGTCTGCAGGCCCAGGTATCGGTGGGATGTTCCCTGGAATAAAGAGAATACAGATTTTGGGAGGACTGATAAAAATCTCCGTGAAGGAGACAGTACACAGCAAAATTCAGTTCTTCTTCATTCCAGACAGGAAAACGTCTCAGGCACTGTTCTTTCTGGTCAAACCAGATCATCAGATGGCTGCATTTCAGCTCCAGCATGGAAAAAGAGAGAGAGACGGCACACTGGAAAAAGGCACTGATCTGTCTGGCAGAATCTTTCTGATCCGGGGCTGCCAGATCTAAAAACAGCAGGACCAAAAATCCTTCTTCGGAAGCGGGAATCCGTACAAGCAGCTCCCCGTTTCTGGCACTGAGCTTCCAGTGTACCAGTTTTATGGAATCCTGGGGACGGTAACTGCGGATATCTTCCCCGAAACTTCCGGCAGCGGAAGGGGACAGAAAGGGAGTTTCCAGATTGTCCTCGCCTTCAGGAACAAAATACCGGGTTTTTTCACTGATCTTTACAGGAACAGGAGAAGGCTGGGGGAAAAATACGGCTTCCCCCAGGAGATTGATTTTTCGAGTAAGACTGACCAGAGAAAAAAAGCTGTAAATCCGGAATTTCTTCAACTGTATATGAAACCTTCCGCTGTAAGGGGAAGAAAAGGTCAGAGAATATTTTCTGCGGCTTTTGGGGCCGAGAGACAGAAACAGCCTTTTATCTTCGACTTTTTTTCCGCTTTGATCCAAAAGCAGGAGCCGCAGCCTGACCCTGGATAAAGGAAGAAATCCGGTATTTTTCACAGTAAAGGTAAAAATTGCCTGCTGTTCCTTTTTGCCGGTATAAGCAGAAAAAGGAAAATCAATCTGGACCTTTCTGAGGTTATACAGAACATGAAAAACCGAGGCAAGAAACCAGAAGATAAAAAGGACACACAGTGTCAGGGCAGCTCCGCTTTTATACAGAACTGCAGTATAAAGCAGGACAAAGAATAGCAGGAGAAAAAATGGATGGATCATAACTTTACCTCAGGATTTGCGGAGGGATGGAGCGGGAACCGATTTCAGGATCTCTTCCAAAACGCCGGCAGAAGTCAGATGGCTGATCCTTGCCTTGGCGTTCAGAAGGATACGGTGGCCCCAGACGTCCATCAGGATTTCCTGTACATCATCAGGAGTTACATAGGTTTTATCCCGCAGGTAGGCGCTGGCCTGGGCCATGCGGGCAAGAGCCAGTGAACCTCTGGGACTGATACCCAGCTCAATCATGGGATTGTTTCTGGTGGCCTGGGCCAGTCTGCCGATGTAGTGATAAATACGATCGTGTATGAAGACTTCCCGAACCTCTTCCTGCATAAGAAGAAGTCTTTTTGCATCAGCAGCCGGCTGTACCTGTTCAATGGTATTTCGAGCAATACGGCCTTTCAGGATGGAGATCTCTTCTTGCATGTCCGGATATCCCATAGTGAGACAGACTGTAAAACGGTCCAGCTGGGACTGGGGAAGAAGCTGGGTGCCTGCAGAGCCTGCCGGATTCTGAGTGGCGATCACGATAAATGGCCTGGGAAGAGGATGAGTTACACCGTCTACACTGACCTGTCCTTCTTCCATGACTTCCAAAAGGGCAGACTGGGTTCTGGGAGATGTACGGTTGATCTCATCCCCGAGAAAAAGATTGCACATTACTGCTCCCGGCTGATAATAGAATTGACCGGTTTCTTTTCGGTACATGGTGAAGCCGGTAAGATCAGCGGGGAGAACATCGGGAGTGAAAGTCAGGCGGTTTTCTTTAAGATCCAAAGCTTTGGAAAAAGCCAGAGCCATGGTGGTCTTTCCTACTCCGGGTATGTCTTCCAGAAGTATATGGCCGGAACTTAAGATTGCCATCATGACTTTCCGGATACATGTTTCTTTTCCGATCACGGCTTTCTGAACCTGGCGTATCACCTGATAGGCCTGCCGGCTGTGGGTCTCTTGGCTGTTCATGCTGATTTCTCCTTTGACAATGCTTCTAAAAAGCGTTTTGTATTCTAATTCCATTATAAAAGACCTGCCTTGTGCTGACAATTCTTTTTTCGTTAAATCTTGTCGCTGTTTCACTTTAAATTGCTAAAATTTCCGGTTGACAAAAAGATCTTTACGGGATATGATAGGAATAACTTAAAACAGAAGGGCTGGTACAGTGAAATGATGCAGCAAATACTTGGCGGAAATAGAAATTCTTATTTTTATTACTGCTTCCTGGGCTTTTATGGCGCAGGTCCTTTTTGCTGCAGGAAAATCCCCTGAGGGGAAGGCGCTGTCCGTAGAGATAAGCCGGTGTCTGCAGCTGCAGGCACCGGCTTTTTCAACTTATAGGAGGGAAAAATATGATTCTTGTATTAAAGAACAATGCAGACCAGAAAAAAGTAGAAGATCTGAAAAAACAACTGACTGATATGGGGCTGAAGCTCCATCTTTCCGAAGGAATGAATACCTCTCTGATCGGTCTGATCGGAGATACCACAGAGGTAGACGAGGAATGGCTGGGAGCTCTGGATGTGATCGAATCAGTAAAAAGGATTAATGAGCCATATAAGAAAGCCAATAAGGCTATGCACCCGAAAGACACGGTCATAGAAGCCGGAGGCAGAAAGATCGGCGGGGGATATTTTCAGGTAATCGCCGGCCCTTGTTCCGTGGAGACCAGGGAACAGATGACAGAGGTGGCTTTTGACGTTCAGAAGGCAGGAGCCGGGTTATTAAGAGGAGGAGCCTTTAAACCCAGAACTTCTCCATACTCTTTCCAGGGACTTGGAAGTGAAGGCCTGAAAATGCTTGTGGAGGCCAAAAAGGCTACCGGACTTCCCATTGTAACCGAGATCATGAGCGCTGAACATCTGCCTCTTTTTGAAGAGGTGGACGTAATCCAGGTGGGAACCAGGAATATGCAGAATTTTGAGCTTCTCAAAGAGCTGGGAAAGATCCGCAAGCCCATTCTTCTAAAGAGAGGTATGGCAAATACTCTGGAAGAACTGCTTATGAGTGCAGAATATATCATGGCAGGAGGAAATGAGCAGGTGATCCTCTGTGAAAGGGGTATCCGCACCTTTGAGACTTCTATGAGGAATACCCTGGATATATCTGCCATTCCCATGCTGAAGTCTAAGACACACCTTCCGGTGATCGTAGACCCCAGCCATGCGGCAGGCATCCGTTTCATGGTAGAGCCTCTTACCATGGCAGCTATTGCCGCAGGAGCAGACGGGGTCATGATCGAAGTACACAACAATCCGGAAAAAGCCCTCTGTGACGGAAAACAGTCCCTGACACCACAAAGCTTTACTGATTTGATGGAAAAGGTAAAGAAGACAGCAGGATTTTTTTGCAAGATTATGTAAAAATCAGTCTGTCAGCCGGCAAACCAGAAACCGATGTAGTCATACTTGAATACCCGGTACCACCAGGTATCTCCGGTCCCCTTCAGAGTCTGAATGATTTGGTTATTTTGATCCAGTTCCACGGCGGTGAAGGCACTTCCGCTGTCTATGAGCATAGTATTGCTCAGCTCCTGGACGGAGCTGACATAGCCGGAATATGTTACAGGAATCTTTTCTATGAGCAGGTAGGTACCCTTTTCTTCATTTACAAGGTACTTGACATAGTAGGATTCCTCCCCTTCGGTGCCGCTGTAAGTCCCGGTATAATTATCGTCCTGTGAATAATCGTAATCCCGTGTACTCCTATTTCAATTATTTTCCCGGTTAAGTGTGAAATCTTTGTGAGAATACCGGGAAAATTTTGTGAGCTTTTTGTGAAAATCCCGAAAAGGTTAACATAGAGGTTCACGGTATAGGCAGACCTATGTTATAATCAGCTATGACGACAAGAAATTTTTGAGAAATGGAGAGAAATCTATGAAATCTCTGGTTTTAGCAGAAAAACCTTCGGTAGCCCGGGATATTGCCCGGGTATTAAAATGCGGAAAAAAGCTGAACGGAGCTCTGGAAGGTGATAAATATGTGGTAACCTGGGCCCTGGGACATCTGGTGACTTTAGCGGATCCGGAGGAATACGATAAAAAATACAAAGAATGGAAGATGGAAGATCTCCCCATGATGCCAAAGAAGATGGGGCTGGTGGTGATCAAACAGACAGCAAAGCAGTACCAGGCGGTAAAGACTCAGCTGTTCAGAAAAGATGTGAGTGAGATTATCATTGCCACAGACGCAGGGCGGGAAGGGGAACTGGTAGCCCGTTGGATTCTGGAAAAAGCCCGCTGCACAAAAACGGTGAAGCGGCTGTGGATCTCATCGGTTACCGACAAGGCAATCCGGGAAGGCTTTGCTCATTTAAGAAACGGCAAAGAATATGAGCCTTTATATGATGCGGCAGTATCCCGGGCAGAGGCAGACTGGCTGGTGGGCATCAATGCCACCAGGGCCTTGACCTGCAAGTACAATGCCCAGCTTTCCTGCGGCCGGGTCCAGACCCCCACCTTGGCCATGATTGCCGCAAGGGAAGAAGAAATCCGGCAGTTTAAGCCTCAGGAATATTATGGTCTGAATCTTCTTGCAGGAGGAATCCGGTTTTCCTGGCAGGATGGGAAAAGCGGAAGCCGCCGTTCTTTTTCAAAAGAACGGATAGAGGATCTAAAGGCGAAAACCGGAAATGGCTCTCTGGAAATCACGGAAATCGAGAAGTCCGGAAAAAAGACGTATGCCCCGGGGCTTTACGATCTGACAGAGCTGCAGCGGGACGCCAATAAAAAATTCGGATTTTCTGCAAAAGAAACTTTGAACATTATGCAGCGGCTCTATGAACATCATAAGGTATTGACCTATCCCAGGACAGATTCCAGATATATCGGCAGTGATATCGTACCTACCATTAAGGAGAGGCTGAAAGCCTGTGCCGTAGGACCTTATCGTAAGATTGCCGGACCTCTGTCTATGAAGCCGGTAAAGGTTGCAAAATCATTTGTAGACGACAAAAAAGTCAGTGACCACCATGCGATCATCCCTACAGAGCAGTTTGTTCAGCTGGATCATATGACAAATGAGGAAAGAAAGATTTACGATCTGGTAGTGCGAAGATTCTGCAGTGTGCTTTATCCCCCTTTTGAGTACGAGCAGACAACTATTAAGGGCCAGGCGGCGGGAGAAATTTTCACTGCAAAGGGAAAAATCGTAAAGAGCCAGGGTTGGAAAGAAGCTTATGACGGGGAATGGACGGAAGAGGAAGATGAAGAGTTCCAGACACTGAAAGAGCTGGTAAAGGGCCAGCACCTGAAGATTGACAGGGCTGATATTACGCTGGGAAAGACCCAGCCTCCCGCTCATTTCAACGAGGCCACCCTTCTTTCCGCCATGGAAAATCCGGTAAAATATATGCAGACCAAAGATGCTAAAGCAGCAAAAACCCTGGGAGAGACAGGAGGACTTGGCACTGTGGCGACCAGGGCAGATATCATTGAAAAACTGTTCAACACCTTCCTTATGGAAAAGCGGGGCAGCGATATTTTCATCACATCTAAAGGAAAACAATTGCTGGAACTGGTGCCCGAGGATCTGAAAAAACCGGAATTGACTGCAGACTGGGAAATGCGGCTGTCCAGGATCGCCCGGGGACAATTAAAGAAAAACTTCTTTTTGAAAGATATCAGAGAGTATACTCAGGCGCTGATCGGGGAGATCAAGTCCGGAGAAGGTACCTTCCGCCACGATAACCTGACCAATACGAAATGTCCGGTATGCGGAAAAAGAATGCTGGCAGTAAACGGGAAGAACAGCAAAATGCTGGTATGCCAGGACCGGGCCTGTGGACACAGAGAGACCATTTCCCGGCTTACCAACGCCCGATGTCCGAATTGCCACAGAAAGATGGAGCTGTATCTGAAGGGCAAAGAGGATACCTTTATCTGCGCTACCTGCGGGTATAAAGAAAAACTCTCCAGCTTCCAGGCCAGAAGAGAAAAAGAAGGGGCCGGCGTAAGCAAAAGAGATGTCCAGCGGTATCTGAATAAACAGAAAAAAGAAGCCCAGGAGCCTATCAACAATGCTTTTGCACAGGCTTTGGCAAAGATAAATCTCAAGGAAGATTAGGATGCAGTTCATAAATTGTTTAGAAAAAATTAGCTTGTCACCATATAAGAGGGTATGATAAGATATTATCGTGCTAAAGTGATGAAAGAAAAGGGGGAATCCAAATGTCAGGATTTAATATGAAAGTGACACCTCAGTTAGAAGCTCTTACAGAAATCTGTAAAGAGCATGGAAAGATTGACGTAGATTTGTATGGAAAATATGACGTAAAACGGGGGCTTCGTGATATAAACGGAAAAGGCGTGCTGGCAGGCCTTACCCAGATTTCCAATATTGTTTCCAGCAAGGTAGTAGACGGAAAGACAGTCCCCTGCGAGGGAGAATTATATTATCGGGGAATTAACATAGAGAAACTTACCCAGGGATTTTTAAACGACAAGCGGTTCGGTTTTGAAGAGACTACATATCTTCTTCTGTTCGGGAAGCTGCCCAATAAACAGGAACTGGAAGAATTTAAAGGTATTCTGGCAGCCCAGAGAAGCCTTCCAAGGAATTTTGTCCGAGACGTTATCATGAAGGCTCCCAGCAGAGATATGATGAATACTCTTTCCAGAAGTGTTCTTACACTTTATTCTTATGATGCAGATCCGGAAAATATCGAATTATCCAATGTACTTCGTCAGTGTATCAATCTTATCAGCGTGTTCCCAATGCTTTCAGTATATGGTTATCAGGCCCATAGACATTATAATCAGGGGAAAAGTTTGTATATCCATAACCCGGAGAAACACCTTTCCACAGCGGAAAATATCCTTCTGATGCTCAGACCGGATAAAAAATATACGCCTTTTGAGGCGACTATCCTGGATCTGGCGCTGGTACTTCATATGGAGCATGGCGGTGGTAATAACTCTACATTTACCACCCATGTGGTATCTTCTTCCGGTACAGACACTTATTCTACTATTGCAGCAGCTCTCGGTTCTCTGAAAGGACCAAAGCACGGCGGAGCCAATATCAAGGTAGTAAGCATGTTCCACGATATGAAGAGACATATCAAAGACCCAAATGACGAAGATGAGATTCGAGATTATCTGGTTAAACTGCTTCACAAAGAAGCCTTTGACGGAAGAGGTCTTATTTATGGTATGGGCCATGCGGTCTATTCTATTTCTGACCCCAGGGCCCAGATCTTTAAAAAATTTGTAAAACGTCTGGCAGAGGAAAAAGGAAGAAAACGAGACTATGAGCTTTACGCCAAGATTGAGAGACTGGCGCCTGAAGTCATTGCCAAGGAACGCCGGATCTACAAAGGAGTAAGTGCTAATGTAGACTTCTACAGCGGTTTTGTTTACAGTATGCTGGGACTGCCTCTGGAACTCTATACACCGATGTTCGCCATTGCCCGTATCGTAGGCTGGAGCGCTCACCGTATGGAGGAGCTGATCAATACGGACAAGATCATCCGTCCTGCCTACAAGAATGTACTGGATGAACAGCCTTATATATCTTTAGAGGACCGTTAAGTTTGACAAAAACCTTCCTTGCTGTTACCATAGATTTTAAATAGCGGACAGAAAGGAACCGGGTAATATGCTGGAGAAGTTTTTTCCCGATGAATATCTGGATTCTACTTACAGTATTGATTTTGAAGAGCTGTACAGGAAGGGATTCAGGGGAATTATTTTTGATATTGACAATACTCTGGTGCCCCATGGGGCGCCGTCGGATAAAAGGGCGGAGGAACTCTTTGAAAGATTGAAAAAGATCGGATTTTCCTGCTGCCTTTTATCCAACAATCAGTACGAGAGGGTCAGTTCCTTTAATAAAAATATCCAGGTGTATTTTATTGAAAACGCCCATAAACCGGGAAGAAGAAATTATCTGAAGGCAATGGAAATTATGGGAACAGACCTGAAAAGCACCATATTTATTGGAGATCAGCTTTTCACAGATGTGTATGGGGCGAAAAGAACCGGGATGCGAAATATTCTGGTAAAGCCTATCCATCCTAAGGAAGAAATCCAGATCGTGCTGAAGAGAAAACTAGAAAAAATCGTCCTTTATTTTTACAGGAAAGACCAGAGAAAGCGAAAAAACAGTTGAAAAATGCCCGGATGTATTATAGAATTAAATACAGCGGAAAAATTGAGGTTTTTCCCCAATGGACGAAATAAGGAGGAATATCATTATGATATCAGCAGGAGATTTTAAAAATGGTCTCACACTGGAAATTGATGGTAATGTAGTACAGATTATGGAATTTCAGCACGTTAAACCAGGTAAAGGTGCTGCATTCGTTAGAACAAAATTAAAAAATGTGATCAACGGAGGCGTTGTGGAGAAAACTTTCCGTCCAACAGAAAAGTTCCCACAGGCTCGTATCGACCGTGTAGATATGCAGTATTTATATAATGACGGTGACCTGTATAATTTCATGAATAATGAAACCTATGATCAGATTGCTATCGACAAAGAAACCGTAGGGGATTCTCTGAAATTTGTAAAAGAGAATGAGAGCGTTAAAGTATGTTCCTATAACGGAAGCGTATTTGCAATCGAGCCCCCATTATTCGTTGAGCTGGAGATCACAGAGACAGAGCCGGGATTTGCCGGAAATACCGCACAGGGTGCTACAAAGCCTGCAACTGTAGAAACTGGTGCAGTGGTATACGTACCGCTGTTTGTAAACCAGGGCGATGTGATCAAGATTGATACAAGAACAGGAGAATACCTGTCTAGAGTATAAAATGCCGGAGACCGGGAGAATCAGAAAGCCTGGGATCGGATCCGAACTTACCAATGAGAACTGCTGCGGAAAGGAGTATTTCTGCGGCAGTTTTTCTTTTCTCAATTCTTTTTTAATTGAATTTTACGTCTGTTGGCACAGACTGTACCATTCTTAAAAACCCGCAGACTGCCGGGTACTTTCATGAATCTGTCCCTGTTTTTCGGAAACATATTTTAAGTCTATAAATCAGATATTTCTGCAGGGGATCTGCCCTGCAAGATATATAAAATATTTTAAGAAAGGATGGATGCCTATGGAATTTGAGACATTCAAAGAGGAACTTCTGGATCATCTGCGGCAGATACTGGGAGAAGAAAAAAGAATCTGCTTTCAGTCCGTGGAAAAGAACAACGGGATTCAGGAGGAAGCAGTAGTGATCCTGGGGGAAGAGAAGCGGATTGCCCCTACCATCTATCTCCGGGAGTTTTTTGAAAATTGGAAATGGGGAAGAGAAACACTGGAGGAGATTTCCAGAGAGATTCTTCTGCAAAATGCACGTCAGGAAAGGGAGGTAGATTTTTCTTTGGATAGTTTTGAAAATTATGAAAAGGCCAGAGGCCAGGTGTACTTTAAACTGATCAATTATGAGATGAACAAGGTAATGCTGACGAAAATTCCCTATATTGCTTACCTGGATCTGGCGGTGGTTTTTTATTATCGGCTGGAAAAAGGAAACTTTCAGGGGGCTACCATGCTGATCCATAACTGTAATCTGGACGTCTGGAATATTGATTCCAGACAGCTTTTAGAGGATGCGGTATTGAATACCAGCAGAAAGCTTCCCTACAGTTTTCAGGGAATGGATGCATTGATCAGGGAATTGGCAGGAGCTTCCAATGACGAAGATATGGAACTCTATACAGGTGAGGAGATTATGTATGTTCTTAGTAATCAGGAAAAATGCTTTGGAGCGGCGGCCCTGCTCTATCCTCATCTTCTCAGTCACATCTCCAAGATTTTCAGAAAAAATTTCTATGTGCTGCCAAGCAGCGTCCATGAATGTATTCTGGTCCCGGATCAGGGACAGTACTCCCGGATTGAACTGACACGGATGGTCAGAGAAGTGAATCAGAGTCAGGTAGAGGCTGACGAGATACTTTCCGACCAGGTTTACTACTATGACAGACAGAAAGAAAAACTTATGATGTAAAGGTGGGGAATACTGCCTGATTTTTTTGGAAAATCGGGCAGTATTTCCCAAATTTATCGTTAAAATGACGGAAATGGGGCTAATGCTTTACAAGTGAAAAAAAATGTGATATGATAACCAAGATGTTAATGATCAAGCACCCGTAGCTCAGGGGATAGAGCAGTGGTTTCCGGTACCATGTGTCGGGGGTTCGAATCCCTCCGGGTGTGTTTTATGCTTTGGGGAGAGCATGGAGTAAGGGGCATTCTTGTATTAAGGAGGACAGGTATGTTAGACAATTTCAGAGAATGGCTCTCAGATAATCTGAGGTATATTCTTCTGGGTCTGGCGATTCTGGCAGTTTTGCTTATCCTGTTTTTCGGAGGCCGTGCCATATTCAGAGCTTTAAGCAGCGGGCCTGACCGGGAGGAGCAGCAAACAGAACAAGAGAACGATACTTCGGATGAGACAGGATCTGAAGATGACGAAACGACAGATAGCAATGCTCTTCAAGAGAATGCATATCCTGAAGTAAATACCCTGATCGAGTCCTTTTATGCTGCATGGGGACAGAAGAATGTAGATGCCATGAAGGAACTGACGGATAATTTCAGTTCTACAGACGAAGACAAGGTTGTCAATGCAACATATATAGAAAGCTATGATAATATCCAGGTCTATACGAAACAGGGACTGGATGAAAGCAGCTATGTAGTATTTGTATCCTACGATTTGAAATTTCAAGGAATAGATACATCGGCTCCGGGATTGTCAGAATTATATGTGGTGAAAGATGAAAGCGGGAACTGGCTGATCCATAATGATGAGACTGATCAGGAAGTACAGGAGTGTATTGAGAAGACCAGGCAGGAAGAGGATGTTCAGGAACTGATTTCTCAGGAAGAGGAACGGTATAACCAGGCTGTGGAATCCAGTGAAGAGCTGAAAAATTATTTGGAACAGCTCGGGGAAGAGACCAACACCGCACTTATGGCAGATGACGGTGACATGCTCACAGCCACTGAAGACTGTAATGTCCGGGCGGATGCCAATACATCTTCAGAAATTCTAGGAAGACTTCAGGCAGGAGACCAGGTTAAGAAACTGGAAAATGCGGGAGACGGTTGGATCAAAGTGGAATATAACGGACAGGAAGCTTATGTATATAGTGACCTGCTTCAGTAAAAATTGAAGATTGCTTATAAAAATCGGGAGCGCCTTTTGGGGCTCCCGATTTTTATAAGTGTCATCCACTTTAAATGCTGCATCGTTTCGCTGAGGATATTTAAAGTAGATGACACTAGTAAGGTCTGTTATTGCTGGCCTTGGGCAGTATTTTCCTTCATCGCCGAGGTATCCAGGCTGCCGTCTTCTTTCAGAAAATAAGATTTTCCATCTATAGTGATCCATCCTGTGGCCATGGTGCCGTCACCATTAAAATAATACTGCTTGTCGCCGATCTTTCTCCAGCCAGTCATAAGCTGGCCGTTTGCCAGATAATACCGTTTTCCCTGGCTTTCTACCCATCCTTCCTGGAGTTTTCCGTCGGCAGTGAGATAATACCACTTTTCTTCGCTTTTAAACAAACCGGTTTTGGAACTGCCGTCTGTATCTATGAAATACCATTTATCACCTTGTTTCATCCAGCCGGAGTCTGCTAGGATCCCATCTTCATTGAGAAAATATTGTTTCCCGTTTACTGTGATCCATCCCGTCTGCTCTTTACCGTCTGCTCCTACATAATGACGCTGGCTGCCTTCGTCTACCCAGGCATTGGTTGCCATAGCGCCGTCATCTCCCATGTAGAAACGGCTTCCATTACTTGTGATCCATCCGGTAGCCATAGTTCCGTCTTCCCGGAAGAAATAGGTTTTGCCCTCAACTTCTTTCATACCTGTGGAGACAGTGCCGTTTTCATCCAGATAATACCGTTTGCCGTCTTTGTCTGCCCACCCTGGAGATACAGATCCGTCATCCATAAACAGATGCTGCTTGCCGTCAATCTCTGTAAAGCCGGTAGCCATTACCCCTGTGGAAGAAAAATAATATCTTTTTCCATCGATATCTGCCCAGCCGATCTTGGGAGAGGCATTTTCATCCAGATAATATTTACCGCTCTCATCTTCAAACCATCCGGTTACAGGGGTCCCGTCAGAATTCCGGTAATAAAGGGCGCCCTTTTCCTGGACCCGGCCGGTTTTTACATAGCCTTTTTCATCAAAATAATAGGTTACTCCGTTGATTTCCTGGCTGGTATTCTGTATGAAAGAGCCGTCATGGTATTCAAAACGTCTTCCTGTGCTGTTGTATACCCAGTGATCCTCTTTGCGGCTGACCTCTCTGTTTTCCCGGGCAATGAGATAATTTTTTACTGTGCCCATAACAAAAGAAGGAAGAATCAGCAGAAGAAAACCTGAGCAAATGATAAGCAGAGTAAAACATACACCTTTTACTGTAAATTTCATTCCTTAATCCTCTTTTGTAGATATTTGTCTCTCTATTATACATTGAATAGACCTAAAATAGCAAGACAGGGAGGAAATAAATGTGGTATACTAGCCGCAGGCGGATGGCGCTAGTATCGCCGGCAGTCGCCAAATGAGCATGAATGCTCGCTTGGCTCCCTGCTTTGTGGTATAATAAAATTTCATCAGATAACAGGAAGGACAGAGAATATGCGTTTGAATAAATATCTCAGTGATGCGGGGATCTGTTCCCGCCGGGAGGCGGACCGTCTCATCGAAGCCGGAAGGGTGGAAGTGGATCAGGTAAAAGCGGTGCCAGGTATGCAGGTAGAGGATACCTGTGTAATAAAGATAGACGGGAAAAAAATTGAACCAACGGAGAAGAAAGTCCTTCTTGCATTTCACAAGCCTAAAGGGGTGGAATGCACTGCAGATACAAAGGTGAAAAAGAACGTGATCTCTTATGTGAACTATCCTGTCCGGGTATACTATGCAGGAAGGCTGGATAAGGATTCTCAGGGGCTTCTTTTGCTCACCAACCGGGGGGAGCTGGCCAATGAAATGATGAAGGCAGGAAATTTTCATGAAAAGGAATATGAAGTCACGGTAGATAAACCTGTCACAGACCGGTTTATCTCCAGGATGAGCCGGGGGGTTCCTATTCTGGGGACCATTACCAGAGAATGCAGGGTGTGGAAGACAGGAGAAAAATCCTTTTCCATTGTCCTGACCCAGGGCCTGAACCGGCAGATCCGGAGGATGTGTGAATGTCTGGGATATCAGGTGGTCAGCCTGAAAAGAGTGCGGATCATGAACATCTGCCTGGGAGATCTGCCAGTGGGAGCCTTAAGAGAGATCAAAGGCAGGGAGCTGGAGCTTCTGGAAAAAACACTGAAGGAGAAACCTTCTGTCCGGGAAGTATTCCGGGGAGGAAAACCTGTAAAGAATCCGGGGAAATACAGGACTCCCGGAAAGAAAAAGAAAAGCTAAAGGAGAGAGCCCTGATGGATAAGATCGAGAGAATGAAAGAATTGATCCCTGTTCTTCAGAAGGCCGGCAAGGCCTATTACCAGGAAGACCGGGAGATTATGAGCAATTTTGAATATGATAAGCTGTATGATGAGCTGGAGACTCTGGAGAAGGAAACCGGGATAACCCTTGCAGGGAGCCCTACCGTATCCGTGGGATACGAAGCGTTGGAGGAACTGCCCAAGGAAGCCCATGAGACGCCTATGCTTTCTCTGGACAAGACAAAGGACGTAGAGGCGCTCCGGGCTTTTATCGGAGATCAGAAAACTCTTCTTTCCTGGAAGCTGGACGGTCTGACCATTGTCCTGACCTATGGAGATGGGAAACTCCAGAAAGCGGTTACCAGGGGAAACGGCGTGGTGGGCGAAGTCATTACCAACAATGCCAGAGTTTTCAAAAATATCCCCCTTCAGATTTCCTTTAAGGGCGATCTGGTCCTGAGAGGAGAGGCGATCATCACCTATTCAGACTTTAAGAAGATCAATGAGGAAATTGAGGATGTGGATGCAAAATACAAAAATCCCAGGAATCTGTGCAGCGGATCTGTACGGCAGCTGAACAATGAGATCACGGCCAGAAGAAACGTGCATTTTTATGCCTTCTCTCTGGTCCGGGCCCAGGGGGTGGACTTCCGGAATTCCAGAGAAAAGCAATTTTTGTGGCTGAAGGAACAGGGATTTGACGTGGTAGAATATCGGATGGTGACCAGGGATACTTTAGATGAAGCTATGGAATACTTTTCCGGTCAGGTGGTAAAAAATGATTTTCCATCTGACGGACTGGTGGCTCTTTATGATGATATTGCATATGGAGATTCTCTGGGAACTACGGCAAAATTCCCCAGAAATTCTTATGCCTTTAAATGGAAGGATGAAGTGCGGGAGACTACACTGAAAGAAATCGAGTGGAGTCCCTCAAGAACCGGTCTGATCAATCCTGTGGCTATTTTTGAGCCGGTAGAGCTGGAGGGAACCACGGTCAGCCGGGCCAGCGTTCATAACATCAGTATCATGAAAGAACTTCAGCTTGGCATTGGAGATAAGATCCAGGTTTATAAAGCCAATATGATCATTCCTCAGATCGCAGAAAATCTTACCCGCAGCGGAAATCTGGAGATACCGGATACCTGTCCGGTATGCGGGAAGGAAGCCAGAGTGCTCAAAACAAATGAAGTGGAATCTCTGTATTGTATGAACCCTGACTGCCAGGCGAAAAAGATCAAATCCTTTACTCTTTTCGTCAGCCGGGATGCCATGAATATCGACGGGCTGTCCGAGGCTACGCTGGAAAAATTCATCCTGAAAGGCTTTATCAAAGACTTTGGAGATATCTTTGAGATCGGCAGATACCGGGAAGAGATCGTGAATATGGACGGCTTTGGTGAAAAATCCTTTGACAACCTGATGACCAGTCTGGAACGGGCGAAACACACCACCCTTCCCCGCCTTCTCTACAGTCTGGGGATCGCAAATATCGGTCTGGCGAACGCAAAAGTGATCTGCAAAGAATTTGACTATGATCTGGAAAAAATGATCCACGCTACAGGAGAAGAAATCAGCAGTATAGAAGGCATCGGCCCGGTGATCGCTCAGTCTTTTACAGCATATTTTGCTGATGAGGAGAATATGAGAAAACTTCGTCATCTGCTGTCTCACCTGGAGCTGGAAGCGGTAAAACAGGAAAATCGTCTTACTCTGGAAGGAAAACAGTTTGTGATCACCGGCAGTGTGGAGCACTTTGCAAACCGGGCCCAACTGAAGGAATATATTGAACAGCGGGGAGGAAAGGTGACAGGAAGCGTTACTTCCAAGACCGATTATCTTATCAATAATGATGTGACATCTAACTCTTCCAAAAACAAAAAGGCCAGAGAACTGGAGATCCCCATCTTATCAGAAGAAGATTTTCTCCATATGGCAGAAGAGGGACAGTAAAAAGAACAAAAAAGAAACCGACAGCAGGACACATAAATTCAGAGGGGGAAATTCCCCTTTTCTATAAAGGACGGGAGACAGATGCAGAAAAATGAAATCAAAGCGGAAGGCCTGAAAAAGGTGAGGAAGATCATTTATGGCAGGACTCTGGTGGTGGCGGCAGCCTTTCTTATCCAGTTTGCCCTGCTTTTAGGAGGATTTATATTTCTCAGCGACTACAGTTTTGCGCTGTACGGTTTTTTCCTTATTATCAGCGCCAGTGTGGTGATCTACTTATATAATGCCAGGGGAATCCCTGATTTTAAGCTTGTATGGATGCTTCCTATCATTCTGCTGCCTGTAGTGGGAGCCCTTCTTTATCTGTACTTCACTCTGCAGCCAGGCACCAGGCTGATTTATAAAAGGCTGACGGATCTGTCAGAAGAAACCGGGAAATACGTGATACAGAACCCAGAGGTCAAAAAAAGGCTCCGGAGTACAGATCCTCAGATTTCCCATCTGGCAGATTATCTGTCGGAGTATGCAGACGCTCCTGTTTACGGCCATACTTCCGTAAAATATTATTCCCTGGGAGACTATCAGTACAAAGATATCCTGTCTGAGCTGAAAAAGGCAGAGAGGTTTATTTTCCTGGAATTCTTTATCGTTGCGGAAGGAGAAATGTGGGAGAGCATCCTGGATATCCTGAAGGCAAAGGTGAAGGAAGGGGTAGAAGTTCGGGTAATGTATGACGGAACCTGTGTTTTGTCCCTTCTTCCCTACTTTTATCCTGAGATCCTGGAAAAAGAAGGGATCGCCTGCAAAATGTTCGCTCCCATCAAACCGGTGTTTTCCACCCACTATAATAACAGAGACCACAGAAAGATACTGGTTATCGACGGAAAAACCGCTTTTACCGGAGGAACGAACCTGGCAGATGAATATATTAACAGAAAGCTCCGGTTCGGCCACTGGAAGGATACGGCGGTGATGATCAAAGGGAAAGCTGTGGAAAGCTTTACCTACATGTTCCTGGAAATGTGGAATGTTTCGGAAAAAAGACCGGAAGATTATCAGCGGTACAGAACGCCGGGGGAATTTTCTATGGCCAATGACGGGTATGTGATCCCATACGGATCCAGTCCTTATGGAAGCGAGAGAGTGGGAAAACAGGTATATATGGATATCCTGAATACGGCAAAGAATTATGTACATATTATGACGCCGTATCTCATCCTGGATCATGAATTTCTCATGACTTTGATCTACGCTGCTAAGCGAGGGGTGGAGGTCCGGATCATCATGCCTCATATTCCCGATAAAAAGACGGCCTTTTCTCTGGCCAAGACTTATTATAATGAGCTTCTGGAAGCGGGAGTGGAGATCTATGAATACGAACCGGGCTTTGTCCATGCCAAAGTTTTTGTATCTGATGATGAGAAAGCCACAGTGGGAACCATAAACCTGGATTACCGGAGTTTTTATCATCATTTTGAATGCGGACTTTTTATGTACCGGAATTCTCAGATCCCATATATTAAAAGAGATTTTCAGGAGACCCTGGAAAAATGTATCAAGATCCAGGTCTCTGATTATAAAAAGCTAAAATTAAGCACCAGAGTCCTGGGAAAGATCCTGCGTCCCTTTGCCCCTCTGATGTAAGGCAACTGTTCAGCGGGGCTTTCCCAATGGTGGGGCCAAATTGCAGCGACACAGAAGCAGAAGGGGGACAGGGGCTTGCGATAATATCTTGTTGGTTGTAAAATAGAAAAAATATGAATATTCCGTAAGGATATAGGAAAGGTGAGGAGAAAAGATGCCGATTAAAATACAAAGCGATCTTCCGGTAAAGGAGATCCTGGAAAAAGAAAATATATTCGTAATGGACGAAAACCGGGCGGTACATCAGGATATCCGTCCCATACAGATTCTCATTCTGAATCTGATGCCTTTAAAAGAGGAGACGGAGCTGCAGCTCCTTCGTTCTCTTTCCAACACCCCTCTCCAGGTGGATGTTTCTTTTATGATGGTAAAAAGCCACACTTCCAAAAATACAGCCACCAGCCATCTGAATAAGTTCTACCAGACTTTTGATGAAGTGAAAGAGCAGAAGTACGATGGAATGATCATCACCGGAGCCCCGGTGGAGCAGATGGAGTTTGAGGAGGTGGACTACTGGGAAGAGATGAAAGAGATCATGGAGTGGACAAAAGAGAATGTCACCTCTACCATATATCTTTGCTGGGCGGCTCAGGCAGGTCTGTACTATCACTACGGACTGAAAAAAAGGATGATGGATCATAAAGTTTTTGGTCTGTTTCCTCATAAAGTCATGAACCGGAAGATTCCCCTGGTAAGGGGATTTGATGATGTATTTCTGGCACCTCATTCCCGCCATACAGAAGTGCCTGCAGAAGATATCCACAACTGCAAGGAACTGACGGTTCTGGCAGAATCTGAGGAAGCAGGGGTGTTCCTGGCCATGGCCCAGGAAGGCCGGCAGATCTTTGTTATGGGACATCCGGAATATGACCGGGTGACTCTGGATCAGGAATACAAAAGAGATCTGGGCAAGGGCCTGCCCATTGATATGCCAAAGAATTATTATCCGGATAATAACCCGGAAAACAAGCCCCTGCTTTTGTGGAGAGCCCATGCCAACAACCTGTATACAAACTGGCTGAACTACTATGTATATCAGGTAACGCCTTATGATATGGCAGGAACCCCTGATTTTTCAAGATGATCAGTTGTTCGGCCTGAAGAAAACAGACTTCTGGAAGAAAAAGAAGCATTTTGTGCATCCTGGAAAAGAGAGGGGGTCTATAAAAATGAAAAGGAGTGGTATATGTGGAAGAATTTATGCTCTGCGTTGAATATACAGTAAAATCCGGATACAGAGAAGACTTTATCCGGGAGGTACAGCAAAGCGGAGTGCTGGATGTGATCCGCCGGGAAGATGGATGCCTTGCGTATGAATACTATTGTTCCGCTGCAAAAGAGGATCAAGTTCTTCTGATAGAGAAATGGACTGCGGAAAAACAGCAGAAAACCCATCTGGACCAGCCCCATATGGAGCTTTTGAAAAGGATCAAAAATAAATATGTTACAGATACCAGTCTGGAGAAGTACTTTCCTGTCAGGTAAGGAAAGACTGGCGGCAGAGGAGCTGCTTCATGAAACAGAAAACGGGATTATTCCCGACATGTTTTCATGATAGAATCGGAGATAGAAATAAACCTGAGGGAGGAGAAAAAGATGATCGAATGTATTGTAGTAGGCGCCGGCGGGTTTATCGGGGCAGTCTGCCGCTATCTCATGGGGCTGATCCCGGTAAATGAGAACCTGGCTTTCCCTGTGAAAACCTTTGCCATAAACATACTGGGCTCCTTTGTCATTGGATTGATCGCCGGGCTGGCCTTGAAGAATAATGCCCTGAATCCACGGGTAGTGCTGTTTTTGAAGGTTGGAATATGCGGAGGCTTTACCACATTTTCCTCCTTTGCCCTGGAAACGGGAGATCTGATAAAGGGCGGGAATACATTGACGGCCCTGCTGTATGTGATCTTAAGTGTGGCAGCAGGAGTAGCGGCAGTGTTTGGAGGCCAGGCAGTGGTGCGCTGAGAGCTTCCGAATTAAGCGATGAATGTTCAAGACGAAATATGGTTTACAGTGTACCTTTAGATACTGATTTGATGGAACTGTCTCACTATCCGTCTATAGAAATTACCAGAGAGGATCTGCAGTAAGGAGAAAAAGAGTGAAAAAGTTACAGGAATATTTTTTATACTTTATGTTTTATTCTATTATTGGCTGGTGCTATGAAGTATTTTTAGAGGTAGTAGTTTACAGATGGGGATTTTCCAACAGAGGCGTACTTTTCGGTCCATACTGTGTTATTTATGGTTTCGGGGCGCTGATCCTGATTTTTTCTCTGAGCTGGCTCATGAAGAAAAAAATCAGAGTATGGAAACTGAATATTACCCCAATCCTGGTTTTTCTGGGAATTGTGGTGATTACTACAGTAGTAGAGCTGGCGGCCAGCTACATCATGGAAGCCACAAGAGGGGAATGGATGTGGGATTATACCAGATTTGCATTTAACTTCCAGGGAAGAGTGGCCCTTAACCCCAGCATACGTTTTGGGATCGGAGGAATGATTTTTCTCTATATCCTCCAGCCTCTTTTCGAAAAAGGAGTCAGAAAAATGCCGGAGAGAGCCATTCAGGTGGTGTCTGCAATTCTGGCCATTCTGCTGTGTGCAGATGTGATCTATCTGTTTCTGAAATAAGGATCTACAAAAGACTTGAAACGGACAGAAAAATCCGGTATAATATTTTTTCGTCTGAGACACAGACAAAAGTTACTTCCAGATATGGAATTGACAGTTCGAGACCATCCTGTCATTAAACAAAACTAGGGACAACATTAAGAATGTAACGTTGTTGACACGGAACTGTCACATTTAAGGAACTGTGGCATGAAGCATATATCAGGAATATTTATACATTTTATGCGAATTTGTCGAGCACAGCTTTGAGACTACAGGCTCAAAGCAGCGCAGACTGAGCAATAAAATGTATAAATATTTTCAACTTTGACTCATGCAGCAGTTTCCTTACAGAGACAGTTCCGTTTTTTCTGTTTGGAGGTGAACGAATATGGATAATCTTGCAAAAATGAGCCGGGTGCAGAAGATGACTTTTTCTGCAATGGTAATGGCAATGTATATTGTTATTCTCTATTTTACCCAAAGCTTTTCTTTCGGGGCATATCAGATCCGTATTGCCACGGCCCTGTATGCTCTTGCCTATCTGTTTCCGTTCCTGGTTTTACCCCTTGGTCTCGCCAATTTTATATCGAATATGCTCTTCGGCGGATTCGGCATTGTGGACATGGCGGGCGGCTGCATCGTGGGAATTCTTGCCGCTGCCTGTATTGTACTGATCCGCAGGAAAAACTGGAGCCGGGTTCTGATCGCAGTTCCGATCATATTGGTACCTGGTCTGGGAGTAGCTACCTATCTGTCGTATTTCCTTTCCATGCCCTATCCGCTGATGGCGGTAAATCTCTGTATAGGACAGATGATCCCTTCCATTGTGGGAGTGATCCTGGTGAAAGCCCTGGAAAAGGGAATCTATCCGGGAAAAACAGCAGGAATTACAGGAAAACGAAGCGCAGAACACTGATAATCCGGCCGGGGAGCATTCTCCGGCCGGAAAAACTATGAATGGCTATGAATTTAAGGAGTGAAGAAAAATGAGTGGAAGAACAGAGAAAGAGCTGGAGGGAGTATCCCTCCTTGGAAATAAGAAAGTTTCTTATCCATCTGACTATGCCCCGGAAGTGCTGGAAACTTTTCCAAATAAGCATCCGGAGAATGATTATTTTGTAAAATTTAACTGTCCGGAGTTTACCAGCCTCTGCCCTATGACGGGACAGCCGGATTTTGCCGCCATATATATATCTTATGTGCCCGGTGAGCGGATGGTAGAGAGCAAGTCTCTGAAGCTGTATCTTTTCAGCTTTAGAAATCACGGAGATTTTCACGAAGACTGTGTAAATATTATTATGAAGGACCTGATCCGGCTGATGGATCCTAAATATATCGAAGTATGGGGAAAATTTACCCCCAGAGGAGGCATTTCCATCGATCCTTACTGCAACTACGGGAAAAAAGATACTGTCTGGGAAAAAGTAGCTTTTGAGCGGCTGACCCATCACGATCTGTACCCGGAAAAAGTCGATAACCGATAGGAGGTGGGAAAATGGGAGAAAAGGCAATGGTTTTATTCAGCGGAGGCATTGACAGCACTACCTGTCTGGCTCTTGCTATAGAAAAATATGGGAAGGAAAACGTAATTCCTCTTTCCGTTTTTTACGGACAGAAGCATGAAAAGTCCAGCTAAGAAATGTCAAGAGGTGATATGAAAAAATTAAATTTATTACAGTAGAGCGAAAAAGGGTAACCTTAACAGACCATTCCCCAAT